>NZ_JBEXGS010000004.1:0-28619 GCF_040607455.1 Sphaerisporangium sp. NPDC005289
ATGGCCATCGACAACCGCACGCCGGTGGGCACGATCATCCATTCCGACAGGGGCGTCCAGTTCGCCTCCTGGGCCTTCACCCAGCGCGCCAAGGACTCCGGCCTGCTGCCCTCCATGGGCAGCGTCGGGGACTGCTTCGCAGGCGCCATGATGGAATCGTTCTGGTCGCGCATGCAGGTCGAACTCCTCGACCGCCGACGCTGGAACACCCGGATCGAACTTGCCAACGCCATCTTCGAATACCTAGAAATCTGGCACAACCGGCAACGACGCCACAGCAGCCTGGGCATGCTGACCCCGATAGAGTTCGAGAACACCACCGTGGCATGAGATCTAGTAATTCAGCTCCACGGAACTCGGGGCACACCACTCTTCGTCGATCGTGACGTCGGGGAATCGCGCCGGGTAGGGGGCCGCCCGTTCAGGACGATCCAGGCCTGTCCGCTCCGCCCGCCGGCCAGGATGGCCTCCACCGCATCGGCCGCCTGGCACGGGCTGGCGAAGGCGTGTCCCGCGTCGGCAAGCAGCTGGCGGAACGGGTCGGGCAGCGGGGTGTCGACCAGGCATGGGCAGAGCGCGTTGACGTGGACGCCGTCGCGGGCCAGGAGCGTGGCGGTGGGGACCGGACGAGGCCGACCAGGGCGTGCTTGCTCGCGGCGTAGAACGATTTTCGGGGAGCTGTAGCGCCGCTGTGGGCTCGTTGCGGGTGGTCACTCAGTTAGTCACCCAGCAACGCAGAAGGCCGGGTCCGATGATCGGAACCGGCCTCTGGGCTGGTACTTCTGGGTCGGGGTGGCGGGATTTGAACCCACGGCCTCTTCGTCCCGAACGAAGCGCGCTGCCAAGCTGCGCTACACCCCGGTGCACAGGCGCTTTGCTTGTGCTCGCATGAGTCTAGCGGACTTTGGTGGTGCTCGCGTCATCCAGTCGTGGGGACAGGGGATGTGGAGATCAGGAGGCGGTGGGAGGGCGGCGGGGGACGAGGGTGAGCAAGGTGGCCTCGGGGGGGCAGGCGAAGCGGACCGGGGCGTAGGGGGAGGTGCCGAGGCCGGCGGAGACGTGAAGCCAGGCCGAGTCGTGGCGGTGCAGGCCCTTCACCCGGGCGCGGTCGATGCCGCAGTTGGTCACCAGGGCGCCGTAGAAGGGGATGCAGAGCTGGCCGCCGTGGGTGTGGCCCGCCAGCAGGAGCTGGTAGCCGTCGGCGGCGAAGCGGGACATGTTGGCGGGATCGGGGGAGTGCATCACGCCGAGGCGGAGGTCGGCGTCCGCGGGGGCCTGGCCGGCGATCTCGTCGTACCGGTCGCGGTTGATGTGGGAGTCGTGGATGCCGCCCACGTGCACGTCGAGGTCGCCGACCTTGACCCGCGCCGTGGTGTTGTTCATGTCGAGCCAGCCCGCGGCGGTCATGCCCGCGCCGAGCTCGGGCCACGGGAGGTTGGGGACGGACTGCTTGGGGCCCTTGGAGGAGCTCCAGAGGTAGCGGGCGGGGTTCTTGGGCCGGGGGGCGTACAGGTCGTTGGACCCGTAGACGAACAGGCCTGGGCGCGACAGCAGGGGCTCGACGGCGCTCAGGTAGGCGGGGACGGCGTCGGGGTGGGCGAGGGTGTCGCCGGTGTTCACCACGAGGTCGGGGTTGAGCGCGTCCAGGGACCTGACCCAGTTGATCAGGCGGGTGCGCCCTGGGGTGAGGTGCAGGTCGGAGATCTGGAGGATGCGTACCGGCCGCTGGCCGGGGGCGAGCACCGGCACGTCGAAACGGCGGAGCCGAAACCAGTTGCGCTCGATCACCGAGGCGTAGCCGAGCCCGGCGACGCCGAGACCGAGCAGGGACAGGGGTACCGCGGCAGCTTTCCTCACCCCTCAATGATGCCCGAGCGCGGTCCCTGCTGCTCGCTGATGTCCGACCGTGGTCCCGGGTGCTGGATGCTCACTCAATGTGGGCCTGGACGTCTGGTGGTCCTGATTGCGGTGCTGAGCGCTCGCCGATGTCCGAGCGCGGACCGTGGTGGTCCGTGCTGGGCGAGGCTTGACGGGGTGAGCGGGGAAATGGCGGTGATCGTGGTGCGGGGACACGGCAAGATGGTGCTCATGAGTGCTTTGAAGGACAAGCTGAAGGCCGACCTCACGACGTCGATGAAGGCCCGTGACGAGGTGCGGACCCGGACGCTGCGCATGGCCCTCGCCGCCGTCAGCACCGAGGAGGTCGCGGGCAGGTCGGCGCGCGAGCTCAGCGACGACGAAGTGGTGAAGGTCCTGGTCAGGGAGGCCAAGAAGCGCCGGGAGGCCGCGGAGGCGTTCGCGGGCGCCGGCCGGGCCGAGCAGGCGCGGGCGGAGCAGGACGAGCACGCCGTGCTCGAGGAGTACCTCCCGGCGCAGTTGAGCGACGAGGAGCTCGACCGGCTCGTCCAGGAGGCCATCTCCGAGAGCGGGGCCGAGGGGCCGAAGGCCATGGGGCAGGTCATGAAGGTCCTCAACCCGAAGGTCGCCGGCCGCGCCGAAGGCGGCCGGGTGGCGCAGGCGGTCCGCGCCCGGCTGGCCTCCTGAGTGAGATCCGAGATGAGAAGCGCCCTCCGCCGGTGACCCGGGGAGGGCGCTTCGAGGGATCGCCGGCGGCTCAGTTGCCGGGGAGCACGGGGGTGACGGGGGTGATGTCGGCCCCGCGGTTGCCGCCGCCGCGCTTGCCCTTGCCGCGGTTGTTGTCCGGGCCGCCGAGGTTCGGGTCCGGCCTGTGGTCGTCGGGCACCGGGTAGCCGGTGCCGTTGTTCTCGATCGGGTCCTTCGGGGGCTTGGGCGCGCAGCCGCCGCTGCAGCCGCCGAAGCGGCTCATGTCGGGCGGGGTGAAGGACGAGGGTGCGATGTCGGACAGGGCGTCGAGCATCGTGGCCTTCCAGATCTGGCCCGAGATGGTGGCGCCGAACACCTCGCTGTAGTAGCGCCCGCCGATGGTGATGCTGCGCAGCGGGTGGGTGTAGGAGCCGCGCGGGTCGCCCAGGCTCACCGCGCCGGCGAGGTCGGGGGTGTATCCCGCGAACCAGGCCGTCATCTCGCCGTCGGTGGTGCCGGTCTTGCCGGCCGCGTCCCGGCCGATGCCGCCGACGCCCTTCATCGTGCCCTTGGTGAACACGCCGGACAGGATGTCGGAGACCGCGTCGGCGACCTTCTCGTCGATGGCCTGCTTGCACGAGGGCTTGAAGTCGGTGGTCTTGCCGGTGCGGTCGGTGATCGAGGTGATCGCCATCGGCTCGCAGTACTTGCCGCGGGCGCCGAGCGCGGCGTAGGCGCTGGCCACGGTGACGGGGTCCATCTCGTTGACGCCCAGGGTGAAGGTCTCGACCTCCTGGAGCTTGCCGCCGTCGGAGCGCTTGATGCCGAGGTCCTTGGCGGTCTTGACCACGTCGCAGAGGCCGACCTTCTTCTCCAGGGCGAGAAAGAAGGTGTTGACCGACCCCCAGGTGCCGGTCTGGAGCGTCCTGAAGCCGCCGCCGCCCTCGGCGTTGTGCGCGACGTGGCTCGGGTCGCCGACGTTCTCGCCCTTGCAGTTCTTGAAGTCGCTGTAGCCGTTGGCCTGGAAGCTGCTGCCGGAGTTGATGCCGTCGTGGAACTTCATGCCCTCTTTGAGCGCCGTGGTGAGGGTGAAGACCTTGAAGGTGGAACCGGCCTGGAAGCCGGTGCCGCCGCCGTGCGCGGCGTCGGCGACCAGGTTGTAGGTGGACTGGTTCTTCTTCTTGCTCCGGCCGTACTTGCGGCTGGCGGCCATGGTCTTGATCTCACCGGTGCCCGGCTCGACCAGCGCCTCGGCGGCGACGGGCTTGTCGGAGGCGAAGACCCACTTCTTGATGGCCTTGTCGGCGGCCTTCTGCATCTTGGTGTCGAGCGTGGTCTTGATGGTCAGGCCGCCGCGGTTGAGGAACTCCTCGCGGGCCTTCTGGGTCTTGCCGAACTGCGGGTCGTTGCGGATCTCGTTCTGCACGTACATGCAGAAGTACGGGTACTTGCTCTCCTCGCAGCCACCGGGGATGTCCTTGTCCTTGAAGACGAGCTTCTTGGCCTTGGCCTCCGTCGCCTGCTCGGCCGTGATCTTCTTCAGCTCGAGCATGCGGTCCAGGACGGTGTTGCGGCGGGCCAGCAGGGCCGCCTTGTGCTGCTTGCCGAGGTTCGGGTCGGTGGCGTTGGGGTTCTGCACCGCTCCGGCGAGCGTGGCGGCCTCTTCGAGGTTCAGCTTGGAGGCGGGCTTGTCGAAGAACCGCTTGGCCGCGGCCTGGATGCCGTACGCGCTGGCGCCGAAATAGGCGATGTTGAGGTAGCGCTCGAGGATCTCGTCCTTGGTGTACTTCTTCTCGATGCCCATGGCGTAGCGCAGCTCGTTGAGCTTGCGCGAGACCGTCGGCGCGATGGCCGCCAGCTGTTCTTCCTTGGTTTCCGCCTTGTTCAGCAGCACCTGCTTGACGTACTGCTGGGTGATCGAGGAGCCGCCCTGGGAGACGCCGCCCGACTGGAAGTTCTTCATCATCGCGCGGGCGAAGCCCTCCAGGTCGAGGGCGCCGTGCTCGTAGAAGCGGAAGTCCTCGATGGAGATGATCGCCTGCCGCATGACCGGGGCCACCTTGTCCAGCGGCACGGACTCACGGTTCTGGTAGTAGAACTGTGCGATCAGTTTGCCCTTGGAGTCCTTGATCTCCGTCTTCTCCGGGAGATCGGGCTCCTTGAGGTCTTCGGGCTTGAGATTGAGCACGTCGGAGGCGCTCTTGACCCCTATGCCGGCCCCGCCGACGGTGGGCAGCGCGACGGCCGCGGCGAGCACGCCCGCGGCGACGGCGGCCGCGATGAGCCGCACCAGGTTCGCTACTACGGATCCCAGACCCTTGCGTTGAGCTCGCACGAGACCAAGGGTATGTCGAACCACTGACTCAATAGGTACCCAAAGTCCATTTCGCATTGACTCGGGCGCTACCCGCCGAGGGGAGGACTAGTCATTCCCGGCCACATGGCCTGACATGACCATGCGGGAAATTGACCCGCCCGGGGTCTGTCGGTCCCAACGTCTGGTTGCGTACGTTCTCCTCTGCGGCAACTGAATAAGGAGGCTCGACGCCCGCGCCCGTCGGCCGCCAAGTGACGACTGACCACCTATAGGGGAGTGGGGTCGAAATGTGGATCACGGATTGGACCTCCCGTGCCGCCTGTCGAGGTGCGGATCCTGACGCGTTGTTCGTGCAGGGTGCCGCCCAGAACAGGGCGAAACTCATCTGCCGAGGGTGCCCGGTCCGTACGGAGTGCCTCGCGGACGCACTGGACAACCGCATCGAGTTCGGGGTCTGGGGCGGGATGACCGAGCGAGAGCGGCGTGCGTTGCTGAGGCGCCGGCCGGATGTCACCTCATGGCGTGACCTCCTGGAGGTCGCGAAGGAAGAGTACGAGCGGACCAACGAGTTGATCGCCGGCTGAGTTCAGGGGCCGGGGCGGTCGCCTCGGGCCCACCAAGGCGCCGGGGGGCTGGTCACGGCCCCCCTCAGTCATCTCATCGGGGGCGATCGAAGCGTCGTCCGGACGGTCGTGGAGCACGCCGCCGGACGACATCAGGAGGCGAGGAGTTCGCCGATCTCGCGCAGGCCCGCGAGGTCGTGCACGTCCTCCGGCATCGCGAGCACTTCGGCGATCGGCACCGTGGGGTGGGCCGACGCGAAGTGCTCCTGCTCCCGGTGCTCCCGCGCGGCGAGCTGCATGCGTCCGGCGTGAAGCCGCAACACGGCGGCCGTCAGTTCGTGCTCGCCGCGCGACTCCAGCTCCTCGGCGGCCGCGGTGCTCCGTGCGGCCGACAGGGACGGCGCCGATGAGCGGTGCACCCGGTTGATCACCAGACCTGCCAGGGGCATGCTCTCTTCGGCCAGCCGCTCCACGAAGTACGAGGCCTCCCGCATCGCGTCCCGCTCGGGCGCGGCCACGACGAGGAACGCGGTGCCGGGAGCCTGGAGCAGACGGTAGGTCTGCTCCGCCCGCTGCCGGAACCCGCCGAAGACGGCGTCGAGGGCGGCGACGAAGGTCTGGATGTCCTTGAGGAACTGCGCCCCCAAGATCTTGGTCATCGCGCCCGCCACCAGGCCGAACCCCGCGTTGAGCAGCTTGAACGCGCTCCTGCCCCCCGCCTTGGCCGGGGCCATGAGGATCCTGATGAGCCGCCCGTCGAGGAAGCGGCCGAGCCGCTCCGGCGCGTCCAGGAAGTCCAGTGCCGACCGGGACGGCGGCGTGTCGACGATGATCAGATCCCATTCGTCCGACCGGCGGAGTTGGCCGAGCTTCTCCATCGCCATGTACTCCTGCGTGCCGGAGAAGCTGGACGACAGAGACTGGTAGAAGGGGTTGGTCAGGATCTGCCGGGCGCGCTCGGGGTCGGCGTGCGCCTCGATGATCTCGTCGAACGTCCGCTTCATGTCGAGCATCATCGCGTGCAGTTCGCCGGGGCCCTCGACCCCGGCGACCAGGCGCGGGGTGTTGTCCAGCTCGGTGAGCCCCATCGACTGCGCCAGCCGGCGCGCCGGGTCGACGGTCAGCACGACGACGCGCCGGCCTCGTTCGGCGGCCCGCAGGCCGAGGGCCGCGGCCGTGGTGGTCTTGCCCACGCCGCCCGAGCCGCAGCACACGACGATGCGCGTGTGCGGATCGTCCAGGACGGCGTCCATGTGCAGGACCGGCGAGGTGTGGCGCGGCGCGTCCCCGGGATGGCCGGCGGCGGCCGCGGTGGAGGCGGTCATGTGAGGGTCCCCCCTGGGCGAGAGTTCACAGGTGCGCAGGCCTTTGCCGAGGTGCCCGGAGAGGGGTTCACGCCGCTCCCTGGGAGCACAGCGCCTCGGCCAGCTCGTACAGGCCCGCGAGGTCGGCGCCCTCGGGCAGGAGCGGCAGCTCGTATTGCGGGGTCCTGGCCAGGGCCAGGGACTCCCGTTCGCGGCGTTCGAGGGCGGTGCGCCGCGCGTGCTCGGTCACCTCGGCGGCCAGCGCCTCGGCGATCTCGGACGCGCCGGCGGCGCCCTCGGCGAGCCCGGCGGCCTTGAGCCCGAGGGCCAGCTCGCCGGGATCGACGCCTCCGTCGGCCGCGGCGTCCAGGGCCGCCTCGGGCAGCAGCTCGGGCCGGACCATGTTGACGAACACGCCGCCGACGGGGAGCTCGGCCTCGTGCAGGCTCTCGATGCCGTCCAGCGTCTCCTGGACCGGCATCTCCTCCAGCAGGGTGACGAAGTGGACGGCGGTCTCGGGTGAGGCGACGACCCCGCGGACCAGGTCGGCGTGGTTCTTCACCGGGCCGATGCGCGCGAGCCCCGCCACCTCGGTGGTCACGTTCAGGAAGCGGGTGATGCGCCCGGTGGGCGGCGCGTCCATGACGACGGCGTCGTACACGCGCCTGCCGGCCCTGTCGCGGCGGCGCACGGCCTCGCTGGTCTTGCCGGTGACGAGCACGTCGCGCAGCCCGGGGGCGATGGTCGTCGCGAAGTCGACCAACCCGATCTTGCTCAGTGCCTTGCCGGCCCTGCGCATCCCGTAGAACATCTCGACGTACTCGAGCATGGCCTCTTCGGGGTCGATGGCCAGGGCGTACACGTCACCGCCGCCCGGGGCCACGGCGATCTTGCGTTCTTCGTACGGCAGGGGCGGGATGTCGAAGACCTGGGCGATGCCCTGGCGTCCCTCGACCTCGACCAGCAGCACCTTCCTGCCGCCCGCCGCCAGGGCGAGGGCCAGCGCGGCGGCCACGGTGGTCTTGCCCGTGCCGCCCTTGCCGGTGACGACGTGCAGTCGTACGCCGTCCCAATCGGTGTCGCGAGCGCTCACCCTCCGAAGGCTACCCAACGGTCACTTTTCGATTCGCCGTCCGCCCTCTTCAGGGCGCACCTGGGACGCAGGTCACACTGCCGCGCGGCCGGTCGTCCACAGGGGCGGCCGTCCGCGGCGGAGTTGTCCACAACCGTGGCGGCCGGGCCGCCTGGACTGGTCCGGCCCGTCTACAGTGCCACCATGAAGCGCTACGAATATGCGACGGTCCCTCTGCTGACCCATGCCACCAAGCAGATCCTCGACAACTGGGGGCAGGACGGCTGGGAGCTCGTCACCGTCATCCCGGGGCCCAACCCGGAGCAGCTTGTCGCCTATATGAAGCGGGAGAAGGCATGAGCACGCCCGAGGAGCGTCTGAAGGAGCTCGGGCTCACCCTGCCCGAGGTCGTCAAGCCGCTGGCCGCGTACGTGCCCGCCGTCCGCACGGGCGACTATGTGTACGTCTCGGGGCAGATCCCGCTGGAGGACGGCAAGCTGGGCGCCACGGGCAAGGTCGGCGCCGAGGTGACGCTCGAGGAGGCCAAGCGGCAGGCGAGGGTGTGCGCGCTCAACGGCATCGCGGCCGCGGCGCAGGCCGCGGGCGGGCTGGGGAACATCGTGCGCATCGTCAAGGTCGTCGGCTTCGTGGCGAGCGCCCCCGGCTTCACCGACCAGCCCAAGGTCGTCAACGGGGCCAGTGAGCTGTTCGGCGAGGTCTTCGGCGACGCGGGCGTCCACGCGCGCAGCGCCGTCGGCGTCGCCGCTCTCCCGCTGGACGTCCCGGTCGAGGTGGAGCTCATCGCCGAAGTCCGATAGCCCGTGTCACCATGGTCCGGCCGAGTTCCGTTCGGTTGGACCATGGAGCCGGCCGCGTACCACGGAGGTGGCATGAACGGCATCCCGCTCCCTGGAGCACTCGGCGAGCGCGCCCGTGCGATCCTGTCCGGGCGGCTCGCCCCGGTGCCCGCCAGGGACGCCGCCACCGTCGTCCTCCTCCGCCCCGGCGGCCCGCCCGCCGGTGGTTCGTCTGCGGCTGCTTCGTTGGGCAGTGGTTCGTCCTTGGCCGGTTCGCCTGCTGCCGGTTCGTCCGGCGGTGGTTCGCGGCTCGATGACGGGGTGGGCGGTCCGGTCGGGGCGGGTTCGGCCGGTGGGGTCGAGGTCTACATGTTGCGGCGGGCGGCGAGCATGGCGTTCGCGGCGGGGGCGTACGTCTTCCCCGGTGGGTCGGTGGATCCGCGTGACGCCGACCAGGCCGTGGCGTGGGCCGGTCCGGCGCCCGAGACATGGGGCCGGCTGCTCGGCGCCGACACCACGACCGCGCGGGGCCTGGTCTGCGCGGCCGTGCGCGAGACGTTCGAGGAGTCCGGGGTGCTGCTGGCCGGGCCCAGCCCCGACACGGTGGTCGCCGACACCACCGGCGACGACTGGGAGGCCGACCGCGAGGCGCTGATCGATCGGCGCCTGTCGCTCGCAGAGTTCCTGAACAAGCGGAGCCTGGTCCTGCGCGCCGATCTGCTGCGGCCCTGGGCCCACTGGATCACGCCGGACGTCGAGCACAAGAGGTTCGACACCCGTTTCTTCGTGGCCGCGATGCCGCCCGGCCAGCGCACCCGCGACGTGGGCGGCGAGGCCGACGAGGTGGCGTGGCTGCGCCCGGCCGGGGCGATCGAGCGGGCCAGGAACGGCGAGATCCTGCTGATGCCGCCGACCTTCCGCACGTTGACCGAGATGTCCGACTACGCCGAGGTGGAGGCCGTCCTGGCCTGCGAGCGTGAGATCGTGACCTTCCAGCCGCGGGCCGCCGAGGTGGACGGCGAGATGTGGCTGGTCATACCGGATGAGGATTATCGTTTGCCATGAGCGGTCTCCCAATCCCCGTGGACGGGCTGGACGGGGCCGGCACGGCGCGGGCCACCAACGTCCTGGCGCCCAACGCCTCTCCCATGACGCTCGACGGCACCAACACCTGGGTCATCGCCGAGCCGGGCGCGCCCGGCGCCCTGGTCGTGGACCCAGGCCCCGACGACGAGGCTCACCTGCGGCGGGTGGCCGGTCACCTCGCCGGGCGGCGGGTCGAGGCCATCCTGCTCACGCACGGCCACGAGGACCACAGCGGCGGCGCCCGCCGGTTCGCCGAGATGGTGGGCGCGCGGGTCCGCGCGCTCGATCCCCGGCACGTTCTGGGGGACGAGGGGCTCGGTGACGGCGACGTCGTCACGGCCGGAGATCTGGAGCTGCGGGTGATCGGCACGCCGGGCCACTCGTTCGACTCCCTGTGCTTCTGGCTGCCCGCCGACGCGGCCATGCTGACCGGCGACACCGTCCTCGGCCGCGGCACCACCGTGATCGCCCCTGACGGCGACCTGGGCGACTACCTGCGCAGCCTCGACCGCCTGCGGGCCGGCGCCGAGATCGTGGCGGTACGGGCGCTGCTGCCCGGCCACGGGCCGCTGCTCCCCGAGCCGGTCACCGCCCTGGACGGCTACATCGCCCACCGGCGTGAGCGCCTGGACCAGATCCGGCAGGCGCGCCGCGAGGGCGCCCGGACACCGGAGGAGATCGTGCGGGTCGTCTACGCGGAGGTCCCCGAGAGCCTGTGGCCGGCGGCCGAGATGTCGGTGCGCGCGCAACTGTCGTACCTGGAAGCGCTGGAACCCCAGTAGCCGATCGCCCGGTCCGCCTGTGTCACCCGGTCCGTCTGTGTCGCCCGGTCCGCCTGTGTCACCCGGCCCCCTGCGTCGCCCGGCCCCCTGCGTCGCCTGGTCCGCCTGTGTCTCCGGTTCGTCCGGTCTCCGTCGCGATGGCCTGGAGCCGCCCAGTCCGTCCGTCGCCGATCAAGCCTGACGACCACCCGAGGGTGGCCGGGGCTGCCGCTGGTGCCGGGTGAGGTGGGGTGGGCGTCTTTGCGGTTACCTCGAGCGGGCCTGGAGGCGGTCGGCGTCCATGATGACGACGGCCTTGGCCTCGATGCGGAGCCAGCCGCGCTGCGCGAAGTCGGCCAGGGCCTTGTTCACGGTCTCGCGGGAGGCGCCCACGTACTGCGCCAGCTCCTCCTGGGTGAGGTCGTGGTGGACCCGCAGGCCATCATCGGTGCGCTGGCCGAACCGCTCGGCGAGGTCCAGCAGCGCCTTGCCGACGCGGCCGGGCACGTCGGTGAACACCAGGTCGGCCATCACGTCGTTGGTGCGGCGCAGCCGCTGGGCGAGGGCGCGGAGCAGGTGCAGGGCGACCTCGGGCCGTCCGGTGAGCCAGGGGCGCAGGTCGTCGTGCCCTAACCCGGCCAGCCGGACGTCGGTCAGGGCGATGGCGCTCGCCGTGCGGGGCCGGGGGTCGAACAGCGAGAGCTCGCCGAACATCTCGCTCGGGCCGAGCACGCTGAGCAGGTTCTCGCGGCCGTCGGGCGCGGTGCGGATCAGTTTGATCTTTCCGTCCAGCACCACGTAGAGCCGGTCACCCGTTTCGCCCTCGCTGAAGAGGGTCTGCCCCTTGTGAAGCTCGACCTCGGAGATGCCCGTGCGGAGCGCGGCGGCGCTCTCGCGGTCGAGCGCGGCGAACAAAGGGGCCCTACCCAGCACGTCGTCGGTATTCACGGTGCCCTCCTCGTCCAGTGGCCGCGCCACCACGACAGCGCGCCACATTTGGGGATCGCGCTCGCTGCTAGACATTGTGACGTACTGCATCAAGGGGGTCGCATGGAGCCCGTCCGCGTAGGCTGACGTGGTGCCCCGCAAAGTGACCTCCGCCGGGGAGTCCCGGCTCGCCCTGGTACGCCGAGCCCGACGGATGACTCGAATCCTGGCGGAAACCTACCCCGACGCCCACTGCGAACTCGACTTCGGCAACCCGCTCGAGCTGCTGGTCGCGACGATCCTCTCAGCGCAGTGTACGGACAAACGGGTCAATATGGTTACTCCAGTACTCTTTGCCAAATACAGGTCCGCAGCCGACTATGCCGGTGCCGATCGGGCCGAGCTCGAAGAGATCATCCGGTCGACCGGGTTCTTCCGCGCCAAGGCCAACAGCATCCTCGGCATGGCCCAGGCCGTCTGCGACCGCTACGGCGGCGAGGTGCCCGGCAAGCTGAAAGACCTGGTCACACTGCCCGGAGTCGGCAGGAAGACCGCCAACGTGGTCCTCGGCAACGCCTTCGACGTGCCCGGCATCACGGTCGACACCCACTTCCAGCGCCTCACCCGGCGCTTCCAGTGGACCACCGAGACCGACCCGGTGAAGATCGAGCACGCGGTCGGCGAGCTGATCCCCAAGAGCCAGTGGACTGACATGTCGCACTATCTGATCTGGCACGGGCGCCGCATCTGCCACGCCCGCAAGCCCGCGTGCGGCGTGTGCCCGCTGGCGAGCCTCTGCCCGTCCTTCGGCGAGGGCCCCACCGATCCGGAGCAGGCGGCCAAGCTCGTCCGCCCCGGCCCGTTCTCCTAGGCCCGGTTCCGAGGTTTCGCACGGGAAGCGGGAAGCTGCCGCATGCGGCCGATGTTGCTCCCCGCAAGGAGGTATGGCATGACTGCTCCCGTGCCCGGCTGGTTGAACGATCTCGCGGCGAACGCCGTCCACCATCCCGTTCCCGCGGCGTTGCGCCCGCCGGCCGTCGGAGGGCGTGCCGCGGCCGTCCTGCTGTTGTTCGGGGAGTCGGCGCTCGGCCCCGACGTCCTGCTGATCCAGCGCAGCGCGAAGGGGCGCAACCACGCCGGCCAGCCCGCGTTCCCCGGCGGGGGCGTGGACCCGGGCGACGGCGGCCCGGTCGGCGCGGCGCTGCGCGAGGCGCAGGAGGAGACCGGTCTGGAACCCGGCGGCGTGCAGGTGGTCGGCACGCTTCCCGAGCTCTACGTCTGGCGGAGCGACAACAGGGTCACCCCCGTGCTCGGCTGGTGGCACACGCCCTGCGCCGTCCACGCGGCCTCCCCGGACGAGGTCGACGCCGTGGCACGCGTGCCCATCGCCGAACTGGTCGACCCGGGCAACCGGCTGCGGCTGCGCCTTCCCGGCGGCTTCGCGGGGCCCGCGTTCAAGGTGCGCGGAATGCTGGTGTGGGGGTTCACGGCGGGCATCCTGAACGACCTGCTGGCGGCCACCGGCTTCGAGCGCCCCTGGGACGGCGGCCGCGTCGAGGAACTGCCCCCCGAGATGCTCCGCCTCGCCCGCCGCTAGACCGGCCGGCCTCTGTGGGCCGTCCCAGCGGGAGCAGCGACGATCACGGCAGGATGGCGACGGTCACGGCAGGATGAGGCCCAGCGCCGCCCAGTCGGCGACGTCCTCGTCGGGGTCGGTGGCGAGCCGGCGGAGCGCCGCGAGCCCGGCCGGGTCCGGCGGACGGCCGACGACGTGCGACAACGCGTACGCCGCGCCGTAGCGGACGGTCGCGTCCTGATGCGTGGACAAGTCGATGACCGACGGGAGGGCTCGTCCGTCCCGCAGGTGCCCGAACGCGATCAGCACGGCGTGGAGCACGCGGACGTCGTCGTCCGAGGCGGCCAGGTAACGCAGGACCGACAGCGTCTTGTCGACGAAGGGCCGCAGCGGAGTGCCCAACTCGCCCAGGATGTCCACGCCCAGCACGCGCTCGACGCGGGAATCGCTCGCGCACAGCCTCCGGGCCTCGGTGAAGGTCTCGAGATCGCCTCGGGCGTGCAGCGCGTCCACGGCCTTCCACCTGCGGGGGCCGTCAGGGTCGTCGTCCTCCAGAGCGAGGGCGATCAGCTCATCGACGCCGAGTTTCGCCAGCTCCGGAGACACGCCCGCGTCCGCGCGCATCCAGCGGAGGTTGCGGACCCAGGATTGCGGCCTGCCGTCGGGCACGGTGGCGCCCGTGCCGGGGCGCCCGTCCGCTCGCCCGTCGTTCGACCCCCCGATCGATACCATGCCGCAACGATATCGAGCCAACGAGTGCACGGCTCGTGGCCGCGCTGGATACCGTTGAGGCGTGAGCGGCGATCTCCTCGATTTCATCCTGATTGTTCTCGTGATCGCCTTTGCCGTGTCCGGCTATCGGCAGGGGTTCATCATCGGGGCTTTCAGCTTCCTCGGCTTCGTCGGCGGGGGTGTCCTCGGGGTGTTGATCGCGCCGCCGATCGCGCACGCCGTCGTGAGCGCCTCCACCGAGCAGGCCCTGCTCGCCATAGTGATCGTCTTTCTCGGTGCGGTGATCGGCCAGTTCGCCTCCTCGACGATCGGCGCGGTCGTCCGCAGCCACGTCACCTGGGAGCCCGCCCGCACCGTGGACGCGCTCGGCGGCACCTTCACCAGCGCGCTGTCGGTCCTGATCATCGCCTGGCTGATCGGCTCGCTGCTCTCCGTCGCGCCCTTTCCGTGGCTCAACCAGCAGACCAACGGCTCGCTGCTCCTGCGGACCGTCGACGCGGCGATGCCCGAGAAGGCCAAGGAGTGGCAGCTCTCCTTCAAGGAGTTCGTCGACAACTCCGAGTTCCCGCAGGTGTTCAACGCCATCGGCGGCGGCACGTTCGTCGATGTGCCGCCGCCGGACGCCAGCGTGGTGCGCGGCCCACAGCTCCAGCGGGCCCGCCGGGCGATCGTCAAGGTGCAGGGGACGGCTCCCGCCTGCCGCAAGCTCATCGAGGGCACCGGCTTCGTCTTCGCGCCGCACCGCATCATGACCAACGCGCACGTGGTCGCCGGTGTCACCCAGGAGCTGCGGGTCACCGACGAGAACCGCATCAGGCACGACGCCCAGGTCGTCCTGTACAACCCCGACCGGGACATCGCCATCTTGTACGTCCCCGACCTGGACGTCCCGCCGCTGAAGTTCGACTTCACCGCCGAGGGCCAGGACGACGCGATCATCGCCGGTTTCCCGAAGGGCAAGGGCTTCACGACCCGGCCGGCCCGCATCCGCGTCAAGCAGAACGCGAAGGCCTCCGACATCTACTCGCGCAAGACGGTCACCCGCGAGGTGTACGCCATCCGGGGGCTGGTGCAGCCGGGCAACTCCGGCGGTCCGCTGCTCACCCCGACCGGCCAGGTCTACGGCGTGATCTTCGCGGCGGCGACCGACCAGCCGGACACCGGATACGCGCTGACCGCCGCCGAGGTGCGTCCCGACGCCGACGAGGGCAGCGCCTCGGTCGCCCGCGTCGACACCCAGGACTGCGACTGACCTCCCCGGCGCGAGGCCGGGCGATCTGTCAGGACCGGCCGGCGGGAGAGGCTCTGAAGGCGTCCGCGACCTGGGCGATGGCCTCGGCCGCAGGGGTCGCCGGATGCTCGGTGAGCTCGCGGGCGGCGCGCACCGCCGCGGTGAGGTCGACAGGACGACGGTGCGTGGCGGCGGTCCCGGCGTCGTACCGGGCGAGCCGGTCGGCGCCGCGGTCGAGCAGCGTGGCCGCGCCCCGGGTGTTGCCCCGCTGGAGGTGGGTCAGACCGACGCAGATCTGGGCCAGCCCCTGCCACAGCTCGCGCTCGTCCTGCGGACCGGTCTTCCAGCGCGCCTCCAGCACCTCGTGGGCGTGGAACGGGCGCTCCTCCACCAGGTAGGCGAGGGCGTCGGCGACGGCCCGTCCGGCGTCCGGGGCGTAGTCGTCGGGGACGCGCTCCACGCCCGGCGCGCCCTTGGGGAGCGGGCGGCCCAGCGCGTCACGCGGCCGGGCGTTGCGCGGCCGTCCCGCCGGATCCCGGTCCCGTCCCGCCGCGTCCGCGTCGCGGTCGGCCGGAGTCGTCTCTCGCGCGTCCGCGTCCGCGTCCGCGTCTGTGTCCGTGTGGGCGTGCGGGCCCGTGTGGTGGTCGTTCTGTCCCGTCTGGTGGCCGCTCACCGTCCGTCCCTCCTGGGTTTATGACCCCACAGTACGAAATATCGTCATCTGTCGGGTTCGGGGTCCTCCAGCCAGCCCAGCAGCTCGGCGTCGAACTGCTCAGGACGCTCCTCGTGCGGGAAATGTCCCACGCCCTCCAGCAGCCGCCAGCGGTACGGCGCGGCGACGTACCGGCTCGACCCCTGCGCGGTGCGCGGCGGCATGCAGGTGTCGAGCGCGCCGTGGAGCTGCAGCGTCGGCATCTCCAGCTCGGTGCGCATGAGCTTGCGATAACGCATGCCGTCCGGCCGCAGCTGGGAGCGGACGAACCAGCGGTGGTACTCAAGGGCGCAGTGGGCCACCGTGGGGATGCTGAAGGCGTCGCGGTAGGTCGCCGTGACCTCCTCCTGCAACCCGCCGGGACCCGACCACGCGTCGAGCAGCCGCCCCACCTGCGCGGCGCCGTGCTTGGTCAGCCGCCGCTCCGGAAGCAAGGGAAGCTGGTACCCCAGAAGGTGCCTGCCGGCCTTGGGCCGCCCGAACGGGTTGCCGAGGACGGCTTGCCGCAGCCGCAGCGGGTGCGGGGCGGACACGGTGACCAGACGGTGCACGACCTTCGGGTCGGTCGCGCCCATGGTCCACGCCACCAGGCCGCCCCAGTCGTGGCCGACGACCACGGCGCACGTCTCGCCGAGCGCGCGGATCAGCCCGGCCATGCTCCCGGCGAGCGAGGGCAGGTCGTACCCCCGGGGCGGCTTGTCGCTGGCGCCGTACCCCCGCAGGTCCACCGCGACGGCCCGGTACCCGGCCCCGGCCAGGGACTCCAGCTGGTGCCGCCAGGTCCACCAGAACTGCGGGAAGCCGTGCAGCAACAGCACCAGCGGCCCCTCGCCGGCCTCCACGACGTGGAACATGCCGTTGCCCGCATGGACGGAACGATGGGTCCAGGGCCCGGGGATGCGGGCCAGCGACTCGTCGGGACGTGCGCTCATGGCCGGACTCACGGGTTCGGGCTCGTGCGCCCGGGGTCGAGGTCGCCGGCGGCCGGGCCGTCCGAGGACCCGGTGGACGTCCCCGCCGGGCCGCCGGACGCCGCGGCCGACGAGC
Organism: Sphaerisporangium sp. NPDC005289; assembly: GCF_040607455.1. NCBI lineage: Bacteria > Bacillati > Actinomycetota > Actinomycetes > Streptosporangiales > Streptosporangiaceae > Sphaerisporangium > Sphaerisporangium sp. NPDC005289. The sequence continues at coordinate 16,670 of NZ_JBEXGS010000004.1, forward strand.
CGGCCAGCGGCACGCGGTGGTGGCCCACCTCGCCCGCCGTCGGGCCGCGATACGGCTCGGGCACCGGTCGGGAAGGGGAGGCGAGCGGGACGGCGGGCTCGTCCCCGTCGGGCCTGGCGACGTCCTTGAGGCCCTTCAGGCTGCGCGCGGTGCGTTTCATGCCGGTGAGACCCTTGAGCCTGCGGTAGCCCACGAAGGCGAGCAGCAGCGCCACGACGAGGTAGAACACCGTCACGATCGTGAACGCCAGCCACTGCATCATCCCGAGCTGCACCAGCCCGTAGGCGATCGCGAACGAGGCGAGGATCAGGCACAGATGCAGCATGAAGGCGGCCACACCGAACAGCCCGGCCGCCGTGCCGACCCGTTTGGCGTCGAACTTGAGCTCGGCCTTCGCCAGCTCGATCTCCGAGCGGACCAGGGTCGAAATGTGGTGGCTCGCCTGGGCGACGAGAGCGCCGAGCGATTCCTCCTCGGGCGGAGCGGCCATGTCTGCTCTCCTATCGGATGTTGCGGTCACATTCATCCTGCGTGATGTTCATCGTCCCGCCTCGCCGTCCGATTCGCCGCATCGGACTCGCCCGTGTTCGCCGCATCGGACTCGCCCGTGCGCGCGAACCCCCGCGGTATCGAACATGCCGGGTACTTCCCCGATCAGGAGAACGCATGACCTCGCGGGCACCGCGACCCGGCCCACCGTGGGCCTGATCCAGTGGCCTTCAGGCCCCGGAACGCCGCGGGTAGCGGCCCGGCGGCCTTCCGGCCTGGAACGCCGCGGGTGCGGACCGGCGGTCTGCGCGACCGGATCGATCCGCACCCTTCAGGCGATCATCCGTGGACGATGGGCGTTCCGTGGACTTCGGACCGCCGATCAGTCCTCGCTCGACGTGGACGGCAGCTTCTCGGAGATCAGCTTCATCACCGAGCTGTCGGCCAGGGTGGTGACGTCGCCGATGCTGCGGTTCTCCGCCACGTCGCGGAGCAGGCGGCGCATGATCTTGCCGGACCGGGTCTTGGGAAGCTCGGGGACGACCATGATCTGACGCGGCTTGGCGATCGGCCCGAGCGCCTTGGCCACGTGGTCGCGCAGCTCCTTGGCGATGTCGGCGCTCTCCTCCGCGCTGCCGCGCAGGATGACGAACGCCACGATGGCCTGACCGGTGATCGGGTCCGTGGCGCCCACCACCGCCGCCTCGGCCACCTTGGGGTGGGACACCAGCGCCGACTCCACCTCGGTGGTGGAGATGTTGTGACCGGACACCAGCATGACGTCGTCGACCCGGCCGAGCAGCCACAGGTCGCCGTCCTCGTCGCGCTTGGCGCCGTCCCCGGGGAAGTACATCCCCTCGAAGCGGGACCAGTAGGTGTCGACGTAGCGCTTCTCATCACCCCAGATGCCGCGGAGCATCGACGGCCACGGCTCGCGGATCACCAGGAACCCGCCCCCGCCGTCCGGCACCGACTGTGCCTGGTCGTCCACGACGTCGGCCACCACGCCCGGCAGCGGGCGCATGGCGGCGCCGGGCTTGCCGGAGGTCACACCGGGCAGCGGGCTGATCATGATGGCGCCGGTCTCGGTCTGCCACCAGGTGTCCACGACCGGGCAGCGGTCGCCGCCGATGTGCTCGCGGTACCAGACGTAGGCCTCGGGGTTGATCGGCTCGCCGACGGACCCCAGGACGCGCAGGGACGACATGTCGTACTTGGCGGGGATGTCGTCGCCCCACTTCATGAACGTGCGGATCGCGGTGGGCGCGGTGTAGAGGATCGTCACGCCGTACTTCTGCACGATCTCCCAGAAGCGGCCCCTGTGCGGGGTGTCGGGGGTGCCCTCGTAGATCACGCTGGTCGCGCCGTTGGCGAGCGGGCCGTACACGATGTAGGAGTGTCCGGTCACCCAGCCGATGTCCGCCGTGCACCAGTAGATGTCGGACTCGGGCTTCAGGTCGAACACCGCGTGGTGGGTCCAGGCCGTCTGCGTGAGATAGCCGCCCGTGGTGTGCAGGATGCCCTTCGGCTTCCCGGTCGTGCCGCTGGTGTAAAGGATGTACAGAGGGTCCTCGGCGTCGTGCTGCGCCGGCTCGTGCTCGTCGCTCTGGCGGTCGACGATGTCATGCCACCAGATGTCCTTGTCGGTCACCTGGACGTCCTGGCCCGTCCGGCGCACGACGAGCACGTGCTCGATGCCCGGGCACTCGGCGACGGCCTCGTCCACGGTGGGCTTGAGCGCGCTCGGCGCCCCGCGACGGTAACCGCCGTCGGCGGTGATGACCAGCTTGGCGTCGGCGTCCTGGATGCGCCCGCTGAGCGCCGTGGCCGAGAAACCGCCGAAGACCACCGAGTGGACCGCGCCGATGCGCGCGCACGCGAGCATCGCGATCGGCAGCTCGGGGATCATCGGCATGTAGATCGCGACGCGGTCGCCCTTGCCCACGCCCAGCTCGGTCAGGGCGTTGGCCGCCTTGCTCACCTCGCGCAGCAGGTCGGCGTAGGTCAGCGTGCGCGTGTCGCCGTCCGGCTCGCCCTCCCAGTGGTAGGCGACCTTGTCACCGCGGCCGGCCTCGACGTGCCGGTCGACGCAGTTGTAGGCGACGTTCAGCGTGCCGCCCAGGAACCACTTGGCGAAGGGAGGATTCCACTCGAGGGTCGTCTCCCAGCGCCGCCCCCAACTCAGCCGGTCGGCCGCCCGCTCCCAGAAGCCGAGACGGTCGTTCGCCGCCTCGTCGTAGGCGTCGGCCGTCACGTTCGCAGACGAGGCGAGGTCCGCCGGCGGCGCGAAGCGCCGGCTCTCGTGCAGCAGGTTCGACAGAGTCTCCTGGGTCTCGCGACCAGGGGTTTCCGGGGCCACAACGTACTCCTTCACATGGCCTGGCTCGATTGGGCTGGGTCCCACTTCACCAGTCCCGAGGTGGCGGGACAAGGGGGGACGGACCGGCGAAGCCCGTCGGCGGTCACCTCCACCGTGGTTCACAACGGGCTTTACATGCGGTCACAAAAGCTGCGGATTCGTTGTGGAAATGATATCCAACAATAAAAGTGGAGAGCACAGAAGGCCCATTCGCGGCATGCTCGTTGAACGGTGTGAACCACGCGCCGAACGGCACCCCCATTCGCCGGCGGCGCGCGCCGGGGACGCCATTGACGACGCCGTGAACCTCCGCCCGCTCCGCCGGGCGCGACCTGAACTCCCCTTGACCCGCCGTTGACCTTCACCGCCGTACGCCCGCATCGTACTCGCCGGTAGGGTCGGGAGGCGTGAGCGACCCACTGGCTGTCATCGCCGGGCTGCCCGGCGTCCCGGACGCCGTCCAGAGCGCCCGGTCGGCCGTCGACCGGCTGTACGGGCACCGCGTGCTGCGCCGCCGCGGCCCCGAGGTGTCCGCGGAGTCCGCCCTGCGCGGCGCGCGCGCCTCCGCCGCGCTCGAAGGCGCCGACGTCGCGCTGGAGACGCTGCGGTCGGGCGAGGCCGAGTCCCTCGTCGCGGCAGGGGCGCTGCGCGCGTCCGCCGAGATCGGACGCCTGGGCGCCACCTGGAGAACGGCGCCGCGGCAGGTCCTCGCCCGCCTTCACGCGCTGGCCGCCGTCGGCATCATCCCGGACCCGCTGCTCGGCCGCCCGCGTACGGGCGCCTCCTCCGGCACCCGGTCGGCGACCGATCCCGGCGCGCACCGCGACGAGCAGGCTGTCGGCCGCACTCACCCTGACGCCGCCGGCGCGGTCATCCCGGATCCCGGCGCTGACGCCGGTGACGCCGCTGACGTGGACCGTCCGGGCTCGGCCACGGACGTCCTCGGTATCGGCCCGGCTCCGGGCGTCGCGGCCGCGGCCGCGCGTCTCACCTCGCTGGTCGTGTTGATCACGACGCCGACCAGGGCCCCGGCGCTGGTGCTGGCCGCTGTCGTGCACGCCGAGCTGGCCGCGGTCCGGCCCTTCGGGACCGCGGACGGCCTGGTGGCGCGTGCGGCCGAGCGGCTCACGCTCGTGGAGTTCGGGCTGGACCCCAAGTCGCTGGTGGCGGTCGAGGTCGGGCACCACGATCTCGCGGACGCGTACGCCGAGAGCCTGCGGGGCTACCTCAAGGGCACCGGCGAGGGCGTGGCGGCCTGGGTGCGGCACTGTGCCGCCGCCGTGGAGGTCGGCGCCCGCGAGGCCACGGCCATCTGTGAGGCCCTTCAACGAGGCTGAGCCTCACCGGTGTCGCATCGCCTCGCCCGAGCCGTGATGGGGTCAGGTGCACCGGATCCAGATCACCGGACGGGCTCCGCTGCGCGGCCGGCCGGACGCGGCTCGCGAGACGCGGATCGCCGGCCTGCGACGGCCGGGGACGGCCGGCTGGAGAGCGCCGCGACTACCGCGAGATCCTACGAGAATCGACGAGGTCGAACGAAAAAATCTTCCTCGTCTGCCCGAACCGATGAAATTCTTGCGCTGAAACGAACAAGACGGGCGAGGTTTTACGGTCGGTACGGCGAGGGGGATACGGCTCCGGACAGAAGCGAACGGCGCCCCTGGTCTGGGACGCCGCCGCCAGTGCGCCACACCGGGTTACCAAGCGTGCACCTCAAATCGTCGTAGCGGGTCAAGCCCGTCTCGACGCGCCTCCCGCGGCTGGTCGCGCGTGGGTACCCGGTGGTCGCACTCGAACACTCAGTCCGTGCAACCTTTCTACGTCGGATCCCGCCTGATGGGAACCCCTTGGAGCAAGACCTTTACCGACCTTCGCTTGTCCGGGCGCCGAACCGGCGCGCATCCGAGCATGCCGCGAACGGGGCTCGCCGCGCTGTCCCGAAGATCCTGACAGCCGGATGTGAAGGCCTTTCGATCACCGCCCGTGATCGGTCTCTCTCGGGACGTTTTCCGCATACTTGTAGTAGCCGATCCGCTACGGCGGAAAAAAACTCGCGGAAATCAGAGATTGCTCCTCGACGGAACTTGAGTTCATCGGGCACCATACGTTGGTGTCCACATGGCTGTGGCGTTGGTTCAAGGGTAAGATTTTTGCAGTCCCTTGCCACGCTGTGGTCGGCGATGAAAGCTTTCTTCTAAAACGGGACCGGCTCTACCCCCCCGGAGCCGGACCGGTTGGCGACCCCCGCTCTCCCCCCCCGGCGGGGGTCGCCCTTTTCTCCTCCATCCCTGCCGCCGCGCAGAGCTTTCCCCCGGGCGACCCGGCTTCCTCTTTCGCCACCGCGCACCCCCGCCTCAGGACGGCAGGAGCACCTACCGGTGCCGCCGGCCCGCACCGACAGCGCGGTGTGGCCAGGCCAGCGGTGGGCGAGGCACGTGTCGAGGGAGCAAGGACTCCCCCAAGCAACTCGAAGCGGTTGCACGGGACGCCCTGCGACGAACGCCATGCGAACGCTGACAGGAGCAGCGAGGGGCATCCGGCGGCGTCCAGCGCTGCAATGGCTCCACGCGATGGCGATGCTGGGATGCCCATCGGGGGCCACGGCGGCCGGGCCGCCGGCCTCGGCTTCTCCCGTCTCGCTCGCAGGTCAGAGGGTTATCCACAGAACGCCGTTCGCTCCCATGGGCGATGTGGCCGGTCCTGGAAGGTGGTGGCCTCAGACGACAGGGAGGCCACCCCATGCCCCGCCCATTGGTGATCACCGAAGATCAAGATCTGCTGGACGATCTCCTGCGGGTCGCGGCCGCCGCCGGTGTGGAGATCGACGTCGCACACGCCGCGACGCATGCCCGGCCTTACTGGCAGCGCGCCCCGCTCGTCGTCGTGGGCGCGGACGCGGCCGACGCCCTGGCCGCGACCGGGCCACCGCAGCGGCAGGGCGTGCTCCTCGTGACCAGGGCGTGCGACGATCCCGCCGTCTGGCGACGATGCGTGGCCGTGGGCGCCAAGGCGGTTCTGGAACTGCCGCAGGCCGAGCGGCGACTGGTGGACGAGTTCGCCGAGGCGTCAGAGCCGGTGATCAGGGCCGGTGAGACGGTCTGCGTCATCGGCGGCAGCGGCGGCGCCGGCGCCAGCGTGCTGGCGGCTTCCCTGGCCCTCACCGGAGCGCGACGCGGCATGCGCACGCTCCTCGTGGACGCCGACCCGCTCGGCGGCGGCATCGACGTCATCCTCGGCCAAGAGCACGCCATCGGCGCACGCTGGCCCGACATCGTCGAGCGTGAGGGCCGGGTGAGCTTCACGGCCCTGCAAGCCGCCCTGCCGACGATGGGCGAGCTCACCGTGCTGTCGTGGCATCGCGGGGAGTCCCCACCCATCCCCGCGGAGGCCATGCGGGCCGTCCTGGAGGCCGCGCACAGAGGGTGCGATCTCATCGTCGTCGACCTCCCGCGACATGTCGGGCCCGCGGCAGGCGAGGCGCTCTCGCGAGCGGGGTCCACCCTGCTGCTCGTGCCCGCGGACGTGCGAGGCGTGCTTTCCGCCTCGCAACTCCTGATCGAGATCAGCCGGCACACCTCGGACATCGGCGTCGTGGCGCGCGACGGCGTCCTGCTCCCCGAGGTGATCACCCGCTCCCTCGGCGTGTCCTGTGTCGGGGTTCTCGAAGACCAGCGCGGCCTCGCCGACGTCCTCAACCGCGGCGACGCCCCACCCCTCGGCGACCGCACTCCTCTCGGCCGCTTCTGCGCCGACTTCCTCACCACCCTGGAGCCCCGATGACCCCTCACCCCACCCCATCCACAGGCCCCACCGCGTCCATCGGCTCCACCGGCTCCACCGGCTCCACCGGCTCCAAGGAATCCATTCGCCCCACCGGGTCCATTCCCCCCACCCCGTTCATATCTCGCCCCATCCCGTCCACTCCTCAGCCACCCACACCCGTCACGCCCTCCCTGACCGCGGACACCCGCCGATGAATCGTCTGGTGGTGTCCCCTGACCTGGTAGAGGCCGTCCGGGTGCGTCTCGCCCGCACGGGCGCCCAGCCCTCGGCCGCCCAGGTGGCCGCCGCGCTCCGAGCCGAGCACGCGGTGCTGGGGGACGCCGAAGTCCTCGAGGTCGCCCGTGCTCTGAGGGCCGATCTCATCGGCGCCGGGCCGCTCGAGCCCTTGCTGGCCGAACCGGAGGTCACCGATGTGCTGGTCAACGGCGCTCGCAACGTCTGGATCGACGCCGGTGACGGCCTGCGGCGCACCTCGGTCGTCTTCCCCGGCGACGACGAGGTGCGCAGGCTCGCCCAGAGGCTGGCCGCAGCCGCGGGCAGGCGCCTGGACGACGCCTGCCCCTACGTCGACGCCCGTCTGCCGGGCGGCGTACGCCTGCACGCGATCCTGCCGCCGGTGGCCTCCGACGGCACGTGCCTGTCCCTCCGGCTCCCGCCCCGCAGGTCCTTCACCCTGGAAGAACTGGTTCCAGGCCCTGGGGCCGCGGCGGTGCGCGCGATCGTGGTCTCCCGGCTGGCCTTCCTCGTGACGGGTGGAACTGGTACTGGAAAAACCACACTTTTGTCCGGAATGCTTTCCCTGGCTCATCCTGGCGAGCGGTTGATCCTGGTCGAGGACTCCTCGGAGCTGCGGCCGATCCACCCGCATGTCGTCCGGCTGGAGACCAGGCCGGCCAACCTGGAAGGGGCCGGCGGCGTAGGCCTCCGCGACCTGGTCCGGCAGGCCCTTCGCATGCGCCCGGACCGCTTGGTCGTAGGAGAGGTGCGCGGCGCTGAGGTCGTCGACCTCCTTGCCGCGCTCAACACCGGCCACGACGGTGGTTGTGGAACTCTGCACGCGAACAACCCCGCCGATGTGCCCGCCCGGCTGGAAGCGCTCGCCTGTGCCGCCGGGCTTTCGAGGGAGGCCGTCCACAGCCAGATCGCCGCGGCCCTCGACGCCGTGATCCACCTCGTCCGCGACGCCGGTGGCGGACGCCGCAGAGTCGCCGAGATATGCCTCATGGAACGCGAGTCGTCGGGCCTCGTCCGCGTCGTCCCCGCCCTCACGTTCCCCGCCAACGGCCCACCCCAACACGGCCCGGCGCTGCCCGCGCTCCTCGCCCGCGCTCCTCATGTCCTCCAATGACCCCGTTCTCCCGCCCCACCGCCGAGTTCCGAGCCCTTCTGGGCGGCGAGCAGGAGGAGATGTTCGATGCTCGTGGTCGCCGTCGCTTTGATCGCTGTGGCAGTGGGGGTTTGGACGAGCCCTGACGCCGCGACCGTTCGGCTGCTCGCCTTGACACGTCCCCGAGACCAGGCGCGATGGGCGAGCATCGCCCGGTTGTCGCGTGTCGCCCTCCGGCGAAGTCCCACACGGCAGGCCGCCGCATGGAGAAGGTCCTCGATCGAGCTGAGTCAGGCTCTGGTCGCCGAGCTGGCGACGGGGCGGCCGCCGGGAGACGCGCTGGCGCGGGCGGTGTCCTGTCTCGTCCTGCCCGATCCCACCGCCCTTCGTCCTGTCATCGCCATAGCCCGCGACGGTGGTGACGTGGCCTCGGCTCTCGAGCGAGCCGCTCCTGATCACGGTGGAGAAGGTCTGGTGCGCCTCGCGGCCTGCTGGCGCGTCAGCCAGACGTCGGGCGCGGGGTTGACCGCTCTCGTGGAAAGGGTGGGCTGCTCTCTGCGGGAGGCCGAGGCGCACCGTTCTGAGGTCACGGCCCAACTGGCCGGTCCGCGTTCCACCGCTCGGCTGCTCGCAGGGCTTCCCTTGCTCGGAATCCTGCTCGCGGCCGGGCTGGGGCTGCGTCCGCTGGACTTCTTGCTCGGCGGCCCGGCCGGCGTGGCATGTCTCGGCGCCGGTGGGCTGCTGGACATCGCGGGCCTGTGGTGGATGAACCGGCTCGTCTCCCACGCCCAAGAGCGGGGCACATGATCGTGAACCAGACAGACACGTGTCCACGCGACGGCCGTGCGACTGCTGATGATCATTTAGTGATGGCGGTTCATGCAGGGCCGTCTGTGCAGGTAAGGCCCTGCCTAGTGCGGTGACCACGTACGTTCACCGGGCGCGGCTCTCCACCCCGGCCATGTGCTGCAGTGATCGGCGCCGGGTCGGCGGGTCGTGGTACGGCGATGGCGGTTCATGCAGGGCCGTCTGTGCAGGTAGGGCCTACCTAGGGCGGCGAGCACATACGTTCACCGGGCGCGGCTCTCCATCCCCGGCCACGTGCCGCAGTGATCGGCGCCGGGTCGGCGGGTCGTGGTACGGCGATGCCGGCGCCTGCCACGGCGCCCGAGCCGGTGAACGTTTGTGGACAGCGCGTTAGCGGCTGACATCGCGCATTCGAGTTCAGTGACTGGTCCGACGCACTGGTTCGACGACGTGTACGCGCCCCGAGCGGGGACGGTGAGCTCCAGCACACACCAGCACCGCTCCGACGACACCCGCGCCTTTGAACCAGCTCAAGGCGATGAACCAGGCGGGGCTGTTCCGTGAGATGAGTGCCCGCCCTGTCCGTCCGGTCCCACAACAGGAAGGCTCGGAGGACTCATGAGCATCTTGCTCGCTACCGGCCTCGTCGGGTTCTCCGCGTGGCTCTGGTTGACCCCGTGGGATCCGGGCGAGCGTCTGGCCAAGATCCGCATGTTCCGCATGCGGCTCGACGCGGAGGCACGCCCTGAGCAGCATGGCTGCGACACGCGAGCGAGGGTGCATGCGAGCGCTCGACCGCCGTACGAGCCGGCGCGGGCCGGACGCTCCCATGCGGCGCCCGTCTACAGAGGCAGAGGCGGCAGCGAACGCCTGGGCGGCCTTGCACATACAGGAGGCGGCGAACGCTGGGGCGATGTCGATCGCCCGGCGGGAGTCAAGCATTCGAGCGCTGTTGAGCGCCTCGACGGCATCAACGGCGTGTCGGGCGTCTTCGCCTCTGGTGGTGCTTCCGGGCTGAGGGGGCGGTTCGCCAGATACGGCCTCGGCGCATACACGTTCCGGAAGGCGCTGCCGCCGATCTTGGTCGCGACCGGAGGCATCGCGCTCGTCGGTGGCGTGCCCGGAGTGGTGTGCGGAGTCGGCGGGGGTGTGCTGACGCTGGTGATCGGTCACCGCGCGGAACCCCGCGAGGCGCGCCGGCGCCGGGCGCGGATCACGGCCGATCTTCCGTTCGCGGTCGATCTCATGGTGGCCTGTCTGCGGGCGGGCCGGCCGGTGAGCGCCGCGGTGCAGACGGCCGCGAACGCGATCGGTGGTCCGCTCGGCGAGCGCCTGGCATGGGTGAACGGCCAGCTGCGGCTTGGTGCCCGCCCTGAGGATGCCTGGTCGGCGCTGGAGAAGGACCGGCCACTGGCGGCGATGGCGCGTGGCATGGTCCGCGCGGCCCTCAGCGGGGCGCCGGTGGCCGATGTGCTGTCCAGACTCGCGGATGACGCGCGGCAGGACGCCCGGGCCGCCTCCTCCGCTGCGGCTCGACGGGTGGGCGTTCAGGCGGTCGCGCCTCTCGGACTGTGTTTCCTGCCGGCCTTCGTGCTCGTGGGAGTTATCCCAGTGGTCGCGGGTCTGGCAGGTCAGGTCTTCGGCCGCTGACCGCCGCTGACCGGTCGATGAGCGGCTGATGGGCGCCGACGATCGGCCGACGACCGGCGGGCGACGAGCGAGATCAGACCCGTGGCATCGGCGCTCACCGCCGATGTCACGAGGACATCGGGATGACCCGCCGATCGGGCCGGTCACTTCCCTATCGCGCACCCCGGCGGGTACGAGCTGGAACCAGCCCAGGCGACGGCCGCCCGGCCCGGCGGCACGCCTCTGCAGATGCCGTTTGCCGTGGCCCACGTGAGCCGCCTCGCCAGTCCTGGCCGTCGCGAGGCGTCACGGACGTGAGCCCTCCAGTCGTGGTGAGCGGCGAACCGTCCACAGCCTCGGGACGGAGCTCGGACGAAGCGCCGATGGTCGGTACGCAGGCTCGGGCGGCATGGCGGCTGTCCGTGCATAGGTCGAAATGAATGGCATCTCCGCAGTAGGGCCTGGCATCGGCCGACTTATCCACAGGCTTGGCGCGGGATCGGTTGGGTTGTCCACAGAATGGCGTTCGGCCCAGAAGTTGCCCCCTCTGCTCGGCGAAGCTGTCCTCGCTGGTCAAGGTCCGGGTGGTCACCCACACGGCGACGATGACGACTTAAGGGGAGGTCCGATGCGCAGGTGGATCCGTCGACGGGGGCGGCACGCGCTCAAGGTCATTCGGGACGGAAAGGGGGCAGGGCTGCATCACCGCTTCCAGCGGCTGCGGGTGCGCGTTCAAACCTCCGCGAGCACGCGCGTCAAGCTGGCCCGCATGCGAGCGCAGGCAGGGATGTCCACCGCGGAGTACGCGGTGGGCACGATCGCCGCATGTGCCTTCGCGGGCCTCCTGTTCAAAATCGTCAGCAGTCCCGAGGTGCGGAAGATGCTGTCCGACATCATCAGCCGGGCCCTCAGACTCGCGGGATGAACCGGTGGCCCACGTGGACATAGCGGAATCGGGGCGGACGCGGAGGCGGAGGTGGCGGTCACGGCGGAGGCGGGGGACAGGACGTCCGGGTTTCCCGCGGTCTGAGTCCGAGTCGGGGTCGGTCACGGCGGAGACGGCCGTCGCGCTCCCATCGCTGGCCCTGGTGCTGGGAGCGGCTCTCTGGGCCATCGCCGCGGTCGGTGCTCGACTCGAATGTGTCGATGCGGCACGGGCCGGCGCCAGGGCGGCCGCCCGCGGCGAGGCACTGGAGGTCGTTCGGCGATTCGCCGGCCGTGCGGCTCCTCCAGGTGCGGTCGTCTCGATCACCCGCGACGCGGAGCTGAGCCGGGTGACCGTTTCCGCCACCATCCGCCCGAGCTGGGCCGTCGGAATGCCGCCGGTCCACGTGGCCGCCACCGCGACCTCCGCCACCGAGGGGGGAGTCGACGACTTGATCACGGAAGCACGACAGGCGCCGACCGGTGTTGAGCCTGAGTGACGGCACCCCGCCGACGCCCTGAGAACAGCAGAGACCCCCCGGAACCGCCGAAGCACTCCGCCTGCCCATGACACCAGGCCACCGCCTCACGCCACCGAACAAGCACCGGCTCATGACAGCAGGCCGAGGTCT
>NZ_JBEXGS010000004.1:28714-542573 GCF_040607455.1 Sphaerisporangium sp. NPDC005289
GTACTGTTCCGGCGGTCGAGGAGCCGATGGAGGGGCCGTCGATGGGGGGTGACGGGCTGTTGGGGGCGGGCTGGGATCACCGAGGGAGGCTCTGGCTCGTGGCGGCTGGCCGAGGTCTGTTCCGGCGGTCGAGGAGCCGATGGAGGGGCCGTCGATGGGGGGTGACGGGCTGTTGGGGGCGGGCTGGGATCACCGAGGGAGGCTCTGGCTCATGGCGGCAGGTCGAGATCTGCTGAGGCGGGTCGAGGGGCTGATGGGGGGAGGCGTCTACGCGAGGGATGGGCCGTGGGGGCAGGTCGAAACGTCGATGGGGCGGGAGTCCATGGTGAGGACGTGGTCGGTCGTCGAGGCGGGGCGAAGGGTGGGGAGCGATCGGGGGGCGGGCACTGTTTGGGTCGTCGCGCTCATGACGTTGATCTGGTTCACCGCGGGCGCGTTGGTGCTGGTAGGGGTCGCGCGCACAGCCCGGCACCATGCTCAGTCGGCCGCCGATCTCAGCGCCCTGGCCGCGGCGCGCCAAGCGATGGCATCGCCGGAGACGGCGTGTCGGCACGCGCGCGATCTCGCCTCGGCCAACGATGCTTCGATCACGAAATGCCATGTTGAGGGAGCCGTGGTCGTCGTGCGGGTCGAGGTCCCATTGCGGCTCCCATGGTTCGGCGATCGCCACGCCTCCGCCGAAGCGCGCGCGGGTCCCAGGTGACCACTCGTACGAAGATCCGCGTCCGTGGACAGCCTCACAGCGGGGGTCATCGGTGGGACCGGAGAGCGAGTAGGTGAACTCCGTCAGGTGGGTGGTGGGGAGTTGGTGGCTTTCGTCGGGGTGGGGGCCGGGCTGGTGAATTCGTCAGGTGGGGGGTGAGGGGGTGGTGGGTTTGGTCAGGAGGGTGGTGAGGAGGCGGATGGCGCCTTGTTTGTCGAGGGGGTCGTTGCCGTTGCCGCATTTGGGGGACTGGATGCAGGACGGGCACCCGCGTTCGCACTCGCAGGAGGCGATGGCCTCGCGGGTGGCCGTGAGCCAGTCGAGGGCGCGGGCGTGGCCGCGCTCGGCGAAGCCGGCTCCGCCCTCGTGGCCGTCGTAGACGAAGACCGTGAGGAGGCCGGTGTCGGGGTGCAGTTCGGTGGAGACCCCGCCGATGTCCCAGCGGTCGCAGGTGGCGAACAGCGGAAGCAGGCCGATGGAGGCGTGCTCGGCTGCGTGCGCCGCGCCGCCGAGGTCGAGGCCCTCGGCGAGCAGCGGTGCCACGGCGGCGTCCGGGAGGGTCCACCACACGGCGCGGGTGCGCAGGGTGCGGGGCGGCAGGTCGAGGGGTTCCTCGCCGAGCACCTCGCCGGTCTTGACGCGGCGCTTGAGGAAGGACACGACCTGCCGGGTGACCTCCACCGTCCCGAAGTGCAGCTCGCCCGGCCCGAAGGCATGCGACCGCAGGGATTCCAGCACGGAGATGTCGGTGACGTCCCGGGCGAAGGTGGAGTAGTCAGGGTCGGACGCCGACACCAGGGCGACGCCCGCGTCCAGGTCGAGTTCCTCCACGAGGTAGGTGTCGCCCTGGTGGATGTGCACGGCGCCGGTGTGGACGGCGGTGTGGGCGGACGGCTCGTCGACGGTGCCGAGCAGCCGCCCCGTGGAGGACTCAACGACCTCGATCGGCGGCCCGCCGGAGCCCCGGATGTCGGCCAGGTTGGCGGCGCGCTCGCGGCGTGTCCAGAACCAGCCCTGGGGGCGGCGCCGGAGCATCCCGCGCTGGACGAGGTCGTCGAGCACCTCTTCCGTGGACGGGCCGAACACCGGCAGGTCCGCCTCGGTCAGCGGGATCTCGGCCGCCGCCGCGCACAGGTGCGGGCCCAGGACGTACGGGTTGTCCGGGTCGAGCACGATGGCCTCGACCGGCCGGCCGAACAGGGCCTGCGGATGGTGGACGAGGTAGGTGTCCAGCGGGTCGTCGCGCGCGATCAGCACGGCGAGGGCGTCCTGGCCGTCGCGGCCCGCGCGTCCGGCCTGCTGCCACAGGGAGGCGCGCGTGCCGGGCCATCCCGCGATGAGGACGGCGTCCAGTCCGGACACATCGATGCCCAGTTCCAGGGCGTTGGTCGTCGCCAGGCCGGTGATCTGGCCGGAGCGCAGCGCCCGTTCCAGAGCGCGCCTGTCCTCGGCGAGGTACCCGGCGCGATAGGCCGCCACCTTGGCGGGCAGCTCGGGCGAGATCTCCTCGAGGTTCTCCCGGGCGATCAGCGAGATCGTCTCGGCGGCGCGTCGCGACCGGACGAAAGCGAGGGTGCGCACGTCGTCGATGACCAGATCGGTGAGCAGGTCGGCGGCCTCGGCCGTCACCGTGCGCCGGACGGGGGCGCCTCCCTCGCCCCGCAGATCCGTCAGAGGCGGCTCCCACAGGGCGAAGGTCGTGGAACCCCGGGGAGAGGCGTCCGTGGTCACCTCGGCCATCTCAAGGCCCGTCAGGCGCATCGCGGCGGCGGCGGGGTCGCTGACCGTGGCGGAGACCAGCATGAATACCGGATGGGAGCCGTATTTTCCGCATATCCGGCGGAGGCGGCGCAAGATCTGGGCCACATGTGATCCGAAGACACCCCGGTACCCATGGCACTCGTCCACGACGACCAGCTTCAGCCGGCGCCAGAAGGACGACCACGCCGAGTGGTGGGGCAGCATCGACCGGTGGAGCATGTCGGGGTTGGTCAGCACGTAGTTCGCATGCTTGCGCACCCATTGACGCTCGTCGGGCGGAGTGTCCCCGTCGTAGGTGGCGGCGCGCACCTGGGCGAGCTTCAGATCGCGCACCGAACGCAACTGGTCGGCGGCCAGTGCCTTGGTCGGCGTCAGGTACAGGACCGAGCCTCCGGACAGGATCTCGGACACGGCCGGCACCAGGTAGGCCAAAGATTTTCCCGACGCGGTGCCTGTCGCGATGATCACGTTTTGGCCACGATGTACCAGCTCAGCGGCGGTGGCCTGGTGCTCCCAGAGACCCTCGACGCCGAGATTTCGAAGACGGCTGACAAGCAGCTCGTCGACCCAGGAAGGCCAGGTCGCCTTACCTGCCTGACGTGCGGCGACGTACTCTACGTGTGTGATGCGTTCACGGCGCGCGGGTACGCCGAGCAGACGAGCAAGGATCGGGTCCGCTCGCCGTGAGGGTGATGTAGTCGGAGTCACTGGTTTCCAGTTTGGCATCTTGGGGGAGAGTCGCCCGGAGTCGTGATTTCGTATAGACACGAAGGCGGGGCGTGGTTGAATGCCGCGCGTCAGGGTATTGCGCGCTGGGACTTGGGGTCCCAGCATGTCAGACCCCTCGTCGTGGACTCAGCAGGCAAGGCGCTGGAGGATCTGTGGATCTGAAGTTGGACCACCACACTGAAGACCGACTCACCATCGTGGAAGTCGAGGGTGAGATCGATGTCTATACCGCGCCGAGGCTGCGTGAGCTGCTGATCGACCTGGTCAACAAGGGCAACTTCCACCTTCTCGTCAACATGGAGAAGGTGGACTTCCTGGACTCCACGGGGCTCGGTGTCCTGGTCGGCGGGCTCAAGCGCGTTCGGGCGCACGACGGCTCCCTGGAGCTCGTCTGTACGCAGGAGCGCATCCTGAAGATCTTCCGGATCACCGGCCTGACCAAGGTCTTCGGGATTTACGCCTCGGTCGAAGAGGCCAAGGAAGCTCACGGCCGAGACAAGTAGTCATGGCCACCGTCGAGCTGACGTTCAGTGCTCTTCCGGCTCACGTGCGCACCGCGCGGCTGGTCGCAACGGCCATCGCGCGGCGCACCGGGGTTGCGGAGGACCTGCTGGACGAGGTGCGGCTCGCTGTGGGTGAGGCCTGCTCACGGGCAGTGGAGGCGCACCGCGTCCACTGCCCGGGCGAGCCCATCCGCATCGAGTTGTGCGACGACTCAGGGCGCTTCGAGGTCACCGTCACAGACTCGGCACCGAGCGACGATCTCGAACAGGCGTACAAGGACGAGGACGAGTTGCCGACGGCCGTCAACGGCACCGAGTTGGCCAGCCTGCTCCCCGCCGACACGCTGATGTCCGGGTTCGGCATCGCCGTCATCGCCGCGCTGGCCGATGACGTCGAGGTGTATCCGAGTGCCAAGGGGCTGCGGATCAGGATGAGCTGGCCCGCCACCGCCGCAGGGTTCGCCACCGCCTGAGAGTGGCCACGGGGGCTGTCTTCCAGCGGGGCCACGGGGTCGTCTTCTCGGTTGTTCCATCTCGTCGGGGTGACCCGGATCGACCTGGTCGATCGCGCTCGCCCCGGCCAGGCATGGTCCGGCCCACCGCCCGGGATCCGTCGATCCTTAGTGCAGGGATCGCGCCGGTCGGTTCCCGGTCGTGCGACCCGAGCCTGGCAGGCGTCGTCCCGACGCGTGGTCGCGCCGCGGGCGTCGTCCGCGCCCTGCTGACCTGGCCGTCCTGACCCTGTCCACCTCCGTAGAGGCGCCCTCTGCCCGGGCATCTTGGCAGAGCGGCGCCGCGCCACCGAGGTCGTCGTGCCGCGCCGGTCGTCGTGCCGCGCCGCGGCGGGCTGCCGCATGAGCGCGAGCCTTACGACGCGCCTCTGGTCAGAACCCTGCTGCGTCGTGGCCGGGCCGCTGTGGAGTGGCCGGCCCGGCGTCAGGGGAGCGGCGTCCTGAGGCCGGCAGAGGAGGACTGCCGACATCTTCGCGTGATCCGTCCTCGTGCCGTCAGCATCCGGCCGTCCTGGTGAGGGCCGAGGTCCGCTGAAGGCCGGGGTGGAGGGCGGTGCCGGCGGAGGGGTGTTCATGGTGGTGCGGGTGAGGGTGTTGGGGCGTCGCCGCACGTCAGCGCGGGTATACGGACATAATAATTAGGCAATGAACGTCTGTCCGTAACCCGGCCGTCGACCGATCTGACACACGGAAAACCGCGTTGTTACTGGGCAAAGCCCCGCACCTTACTGGACTGGGCCCTAATTGGCTGGTGGAAGAGGCTTCATATCTGGCCTGTGCCTGCGTAGACTCCCGGCACCGGCCAAGGTTTTGTCCCCGCAGATCAACGTCGCCCTGCGGGAAGGTCTGCGGACGTTACCGGAAGCGGCACTGCCAATCCAGCTCGGATGCGCGCCGCCCCCCGACTGACTCGCAGCGCGGTCTGGGCATGGACCTACCCGTCTGGCCGAGGAGGACGGATGTCTAGGCTCAATCTCGCCGCTGACGACGCCGCAGCGGTATCTCTTAGCGGTTCCCACCTCACAATCGTGATCGTGGTGGCCGCCGTGGCGCTGCTGGCGCTCGCCGTAGCGGGCGGTCTCGTCCGCGAGGTGCTCGCCGCAGGTCAAGGCACAGAGCGAATGCAGAACATCGCGCGAGCGGTCCAGGAAGGCGCCGCCGCGTATCTAACGCGACAGTTCAGAACGCTTGCACTTTTTGTGGTGCTCATCCCGTTCCTGCTGCTTCTCCTGCCCTCGGAGTCGACCAGCGTCGCCATCGGACGCTCCGTCTTCTTCGTGGTCGGTGCGGCATTCTCCGCGTTGACCGGCTTCATGGGTATGTGGCTGGCTGTGCGGGGCAATGTCCGTGTGGCGGCCGCCGCCCGCGAGGCGGGTGAGAAGCCCGCGATGCGCATCGCGTTCCGTACCGGTGGCGTGGCCGGCATGTTCACCGTCGGGCTCGGCCTGCTGGGCGCCGCGATCGTCGTGTTCATCTACAAGGGCGACGCTCCGAGCGTGCTCGAGGGCTTCGGATTCGGCGCGGCGCTCCTGGCGATGTTCATGCGTGTCGGCGGCGGCATCTTCACCAAGGCGGCCGACGTGGGCGCCGACCTGGTCGGCAAGGTCGAGCAGGGCATCCCCGAGGACGACCCGCGCAACGCCGCCACGATCGCCGACAACGTGGGCGACAACGTCGGCGACTGCGCCGGCATGGCGGCCGACCTGTTCGAGTCCTACGCGGTCATGCTGGTCGCGAGCCTCATCCTGGGCAAGGCGGCCTTCGGCACCGAGGGCCTGGTCTTCCCGCTCATCGTCCCGATGATCGGCGTGCTGACCGCGATCATCGGCATCTTCACCACCGCGCCCCGCAGCGGCGACCGCAACGGCATGGCGGCCATCAACCGCGGCTTCTTCATCTCGGCGGCGATCTCAGCCGTCCTGGTGGCCGTGGCCGCCTACCTCTACCTGCCCGGCTCGTTCTCCCAGCTCACCGACGTCAGCCCGGCGATCGCCGGGCTCAGCTCCGACCCGCGGCTGATCGCCATCGGCGCTGTCCTCATCGGCCTGGTGCTCGCCAGCGCCATCCAGGTGCTCACCGGCTACTTCACCGAGACCAACCGCCGCCCGGTCAGGGAGATCGGCGAGAGCTCGCTCACCGGCCCGGCCACGGTCATCCTGTCCGGCATCTCCGTCGGCCTTGAGTCGGCGGTCTACTCGGCGCTGCTCATCGGCGGCGCGGTGTACGGGGCGTTCCTGCTGGGCTTCGGCAACGTGACCGTGGCGCTGTTCGCGGTGGCCCTGGCCGGCACCGGCCTGCTCACCACCGTCGGCGTCATCGTGTCCATGGACACCTTCGGCCCGGTCTCCGACAACGCGCAGGGCATCGCCGAGATGTCCGGCGACGTCGAGGGCGAGGGCGCCCGCATCCTCACCTCCCTCGACGCGGTGGGCAACACCACCAAGGCGATCACCAAGGGCATCGCGATCGCGACGGCCGTGCTCGCGGCGACCGCGCTGTTCGGCTCGTTCCGCACCGCCGTCGAAAGCCAGCTCGCCGCGGCGAGCGCCGGGGTGAAGGACGCGCTGGGCTCCTTCAGCTCCTTCAGCCTCAGCGTCGACTCGCCGAACGTGCTCGTCGGCCTCATCATCGGCGCCGCGGTCGTGTTCCTGTTCTCCGGCCTGGCGATCAGCGCCGTGGGCCGCGCGGCGGGACGGGTCGTGTTCGAGGTGCGCGAGCAGTTCCGCACCAAGCCGGGCATCATGACCGGTGAAGAACTGCCCGACTACGGCCGCGTCGTGGACATCTGCACCCGCGACTCGCTGCGCGAGCTGGCCACGCCGGGCCTGCTGGCCGTCATGACGCCGATCGCGGTCGGCTTCGCCTTCGGGTACGCGCCCCTCGGCGCCTACCTCGCGGGCGCGATCGCCGCGGGCACGCTGATGGCGGTCTTCCTGGCCAACTCGGGCGGCGCCTGGGACAACGCCAAGAAGCTCGTCGAGGACGGCCACCACGGCGGCAAGGGGTCGCAGGCCCACGAGGCCACCATCATCGGCGACACCGTCGGCGACCCGTTCAAGGACACCGCCGGTCCGGCGATCAACCCGCTGATCAAGGTCATGAACCTCGTGGCCCTGCTCATCGCCCCGGCCGTCGTGACCTACGCCGACAACGCCGTCGTCCGCGTCGGCGTCACGCTGGTCGCGGTCGTGATCGTCGTCGGCGCGATCGTCGTCTCCAAGCGGCGCTCGACGAGCATCGCCCCCACGGGCGGCACCCCGGCCGAGAAGGTCGAGACCGAGAAGGTGTCGAGCTGACGACCAACGGCATCTAGTGCCGCACGGCGCGGCGCCGGCCTGAACGGCCGGCGCCCGCGGGCGGCCAGAGGTGAAAGTGCGGCTACCGTCCGAGGAGGGCGGTAGCCGTACGCGTGTAATGGGATAGTTGGGGGAGTGAACACGCTCATCGTGCTGAGACATGCCAAGGCCGCGCACGTGCCCGGGCTGGCCGACCGCGAGCGTCCCCTCACCGATCGCGGCGAGCGGGACGCCGAGCGGGCCGGTGAGACGCTCAGGCGGCTCGGGCTGAGTCCTGAGCTGGTGCTGTGCTCGCCGTCGATCCGCACCAGGCGCACCGCCGAACTGGCGCTGGCCGGCCTCGCCTCGGACGCCCCCGTCCACGTCGAGACCGAGATCTACGAGGCGTATCCGGACGAACTGCTGGAGCTGATCGGCCGTACGGACGGCGAGGTGTCCACCCTGCTGCTGGTGGGCCACAACCCGGGGGTTCACGAGCTGGTCCTGAACCTCTCGCTGACGCACGACGACGAGGGGTTCCCGCCGGGAGCGTTCGCGGTGCTGGAAACCGGCCCCTGGGCCGACCTGGGGCCCGGAGACGGCCGCGTGGTCGGCCGCTGGACCCCCAAGGGGCACTGAACGCCGCCAGCACGCCGTCCGCTCGAAGCCGGAGGCCGCCGAAGGCCCGCGAGGTGCCATGGGCGTGAGGCCGGGGACGGCCGCGCTAGGGCGCCGATGGGCGTGAGGCCGGGACGGCCGCGGCGGGGTGCCGCAGGCCCGCGAGCCGGGGCCGGGTCCGTCAGGTGGTGGGGGGAGTGGTGAGGCCGTCTTCGGCGTCGGCGGCCTCCACCTCCTCGCGGGAGATGCCGAGCAGGTACAAGATCGCGTCGAGGTACGGGACGTTCACCGCCGCGTCGGCGGCCTGCCGCAGGACCGGCTTGGCGTTGAACGCGATGCCCAGCCCCGCGGCCGCGATCATGTCGAGGTCGTTGGCGCCGTCGCCGATGGCCACGGTCTGGCTGATCGGGATGCGCGCCTGCTGGGCGAACCGCTCGAGGGCCCGCGCCTTGCCGGGACGGTCGACGATCTCGCCGATGACCCGCCCGGTGAGCTTGCCGTCCACGACCTCCAGGGTGTTGGCCGCGGAGTAGTCGATGCCCAGCTCGGTGACCAGCGAGTCGGTGATCTGGGTGAAGCCGCCGCTGACGATCGCGAAGCGGTAGTCCAGCCGCTTCAGGGTGCGCACCAGAGTGCGGGCGCCGGGGGTGAGGACGACCTCCTCGCGGACCCGTTCGAAGACCTCCTCCGGCAGGCCCTCCAGGAGGGCGACGCGTTCGCGCAGTGAGGCGGCGAAGTCGAGCTCACCTCGCATGGCCGCCGTCGTGATCTTCTCGACCTCGTCCATGCACCCGGCGTGCGCGGCCAGCAGTTCGATGACCTCGCCCTGGATGAGCGTGGAGTCGACGTCCATGACGATCAGCCGCTTGGCCCTGCGGTGCAGGCCGGAGCGCTGTACCGCGACGTCGACCTGCTGCAGCACGGCCTCGGCGGTCAGCGCGGTGCGCAGCGCGTCGGGGTCGGCCCCCGAGATCGCCAGCTCGATGCAGGTGACCGGCAGGTGCGCGAGCCGTTCGATGCGGTCGATGTTGGCGCCGGCGGCGGCGATGCGGCCCGCGATGCCCGCCAGGGCCGCCGGCTGCAGCGGGTTGCCCAGGACGGTGACGTGGAGGCGCCCGCGGCGGCGCTTCTCCTTCAGGTCGGTGCCGGTCGTGAGCTCGACCTCCATGCCGAGGTCTTCGGCGACGCGCTCGACGGCGGCCCACATGGCGCCCAGGGTGCCGCCGGTGCCGGTCGGCGGGCCGCCCGCGTAGGCGACCAGGACGCCCAGGATCAGCCGGCCGCGGATCACGACCTGCTCGACGTCGGCGACGGTGACGGGGAAGGAGGCCAGCACGGTGAACAACCGGGAGGTCACTCCGGGTCGGTCGGGGCCGGTCAGCGTGATCAAAAGCGTGCGCTGCTTCATCGCGGACAACGCTACCGACCGCTCAGAGTGCGCGTGCAAGCGGTTCACCATACGGACGGCAGATGGCCATGTCCCCATGTCTTCATGGGTGTGCACAGGAGGAGGCATGCCCATGACCGAGGTGCTCGCCAGTCAGGTCCGTGGCGGAAGCGTCGACGAACCCCTCGTCCGGTCCGATGCGCGGCCCAGTGCCGGGCCGGAGAAATCTCTCGTCCACCCCGGCGCGGCGCCTCCAGGCCCGCGCGCCGGTCAGGAGCAGCCGCTCCTCCACCCGCGTCCCGACCCGGGCTCGGAGCAGGCGAGCCCGCGGGCGCACCTGGAAGGTCCGAGTCCCAGGGCACACCTGGAGGGTTCGAGTGCCAGGGCACACCTGGAGGCGGCGGGCCCCCGTACGCGCCTGGAGGCGGCGAGCTCCCGTGCCCGGCTCGAGGCCGGGCGGATCGTCACAGAGGCCCCGCCCCGGCCGGGGCTCGGCCAGGGGACGCTGACCGACGCGCGCGGTCGCTACACCGTCGAACTGGCCAAGGACGCCGCCGACATGCGGGCGGCTCAGCGGCTGCGCTACGAGGTGTTCGCCGAGGAGATGGGCGCCCACCTCGACTCGCCGATCTCCGGCCTGGACGTGGACCGTCTGGACGCCTACTGCGACCATCTGCTGGTGCGCTCGGGCGACACGGTGGTCGGCACCTACCGCATGCTCGCGCCAGGACGGTCCGACCGGCTGTACTCCGAAGGAGAGTTCGACCTGTCGGCGCTGGCCGGCATCCGTGGCGGCATGGTCGAGGTGGGGCGCACCTGCGTCCACCCCGACCACCGCGGCGGAACGGTGATCGGCCTCATGTGGGCCGGCATCGCCCGGTACATGGTCGCCGGCGGCTACACGTGGCTGGGCGGCTGCTGTTCGGTGCCGCTGGACGACGGGGGCAGGGCGGCCGCGGGCGTGCTGGACGGCATCGGCCTCGGCCCGGAGCGGTACCGCGTGACGCCGCACGACCCCTGGACGGGCGAGGGCGTGGCCAGGCCCGACCGGTTCGTGGTGCCGCCGCTGCTGCGCGGCTATCTGCGGCTCGGGGCGTGGATCTGCGGGATGCCGGCCCACGATCCGATGTTCGGGACGGCCGACTTCTTCGTCCTGCTCTCGCTGGCCAACGTGGACACCCGCTACCTGCGGCACTTCCTCGGAGTGGCGGAATGAGCGGCGGCTGGCTGCCCGTGGCCCCGTGCACGGTGGATTCGTGCGTCGCGGCCCCGACGGAGCTCACCGGGCCGCTGCGGCGCGTGGCGCGCCTGGTGGGGGCGGTCGTGGTCGTGCTGGCCGGCCTTCCCTGCACGTGGGCCGCCCGCGCGCTCGGCGGGTCGCGGGCGGACGCGCTGGCGATGGCCTGGTCCCGTACCTTCCTGCGCGTCCTCGGGCTGCGGCTGGAGGTACGCCAGGGGTTCACCGTGCTGGGCGGCGCGGCGGTGCCGATGCGGGTGGTGGAGGAGGAGCCCGGGAGTGCGGGGGCGCTGCTCGTCGCCAACCACGTCTCCTGGCTGGACCCGCTCGTGGTGGCGGCGACGACCCCGTGCCTGGCGCTGGCCAAGAGCGAGATCGCGGCGTGGCCGTTGATCCGCTCGCTCGTGGCAGGGTCAGGTGCGATCTTCATTCACAGGGAGCGCCTGTCGACGTTGCCCGGAACCGTGCGGGCGATCGCGGACGCACTGCGCGCCGGCCGGTCCGTCGTGGCCTTCCCCGAGGGCACCACCTGGTGCGGCAGGGGCGGGGGGCCGTTCCGCCGCGCGGTCTTCCAGGCGGCGATCGACGCGGGCGCGCCGGTGCGGCCGATCACGCTGCGGTTCCGCGACCGCGCCGGTCATCTGGCGACCGGGCCGTCGTTCGTCGGCGAGGACACCTTGCTGGCCTCGTTGGTCAGGGTGGTGTCGGCCAAGGGGCTCGTCGTCGAGGTGACGAGGTTCCCGCTCATCCCGCACACGAGCGGGGTCGACAGACGCGCCCTCGCCGGCCTGGCTCATGCCACCGTGCTGGGCGACCACCTTCGCCACGACGAACACCTGGCCGTCGCCGCGTAGCCGTATCCGGGTCGCACCGCGCAGGGTCGCGCGCCGCGGTACGGCGCCGTGGCGCTCGTGGACGGGCACGCGGGCCGCGCCGCGCCGGGTCGGCGACCCGGCGCGGGCGGTGCGGGGGATCAGCCGACCTTGGTGGTGGCCTTCTTGGTGAAGTACCAGCTCTTGACGCCGATACGGTCGAGCTCGGCCCGGCTCAGGTCCTCGGCGCCGGTCGGGACGTCGAAGGAGTTGACGCCCAGCTTCGCGGTCACGTTGCCCTTGACGCTCTTCTTCAGCTTGACCTCGATGGTCAGCCAGTCGTGGTCGCCCTTCTCCAGCTCGTAGGGGGACCAGCACCAGAAGCCGTCGGGGTAGAAGTCGCACTCGGTGCCCTTGGGGCCGTCGAAGTACACCGTTCCAGTGCGGCCCTTGGGGAGGGTGCCGCCGAGGAAGTAGGCGTCGGCCACCCAGGGGCCCTTGTTGACCGCCTTGATGGAGTAGACGATCGTCCCGCCGCGCTTGATCTTCTTGGGGCCCTTCACCGTGACGGCGAAGGAGGAGTACGGCTCGGCGGCGCTGGTGCGCGCGGAGGTGTGGGCCGTGGCACCCGAGGCCGTGGTGGCGGACGCGGGGGCGGCGGAGGCCGGGGTGGCGGCGAGCAGCAGGGCGCCCGCGAGCGGGGCGGTCGCGAGCGCGGTCGCGATTTTGCCGAGGGGGTGGCGCATGCACGTCTCCAGAGTCGGGGAGAGGACGGGGACGCGCGGCGCCGTGGGACGGGCGCGCGGTCCCCGATGGACACGCGAACCGTCCCTGCGGGCATGCAGGGCATCCCCGCACGCGAAGGTGGGGATCAGGTCCCCTCGGACGGGAGGCCATCCCGTCGCGGAGCGGAGAGCACGGGTTCGCGGATAGATCAGTGGTTCTATCTTGATCGATTGCCGCGTTCCACTTATATCCGTCTTATTTCGATATGGTCACAAAGGGTGCCATTCACGTAGCTGGGCGCTCTGCGCTGTCCGCCGATGCGATGACGGGAAACCCCTGGTATCGCACACAGGAACACCAGGTATTGAGCACGAGAACATCGGTGCGGGGTGAGGAACGGCCGGCCGGACGAGGCGGAGACACCGGCACGCGGGTAGGTGACCTCCTGAGGCCGCAACGCCGGTTCGGCGCCGGAGGAGGCCGAGGCGCATGCCGTCATGGGCATGCGCCTCCTGCGGGGCCAGAGCGATCTCGCGCATCACCTCAGGGGAACCGACGCGGCGTGATCATGTGGAGATCGCCGAACTCATGCCATAGATAACCCTCGCGCAGTGCCTCCTCGTACGACCGGGCGAGCAGGTCTTCCCCGGCGATGGCCGACAGCATCAGCAGGTGACTGGATCTCGGTTCGTGCAGGCCGGTGATCAGGCCGTCCACCGCCCGCACCCCCGTGGCGGGCGTGACGATGTGCGAGGTCCACCCCTCGGCCGGGCGCACCCCGCCACCCCCCGCGGCCGCCGTCTCGAGTGCTCGCACCACGGTGGTGCCCACCGCGATGACGCGTCCCTCCGCCTGGCCGACCAGGCGGGCGGTCGAGGCCGGGACGGCGAAGCGCTCGGGGTAGGGCGGCTCGTCCTTCTCCGGCGAGGCGACGCCGGTGTGCAGGGTGATGGGAGCGATGACGACGCCCCGGCTGACCAGGGCGGTGACCAGATCGTGGCTGAACGGCCGCCCGGCGCTCGGCATCTCGGCGCTGCCGGGGCGCACCCCGAAGACCGTCTGGTAGTCCGACAGCGGCCAGTCGTGCCCGACGTAGGAGTAGCGGATCGGCACGCCGTGCGCCCCCAGGTAGGCGGGCACGTCGCGGTCCAGCGTCGCCCGCCACAGCCGGGGCGTCTCGCGCTCCAGCAGGCGAAGCGTGGCGCCGCCGGGCAGCGGCAGCCACTCGCCCGGCTCGCCCCCCGCGTACGGGGCGGTCGTGCCCCGTACGCGGCGCCGCAGTTCCACCAGCCACGAGCCGTCCTCGCGCTCGGTGGAGAAGTGGACGGCCAGCCGGTCGAGCCGCACGGCCGCGGGCAGCGTCGCGGAGTCGTTGACCACCAGCACGTCGCCGGGGTCGAGCAGGCCGGGCAGGTCGGTGAAGGAGTGATGGGTGATCGCCCCACCGCCGTTCTCGCCCACCGTACGTGTGGTCGATCCGCCGCCGTTCCTGCCGGTCGTACGGGTGGACGATCCGCCGTCCTTCTCGCTGACCATGAGGCGGACGGCGTCGCGGGCCACCCCCCGGGCCTCCGGCGGCTCGTGCGCCTCGCGCACCGGGGGGAGGTCGAAGGCGATCACCGGATCACCCGTCCGCTGCCCGGCCGCCGCTTGACCAGATCGACCAGGAACGGCGCGACGGCGGCCGGGTCGGCCGCCTGCGCGGCCTCCTCCTCGCCGAGGGCGTCCGCGAGCATGCGCGTGCGCATCTCGCCGGGGTCCACCCACCAGACGGCGATGTCCGGTTCCTCGACGGCGAGCACGCTGGACAGGTGGTCCAGTGCCGCCTTGCTCAGGCCGTACCCGCCCCACCCCTCGTAGGCGCCCACCGCCGCGTCGGAGGAGATGTTGACCACCGCGCCCCTGCGCTCGCGCAGCCCCCGCAAGGTGGCCTGGATCAGGGCGAGGGGCGCGACCACGTTGGCGGCCAGGGCGTCGGCGAGCGCGTCCAGAGGGTAGGCGGCCAGCGGGGGCAGCGGGACGGCCCCGAGTGTGCTCGCGTTGTTGACCAGCAGATCCAGGCCGCCCAGCTCGTGCGCCGCCTCCGCCAGGCGGGCCCGGTGGGCGGGGTCGGTCACGTCGCCCGCGAGCGCGGTGGCGCCGGTCTCCCGGGCGGCCTCGGCGAGGTCGGCGGCGCCGCGGGCGGTGATGACCAGGCGCCACCCCTCGGCGGCCAGGGCGCGGGCCAGGGCCAGTCCGAGCCCCCGCGAGGCCCCGGTGACCAGAGCGGTGCGCGCCGCGGCGGCGGAGTGGGGGGCGGTGGTGGTGGAGGGTGGGAGCGCTGGGGTTCGGGGGTCGTCTGCCATGAGGGCGACGTTAGGAAGCGGAGGGCGCGGCGGGCATCGGCCCGGGGACCGGTCCGCGCGCGGGCACATCGGCCTAGGACCATCGACCGAGCCGCGCGGCCCCCGCGTCCCCTTACAGTGTGGGCGTGACGACGGAACCGGTCATTTCCGGCGGCGGCGCAGGGGGCGAGCGGCGCGACGCCGTACTGCAGGCCGTCAGCTCGGCCGTGCTCGCCGTCACCCGGCACCTGTCGGTGCGCGAGGTGCTCCAGGTGATCGTGCGCTCCGCCCGTGAGCTGTTGAACGCCCGGTACGCCGCGCTCGGCGTGCCCGACGACGACGGTTCGTTCGCCGAGTTCGTCGCCGAGGGCGTCAGCGACAAGCAGTGGGAGGCCATCGGCCCGCTGCCGCGCCAGCACGGCATGCTGGCCGCGATGCTCCGCGAGGCCGAGCCGGTGCGCCTGCCCGACATCCGCGAGGATCCCCGGTTCGAGTGGTGGCCGAGCGCCCACCCGGTGCTCAAGGACTTCATCGGGGTGCCGATCCGCGACGGCGACCAGGTGCTCGGCATCATCTTCCTGTCCAACAAGCGCGCGCCGGGCGGGTTCGACCGGCAGGACGAGGAACTGCTCACGCTCTTCGCCGCGCACGCGGCGATCGCGCTCACCAACGCCCGCCTGTACGAGCGGGGCCGTGAGCTGACGGTGGTGGAGGAGCGCACCCGCATGGCGCACGAGCTGCACGACGCCGTGACCCAGAAGCTGTTCTCGCTGCGGCTCACCGCCCAGGCCGCGGCCTCGCTGGTCAGGGCCGATCCCGAGCGGGCGGCGGCCGAGCTGGACCGGGTGCAGCGGCTGGCCGGGGAGGCGCTCGCGGAGCTGCGGGCGGTGATCGTCGAGCTGCGGCCGGCCGATCTGGACCGCCACGGGCTGGCCGAGACGTTGCGCAAGCACGTGGCCGTGCTCGACCGGCTCCATCCGGTGCGGGTCGCCTTCGCCGCCGACGCGCTCGGCGACCTGCCGCCCGAGACCGAGGTGGCCGTGCTGCGCGTCGCCCAGGAGGCCCTGCACAACGCCCTCCAGCACGCGGAGGCCTCCCAGGTCGAGGTACGCCTGGAGTCCGACGGAACGCGCGTCAGGCTGGCCGTCAGGGACGACGGGCGTGGTCTGCCGGTCGGTTCGCCCCCCTCCCGGGGCCTTGGGCTGGCGTCGATGCGCGACCGGGCCGAGGCGGCCGGGGGGACGCTGACGCTGGAATCACACCCGGACGCCGGCACGACCGTCCGGCTGGAGCTGCCCACGTGAGCAGGGACGGCCGTCCGGCCGCGGCTGTTCGGGTAGGCCGGGACGGGGCGGGAGGACGGCGGTGATCCGCGTGCTCGTCGCCGACGACCATCCCGTCGTGCGCCAGGGCCTGCGCACCTTCCTCGACCTGCAGGAGGATCTGGAGGTCGTCGGGGAGGCCGCGGACGGAGCCGAGGCGGTGGCCATGGCCGGGGCGCTCGACCCCGACGTGGTGCTGCTCGACCTGAGGATGCCCGTGCTGGACGGGCTGGGCGCGCTGCGCGAGATGGCCGCCCTCGGACTCGGGGCACGGGTGATCGTGCTGACGTCGGTGAGCGACGGGCAGGACGTGGCGCCCGCGATGCGGTCGGGCGCCGCGGGATTCCTCTACAAGGACGTCGAGCCGGCGGCCCTCGCGCAGGCCGTCCGCTCGGTGCACGGCGGCCAGGTGGTGCTGGCGCCCGAGGCGGCCGAGGCCGTCCTCTCCCAGCCCCCGGGCGGCAAGGACCACGGCTCCGCCGCCGGGACGGTCGCGGTGCTGACCGACCGGGAACGGGAGGTGCTCGCGCTGATCGCCTCCGGCCGGTCCAACAGGGAGATCGCCCGGCATCTCGTCGTGGCCGAGAAGACCGTCAAGACCCATGTCTCGAACGTCCTCATGAAGCTCGGCGTGCAGGATCGCACGCAGGCGGCGCTCTACGCCGTGCGGCATGGCCTGGCGTGAACGTCACCGACGTGCGAGATCGCACTCAGGCGCCGCTCCGCGCCGCGCGTCATGGCCTGGCTTGAGCGTCCCTCTCGTGCCGGGCCTCGACGATGGCGTTGTGGGCGGCCACCCGGGCACGGCGCACGGCGCGGTCGAGGTCGCGCAGGGCCTGTCCGCGGACGGCGACCTGGCCGGCGGTGAGCCCGCGCTCGTCGGCGAGGCGCAGCACCGAGGCCAGCCGCGCCGTGAGCGCGGCCACCCGGTGGGCGCGGGCCGGGTATCCGGGGGCGAGGCCGTCGTCGGCGCCCCCGATCGACGGCTGGCCCCTGCCGGGCCCGTCGACCCCCGACAGCGCGTCGGTCGCCGAGCGCATGGCGGAGGTGAGGGCGTGCTCGGCCTCGGCCAGGCCGGGGACGTCCGGCGGGGTGGCCTCGGCCTCCAAGGCGGTCCACAGGACGCCGGAGTAGGAGGAGCCGCGGCGGTCGGGCGAGGGGACCAGGCCGAGGCAGCGGTCGCGCAGCACGGCGGTGGCGGCCTGCCCGGCCTCGACGGCGGCCATGGTGAAGGGGAGCGGCCCTGTGAGGCCGAGGGGGTCGCCCGCGACGGGCAACGACAGGCGCAGGGCGCTGACGCCCTCCGCGCGCAGGTCGGCGAGGAACCGGCGAAGGGGGACCTCGGTCACCACGCCGGAGACGACCTGCGGTCCCGCGGCGCGCTCGAGCCGGTCGACGGCCTCATCCAGACCGACATGTCCGGCAAGCCAGGCGTTGCCCCATGCGACCAAGGTGGCGGAGATCGGTGAATCGGGGTGCACCGATCCACGATATGCGCTGATGCTGCAATAGGTTTGGTCCGGAGGGACACTGGGCGGGGCGACCTGTCCGGTGAAGCCGGGGCGGTCCCGATCGAGGGGGCGCTCCGGACGATCATGTCAGGAGGTATCCGGGATGGGTGGTCAGGTGCTTCGGCTCCAGGACGTCGCCGTCCGCAGAGATGGCGCGGCCCTGCTGCGGGGCATCGACTGGACCGTCGAGGAGGACGAGCGCTGGGTGGTCATCGGCCCGAACGGCGCGGGGAAGACGACCCTGCTTCAGGTCGCGGCTTCCCTCCTCTATCCGAGCGAGGGGTCGGTCGAGATCCTGGGCGAGCGGCTGGGCCAGACCGACGTCTTCGACCTGCGCCCGCGCATCGGCCTGGCCAGCGCGGCCCTCGCCGAGCGGGTGCCCGGGGACGAGAAGGTCATCGACCTGGTGCTCACCGCGTCCTACGCCATTCTCGGGCGGTGGAACGAGGAGTACGACTCCGGGGACGTCACCCGCGCCGTCGAGCTCATCGACCAGCTCGGGTGCGCCCATCTGATCAGGAGGAAGTTCGGCACGCTGTCGGAGGGCGAGCGCAAGCGCGTGCAGATCGCCCGTGCTCTCATGCCCGACCCCGAATTGCTGCTGCTCGACGAGCCCGCCGCCGGGCTCGACCTCGGCGGCCGGGAGGACCTCGTGCGCCGGCTGTCGGCGCTGGCCTACGACGCCACCGCCCCGACGATGGTGCTGGTCACCCACCACGTCGAGGAGGTGCCGAGCGGGT
Organism: Sphaerisporangium sp. NPDC005289; assembly: GCF_040607455.1. Taxonomy (NCBI): domain Bacteria; kingdom Bacillati; phylum Actinomycetota; class Actinomycetes; order Streptosporangiales; family Streptosporangiaceae; genus Sphaerisporangium; species Sphaerisporangium sp. NPDC005289. Next base: position 46,875 of record NZ_JBEXGS010000004.1, read on the forward strand.
TCACCCACGTCCTGCTGCTGCGGCACGGCTCGGTGGTGGCCCAGGGGCCCATCGAGTACGTCATGACCGCCGACAACCTCTCCCGCACCTTCGGCGTGCCGCTGAGCCTCGAGCGCAGCATGGACGGCCGCTGGTACGCCCGCGCCCTCCCGGGGTGATCGGCGAAGCGGCACACGACGGGCCCTCCTGCGGTGATCGGCGAAGCGGCACACGGCGGCCCTACCGGAGTGATCGACGAAGCGGCACAGAGCGGGCCCTTCCGGGCTGAGCGGCGAAAGCGGCGTACGACGGGCGATTTGTGATTGATACCGACCGCTCCGCGCGGTTCACGACCGCGTAAAGGGAAAACCAAATAGCATTCCGGCCGGGGCTCATCGGTTTCTTCGGGTCGGAGTTGGCTCATGACACAGCTCGTCGTCGCCATGATCGTGGTAGCCATCGCGGGGTTCGCGTTGTACCGCACCATCCGCATCGTCCCCCAGGCGCAGGCGTTCATCATCGAGCGGCTGGGGCGCTACCACCGCACCCTCACTCCGGGCCTGAACATCGTCGTGCCGTTCATCGACGGGGTGAAGACCATGGTGGACCTGCGGGAACAGGTGGTCTCCTTCCCCCCGCAGCCGGTGATCACCTCTGACAACCTCGTGGTGTCGATCGACACCGTCATCTACTTCCAGGTGACCGACCCCAAGGCCGCGACCTACGAGATCGCCAACTTCCTCACCGGCGTCGAGCAGCTCACCGTCACCACCTTGCGCAACGTCGTCGGCGGCATGGACCTCGAGCGCACGCTGACCTCCCGTGAGGAGATCAACTCCGAGCTGCGCGGGGTGCTGGACGAGGCCACCGGCAAGTGGGGCATCCGGGTGAACCGCGTGGAGCTCAAGGCCATCGACCCGCCCGCGTCCATCCAGGACTCGATGGAGAAGCAGATGCGGGCCGACCGCGACAAGCGCGCCTCCATCCTGTCCGCCGAGGGCCAGAAGCAGTCGGCGATCCTGACGGCCGAGGGCGAGCGCCAGGCCGCGGTGCTCAAGGCGCGCGGCGAGGCGGAGGCCGCCGTGCTGCGCGCCCAGGCCGACGCCGAGGCCCAGGCCATGCGGGCCAAGGGCCAGGCGGACGCTATCGCCATGGTGTTCCGCGCCATCCACGAGGGCAATCCCGACCAGCGGCTGCTCGCCTACCAGTACCTCCAGACGCTGCCCGAGATCGCCAAGGGCGACGCCAACAAGGTGTGGATCGTGCCGTCCGAGATGGGCAAGGCTCTGGAGGGCCTGGGCAGCCTGTTCGGCCCGGGCAGGGAGGCTCCGTCCGCCAACCGGAACTCGGCCCCCGAGCCCCACTGACCTCGCCGCCCGAGCCGCACTGACCGTCCTCGGCCCGAACCCCACTGACCTCGCCGCCCGAACCCCACTGACCTCGCCGGCCCAGGCGCGTCGACCTCGCCGGCCCTAGCGGCACTGACCGGCGTCGGCCCGCTCCGCGCCGGTGACGCGGCGCTCCGTCCGGGGCGGGCGGTGAGCGGCACGGCGCAGGGTGGGTACGGTTGCCGCCTAACATCGGGCGCAGCCGTACGAAAGGTGGGGTCTTGACTCCGTGGGAGGTCGTCGCGGTCCTGGTGGCCGGGGTCGCGGCGGGAGGCATCAACGCCGTCGTCGGGTCGGGTTCGCTGATCACCTTCCCGACGCTGCTGGCGCTGGGCTATCCGCCGATCGTCGCGAACGTGTCCAACAACGTCGGGCTGGTGGCCGGCGGCGTGACCGGCGTGCTCGGCTACCGGGACGAGCTCAGGGGGCAGCGGCAGCGGCTCCTGCGGCTCGGCGCGGCCTCGGTGCTCGGCTCGCTCGCCGGGGCGCTGCTGCTGCTCCAACTGCCCGCCAGGGCCTTCCAGGTGATCGTCCCCGTGCTCATCGCGCTGGCCTGCGTGCTCGTCGTGGTCCAGCCCAGGCTCAACGCCTGGCTGTCCCAGCGGCAGGGGACCCCGCACCCGCACGGAGGGCCGTGGCTGTGGCTGGGAGTGTTCGGCGCGGGCGTCTACGGCGGGTACTTCGGCGCCGCGCAGGGGGTGGTGCTGATCGGGCTGCTCGGCATCTTCCTGGAGGAGCACCTGCAACGGGTCAACGCGGCCAAGAACATGCTGTCGCTGCTGGTCAACTCCACGGCGGCCGTCGTGTTCGTTCTCATCGCCCCGGTCGACTGGTGGGCGGTGCTGCTGGTGTCGCTGGGCTCCATGCTCGGCGGTTTCCTCGGGGCCAGGGTCGGCCGCCGGCTGCCGGCCCGGGTGCTGCGCGCGGTGATCGTCTGCGTCGGGATCGTCGCGATTATCAAACTGGTGTACGGGTAGCCATTGCCATAAGTGGGTATTTACCTGGTCATGAAGGGTGACCGGGTCGAAATCGTCATAGACGCGGGAGGCAATCCGCGTACCTACGAGATCGTGGCGACGAAGGCCGGCAGACGCGTCGACGTCGCCACCCGCAGAGGGCTCGTGGAGGTCAGCGAGGTGACCAGGAGCGGCACCCCGGTGCGCACCGCCCGCTTCATGGCCAGCCGCATCCTCGCCCTCGTCGAGCACCCGGCCGCCGACGGCGAGAAGGACTGAGCCGGCCGCGCCGGCTCGCGCACCTCAGGTCAGCTCGCGCGGGCGCACCTGGACGACGCCGTCGCCCCGCACGTTGACCTCGAACGACGGCTGGGGCGCGGTCGCCGGGCCGTGTACGACCCCGCCGTCCTCCAGCCGGAACGTGCTGCCGTGCCACGGGCACACGACGCAGGGCTCGTCGCCGTCCATGACCAGCCGCCCCTGGTGGAGCGGCCCGGCGAGGTGCGAGCACCGGTCGGCCAGGACCGTGACGTTGGTCCCGTGGCGCAGCACGAACAGCTGGATGTAACCCAGACGGCGTGACACGGGGCGCCCGTCGGGCAGGTCCCACAGCCGGCACAGGTCGTGCCAGCCCAGCGGCACCAGATGGGTGGTCTGCTCGGCGTGGCTCGGGCCGGCCGCCATGCGGTAGGCCAGGTGCCCGCCGAGGTTGCCGCCGATGCCCGCGGCGCCGAGGCCGGCGAAGGCGAGCGCCCGCGCGGTGCGGTGCCGGCCCGACAGCCGCAGGATCAGCGACCCCGAGTACAGGCCGATGGCGGCCATGTTGACCAGCACGTGGACCAGGCCGACCCGCTGCTGCTCCAGGTGCAGCACCGACCAGTCGGTCAGCCCCGCGGCGGCGGCGGGGATCGCGGCGGCCAGGCCCGTGGCCAGCACGGCCTGCGAGGCGCGGGGGTCCACGTCGATGACGTCGAGCACCGCCGTGGCGGTGAAGCACCCCAGGCTGACGGTGGCCAGCGGAGGGTGGAGAGGATGGCCGGTGGGCACGCCGTGCAGGACGTCCCGCGCCGCGCTTCCCAGCGGCAGTCTGCGCCTGATCAGCTTGGCCAGCGGGACGACGACGCGATCGAGGGCCCGCATGTGCTCGATGCGATCGGTGACCCCCACCGGCAGGGACATCCGCGCCAGCCCCAGGGATCGCCGGAGCGTCCGGCCTCGCGAGTTGATGGACTTCGAAGTTTCCTCCACTTTCGCCCCCTCTCGCCCTTAGGGGGGACCTACCCCCCTTGAGCCGTGGAGAACACCGCGGAGGCGGCTACGCGCGGCCGGGGGCCAGGTGGCCCCGGGCGGCCGACAGCTCGATGATCTCTGTGGCGTAGTCGCCGAGGGCCGGCGAGCCCTCGCGGATGATCTCGACCTTCTCCATCACCTGGTCCACCGTGACGCCGTGGCGCACCCAGCTCCCGCCCTCGTTGTGGTGGTTGGCCATCATCGGGGCGAGCCGGTCGAGCGCCTTGGCGAAGCGCGCCTCCGGCGTGCTCCGGGCCTCGAACTCCTCCCACAGCGCGCGAAGGGTGGCGGTCTGGTCGGCCGGCAGCAACCCGAAGATGCGGTCGGCGGCGGCGCGCTCGGCCTTCTCCTGTACCTCGACCGCCGTCAGGTCGTAGATGAAGGTGTCGCCGGCGTCGATCTCGACGATGTCGTGCACGAGCAGCATGGCGGTGACCCGGCCGAGGTCGGCGCCGGGCGGCGCGTACTCGCCGAAGACCATGGCCAGCATTCCGAGGTACCACGAGTGCTCGGCGTCGTTCTCTCTGCGGGAGCCGTCCATCAAGGTGTTGCGGCGGAGCACGCGCTTCAGTTTGTCGATTTCCACGGCGAAACCGACCTGGGCCAGCAGACGTTCCTTATCGGGCACGGTGGTCACGCGCCACAGCCTATTACCGGGAGCGCCCCGATTCGGCCCGACCCGCGCCGCGCGCCGCGGCTCAGGCGGGCTCCAGAGTGACCGGCACCCCGTTGAACACCGCGTTCCCCGACAGCGGGTCGATGATCGACTCGTCGGTCAGGGCGTTGGCGCTCACGCCGGCGTTCTTGGCCGCGACCAGCTGCGAGGTTCCCGCGTGGCCCCAGCCGTGCGGCAGGCTCACCACCCCGCGCATGATCGTGTCGGTCGGCTCGAGCGGCACGGTGAGCTCGCCCGCCGCCGAGCGGACCACCGCCTGCCCGGACAGGCCCAGCTCGGCGGCGTCGTCCGGGTTGATCTGCAGGGTGCAGCGGTTGGTGCCGCCGACCAGCGGGGCGAGGTTGTGCATCCAGCTGTTGTTGGAGCGCAGGTGCCGCCGGCCGATGAGCACGAAACCCTCGGCCGGCCGGCCGAGCGCCTCGCGCAGCCGCGGGACGTCGGCCAGGATCGCCGGCGGGGCCAGCTCGACCGCGCCGGAGGCGGTGGCGAGGACGCCGGGCAGGCGCGGCGCCAGCGGCCCGAGGTCGATGCCGTGCGGGTGCCGCAGCAGCAGCTCCAGCGACAGGCCGGGCTCCCGCTCCCCGCCGCCTGCTTCGATCACGCCCCGCGCACCGTCCTCCTCGCCGTCGCCGAACGGCTCGCGGCCGCCCCAGTCGCCGTAGGGGCCCAGGCGCAGCATCGCGTCCAGGCGCAGCTCGGCGCCGGTGCCGCCGGTGAGCATGGCGCGCAGCTCGGCGGGGTCACGGCCCTCGACGGGCGAGCCCGCGGCCTCCACCGCCCTGCGGAGCGTCTGGTCCAGGATGAGCTCGTCCAGCGCCGCGGGATCGGCGTCCGCGCCCTGGCCCGCGGCGATCATGGCGAGCCGGGCGAGGATCTCCGCCTCGGAGGGCCGTCCCGGCTCAAGGGGCAGCACCGGCGGGGAGTAGCGCGCGTAGCCGCGCACGGCGAAGTTCAGCAGCAGGAAGTCGTAGTGCCCCGACTGCATGACCCGCGGCGGCGGCAGGATGACGTGGGCGTGGCGGGTCGTCTCGTTGAGGTAGGGGTCGACGCTGACCATGAAGTCCAGGCCGGCCAGCGCCCGGTCGAGCCGCGCCCCGTTCGGCGCCGACAGCACCGGGTTGCCCGCCACCGTGACCAGGGCGCGCACGCGGCCCTCGCCGGGCGTGTCGATCTCGTCGGCCAGCGTCGCCACCGGCAGCTCGCCGTTGGCCTCGGGCAGGCCCCGCACGCGGCTGTGCCAGCGGCCGGTCGCGTACGGCCGGCGGCGGCGCGGCCCCTCGGTCGCCGGGCGGGGGAACATGGCGCCCCCGGGCCGGTCGAGGTTGCCGGTCAGCACGTTCACCGCGTCCACCAGCCACTGGGCGAGCGTGCCGAACTCGACGGTGCACGTGCCGATGCGCCCGTACACGGCGGCGGCCGGCGCGGCGGCGAGCTCGCGCGCCAGCCGGACGATCACCTCCGCCGGCACGCCGCACGCGGTGGCGCACGCCTCGGGGGTGAAGGGCGCCATCGCGGCCTCGAACTCGGCGAGCCCGTTCACCGGGACGCCGACCTGCGCCAAGCCCTCGGCGAAGAGGGTGTGCGCGATGCCGGCCAGCAGGAACGCGTCGGCGCCCGGGCGGACGAACACGTGCTCGTCGGCGAGCGCGGCGGTGCGGGTGCGGCGCGGGTCGACGACCACCAGCCGGCCGCCGCGCCGGCGCAGGGCCTTGAGCCGGCCGGGGAAGTCGGGCGCGGTGCACAGCGAGCCGTTGGACTCCAGCGGGTTGGCGCCCAGCATGAGCAGGTATCCGGTGCGGTCCAGATCGGGTACGGGCACCGTCATCGGGTCGCCGAACATCAGCCCGGCGGAGACGTGCTTGGGCATCTGGTCGGCCGTGCTGGCCGAGTAGACCTGCCGGGTGCCGACGGCGCGGATCAGCGGGGCGGCGTACAGCGCCCCGGCCATGGTGTGGGCGTTGGGGTTGCCGAGGTAGACGGCCCGGGCGGGCCCGGGGACGGCGGCCAGGCCCTGCTCGACGGCCGCGAAGGCCTCCTGCCAGCTCGCCTCGCGCCACTCCGTGCCCGTGCGGATCAGCGGCCGGGTGAGGCGGTCGGGGTCCTCGTCCAGCCGGCCGAGGCTCGCGCCCTTCGGGCAGATGAAGCCTTTGCTGAAGGGGTCGGCGTGGTCGCCGCGCACCCCCGTCACGCGCTCGTCGTCGTCCAGTCCGATGGTGAGGCCGCACACGGCCTCGCACAGTGGGCAGGTGCGGTGTGCGGTGCGCACGATGGGCCTCCTGGGTTCGAGGGCTGAACCCATCATTGCCGTCCTCCGCCGCCGGGGGAAGGTCAGACGCCGCTCCGTGCGAGGCAGTCCGGACAGGCGCCCCAGTAGATGACGTCGGCCTCGTCGACGCGGAAGCCCGCGGCGTCGACGGGGTCCAGGCACGGGGCCTCGCCGGTGGCGCAGTCCACGTCGGTCACCGTGCCGCACATGCGGCAGACGAGGTGGTGGTGGTTGTCGCCGACCCTCGCCTCGTACCGCGCGGGGCTGCCCATGGGCTCGATCTTGTGCAGCAGCCCGGCGCCGTGGAGGGCGTGGAGTCCGTCGTAGATCGCCTGGAGGGAGACGTGGCCGACGCGCGCGCGCACCCGGCGGTAGATGGCGTCCACGTCGAGGTGGTCGCCCTCCCTGACGGTGTGCAGGATCGCGATGCGGGCCGCCGTCACCCGGAGCCCCGCATCGTGTAGCCGCTCGACATCCCCCACGACCTGCACCTTAAGCGGTAAACCTGAATCATTCAAGTAAAGGGACCTTCCCGCTAAGGCGATTTTCGATCGGCCACCCGGGGGGCGGTGTCCAGATCTGGGCGGAGGTGGCATGCTCTTGGAACGATGAGAACCGAGCCCATACACGGCACCCTGTCCGGTTTGCCAGAGATCTCCCCGCGGAGGGCGCGTGTCCGCCGTGCCGCCGCGCTGACCATGGCCGTGGCGATCGCGGCGGTGCCGGTCATGGCATGCTCGGCCGCCGAGTCGTCCTCGCCGCCGTCCAAGAGCACGGACGGCGCCTCATCCGCGCCCGGCGAAGCCACGGGCGACGCGACCGGGAAGCCGCAGGCCGGCGCCCATCGGCGGCCGTTCACCATCTCCTTCGGCGGCGACGTCCACTTCGAGGGCATGCTCCGCAACCGCCTGGCCAACCCCGGCACCGCCCTCGGCCCCATCGCGTCGGTCCTGCGCCGCGCCGACCTGGCGATGGTCAACCTGGAGACCGCCATCACCCAGGGCGGCACCCCGGCGCCGGGCAAGCAGTACACCTTCCGGGCCCCCGCGACGGCGCTCACCGCGCTCAAGGCCGCGGGCGTCGATGTGGCGTCCATGGCCAACAACCACGGCATGGACTACATGGAGGGCGGGCTGCGCGACTCCCTGGCCGCCATCCGCCGCGCCCGCTTCCCGATCGTCGGCATCGGCAAGAACGCCGCCGAGGCCTACCGGCCGTTCCGCAAGGTCGTGAACGGCAACCGGGTGGCGATCATCGGCGCGACCCAGGTGCTCGACAGCCAGTTCGTCCAGGCGTGGACGGCGACCCCGACCAAGGGCGGCCTGGCCTCGGCCAAGGACGAGGCCAGGCTCATCCAGGCCGTCCGGCAGGCGCGCCGCACCGCGGACACCGTCATCGTGCACCTGCACTGGGGGACCGAGCTGCAGAAGTGCCCGAACCAGGCGCAGCTCGCGCTGGCCCCCAAGCTGATCGCCGCCGGCGCCGACGTCATCGTGGGCGGCCACGCGCACATCCTGCTCGGCAGCGGCTACCTGCAGGGACGTTACGTCAACTACGGGATGGGCAACTTCGTCTTCTACAACTCCGGCCCGCAGACGGGAACGACCGGGGTGCTGACCCTCACCATCAACGGGCGCAAGGTGATCAAGGACGGGTGGACGCCGGCGCGGATCAGCGGGGGCGTCCCCGTCCCGCTGACCGGGGCCGCGCGCACCCAGGCCGTCGCCGGGTGGAAGTCCCTGCGAGGGTGCGCGGGGCTGGGCGCCACACCGTGATCCGCCGCGCCGCCCCCGGCCGATCTATATTCGGATGGACGGTCCGATGACGGTGCAGGGGGTGGGCGTATGCGGTTCCCCATCGGGACGCGACCGGCGGCCGTGCGCGAGCTGCGGCGCGCCCGGGCCGAGGGACGCGGGGCCTTCGACGGCCGGCTCGTGGTCGTGACCGGCGCCGGGAGCGGCATCGGCCGAGCCACCGCCCGCGCCTTCGCCGCCCACGGGGCGCAGGTCGTCTGCGCGGACATCGACCTCGCGGCCGTCCGCCGCACGGCGCTGGAGATCGGCCCGCCCGCCCACCCCTGGCGGGTGGACGTCGCCAGCGGCGAGGACATGGAGCGTTTCGCCTCGGCCGTGCGGGAGGAGCACGGCACGCCGGACATCGTGGTGAACAACGCGGGCATCGCCGTCGCCGGGTCCTTCCTGGACCACGAGGTGGCCGACTGGCGGCGCACCATCGACGTCAACCTGTGGGGCGTGGTCCACGGGTGCCGGCTGTTCGGCCGCCAGATGGTCGAGCGCGGACGCGGCGGCCACATCGTCAACGTCGCCTCGCTCGCCGCCTTCGCCCCCTCGCGCCTGCTGCCCGCCTACTCGACCTCCAAGGCGGCGGTGAAGATGCTGAGCGACTGCCTGCGCGCCGAGCTGGCCGGGAGGGGCATCGGCGTGAGCGTGATCTGCCCGGGGTTCACCTCCACGGCGATCGCCGCCAACGCGACCTACCGCGGCGGAGACCGCGCGTTCAGCGAACGGGCGCTGCTGCGGCGCGGCTACCCGCCCGAGCGGGTGGCGGCCCACATCCTGCGCGCCGTTCACCGCAACACGGCCGTGGTCCCGGTGAACGCCGAAGGCAAGATCGGTTATGCCATGTCGCGCATCTCCCCGGGCTTGATGCGGGGAATCGCCCGCCTTATGAATTCCGATTTGGGACGTCTGGCCGGGAAGGACTGACCGCGGCCCCTGAAAGGGGCAAGATGAAACGGTGTCAGCCCCGCCCAGCGACCGCTGCTCCCACGACGACCAGGCGCCGCTGCGCCGAAGACCCTCCCAGCGCCGCAGCGCGCGACGCGTCGAGCGCATGCTCGACGCCTGCGCCGAGTTGCTCGACGAGATCGGCTACGAGGCGCTGTCCACCACCCGCATCGCCGACCGGGCCGATGTGGCCATCGGTTCGATCTACCAGTTCTTCCCCGACAAGCGGGCGATCACCCAGGCGCTGACCCAGCGCAACGTGGAGCTCTTCATCGCCCGGGTCGGCCGGCGCTTCATGACCGAGGACTACACAGGCTGGTGGCACGCGGTGGACGCCATCATCGACGAGTACGTCGACATGAACAGGACCGTTCCTGGCTTCCGCTCACTGCGCTTCGGCGACGCGGTGGACCTCAACCTGTTGGACTCGGTGTCGGAGAACAACACCGTGATCGCCGGCCGGCTGCGGGGCCTGCTGCTCGCGGAGTTCGGCATGGCCGACAGCGAGGAGCTCGACCTGTGGCTGACCGTCGCGGTGGAGTCGGTGGGCGCGGTCCTCGCGCTGGCCTTCCGCCGCGACCCCGACGGCTGGCCCCCGCTCGTCGAGGAGGCCAAGCGGCTGATCCGCGGCTACCTGTCCACCCAGTTGCGCGCGCACGGCGAGGTCCCGGCCGGCCACGAGGGCTCGGCCGCCCGCTAACGGGCCACCGTGCCGGTCCGGCCGGGGGAGGCGGGGGCGCGCGAGGAGGACGTGGTGCCCGCGTCGCCGCTCCCGGCGTCGCACGGCGAGGAGAGCCTGCGGATCAGGTTGCGGGCGGCCTGCACCTCGGCGCGCGTGCGCACCAGTTCCTGGCGTTGCTGGTCGGCGGTCTCGAGGCGGGCGGTGGCGTACCCGAGGGTTCCGGGGACGACGGCGGCGCACAGGGCCGCGCAGGCGAGCGCGAAGGTGGTCTGCCAGGACGGGTCCATCGCAGCTCCTTCGAAAGAGCGGGTGACGTTCCAGGCGTGGCGAATATGCCCTCTCGCTCGCATGACACACGCACAGTAGTCAAACATGCGCAAATCAGGACGTAAGTAATGCCTGCCGTTGTCCACGCACGCTCGAGCGGCGCTCGGTAATCTCGTCTTGTGGCACATGTGACGCGTGAGCAGCTTGATCGACTTCTCGAGCAGGCACTCCTCGACGACGATCACGGGGCGCTGGCGGGGAGGCTCGACGATCTGGCGCGCGGATACGCGTCGGGAGAGGTGTCCCGTGCCGCGATCCTCGTGCTCGCCGCCGAGGAGTGGCGGCAGGCCGGCCAGCCGGCCAGGGCGCTCGAATGCTTCCAGCGGGCGCTGGACGACGGCGGCGAGGTGGGCGTCGACCCCAGGGCCGGCATCGCCGACACCCTGTTCGAGCTCGACCGCCCCGACGAGGCCCGCGAACTGGTCGACTCCATCAAGGCCGGCGGGCAGGTCGACCCGAGCACCGCGCTCAACGTCGCCGAGACCCTGCTGGCCTACGGCGATCCGCGCGCCGCCCACGAGTGGGCGACCGACGGCATCCTGGCCGGCGAGGGCCCCGCGGGCATCCGCGACGCGCTCCTTCGCACCCGCTATCGCATCCGCGTCGATCTCGGCCTGCCCGAGGACGACCTCGACGCCCTGCTCGACGTCTCCCGCTGACCGTCTCCGCCTGACGTCCCTCCGCTGACCGTCTTCCCCTGACCGTCTCCGGCCAGGCCGCGGCGTGAAGGCCGCGCGGGCCGTGACTCCCAGGCGCCACGGCCCGCGCGGTGCGGGTACATCCCTCACGGATGGCTCGCGGGTGAGCGCGCCGCCCGCCGCACGGGGGCGTCTTCGGGCGGCGCGAGCCGGCGTCCGGGTCAGCCGGCGCGCGACTCGTCGAGCGTGGTGTCGACGGTGAGCGTCCTGCCGAGCTCGACGTCCAGCCCGTGCGAGCTGTGCGCGGACACCCGGGCGGGAAGGAGCACCGGCTCGACGGGCATGAGCGGCTCAGGGGCGGTGGGCTCGTCGGCGGCGTACCCGCCGCGGCGCATGGGCAGGTCGCCCGGCCGCGGCAGCCCCGGAACCGAGGCCGCCCACCCGCGGATGGCCCGGTAGACCAGCGCGCTCCTGCCGAAGGGGGACCAGCCGGTGGCGCGGGCGATCGCGGGCAGGTCGTGCAGGCCGATCACCGCGGCGGTGCGGGACGGCAGGCCCCGGCTGCGGCCGATGTGCTCGAAGCCGATGATCAGGTCGTCCCGGTCGTGCCGGGCGGCGAGGGAGGAGACGGCCGCCTGCGGCACGGCCACGGCGTCCACGGCCTCGCATGCCGCGGACGTGGCGCCCTGCGAGCGCAGGACGGCCACGGCGCTCTCCTCGCAGGACGTGGCGGCCGAGGCGCTGCCCGTCCCCAGCAGGCCCGCGCCCGCCGCGACCGCGGCCACCGCGAGGATCCCCCGGATACTGATCGAACTGAGCATGAAGACTCCCTGACTACCTTTTCGTGCTTGGACGAGCACTCAACGTAGCCAGGGAGTCCCCCGCCGGGCGGGTCGTTGACCCGATGCTGGTGGATTCCTTACCGAGACGCCTGCACGGTCAGAGTGTCACCGGCGGCGTCCAGATCGACGATGACCTGGTCCCCGTCGTGGATCTCGCCGGACAGCAGGCTCTTGGCCAGCTTGTCGCCGATCGCCGACTGGACCAGCCGCCGCAGCGGCCGGGCGCCGTACAGCGGGTCGTACCCGGTGAGCGCCAGCCAGTCGCGGGCGGCCGGGGTGACGGTCAGCGTCAGCAGGCGGTCCGACAGACGGCGCGCCAGCCGGGCGACCTGCAGGTCGACGATCTGCGACAGCTCCTCCGAGCCGAGCGCGTCGAACAGGATCACATCGTCCAGCCGGTTGAGGAACTCCGGCTTGAACGAGCCCCGCACCGCCGCCATGACCTTGTCGCGCTTGGCCACGCCGTCGAGCGCCGGGTCGACCAGGTACTGCGAGCCGATGTTGGAGGTCAGGATCAGGATCGTGTTGCGGAAGTCGACCGTGCGTCCCTGGCCGTCGGTCAGCCGCCCGTCGTCGAGCACCTGGAGCAGGATGTCGAAGACCTCGGGGTGGGCCTTCTCGATCTCGTCCAGCAGCACCACCGTGTACGGCCGCCGCCGCACGGCCTCGGTGAGCTGGCCGCCCTCCTCGTAGCCGACGTACCCGGGCGGGGCGCCGACCAGGCGGGCGACGCTGTGCTTCTCGCCGTACTCGCTCATGTCGATGCGGGTCATGGCGCGCTCGTCGTCGAACAGGAACTCCGCCAGCGCCTTGGCCAGCTCGGTCTTGCCCACGCCGGTCGGGCCGAGGAACAGGAACGACCCGGTCGGCCGGTCGGGGTCGGCGACCCCGGCCCGCGCCCGGCGCACGGCGTCCGACACCGCCTGCACGGCCTCACGCTGGCCGACGAGCCTGCGCCCGAGCTCCTCCTCCATGCGCAGCAGCTTGGCGGTCTCGCCCTCCAGCAGGCGCCCGGCGGGGATGCCGGTCCAGGAGGAGATCACCTGCGCGATGTCGTCGGCGCCGACCTCCTCCTTGACCATCGCGTCCTCGGGCTGGGCCAGCACGCCGGCCTCCTCGACCTCCTTCTCCAGGCGCGGCACGTCGCCGTACATCAGCCGGGAGGCCGCCTCGAAGTCGCCGTCGCGCTGGGCGCGCTCGGCGGCCGAGCGGGCCTCGTCGAGCTGCTTCTTCAGCTCGCCGACCCGGTTGAGCCCGGCCTTCTCCTTCTGCCAGCGCACGACCAGGGCGTCGAGCTCCTCCTGGCGGTCGCCGAGCTCCTTGTGCAGCTTGTCCAGGCGCTGGGCGCTCGCCTCGTCGGTCTCCTTGGCGAGGGCCAGCTCCTCCATCTTCAGCCGGTCGACGGCGCGCTGAAGCTCGTCGATCTCCACCGGGCGCGAGTCGATCTCCATGCGCAGGCGGCTGGCGGCCTCGTCGACCAGGTCGATCGCCTTGTCGGGCAGGAAGCGGGCGGTGATGTAGCGGTCGGAGAGCGTGGCCGCGGCCACCAGGGCGCCGTCGGAGATCTGCACCTTGTGGTGGGCCTCGTAGCGGCCCTTGAGCCCGCGCAGGATCGCGATGGTGTCCTCGACCGACGGCTCGCCGACGAAGATCTGCTGGAAGCGGCGCTCCAGCGCCGGGTCCTTCTCGATGCGCTCCCGGTACTCGTCCAGGGTGGTCGCGCCGATCATGCGCAGCTCGCCCCTGGCCAGCATGGGCTTGAGCATGTTGCCGGCGTCCATCGCGCCCTCGGCCGCGCCCGCGCCGACCATCGTGTGCAGCTCGTCGATGAAGGTGACGACCTGGCCGTCGCTCTCCTTGATCTCGGTGAGGACGGCCTTGAGCCGCTCCTCGAACTCGCCCCGGAACTTGGCGCCCGCCACCATCGCGCCGAGGTCCAGGGACACCAGGCGCTTGCCGCGCAGGCTCTCGGGGACGTCTCCGGCGACGATGCGCTGCGCCAGCCCGTCCACGACGGCGGTCTTGCCGACGCCGGGCTCACCGATGAGCACCGGGTTGTTCTTGGTGCGGCGGCTGAGCACCTGCACGACGCGGCGGATCTCGTTGTCCCGGCCGATCACCGGGTCGAGCTTGCCCGCGCGGGCCAGCTCGGTGAGGTCGACGCCGTACTTCTCCAGCGCGCGGTAGGTGTCCTCGGGGCTCTCGCTGGTGACCCGGGCGTGCCCGCGGACCTTCTCGAAGGCCTCCAGCAGGGCGTTCGGCGTGGCGCCCTGCGCCTTGAGCAGCTCGGCGACGCGCCCGCCGTCGGCGGCCAGGCCGACCAGCAGGTGCTCGGTCGACACGTACTCGTCCTCGAGCTGCTTGGCACGGGCCGCGGCCGTGTTCAGCGCCACCAGGAGCTGGCGGGAGGACGACGGCGCGCTCACCGTCGAGCCCTGGGCCTTCGGGATCTGCTCCAGCTCCCGCTCGGCCTCGGTGCGCAGCCGCTTCCAGTCGGCCCCGACGGCCTCCAGCAGGTGGACGGCCGTGCCGTCGGTCTGGGAGAGCAGGGCGGTGAACAGATGGGCCGGAGCGACCTCCGGGTGGCCTTCGGCGGCGGCCCGCCGGACGGCGGCCGACAGGGCGTCCTGGCTCTTACGCGTGAGCTTGTAGTCCATGCCTACCTTGCCTTTCTCGCATGGCGGATCGCCCGGCGCTCGCCGGCCGCGGCGGTGCTGCCTCGCTCCGCGCGGTGCTGCGTCGCTTTGCGCAGTGCTGCGTCGCTTCGCTATATGTGCGCCACCGCCCGGGGCGCCGATACGGTGCCCGTGGGGTGGAGGAGATGTCGTCGCGCGGCCCGGGAGGGTGCTCACCGGGACCGCCGCGGCCGTGCGCTCTCCCGCTCACGCGGGAGGAAGCTGGTACTGGATCAGGGCGCGGATCATCGCCATCTCGCTCCTGAGACGGCCGAGCTCCTCGCGCATGCGGAGGTTCTCGGTCTCCAGGGCGAGGATGCGCTTGATGCCCGCGAGGTTGATGCCCTCCTCCTGGGACAGCCGCTGCACCTCGCGGAGCATCACGATGTCCCGGGTGGAGTACAGGCGGCCCCGCCCCGCCGTCCGGCCGGGACTGACCAGGCCGAGACGGTCGTACTGCCTGAGCGTCTGCGGGTGCAGCCCGGAAAGCTGAGCGGCCACCGAGATGACGTACACCGGAGTGTCGTCGGACAGGTCGAAGTAGTTGGCGTCCATCGGCGTCGCCTCCTTTCTGGGCTACTCGGTTCTCGCCTGTCTGAGCAGCTCGGCGCGGGGGTCCACGCCGTCGGAGACCGCGCGGAACTCCTCCAGCGCGTTTCTCTCCTTGTCGTCGAGGCGCTGGGGCACCACCACTTCGACAGTGGCCAGCAGATCACCCTTGGTGCCGTCCTTGCGGGTGACACCCCGGCCGCGCACGCGGAACGTGCGGCCGTTCGGGGTGCCCTCGGGGATGCGCAGGGTCACCGGCATGCCCTGGAGCACCGGCACCTTGATCTCGGCGCCGAGCGCCGCCTCGGCGAACGTCACCGGGACGGTGATGGTCAGGTTGTCCCCCGACCGGCCGAAGATGGCATGCGGTTTCACGTGAATCTGGACGTACAGATCGCCGGCCGGGCCGCCGTTCTCGCCGGGCGCGCCCTTGCCCTTGAGGCGGATGCGCTGGCCGTCGGCCACCCCGGCGGGGATGCGCGCCTGGAGGGTGCGGGTGCTCTTGCCGCGGCCGCTGCCCTCGCACACGGGGCAGGGGTCGTCGACCAGCAGGCCGCGGCCCTTGCAGTCGCGGCACGGCTCGGAGAAGGCGAAGTTGCCGAGGTTGCGGCTGGCGGCGCCGGTGCCCTCACAGGTCGGGCAGACCCGCGGGGTCGTGCCGGCCTTGGCGCCGGTGCCGGTGCAGGCCGGGCACGCCGAGGAGCTGGTGAGCCGCAGGGCCACCGTGGTGCCGTCCACGGACTCCATGAACGACAGGGTGACCTCGGACTCGATGTCCTGCCCGCGGCGGGGACGGCTCGTGGTGGTGGTGGAGGTGCGCCCGCCACGGTTGAACAGACCGCCGAACAGGTCGCCGATGCGCTCACCCGTGCCGCCGCCCTGCGCCGTGCCTCCGAAGAGGTCGCCGAACTCGAACGGGAACCCGCCGCCGCCGCGGGGGGCGCCGCCCCCCGCGTATCCGCCGAGACCGGACCCGAACAGCGTGCGCGCCTCGTCGTACTCCTTGCGGCGCTTGCTGTCGGACAGGACGTCGTAGGCCTCCGAGACCTGCTTGAACTTGGCCTCGGTCTCGGTGTTGCCCTGGTTGGCGTCCGGGTGGTACTTCCTGGCCAGTCTCCGGTACGCCTTCTTGATCTCTTCGGCGGTGGCGGTCTTCGACACACCAAGGACGGCGTAGTAGTCCTTCTCCAGGTAGTCCTTGGTGCTCATCTATCGCTTCCTTCGTGACCCAAAGGGATGATCGCTCAATTGTCCTCGGACTCGGCCGCCGCCGCGCCCGCTCCGTCCGTTTCGGAGGAGGTGCGCTCGGAGGACTCGGGCTCCTCCGGCTCGGCGACGGCCACCCTCGCCGGGCGCAGGACGCGCTCGCCGATGCGGTAGCCGGGCTGGAGGATCTCCACGCAGGTCGGCTCGGTGACCTCGGCCGAGTAGCTGTGCAGGAGCGCCTCGTGCACGGTCGGGTCGAACGGGTCGCCCTTGGCGCCGTAGGCCGAGAGCCCGAGCTTGCCGACGGCGCTCTCGAGCGCCTCGCTCACCTTGGCGAAGCCGCCGGTGAGCTCGCCGTGGTCGCGGGCCCTGCCGATGTCGTCGAGTACGGGCAGCATCTCGGTGAGCACGCTGGCCACCGCCTGCTCGCGGACCGTCACCCGGTCGCGCTCGACGCGCTTGCGGTAGTTGGAGTACTCGGCCTGGAGCCGCTGGAGGTCGGCCGTGCGCTCGGCGAGCTGCGCGGCCGCGCCCGCGTCCTGCGGGGCCGCCGCCTCGGGCGAGGCGGGGGAGGGCGTGTCGGCCGCCTTCCCCGCCCCCTGGCGCACCTCCCCCGTCTCGGGGTCGATGCGCCGGTTGTCGCGGATCACCAGGCCTTCGTGCTCGCTCCCAGAGTTCGGGGACGTCACGCGGCACCGCCCTCCCGCTTCGGCTCGTCGTCGACGATCTCGGCCTCGACGACGTCGTCGTCGGCCTTGGCGCCGCCGTCGGCGGCACCGGTGGCGCCGGCCCCGGGGGCCCCGCCCTCGGCGCCCTGCGACTGGGCGTAGATCGCCGAACCCATCTTCTGGCTGACGGTGGCGAGCTTCTCTGCGGCGGCGCGGATGGCGGCGGAGTCGCTGCCCTCCAGCGTCTTCTTCAGCTCGCTCAGCGCCTCCTCGACCTCGGTCTTGACCTCGGCCGGGACCTTCTCGTCGTTCTCGCGCAGGAACTTCTCGGTCTGGTAGGCCAGGCCGTCGGCGTTGTTGCGCGTCTCGGCGTCCTCGCGGCGCTTCTTGTCCTCCTCGGCGTAGGACTCGGCCTCGCGCATCATGCGCTCGATGTCGTCCTTCGGCAGCGCCGAGCCGCCGGTGATCGTCATCGACTGCTCCTTGCCGGTGCCGAGGTCCTTGGCGGAGACGTTGACGATGCCGTTGGCGTCGATGTCGAAGGTGACCTCGATCTGCGGGATGCCGCGCGGCGCCGGGGCGATGCCGGTCAGCTCGAAGGTGGCCAGCTTCTTGTTGTAGGCCGCGATCTCGCGCTCACCCTGGAAGACCTGGATCTGCACCGACGGCTGGTTGTCCTCGGCCGTGGTGAAGACCTCCGACCGCTTGGTCGGGATCGTGGTGTTCCGCTCGATGATCTTGGTGAAGATGCCGCCCTTGGTCTCGATGCCCAGGCTCAGCGGGGTCACGTCCAGCAGCAGGACGTCCTTGACCTCGCCCTTGAGCACGCCGGCCTGGAGCGCGGCGCCGATGGCGACGACCTCGTCGGGGTTGACGCCCTTGTTGGGCTCCTTGCCGCCGGTGAGCTCCTTGACCAGGTCGCTGACGGCGGGCATGCGGGTGGAGCCGCCGACGAGCACCACGTGGGCGATGTCGGAGACCTTGATGCCGGCGTCCTTGATGACCTGGTGGAACGGGCCCTTGCAGCGCTCGAGGAGGTCGGCGGTGATGCGCTGGAACTCCGAGCGGGTGAGCTTCTCCTCCAGGTGGAGGGGGCCCTCGGCCGAGGCGGTGATGTAGGGCAGGTTGATCGAGGTCTCGGTCTGCGACGACAGCTCGATCTTGGCCTTCTCGGCGGCCTCGCGCAGGCGCTGGAGCGCCATCTTGTCCTTGGACAGGTCGACGCCGTGGGCGTTCTTGAAGCGGGTCACCAGCTCGTCGACGACGCGCTGGTCCCAGTCGTCGCCGCCCAGGTGGTTGTCACCGCTGGTCGCCTTGACCTCGACGAAGCCGTGGCCGTCCTCCTGGCCGACGTCGAGCAGGGACACGTCGAAGGTGCCGCCGCCGAGGTCGAAGACCAGGATGGTCTGGTCCTTGTCCTTGTCGAGCCCGTACGCCAGAGCGGCGGAGGTGGGCTCGTTGATGATGCGCAGGACGTTGAGGCCCGCGATCGTGCCGGCCTCCTTGGTGGCCTGCCGCTGCGAGTCGTTGAAGTACGCGGGGACGGTGATCACCGCGTCGGTGATCTTCTCGCCGAGGTAGGCCTCGGCGTCCGTCTTGAGCTTCTGCAGGACGAAGGCGCTGATCTGCTGCGGGGAGAACTTCTTGCCGTCGATCTCGACGGACCAGTCGGAGCCCATCTCACGCTTGACCGAGCGGATGGTCCGGTCGACGTTGGTGACGGCCTGCCGCTTGGCCACCTCGCCGACGAGGACCTCTCCGTTCTTGGCGAAGGCCACGACCGACGGAGTCGTGCGCGAGCCCTGCGCGTTGGCGATGACGGTGGGCTCACCGCCCTCGAGGATCGAGACGACGGAGTTGGTCGTCCCAAGGTCGATACCTACCGCACGTGCCATGAGTACGTCCTTGTAGTCAAAGTTGAGTCCGTATGACTCAATCGTAATCCCGCTCGACCCGTTGTCAAGCGAGTTGAGTCTGCTGGGCTCAACCCTACGCGCCCCCTCACCTATTCCGCGCACACGGGGGCTCAGGAACGCGGACTTCTCGGACACGCTCCGGCCCGTCCCCGCCACTTCCAGGTCTCCTGGGAGTGATCAGCCCTTGGCGCCGTCGACGATCTCGCGGTGGCCGAGGGGCTTCTTCAGCTTGACGGTCGTGGATTTCTGGACCGCGATCTCGATGCACGCCGTGTTCTCGGCGCCGCGCGCCTGCCCCTCGTACAGGTTGATCGTCACGCTCTTCGCCGTCTCGCGCACGCCGACCCGGTCGAGCACCGAGCAGGGCTCCACGCCCGACCACCAGATCACGGTGAGCCGGCGTCCGTCCCGGGAGGGGCGCACCTTCTCCCAGCGGACCTTGCGCGGGTGCACCGTCGGTCCCTTGGGGCGCGTAGGGGAGGGCCCGGCCGCCGGGGCGGCCGGCGTGGTCACCTGCGCCGTGCCGGCCGGCGCCGACACGGCGTCGTCGGGGGACCCGCTCGCGCCGGTCGTGGGCGCCGGCGCGCCGCCGCACGCCGCCGCCAGGAACAGCCCCGCCGCCGCCAATGTGGTCCTCATCGTCCGCATACCCCTTCGACGTACTGGATCTCCCCGTGGTTCGGGCCGCGCATGCCCCCGTCTCGACGCGCACGTCGAGGCGGGACGCGAAAGGACCCCCGGCCTGGGTGGCCGGGGGTCCTTCCGTTGGGGGGCTTCTGTGGGGCCGGCGGGTCAGCGCTCGCCGGGGGCCCAGTCGTCGTCGGCGGAGGTCGGCGCGGACCGCAGGGTCGTGGCCGCCGCCGGCGGGACCGGGTCGGGGAACGGCGCGCAGTGCGCGTCGGGGCCGGGCAGGCTCGCCGGCAGCGTGCCGTCGGTCAGGTACGCCTTCCAGATGTCGTCGATGCAGGCGTTGCCCCGGCCGGTGAGGCCGTGGTTGCCGCCGCCGTCCATGACGACCAGGCGCGAGGACGGGAAGCGCTTGTGCATCTCGACGCCGCCCTGGTACGGGGTGGCGGCGTCCTTGGTGTCCTGGAAGAACAGGGCGTTCTTGATGGCGCGGCCGTCGATGCGCGCCGGGTGGCCGCCGCGCACGGGCCACGACTGGCACTGCGCGTTGTACCAGGCGTTGCCCCAGGTCAGGAACGGAGCGGTGCGGTAGGACTCCCACCAGTCGCGGTGCCAGGTGCCCCAGTCGCGCGGCCAGCGGGCGTCGCTGCACTCCACGGCCGAGTAGACGGCGAAGCCGTTGTCGTCGCCGCTGCTGTCGCCGTAGGTGCCGTACGCCGCCACCAGCGGGGCGGTGTCACCGGCCACGTACTTGGACAGGGCGTTGGCCAGCAGCGGCCAGCGGCTCTTGAGGTAGCCGCCCGCGAGGTAGGTGTCGTCGAGCTCGTCCGGGCCGACCCTGCCCTCGGCGGGGGTGGCCTTGAGCTTGGCGCGGGTGGCGTAGAACGCCTTCTCCACGTCGGCGCCGTTCGTGCCGAGGTGGTAGGTGGCGTCGTACTTGGCGATCCAGGCGAAGAAGTCCTTGGCGCGGGCCTCGAAGGCGTGGTTCTGGTCGATGTTGGCGTCGTACCAGACCCGCTCGGGGTTGACGATGCTGTCCAGCACCAGGCGGCGCACCTTGGACGGGAACAGGGTGGCGTAGGTGGCGCCCAGGTAGGTGCCGTAGGAGTAGCCGACGTAGCTGATCTGCTTCTGGCCGAGGGCCTTGCGGATCTCGTCCATGTCCTTGGCGGCGTCCACCGTGGTCATGTGCCTCAGCAGCTCGCCGTGGGCGGCGTCACAGGCCTTGGAGTAGCCCTGCATCCGCTTCACCCACGCGGCCTCCTCGGCGAAGGTGGAGGGGATGTAGTCGGGGCGCACCGGGTCGAAGAAGTGCGGGTCGCAGCTCAGCGCCGGCTCGCTGGCGCCGACGCCCCGCGGGTCGAAGCCGATCAGGTCGTACTGCGCGGCCAGGGCGGCGCCGAGGCGGGTCTGCATCACGACGGGGTAGGCCCGGCCGCTGCCGCCGGGACCGCCGGGGTTGAACAGGATCGCGCCCTGGTAGTGGGCGGTGTCGGTCGCCTTCTTGCGGGTGACGGCGATCTTGACGGTCCTGCTCCACGGGCGGGAGTAGTCGAGCGGCACGGCGACCGTGGCGCACTCGATGCCTTCGGGCAGGTCCGCGCACTGTGCCCACTGGGGGGCGGGAGTCGTGTGGTCGGGCGCCTGCTGCGTCCCGGCCGTCGCGGGAGACGCGATCAGCGCTCCGCTCAGACCCAGGCCGGCTGTGGCCAGCGCTATGAGGATCTTCTTCAACGATCTACCCCTTCGACGCCGGCGGCTCCATCGTTGGAACCGACTTATGGCACCTTCGGGTAGATCATGCGTATAAAACGGTTATAAGACGACGGCTGTTTTCAGTTGGTTGTCAAACCGCAACATGCGGTCGCCTCCGGTGATCGGCGCCTGAACCGCCGTAGGGTGGGGAGGTCTTCCCCCATCAGCCGTCCAGTCGTCGTGCCGGGAAGGGTGCCGATGGTTTTGCGCCAGGTTCTGCTTGCTGCCTCGGGCAGCGACCGCGTGGAGAGCGTCGTCAGGAACGCCGGGGTCGTCCGGGCGCTGACAGGCCGCTACGTGGCCGGGGACGGCCCCGAGGACGCCGCCTCGGTGGCGGCGGGGCTGGTCGCCGACGGCCTGCTGGTGACGCTGGACCATCTGGACGGGCGGGCGCGCGACTCCGGACGGGCCGCCCGCGCGGTCAAAGACCGGCTCACCCTGCTCGACGCGCTCGCCCGCCGCGGCGTCGCCAAGGGCGCCGACCTGTCGCTGCGGCTGTCGTCCCTCGGGCTCGGCCTCGACGACGACCTGGCACGCCGCAACGCCTCGCGGGTCTGCCAGGCCGCTCTCGACGTGGGCGCCACGGTGACGGTCGAGGCCGAGGAGCCGGCGATGGCGGAGGCCGCGCTGCGCGTCCACGCGGCGCTGTTCGACGAGCACCCCGCCACCGGCGTCACCGTCCTTTCGTCCCTGCGCCGCGCCGAGGAGCACTGCAGCGGGCTCGCCGCCGGCCGCGTCCGGCTCCGCCGGGGTCACGCCGACGGCCCCGTCGCCGTCACCCACCGCGACGCCGCCGCCGTCGACCGCTCGTACGTGCGCTGCCTGAAGGCCCTCATGGCCGGCGAGGGCCGGCCGGTGGTCGCCACCCACGACCGGCGGCTCATCGAGATCGCCTCGGCGCTCGCCGTGCTGAACGAGCGCGAGGGCGTCGAGTACGAGATGTCCTACGGCGTGCGGCCGGCCGAGCAGGCGCGGCTCGCCGCCCTCGGCACCCGCGTGCGCGTGCGCGTCCCCTACGGCGCCGACTGGTATCCGCACCTGGCCCGCCATCTGGCCCGCCGCCCGGCGAACCTCGCCCTGCTGGCCCGGTCCCTGGGACGGCAGCGACCGCGCGGGAGTCGGTAGGCTTCGAGCGTTCCCCGACTCCTACACGAGGTGCGCTGAGATGATCGCGATTCTCGGAACCGGCAAGATGGGCGAGGCCCTGCTGTCAGGGTTGCTGCGCGCCGGCGTCAAGCGGGACGAGATCGTGGCGACCGCCCGGCGCGAGGAGCGCGCCCAGGCGTTGCGCGAGCGCCACGGCGTGCGGGTCGTGTCCAACAGCGAGGCCGCCAAGATCGGCGAGACGCTGATCCTGGCGGTCAAGCCGCAGGACATGGCGGCCCTGCTCACCGAGATCGCCCCGCACGTCCCGGCCGGCAAGCTCGTGGTCACGGTGGCGGCCGGCATCACGACCTCCTTCGTCGAGTCGCGCCTCGGCGACGAGGTCCCGGTCGTGCGCGTGATGTCCAACACCCCCGTGCTGGTCGACGAGGCCATGAGCGTCATCTCGGCCGGCGCCCACGCCGCCGAGACGCACCTGCGGCACGCCGAGGACCTGCTGTCGCCGGTCGGCAAGGTGCTGCGCATCCCCGAGTCGCAGCAGGACGCCGCGACCGCGCTGTCCGGCAGCGGCCCGGCCTACTTCTTCTACCTGGTCGAGGCCATGGTGGACGCCGGCATCCTGCTCGGCATGCCCCGGGCGGCGGCGCTGGACATGGTCACCCAGTCGATCGTCGGCGCGGCGATCATGCTGCGCGACTCCGGGGAGCACCCGGTGATTCTGCGCGAGGCGGTCACCTCGCCCGGCGGCACCACCATCGCGGCCATCGCCGAACTCGAGCGCCACAGCGTCCGGGCGGCCTTCCTGGCGGCCATCGAGGCCGCCCGCGACCGCAGCCGCCAGCTCGCGGCCGGCTGACCCCGCCGCGGGCGCCTCGCGCCCCGCCGCCCGCGCGGGCCGCTCGTCCCGGGCCGGTCCTTTTCGGTTCGGCCGCTCACACGCCGGCCGCTCCGGCCCGGTCCTCTCCGGGGCGGATTTCCCGGGTCAGTCGTTCTCGGGGACCAGCCGGAGGAACTCCTCGAAGGAGATGCGGCCGTCGCCGTCGGCGTCCACCTCCCGCTCCAGCGCGCCCAGCGCCTCGGCGGGCAGGTGCGGGAAGTGCTGGAGGTACTCGGCGTCGGTGATGAACCCGTCGCCGTCGCTGTCGATGGACGCGAACCGCTCTTTGAGCCGGGCCCACCGGGGGTCCGCGGGTGTCGCCGTCAAGAGATCTGCCTCCGGGGCGAGAAGTTACCTGGTACGGCGAACACCCTAGTTCCGACATTCCGCCAATACGACTATGGACCACCCGCAAACCGTCGTGAGGCCCCACGGCGGGGGGCGGCGTAACCGTTAGGAAAGTTTGCTAATAGAGTGCCCGTGGCCGGTGGAAGGGGCGGCGGGCATGGGGGCACGATGACGGCGGCTGTGGACGGACGGCCCGCCGGGCCCGCGGTGTGGACGCGCGATTTCCGGCTGTTCTTCACCGCGAGGTCGGTCTCGATGCTGGGCACGGCCATGGTGCCGGTCGCGATGGCGCTCGGCGTCCTGCGGGCCGGGTACGGGGCGAGCGGCATCGGCTACACGCTGGCCGCCTCGACGGTGCCGATGGCCGCGCTGGTGCTGTTCGGCGGGGTCTTCGCCGACCGCTTCACCCCGCGCCGCATGATGGTCGGCGCCGACCTCGCGCGCCTTGTGTCCCAGACCGTCACGGCGGTGCTCTTCCTCACCGGCACCCCCGCGTTGTGGCAGCTCATGGCCATCTCGGCGGTCAACGGCATCGCCGCCGCCATGTTCCAGCCGGGACTGGCGAGCCTGGTGCCGCGCATCGCCAGGGACGTCCAGCGCGCGGTGGCCACCCAGCGCACCTCCGAGTCGCTCATGCTCCTCATCGGCCCCTCGGTCGCCGGCCTGCTGGTCGCCTTCGCGGAGGTCGGCGTGGTCTTCCTGATCGACGCCGCCGGCTTCGGCGTCAGCGCGCTCTGCCTGGCCCTGCTGCGGCTGCGCGGGGCTCCCCCCGCGGCCCGGGAGGGGACGGTGTTCGGCAACCTCAAGGAGGGATGGCGGGAGTTCCGCTCCCGCACATGGATGTGGGGGGTGATCCTCGTCTGGGCGGTGATGGGCATCGCGGTCTTCGGGCCGGTGACCCCGCTCGGCGCCCTTCTCGTGAGCCAGGCCTACGACGCCACCGGCTTCGGCTTCGTCACCTCCGCCTACGGCGCCGGCACCATCATGGGCGGCGTCATCGCCATGCGCCTCAAACCCGCCCGGCCGCTGGCCGCCGGCGCGACGGCGCTGTTCCTGCTCGCCCTCCAGCCCCTGTCGATCACGCTCGGTCTCCCGCTGCCGGTGATGGCCGCCTGCCACCTCCTCGCGGGCACGGGGTCGGCCTTCTGGGGCGTCATGTGGATGACCAGCGTCCAGACGCAGGTGGCGCCGGAGGTGCTGAACCGCGTCCACGCCTACGAGGTGGCCGGCTCGGTCATGGCGATCCCGGTCGGCCAGGCCCTCAGCGGGCCGGCGGCCTCGCTGCTCGGCGCGGGCCAGGTGCTCACGATCTCCTCGGTCGTCGCCGTCTGCGGGTGCGTCCTGCTGCTGTCGGTGCCGGCGATCCGGCGCCTGCGCCGCGTCTCCGAGACCGCCTGAGCGGCCCTCGGAACCGCCTGAGCGCCCCGAGCCGCCCGAGCCGGTCCGCCGGTGCTGTCCGGCCGCCTGAGCGGCAGCGGGGACGCCTCGGCGGTACTCGGGCCCGCATGGCCGGTCCCGGGCCCGCCGATACCGCCCGTCCCGGTGGGCGCGGGGGCCCAAGCCGGGCCGGGGATCTCCCTCCTACGATGGGCCGGGTGACGATCCGTCGCGGTATCCCCCCGCTTTTCATCGGTCTCACCCTGCTCGTGTCGGCCTGCACCCAGGACGAGACGCCCAAGGCGCAGATCGGCGAGGTCCGGCGCGCCCCCGTCAGCGAGGTCGTCGAGGCCCCCGGCACCGTCGGCGCCCGCGCCACGGCCACCCTGCGATCCCCGGCGGCCGGCACGGTCGCGAAGCTGTACGTCCGCGACGGCGACACGGTGGACAAGGGGGAGATCCTCGCCCGCATCAGCTCCCCGCAGGCGAAGGACCAGCTCGACCAGGCGCGCCGCGCCGAACGGCAGGCGTCCAGGCCGGTGCGGCTCGGCGGCGTGGCGCCGGCCCCGAGCATCCGGCTCGCCGGGCCGAACCTCGCCGCCCCCCTCGACCGCGAGGTGGCGCGCGGGTTCGCCAGAGCCCGCGCCGCGGCCGGGAAGATCCAGGACAGGCGGGTGCGCGCGCAGCTCCTGGCCGCCGTCGCCGCCGCCGAGACCCAGCATCGCGCCCAGCGCGCGGCGCTCGACCAGATCACCCAGAGCCTCACCCGGTCGGTCAACCAGACGCTCTCCCAGGTCAGCGGCCAGATCGGTACGGGGCTCGGCGGGCTCGCCGCGTCGATGTCCTCCCTGCAGGCGGCATCCAGGAGCCAGGCGAGGGCCGCGGTGAAGGTGGCGGGCGCGACGGTGAAGGGCCTGACGATCAAGGCGCCCTTCGACGGGGTGGTCACGCTGGGCGGGCCGTCCGGCGGCGGCGCCTCCGGCCTCGGCTCCCTGCTCGGCCAACTCCCGGCGGGCCTGTCCGGCCAGGCCGGAGCCGCCGCGGGCGCGTCCGGCGGCGGCGCGGCGGCCGCGGGCTCCGCGGGCCCGATCGCCGCAGGGGTGCCGGTCGCGGCGGGCGACGCCATCGCCACCGTGACCGACGTCTCGCGGCTGACGCTGTCCGCCGACGTGGACGAGACCGACGTGCTCCTGGTCACCCGCGGCGTGAAGGCGGAAGCCGAACTGGACGCCGTCTCCGGGGCCACCTACCGGGCGAAGGTCGCCGGCGTGGGCGTGACGCCCAAGGAGGGCACCACCGGCGGGGTGAGCTACCCCGTGCGGCTCACCCTCGGCGAGGGCGTCTACGACGACGGCGGGCAGGCGCCGCCCCCCAAACCGGGCATGAGCGCCGTCGTCCGGCTGACCGTGCGCGAGTCGCCCGACGCGGTGGCGGTGCCCGCGGCGAGCGTCGTCACCAGCGGCAGGGACACCGTGGTGTGGGTCGTGCGCGCCGACGGCACGGCGGAGCGCAGGGTGGTCAAGCTGGGCGCCCAGGGCGACGCCCTGGTCGAGGTGGCACGGGGCCTGACGCCGGGGGAGCGGGTCGTCGTCAAGGGCGCCGACACCGTGCGGCAGGACCAGAAGCTCACATGACGGCCGCGGGCCGGCCGCGGCCGGAGGACCGGCAGGCGCGGGACGCCGGAACGCCTGCCCCCGCCTTCGAGGCCGTCGACCTCACCCGCTCCTACAAGCTGGAGGGGGTGTCGGTGGACGCGCTGCGCGGGGTGAGCCTGCGCATCGACCACGGCGAGTTCGTCGCCATCGTCGGCCCGTCCGGATCGGGCAAGTCGACGCTCATGCACCTGCTCGGCTGCCTGGACCGGCCCACCTCGGGCACGTTGCGGGTGGACGGGGTGGAGGTGTCCACGCTGGACGACACCGGGCTCGCCGAGCTGCGCAACCAGGCCGTGGGCTTCGTGTTCCAGTCCTTCCACCTGCTCGGGCGCACCTCCGCGCTGGAGAACGTGGCCCTGCCCCTGGTGTACCGGGGGGTGGGCCGGGCCGAGCGCAGGGAGCGGGCCAGGCGGGCGCTGTCGGCCGTGGGGCTCGCGCACCGCCTGGACCACCGGCCCTCCCAGATGTCCGGCGGCGAGCAGCAGCGGGTGGCCATCGCCCGCGCCCTCGTGGGCGATCCCAAGGTGGTGCTGGCGGACGAGCCGACCGGGAACCTCGACTCCCGCAACGGCCGGGAGGTGATGGGCATCCTGGCCGACCTGAACTCCGAGCGGGGGGTGGCGGTGGTGCTGGTCACCCACGAGCGCGAGGTGGCCGACCTCGCCCGCCGCCGCGTCCACGTCCGCGACGGCGTCATCGAACGCGACGAACGGGACGACCCGGCGGCGCCGCCCGGGCGCGCCGACCGGGACGGGGGGCCGGCTCGCCCTGAGGGCCCGGTTCGCGGGGGCGGCCCGGCCGCCGGGGACGGGCCGGTCCGGGGTGATCGGCCGTGAGGAGCGCCGAGGCGCTGCGCATGGCGCTGGAGGCGCTGCGGGTCAACCGGCTGCGCAGCGCGCTGACGATGTTCGGCGTCGTCATCGGCGTGTCGGCCGTGGTGATCCTGGTCGCCATCGGCACCGGCGCCAAGGAGGCGGTCGAGGGGGAGATCGCCGGGCTCGGCAGCAACATCATCCTCGTCGTGCCCGGCCAGGTGGGGCTCGGCGCGGCCCCCACCCAGAGCCGCCTGGACCTCGCCGACGTCGCCTACGTCCGCCGCGTGGTCGGCGACCCCGGCAAGGTCACCGTCGCGGTCAACTCCGGGGAGTCGGTGCGCGTGGGCCGTACCGAGGTCTTCGCCACCATCACCGGCACCGACGAGAACCTGCCGAACATCTTCGAACGCCCGCTGCGCCGGGGCAGGTACCTCAGCGGGACCGACGTGGACACCCGGCGGCGCGTCGCGGTGCTCGGCTCGGAGGTCGGGGCCAAGCTGTTCGGGGACCTCGACCCGATCGGCCGGCAGGTCACCATCGCCGGCGTGCGCTTCCGCGTCATCGGGCTGTACGAGCCGGTGGGTGCGACCTTCGGCGTGGCGCGTGACCAGGAGGTGCACGTCCCGGTCACCACGGCGCAGCGGCTGATCGGCCTGTCGCGGATCAACGGCATCGCGGTCGGGGCCTCCGGCCCGGACGAGATCGAGCCGCTGCGGCAGCGCGTCCTGCGCGGGCTTGAGGGCCGCTACCCGGGCGAGCGGTTCAGCGCGGTCACCCAGACGCAGCTCCTCGGCACCATCGGCAGCGTGCTCGGCATGCTGACCGGCGTCCTGGCCGCCATCGCCGGCATCTCGCTGCTGGTGGGCGGGGTCGGCGTCTCCAACATCATGCTGGTGAGCGTGCGGGAGCGCACGCGCGAGATCGGCCTGCGCAAGGCGCTCGGCGCCCGGCAGCGCGACGTGCTCGGGCAGTTCCTCATCGAGGCGGTGCTGCTCACCACGATCGGCGGCGTCATCGGCATCCTGATCGGCGTGGGCGGCTCCCTGCTGATCCAGGCGGTCTCGCCGGTGCCGGCCGCGATCACCTGGTGGTCGGTGGCGCTGGCGTTCGGGGTCTCGGCGGGCGTCGGGGTCTTCTTCGGCGTCGCGCCCGCCCGCCGCGCGGCGCGGCTCGACCCGGTCATCGCCCTGCGCGCCGAATGAACCGATCCCTCGTGCGGTACGGTCGTTTCATGGGGTGGCGCGGAGAGCTGGTGATCGAATGAGCCGGTCCGTGCGGGTCGTCTGGGACGACAAGCTGATCTCCTACGACTTCGGGCCCGGGCATCCCCTGGCGCCGATCCGCGTCGAGCTGACGATGGCGCTGGCGCGCGACCTCGGGGTGCTGGACAAGGTCGAGATGGTGGGCTGCGCGCCGGCGACCGACGACGAGCTCGCCCTGGTGCACCGGCGCGACTACATCGAGGCGGTCAAGCGCGTCTCGGCGACCGGGCTGCCCGATCTGTCCTGCGGCCTCGGCACGGTCGACAACCCGGCCTTCGCCGGCGTGCACGAGGCGTCCGCGCTGATCACCGGCGCCTCCATCGAGGCGTGCCGGGCGGTGTGGACGGGAGCGGCCGAGCACGCGCTGAACATCGCCGGCGGGCTCCACCACGCGATGCCGGGCGCGGCCAGCGGCTTCTGCGTCTACAACGACCCGGCGGCGGGCATCGCCTGGATGCTGGAGCAGGGCGCGCGCCGCGTCGCCTACGTCGATGTGGACGTCCACCACGGCGACGGCGTCCAGGCGATCTTCTACGACGATCCGCGGGTGCTGACGATCAGCCTGCACGAGAGCCCGCGCACGCTGTTCCCCGGCACCGGCTTCCCCAGCGAGACCGGCGTCGACGGGACGGCCGTCAACGTCGCGCTCCCGGCCGGGTGCGGCGACGCGGGGTGGCTGCGCGCCTTCCACGCGGTCGTCCCGCCGCTGCTGCGCGAGTTCCAGCCCGACGTGCTGTTCAGCCAGCAGGGGTGCGACGGCCACGCGCTGGACCCGCTGGCTCATTTCATGCTCAGCCTGGACTGCCAGCGGCAGGCGTACGCCGCGCTGCACGCTCTGGCGCACGAGACGGCGGGCGGCCGGTGGGTGGCCACCGGCGGCGGAGGGTACGAGCTGGTCCAGGTGGTGCCGCGCGCGTGGAGCCATCTGATCGCCGAGGCGGCCGGGGAGCCGGTCGACCCGCAGACGGTCACTCCTGAGAGCTGGCGCGAGTACGTCGCGCTGCGCACGGGCGAGGTGCCGCCGCTGCACATGACCGACGGCCGCCGGCCCGACTACCACGACTTCTCGTCGGGGTACGACCCGGCGGACCCGGTGGACCGCGCGATCATGGCGACGCGCAAGGCCGTCTTCCCCCTCCACGGCCTCGATCCGATGCCCTGAGCGCGCCCGGTGGCCCGCCCGCGGAGCCGCAGGCGCAGACTAGGCAGAAGGGGCCGTGCCCGCTCTCCCCGCCACCGGCTCCCGAAGAAAACGGAATTTCGTCATTTGTCAGATGGTTACGATCGTGTGGGACCTGTCGATCGAGCGCTCCTGGCGATCCGCGCGGTGATCCGTCGTTCCACGGGGTGACCCAGCGCCGTGGTCCTGCCTGGTCGAGCCGCCGGCGTGACGCCGTGGACGCCGGCCGGCCGCTGAGCGCACGGAGATGATCATGCAGACCGCGAGCCCACCCACAAGGAGTGAGCTGACCCAGCACCTGGTGGACACGAAGATCGCCGGGAACATCGCGACCAGCCGGGAGAACAACCTCGACCACTACCGCTCCCTCGCCCTCGCTGACCCGTACTACATGTTCGGCCTCACTTTCGACAACGAGTGGACCTACCGGGACGTGCTCGCGCTCATGGCCAAGTCCGCGGGCGTGATCGACGATCCCGAGCACCGGGCGGGCCAGGACGCCATCGACCCCGAGCGCACCATCGACGCCCTCGAAGGGATGGCCGCGCGCATCGCGGCCGCGCTGCGCAAGCCCGACCCGCGCATCATCATCGCCACCGGCCACCCCACCGGGATCATGACGATCCACCTCGCCCTCGCCCGGTTCGCCGCCGCGCGCGGCGCGACGCTGCTCACCCCGGCGGAGGGCCTGATGATCTCCAGCGGCGGCCTGGGCCGCAAGCGCCGCGTCATGTACTTCGACGAGGTGGCCGTGCTGGCCGACGGCGGCGCGCTGGTGCACTCTCACGACCCGGCGCCGATGCAGGCGATGCTCGCCCGGCTCGACGGGGACCGGCCCGATCTGGTGATCGCCGACCACGGGTGGGCGGGCGCGGCCGGCGAGGCGGGGGTCGAGACGGTCGGATTCGCCGACAGCAACGACCCCGGGCTGTTCGTCGGCGAGGCCGAGGGCAAGATCGCCGTCACCGTGCCGCTGGACGACAATGTGTTCCCCCGGCACTACGCTCCGTTGACCTCGTATCTGATCGCACGGGTCGAGAGTGACCTGTGAGGCGATCGGCACCTATTCCGGTCTGGCCCTAACTTCCGTTTCGCGCGTGTATTGGGTCTGGCGCGTCGACCGTTTGCCAACTTTTTTGTGATCCCAAGCGACTCTAATGGGACACGGTTGGACCGAGTGACAGATCGAGATCAGGGCTCGGCCTGGCTGCTGGCCAGCGACTTCTCCCGTTCTGGTGGCAGGAGTCTCCGATCACTGATGGAATAGGGGGTTTGCGCGATCGGAGTCGCGTTCTACGCTGACAGCAGTACACGTGCGTGAGCAATGGCACCAGTGGGGATAACCCGGAAACACGTGCGGAAGAGGCGTCCGATGGGTGCAGGCGAAAGACCTCTCAGCGAGGTGAAGTTCCTGACGGTGGCAGAGGTCGCCACCGTCATGCGGGTGTCCAAGATGACGGTGTACCGGCTGGTTCACTCAGGCGAGTTACCGGCCATCCGGGTCGGGCGATCCTTCAGGGTGCCTGAGCAGGCGGTGCACGACTACCTCAGGGATGCGTTCATCGAAGCGGGTTGAATGGATCAGTGATGACATCACCGGTCGTTCGCCGAACTCGCTGATGTCGAACGCGGGGTCCGCGATGACGCGGACCTGACCGGAAGCGAGGTGGGCGGCCGGCCGCCCGCGTCGTCCGGTCGCCGGTCATTGACGTCCGGCGGCCACGCGGGTTCCCCCCAGGGGGCGATCGACCGCGAATCGCCGGTAGGCTGTTGGATCGGTGTGTGCCTTGGCGAGGCGCCGTCCCGTGGTTCAGGTGTGCCGTGCCTACGGCGCGTCCGAGCCGCGGGTGGTATGCGACCCGCCGTCTCGCGCACATTGATGTTGACCAACCTACCTTCACCTGGGGGTCCCGTGGGCTCTGTGATCAAGAAGCGTCGTAAGCGCATGGCGAAGAAGAAGCACCGCAAGCTTCTCAAGAAGACCCGCATCCAGCGGCGTAACAAGAAGTAGTAGCGCGGACCGACAACGCAGAGCGGCGGGCCGGGCGGGTCGATCTCACCATCGCCATCCCGGTGAGCCCGAGCCGAGCGCGACCACGAGCGAGTGATTCTGCGAGGCGGCGATGACACACACCGTGCTCGTCACGGGAGTCTCCCGGCACATCGGTGCCCGGGTGGCGAGCGTCCTCGCTGCCGACCCGGACATCGACCGGGTCATCGGAGTGGACACCGCGCCGCCGTCCTCGAAATCGCTGGGCGGCGGCGGCGTCGAGCTGGGCCGCACCGAGTTCGTCCGGGTTGATCTGCGCAGCCCGGACATCGCGCGTGTCATCGCGGCCGCGGACATCGACACCGTCGTGCACATGAGCCTGGTGAGCGCCCCGTCGGGCGCCGCCGGCCGCTCGTCGATGAAAGAGCACAACGTCATCGGCACCATGCAGCTGCTCGGCGCATGCCAGCGGTCGGCGACGGTGCGGAAGGTCGTGGTGCGCTCGACCACGGCCGTCTACGGCTCGTCCCCGCACGACCCGGCGGTGTTCACCGAGGACACCGAACCGGTCGACGCCCCGATCCGCGGCTACGCCAAGGACGCCACCGAGGTGGAGTCCTACGTGCGCGGATTCGCCAGGCGGCGGCCCGACGTCTCGGTCTCGACGCTGCGCTTCGCCAACTTCATGGGCCCCGGCGTCGACTCGCCGCTGACCCGCTACTTCGAGCTGCCCGTGCTGCCGACGGTGTTCGGCTTCGACCCGCGCCTGCAGTTCGTCCACGAGGACGACGGCGTCGAGGTGCTGCGGCGCATGGCCCTGGAAGACCACCCCGGCACCTACAACGTCGCCGGTGACGGCATCATGCTCCTGTCACAGTGCGTGCGCAGGAGTGGCCGCCCGGCCCTCCCGGTGCTCTCCACCGCCTTCCGCGTCCTCGGCGACCTGGCGCGCGGCGCCGGGCGCGTCGAGTTCTCCCCCGAACAGCTCGGCCTGATGAGCTACGGGCGCGCTGTGGACGCCGGCCGGCTCGCCGCCGAGCTCGACTGGCGGCCCAAGTTCTCCACCGCGTCGGCGTTCGACGACTTCCTCCACTCGCGTGGCTTGTTTGGCGGTATGCCACTCACTGTGATCGACTGGCTGTCGACAGTGCTGGGTGGGGGTGCGCGACGGTGAAGAAGACAGAGATACCGCATGACTTTCGTGATGAGGAGCCCGGAACAGCCCGGGTCATCCCCATCACCGCGGCGCGGCGCCGGGCCACCGACGGCGGCGCGAGTGCCGTCGAGGACCGCCTGGCCGCCCTGCTGGACTTCCTGCGCAGGCGCGTCGCCGGGGAGTACGAGGTCGACGAGTTCGGGTTCGATCCCGAACTGAACGACAAGGTGCTCCTTGAGCTGATCCGCCCGCTCTACCGCCACTGGTTCCGCGTCGAGACCACCGGCCTGGCCAACGTGCCCGGCGAGGCGGGCGCGCTCGTGGTCGCCAACCACTCGGGCACCGTCCCCGTCGACGCGCTGATGCTCCAGGTCGCGCTGCACGACGAGCACCCCGCGCACCGCGCGCTGCGGCTGCTCGGCGCCGATCTGGTCTACCAGCTCCCCGTCCTCGGCCACCTGTCCCGCAAGTCCGGCCACACGCTCGCCTGCCCCGAGGACGCCGACCGGCTCATGCGCAAGGGCGAGCTGGTCGGGGTGTTCCCCGAAGGCTTCAAGGGCGTCGGCAAGCCGTTCTCCGAGCGGTACAAGCTCCAGCGTTTCGGGCGCGGCGGGTTCGTGGCCTCGGCGATCCGCGCCCAGGTGCCGATCATCCCGTGCGCCATCGTCGGCGCCGAGGAGATCTACCCCAAGATCGGCGACTTCCGTTCGCTCGCCCGGCTGCTCGGCCTGCCCTACATCCCGATCACGCCGCTGTTCCCCTGGCTCGGACCGCTCGGGCTGGTGCCCCTGCCGTCCAAGTGGATGATCCAGTTCGGCGAGCCGGTGCGCACCGACGAGTACGACCCGGAGGAGGCCGAGGACCCGATGCTGGTCTTCAACCTCACCGACCAGGTCCGCGAACTCATCCAGCAGCAACTCAACCACCTACGCCTCCAACGAGGCCACGCCTTCCCCCCGTTCTTCTAGACGGTCCCCTGGCTGGATCGGGGCAGTCCACGGTGAGGTGTTCAACTGCCGAGATTCTTCGGACCGTAAGCATCGCGTAGTCATATTGTCACGGTGTGCTGACGACCTATCAGGAGATCCGCGATCGGATCTACACGCTGACCCGCGACCTCGGCATGCGTGTCGATTGGGCCGAGACGACACCGCTGTTTCGCCTACTCTTGCTCGACGACGACCGTCAGGTCGTCGTGGCTCGCGCGAGCGTGCCGGTGAGGGGCATCACCTCGCGCGCGCTGAACGACCTGCAGGCCGATCTTGAGCATGTCTTCGGAAAGGGCTGGTTGCTTTGACCTCGACCGTCCGCCGGGTGACCTTCCGCGTCAGCCGGGAACGCGCCCTCGATCTTGATGGCGAAGTCTGGTACGCCGGTCCCGTCGATGCCCCGATTCGATCGGGGGTGTCCGCCGAGACTCTCGCGGAGCTGCGAGACGCCGTCGAGGCGATCAAGCACTTCGTCCTGGGCGTCGCCGAGGAGGTCGCCGTCATCGTGGAGTACGTGTACGACCTTCCTGGCGTCTCTCCGGAGGTCTGGCAGGCGCACCGGGAGTTGAGAGACCGGCTGTGCGAGGCAGGGCTGTCGGAGGACGACCGAGCCGAGTTGCTGCTGTCCGCCTGAACCGTCCTTTCGCCGAGCGCTGGAACGCTCTCAGGTGCGGGCCGCTTGGTGGTGGCCGAGGTCAGGGGGTGGGTGGGTAGTCGGTGGAGGTGGTGAGCGGGGCCCACTTACGGGCTTCGGCGGTTCGTTCGTCGGCGGAGCGCAGGGCGGAGGTCAGGGCGTCGGAGCCGAGCAGCAGGCGTCGCGGCGGCTCCTCGGCCTCGACGACGGCGATGATCGCCTGGGCCGCGCGGGCGGGGTCGCCCGGCTCGCTGCCGCCGTAGCGGGCGCGCATGCGCAGCCACTCGCCGATGGTCTGGTCGTAGTCCTCGCCGACGGGGGCCTGCGCGGTGGCGGCGCCGGCGTTCCAGTTCGTGCGGAAGCCGCCGGGCTCGACGATGGTCACCTTGACGCCGAGGGGCGCCACCTCGTTGGCCAGCACCTCCGAGAAGCCCTCGACGCCGAACTTGGCCGTCTGGTAGGCGCTGAGGCCGGGGCTGCCGCCCACGCGTCCGCCGATGGAGGAGATCTGGACGATGTGGCCGGAGCGCCGGCGTCGCATGAACGGCAGCACGGCCCTGGTCACGTTGACCACCCCGAACAGGTTGACCTCGATCTGGGCGCGGAACTCCTCCTCGGGGAACTCCTCGATGGCGGCGCTGGTGGCGTAGCCGGCGTTGTTGACCACGACGTCCAGCGAGCCGAACCGCTCGGCGGCCGCCTCCACCACGGCCCGGACGGCGGCGGGGTCGGTGACGTCCAGCGCGACGGGAAGCAGGCGTCCGTCGTGCCGCCGCGCGAGGTCGCCGAGCGCCTCGGGGGCGCGCGAGGTCGCCACCACCTGGTCGCCGTGCGCGAGCACGGCCTCGACCAGGTCGCGGCCGATGCCGCTCGAACCGCCTGTGACCAGCCAGGTCCTCATGATCCGTTCTCCTTCTGACGTGGGGCGCTGCGTGGTCGCTTCGCCAACTGACACACTAACGTGACAGTAATGCCACTTTATGCCCCATCAACGAGTCGGAGAGAATGTGATGTGCCACACACGGGTAGAGTGGCAGAGTCATGAGAGCTGATGCCGCGCGCAACCTGGACGCGGTCCTGCGCACCGGCGCCCGCCTGCTGGCCGAGGACCCCTCGACCAGCATGGGCACGATCGCCGCCGAGGCCGGGGTCGACCGGCGCACCGTCTACCGGCGCTTCCCCACCCGTGAGGCCCTGCTCGCCGCCGTCTTCCAGGCCAAGCTCGACTCCGCGGAGCGCGTGCTGGACGAGGCCCGGCTGGTGGAGGCCCCGGTGGCGGTGGCGCTGC
This sequence comes from Sphaerisporangium sp. NPDC005289, assembly GCF_040607455.1. Lineage (NCBI taxonomy): Bacteria > Bacillati > Actinomycetota > Actinomycetes > Streptosporangiales > Streptosporangiaceae > Sphaerisporangium > Sphaerisporangium sp. NPDC005289. The sequence continues at coordinate 82,737 of NZ_JBEXGS010000004.1, forward strand.
ACCGCTACGTGGAGGGCATCGTCCCGATGAGCCGCGAGTGGCCGGTGGACGTGCGCAAGATGATGCGCGCCGACCCGGCCGCGAGCGTCCGCAGACAGGCGCAGAGCGCGCGGCTCGACAGGTTCCTCCAGCGGGCGGCCGACGAGGGGCTGCTGCGCGGGGACGTGCCGGTCGCCTGGGCCCGCGCCACCCTGGACGACCTCGTCGACGCCGCCGCCCACCGGTTCCCCGAGCTGGAGCCGCCCCGGGCCGCCGATCTCGTCGTGGACACCCTGCTCAACGGCCTCGGCCGGCGATAGGACGGCCGCGGCGTCGAAAGCCGGCGGTGCGGGGGTCCCAAGCCGGCGTGCGGGGATCGAAGGCCGGCGGTCGCAGGAGCCGGACCCGAGGGCCGGGCGGCGTCGCCGAGGTCAGACCTTGCGCCAGCCGGGGGTCCAGACGCCGTTCTCGACGGTGTAGTCGCCGAACAGGGCGGGGGCCTCCTTGGCCATCAGCTCGCCGACCTTGCCGAAGATCAGCCGGATCTCCTCCTCGGCTCCCGCCGCCGTGCGGTTCTCGATGACGTGCCGAAGGGTGCGCACGTTGGCGGTCCACACCATGCCGGTGGCCAGGCCTTCGGGCGCGAAGCGCCGCATGAAGGAGGTCTTGGCCTTCTTCTCGCCGAAGGGCACGCCCTGCTCGTCCAGCCCGAAGTGGCCGGCCATCCAGTGCTGGAACTCCTCCATCCGCCCGAGCAGCTCGCTCGCCCGTTCCATCAACTCCGGATCGGCGAGGGCCCACTGGGGGAACCAGAACGGCAGGTCGTCCAGCCGCACGAAGCGCAGCGACTCCTGCGAGACCGCCGTGCCGGCCCGGTGGCGGACCAGTTCGTGCGTGGCCACCCGGCTGACGTCGTGCAGGACGAACGAGAAGCTCACGTGCTCCAGCACCGAGCCATGGGCGCTGGCCAGGATGTTGCGGAGGTAGTCCTCCTGGTCGGTGCGGATGCGGGTGACGTTGGGGTTCAGCCCCGGCTCCCAGGAGCGGTAGCAGATGCGCCCGGCGAACTCGGCGAGGTTCTGCGCGTCGTCCATCTCGCCGCGGTCGACCCTCTCGAGCCAGTTGTCCCCGCCCACCTCGGCGAGATAGCCGGCGACCTCGTCGTAGTCCAGCCGGGGGCGGGCGATGAGACGGACCTCGGGCTCCACGTGACGCAAGGTGATCCTCCGCGGCGACTTTCCGGAAAACGGCCGCCACGAGTCTGCCATGCCCACTCGCCGGGCCGCCCACGGACGGTCGGCTCAGGCGGAGCGGTAGTGCTTCCTGAGGGCGATGGCGGCGGCGATGCCGCCCGCCACGGCGCCCGCGCCCGCCGCGATGGGAAGCCCGATCATGGTGGCCCTGCGCCCGGTGCGGAAGTCCTTGACCGCCCACTCGTTCTTCCTGGCCTGCTCGAGCAGCAGGCCGTCGGGGTTCACCGCGATCGGGTGGCCGACCAGCCGGAGGAGGGGCAGGTCGTTGGCGGAGTCGCTGTAGGCGGTGCAGCGCGACAGGTCGAGGCCCTCGCGGCGGGCCAGCGCCTTGACCGCCTCGGCCTTGGCGGGGCCGTGCAGCAGGTCGCCCACGAGGCGGCCGGTGTAGACGCCGTTCTCGGTCTCGGCGACCGTGCCGAGCGCGCCGGTCAGCCCGAGGCGCTGGGCGATCACGCGGGACAGCTCGACCGGGGTGGCGGTCACCAGCCAGACGCGCTGGCCGTTGTCCAGGTGGCTCTGCGCGAGCGCGCGGGTGCCTGCCCAGATGCGGTCGGCCATGACCTCGTCGTAGATCTCTTCGCCGAGGCGCACGACGTCGTCCACCTTGAGGCCGACGACGAACGCCAGGGCGGTCTCCTTGGCCCGGGCGATGTGCTCGGGGTTCTCGTTGCCGCGCACCCGGAACAGGGCCTGGCCGAGCGCGAACATCACCAGGTCCTTGGTGGTGAACAGCCCGCGGGAGGCGAGCCCGCGGGCGAAGTGGTAGATCGAGGCGCCGCGCATCATCGTGTTGTCGACGTCGAAGAAGGCCGCGGCGGTGGGGTCGGGCTCGGCGACCGGCGACGACACCGCCGCCGCCGCGGCGACCTCCCCGGCTATCTCGGCCTCGGTGTGCCGTCGCAGTAACCGCCTCATAGCACCTCAGCTTAACGGGGAGGAGGGGGTGGAGTCGGTGTACGTGGCGTTAGCGTGGCGTGACCGTTCGGGCACGCGGCGGCGTCCGAAAGGGCCTGCCGCACCGCCCTTCGTGTGGGTCGCGGGGCCCGTCAGGGGGTCATGTCCTCGATCATGTCGAGGTAGGCGCTGGCCTTCATGCGGTCGTCGCCGCCGAGCTGGGGGATCATCGGCTCGACGACGTCGCGCTGTTCCTTGGTGAAGCGCTTGAGCGCCGGGGCGTGCGTCCCCTGCCGCTTGACGTGCCCGAGCGCCGACAGCGCCGACCGGGTGGTGGAGGTCATCTCGTCCAGGGTGGGACCGATGAGCCGCTCACGCCGGGAGTCGGGGTAGCCGAGCAGCGCGGCGGCCTCGGTGGCGCGGGAGTGGGCGGCCGTCAGCTCGCGCTGGGCGCGTTCGATGTCGTCGGTGGTGAGGCTCAGCACGGTCGCCTCGGCGGCCCGCTTGATCGGGTAGAGGTTGTCGCCGGGCACCGAGGCGTAGGTCTGGACCCCGGTGACCACCATCACGGCGGTCAGGGCGACGATCAGCGCGCCCGGCCGCAGCCGGACGAGGAGCGGGGGGCGGCGACGGCGCCGCCCGGTGTCCGGCTCGAGATCGGGGCCGGTGACCTGGGCGGCCAGGATCTCCTCGCGGAGCCGGGCGCGGAAGTCGGGGCTCGGGCCGTGGGCGGGCTCGGCGCCCATCGCGCGGAGCCGGGCCGCGAAATGGGGTTGAGGGCGCCGACGGCTGCCGGCGGACGAACGCCTGTGCGGCCACCGCGTAGGCCCCCACTTGCCCATGAAAGCTCCCTGCCGCGCCCACTACGATGATCCATAGGTGCTACATGCCCAACGATGCGGGGAGCCATCAGGTTACGGCCGCCCCGCCGGCCGGAGATCCCTCGCGAGGGTCACCCTAGATCAATTGAGATCGTCCGGAAGAGCCCTGGCGAGCGCGCGGACCGCGCGGAACTGCAGGGCCTTGATCGCGCCGCTCTTCTTGCCCATGATCAGCGCCGTCTCGGCCAGCGACATGCCGTGCAGGAAGCGCAGGACCACGCACTCCTGCTGCTCGGGGTTGAGGTCGCGGACGGCCCGCAGGACGCTCTCGCTGACCATGGTCGCCACCACCGCGTTCTCCGGGATGTGCGGCCCGTCCATGGGGGTGTCCAGCACCTCGGCGGTGGACACCTCCATGCGGTAGCGGCCGGACTTGAAATGGTCGGCCACAAGGTTCCTGGCGATGGTCACCAGCCACGCGCCGAAGTCCCTGCCCTGCCAGGTGAAGTCGGCGATGCGCCGCAGGGCCCGCAGGAACGTCTCGCTGGTGATGTCCTCCGCCAGCGCGTGGCCGCCCACCCGGAAGTAGACATAGCGATAGACGAGATCGACGTAGCGGTCGTACAGCGCCGCGAAGGCGTCCGCGTCGCCGGTCTTGGCGCGCAGGACGATCCTGCGCAGTTCGTCGGCGTCCGGGGAGGGACGTTCGCGCTGCTCGGCGGCGGCGCGGGTGGGGTTCACTGTGTCGGCCGATCCTGGTGGGGAAAGCCCGGCGACCGACCATGAGTTCGACATCCGGTATCCCTGGGGAGCAAAGGGAAGGGCGCGTGCGTGCTCGAACACTCTAGAAATCATCGGGAAATTACACAATCCACTTTGCCTCAGTAACTACCACGCGTAACAGGAGTGCTGCGGCACTTCGGACACCGGCTACCGGTTTGGAGGTAATGTCCGGCAGAGTTGGGGCCATCATGGAAGCCGTCGTTGCCGTCACCGCCTTCGCGGGTGCGCTGTTCGCCGCCATCACCACTGGCATCCTGGTCGGACGTCTCAGGGACGACCGGAGCGGCTGGCTCATCGCCTGGACCGTCACCACCTCGGCGCTGTGCCTGGCCCTGGGCGCCGTCGCCATCGGGCACCTGATGAAGTTCGGGCCCGTGACCTTCAGGGTCTACCAGATCACCGGGGCGTTCCTCGCGCCGTTCTGGCTGGCCATAGGCATGATCCAGATGCTCGCCGAGAAGGCCCCCGCGAAGTTCGCCGCCTGGCTTTTCGGCATCGCCTTCACATTGATCACCACGGTCATCCTGATCCTCGACCCGGTGAGCAACCCCGAGAAGTTCACCACGACCCTGCCGCTCGGGGACACCCACTGGACGATCATCCCGACGGCCCTGCTGAACGCCGCCCACGCCATCACCTATCTGATCCTCATCGGCTGCCTGATCCTCGCCGTCCTGCGCTGGCGCGGCGGCGACGACGTGGACGCCGACAACATGCACGCCGGCGTGGTGCTGGCGCCCACGGGCCTCGCCCTGGTGGGCGCCGTGCGCTTCGCGATCCCCGGCGTGTTCGCGGCCCTGGTGACCATCCTCATGGTCGGGGCCGTCTGGTACGCCGTCGCCCGCCCCCTCGCCCCCTACGACGAGGATCGCGACGGCCCTGACGACGACTGGGACGACGCGCGTCCCGCCGCGCGCCGCCGGGCCGCCGAGCCCGAGGCCCCCTACGAGTCGTCGGGGCCGCTGCCGGCGACTCCGGCGATGTCGCCGCCGCGCCGCTCCGGGCTCGGCGACCTGGTGGCCGAGTACCGCGCCAACGACCCGGGCGATGTTGACTACGCGGCCCGCATGCAGCCCTCCGGCGGCTTCGGCGGAGCGGGGGGCCAGGGCGGGCCCGGCGGCCAGGGTGGCTATGGCGGTCCGATGACCGGCGAGTTCATCAACCCCGACGCCCCGGGCGGCGCTCCGGGGCAGGGCGCGCCGGGGCTCGCGGGCCCGTACGGCTCGCCCATGCCGGGAGCGCCGGGCCGCCCGGCGGGCGGCCATCAGGGGCAAGGGGCCGGCGACCCGGCCGGGCAGCACGGGCGGGGGCCCTTCGACCCCGCCGCCGGCCTCGCCGGGCCGAACGGCTCGCACCGCGCCCCCGGGCCGGACGCCGCGATGCCGGCCACCGGCATGCTGTTCAACAGCAACGAGATCAACCAGACCCTCGGCCGGCCGGACATCCCCGTCGCCGGCGGGCGCCGGGGCGAGTCGCCGCTGCCCTCGGGCCCGTCCGTGCGGCCCTCGCCGAGCATCTATGGCCTGCTCACCGTGTTCACGCTGATCGACGGGTCGGGTGAGGCGTTCGACCGGCTGGCGGTGGAGACCGTCGAGGCCGTGCAGCGCAGCGAGCCCGACACGCTGATCTTCGTCTGCCACGCGGTCAAGTCGGCCCCGCTGCAGCGCATCGTGTACGAGCTCTACCGGGACGAGGTGGCCTTCAGCGAGCACCAGCGCCAGGCGCACATGGAGCGCTTCGCCCGCGAGCGGGTGGCCCATGTGCTGGCCGCCAACGTCATCGAGCTCAACGTCAACGCCGCCAAGGTCGTCCCCCTCCCGACCGCCTTCAGGGTCTAGCCGGGCAGGGGGCGGCGGCGTCAGGCGGACAGGGCGGCGCGCAGGCGCGCCTCGTCGACGCGCCAGAAGTCGTGCTGGACGCCGTCGATGAGGGTGACCGGGATCATCTCCCAGTAGGCGGCCTGGTCATCCTCGGAGGCGGTGATGTCGCGCTCCTCCCAGGCGACCCCGAGCTCCGCCGCAACCTTCTCGATGACGGCCCTGGCGTCGTCGCACAGGTGGCAGCCGGGTTTGCCGAGCAGGGTGATCGTGTGGTCGCGCGGAGGCATGGACCCAGCCTAACGGCACCCCCCTCTGTGCGACCGATCACAGTGGCGGGGCCGGATCAGGGACCGCCACCCCTACCTGCGACAGTTGGGACCCGAGAGGAGGCGCTCGCACTTTGTGCATAGCTTCACAAAGGTACTAACCTGGATGCCTGCGCCCTTCTCCTCGACATCCGTCGCAACGCGAGCGCGGCCGGGGCGCACCGGCCGCCCGTCCCCTGGAGCTCCGGTCAAGTGACCCGCCGCCCGTCCCACGCGCGCGAACGTGGCATCCCCGATGCGACCGTCGCGCGGCTGCCGCTCTACCTGCGCGCGTTGAACGGACTCGCGGAACGGGGCACGGCCACCGTAAGCTCGGAAGACCTGGCCGTCGCCGCAGGGGTGAACTCCGCCAAGCTCCGCAAGGACCTGTCGCACCTGGGGTCCTACGGGACGCGCGGCGTCGGCTACGACGTCCAATACCTGATCTACCAGATCTCCCGCGAGCTGGGCCTGACGCAGGACTGGGCCGTGGCCATCGTCGGGGTCGGCAACCTCGGCCGCGCGCTCGCCGCCTATGGGGGGTTCGTCTCCCGGGGGTTCCGGGTGGCCGCGCTGTTCGACGCCGACTCGGCCGTGGTCGGCGAGCAGCTCGTGGGGATGGCCGTGCAGCACATAGACGAGCTGGAAAGCGTGATCGACAAGCGGGGGGTGTCCATCGTGGTCATCGCGACGCCCGCGGCGGCCGCCCAGCAGGTGGCCGACCGGGTCATCGCGGCCGGGATCACGAGTATCTTGAACTTCGCCCCCGTCGTGCTCACCGTGCCTGACGGAGTCGATGTCCGCAAGGTCGACCTCTCGACCGAACTGCAGATTCTTGCGTTCCATGAGCAGCGCAAAGCGGATCGTGAAACAGGGAGCCCCATGATGGCCGAGGACTGGGCCGAGGCGATGGACGCATGAGCCTTCTCGCGGTAGGTCTCAGCCACCGGACGGCGCCGGTAGCGCTGCTCGAACGCGTCTCGGCGTCCGGGGACGCCTTAGTGAAGCTGCTGCACGACATCGCCCGCGACGAGCACGTGTCCGAGGTGATGATCGTCTCCACCTGCAACCGGGTCGAGGTGTACGCCGAGGTCGACCGCTTCCACGGCGGCGTCACCGCGGTCACCGGCATGCTCGGCGCGCACTCCGGCGTCCCCCAGGAGCAGCTCACCCGCCACCTGTACGTCCACTACGAGGACAGGGTGGTCGAGCACCTGTTCACGGTGGCCTGCGGCCTCGACTCCATGGTCGTCGGCGAGGGGCAGATCCTCGGCCAGGTGCGCCAGTCGCTGCGCCTGGCCCAGGAGCAGGGCACCGCGGGCACCATCCTGAACGAGCTGGCCCAGCAGGCGCTGCGCGTCGGCAAGCGCGCCCACACCGAGACCGGCATCGACCGCGCGGGCGCGTCGCTGGTCGGCGTGGGCCTCACTCTGGCCGAGCGGGTCCTCGGCCCCCTCCAGGGCAGGCGGGCGCTGGTGGTGGGCGCGGGCTCGATGAGCGCGCTGTCCACGGCGACCCTCGGCCGGGCCGGCGTGACCGACATCGTGGTGGCCAACCGCACCTTCGAGCGGGCCGCGCGCCTGGCGCAGAGCGTCGGCGGCCGTGCGGTCGAGCTGTCGGACGTCGAGCGCGAGCTCGCCGCCGCCGACCTGGTCATTTCATGCACCGGAGCAGGTAGCGTTGTCATCGACACCGAAATGGTGGCGCGGGTTCCGCGCGGCAAGCCGCTGTTCCTGCTCGACCTCGCGCTTCCACACGACGTGGACCCCGGCGTCCGCACCGTTCCCGGCGTCACGCTGGTCGATCTTGAGTCCATGCAGCAGGCCGGGCTCGGCGACCAGGCCGACGGCGGCGACGGCGTCTCCGAGGGCGTCACCGCGGTCCGGGCGATCGTGGCGGCCGAGGTGTGCGCCTATCTGCGCGCCGAGCGCGCGGCCAAGGTCACCCCGACGGTGGTGGCCCTGCGGTCCAAGGCCGCCGACGTCGTGGAGGCCGAGCTCGGACGCCTGGTCACCCGGGTGCCCGAGATGGACGAGCGGGTGCGCGGCGAGATCGCGCAGACCGTCCGCAGGGTCGTGGACAAACTACTCCACGAGCCGACGGTGCGTGTCAAGCGGTTGGCCGCGTCCCCGGCGGGTGATCATTATGCCGAGGCGCTGCGCGAGCTGTTCGACCTGAACCCGAAGGTACCGGAGGCGGTGACGAGGGCCGACGTGGCCGAGGTGGAGACCGTCGAGACCGGGGTCACCGGTCACGCAGGCGAGGAGGACGCATGAGCGGCGAGGCACTGAAACTCGGCGTCCTGCGCCTGGGCACCCGCAGGAGCCTGATGGCCACGACCCAGTCGGGGCAGGTGGCCGACCGGCTCACCGCGCTGACCGGCCACACCGTCGAGCTGGTCGGCGTCACGACCTTCGGCGACGTCACCAAGACCCAGCTCGCGCAGCTCGGCGGCACCGGCGTGTTCGTCAGCGCCCTGCGCGACAAGCTCATCGCGGGCGACATCGACTTCGCGGTCCACTCCCTCAAGGATCTTCCGACCAAGCCCGACCCGCGCGTGGTCATCGCGGCCATCCCGCCCAGGGATGACCCGCGCGACGCGCTCGTCGGCCCGGCGGGGCTCGCCGACCTCCCGCCCGGCGCCCGCGTGGGCACCGGCTCCCCGCGCCGGGTGGCCCAGCTCCGCCTGCTGCGCCCCGACCTCGACTACGTCCCGATCCGCGGCAACGCCGACACCCGCATCGGCAAGGTCACCTCCGGTGAGCTCAGCGCCGTCGTGCTGGCCGCCGCCGGGCTCGGGCGCATCGGCCGCGAGGCCGAGATCTCCCAGCTTTTCGACGTCGACGAGATGCTTCCCGCGCCGGGCCAGGGGGCCCTCGCGGTGGAGTGCCGCGCCGACGACGCCGCCCTCGTCGAGCTGCTCGCCGTCCTGGACGACCCGCGCACCCGCGCGGCCGTCACCGCCGAGCGCGCCCTGCTGGCCACCCTGGAGGGCGGCTGTCACGCGCCCGTAGGTGCGTACGCGGCCGATGACGGGCACATTCTCAACCTGACCGCCACCGTGGTCGCCATCGATGGCGCCCGGTCGGTGCGCAAGTCCACCGCCGGTGATCCCTCGGCGGCCATGGAGCTCGGTCGCGACCTCGCGGCCGCCATGATCGCAGAGGGAGCCGGCACGTTGATGGGGGAGCGGACCCATTGAGCTCCGGAAGCCAGACCAGCAAGACCACCGAGCACGGCACCGCGGAGGCCACGGGGGCGCCGCGGGCCACGGGCGGCCGTGACGGCGACGCCCGGGGTCGCGCCGGTTTCGTGGCGTTCGTGGGCGCCGGGCCGGGGGACGAGAACCTCCTGACCCTGCGCGGCGCCGACCTGCTGTCGCGGGCCGATGTCGTCGTGCTCGACAAGGAGGCCTACGGCGGCCTGCTGCGCCACTGCCGCGACGACGTCAAGGTCGTTGACGTCTCCGACGACATGGGCGCGGTGTCGCTCAAAGCCGTGCAGGAGGCCAAGGCCGGGTACAACGTCGTGCGGCTTTGCGCCGGCGACCCCGGCTTCTTCTCCTCGGTGTCGGAGGAGGTCGCGGCGTGCGCCAAGGCCGACGTCGAGTTCGAGATCGTGCCGGGCGTGCCGCCCGCGACGGCCGTGCTGACCTACGCGGGCATCGCCCCCGCCGTGGCGGTGCCGGAGTTCCGCGTCGTGGACGCCGCGCGGGTCGACGACTGGTCGGTCCACGCCGCCGCCCCGGGCACCGTGGTGATCTACAACGGCATCGGCGAGGCGGTCCCGATCGCCAAGGCGCTGATAGCAGCGGGCAGGCCCGACGGCACGCCGGTCGCGGTCACCCAGAGCGGCACCACCACCGAGCAGTACACCGTGGTCTCCTCGCTCGGCCGGCTCGCCGCCGACCTCAAGCACGCCGGCATCGCCGAGCCCGCGATCATCGTCGTCGGCGACGCCGTCGCCACCCGCGACCGGCTGTCGTGGTTCGAGAACAAGCCGCTGTTCGGCTGGCGGGTCCTGGTGCCGCGCACCAAGGAGCAGTCCGCCGGGCTGTCGGAGCAGCTCCGCTCGTACGGCGCGGTGCCCGAGGAGGTGCCGACGATCTCCGTGGAGCCGCCGCGCACCCCGCAGCAGATGGACCGCGCCATCAAGGGCCTGGTCACCGGCCGCTACGAGTGGGTCGCCTTCACCTCGGCCAACGCCGTCAAGGCGATCAGGGAGAAGTTCGAGGAGTACGGCCTGGACGCGCGGGCGTTCGCCGGGCTCAAGGTCGCGGCGGTCGGCGAGGCGACCTCAAGGGCGCTGGTGGAGTTCGGCGTCAAGCCCGACCTGGTCCCGGTGGGCGAGCACTCCTCCGAGGGGCTGCTCGCCGAGTGGCCGCCGTACGACTCGATGCTCGACCCGATCAACCGCGTGCTGCTGCCGCGCGCCGACATCGCGACCGAGACGCTCATCGCGGGGCTCACCGAGCTGGGCTGGGAGTGCGACGACGTCACGGCCTACCGCACCGTCCGGGCGGCCCCGCCGCCCGCGCCGATCCGCGAGGCGATCAAGGGCGGCGGCTTCGACGCCGTGCTGTTCACCTCCTCCAGCACCGTGCGCAACCTGGTCGGCATCGCCGGCAAGCCGCACAACGTGACGGTCATCGCGGTCATCGGGCCGCAGACCGCCAAGACCGCCGAGGAGTTCGGCCTGCGCGTGGACATCATGGCCGACAATCCTTCGGCTTCGGCACTGGCGGCAGCCCTGGCCGAGTACGGTGCCAAGCAGCGCCAGGCGGCCCTCGCCGCCGGCGACGTTCCCCGGCGGCCCTCACAGACCCGAAGGGGCGCCCGCCGGAGGGCCAAGTGACCGGCGGCCTGGCCGGGCCGCCGACGTAGCCGAGATCCCCAGGTCAACGCGTGCGCGCGGGTCCCCGAGACCGGCCTGGTGAGTGGGAGATGAGATGACCGACGCGCAGTTCCCCGTCGCGCGGCCCCGCAGGCTGCGCAGCGGCCCGGCGATGCGGCGCATGGTGGCGGGCACCCGGCTGCACCCGGCCGAGCTGGTGCTGCCGATGTTCGTCAAGGAGGGCGTCACCGAGCCGCAGCCGGTCTCGTCGATGCCGGGCGTGGTCCAGCACACCCGCGACTCGCTGCGCAAGGCCGCGCACGAGGCCGCGGAGGCCGGCGTGGGCGGCCTCATCCTGTTCGGCATCCCCGAGGTCAAGGACGCCCGCGGCTCGGCCGGCGACGACCCGGACGGCGTCGTCCAGAAGGCCGTGGCCGACCTGCGCGCCGACCTCGGCGACGCCGTCGTGGTGATGACCGACACCTGCCTGGACGAGTTCACCGACCACGGGCACTGCGGCGTGCTGACCGCCGCGGGCGAGGTCGACAACGACGCGACGCTGGAGCGCTACGCCTCGGTGGCCGTGGCCCAGGCCAGGGCCGGCTCGCAGGTCATCGCGCCGAGCGGCATGATGGACGGCCAGGTGGGCGCCATCCGCGCCGCGCTGGACGCCGACGGCTTCTCGGGCGTGCCGATCCTCGCCTACTCGGCCAAGTACGCCTCGGGCTTCTACGGGCCGTTCAGGGAGGCCGCCGAGTGCGCTCCGCAGTTCGGCGACCGCAACGCCTACCAGCAGGACCCGGCGGGGCCGGTGGGCGAGGCGCTGCGCGAGGTGCGCCTGGACCTCGCCGAGGGCGCCGACGCCGTCATGGTCAAGCCCGCGCTGGCCTACCTGGACATTCTGCGCCAGGTGCGCGACAGCGTGGAGGTGCCCGTCGCCGCCTACCAGGTGAGCGGCGAGTACGCCATGGTGGAGGCCGCGGCGGCCAACGGCTGGATCGACCGCGACCGCATCATCATGGAGTCGCTGATCGCCATCCGGCGCGCCGGGGCGGACATGATCCTCACCTATTGGGCTACCGAAGTGGCCAGGAGACTATCCTGACGGGCCATTTTCCGGGGGTCGGCTCACCTTGGGCGGCCGCCATCGTGCATCATCGGTGAAAGGCAGGGGTGGGGGAGGAACACGATGGTGGGGGTACCGCTGGCGGCTCGTCGGGCGAAAAGGCGAGCGCGATCTCATGCGAAGGCACACGCGATCACCTCGGTGCTCGAGTACGCCGAGATGGGCTGGGCGAGCTGTATGGGCGCCCACCCGCTACGCGAGGGCGCGCGCGCCTGCTCGTGTGACCGGGTCGGCTGTCCCGACCCGGGCGTCCACCCGATCTCCCCGGCCTGGAAGATGATGGCCACCACCGACGCCGCGCTGCTCACCCGATGGTGGGAGCAGAACCCCGAGGCGAACGTGATCCTCCCCACCGGCAGGGTGTTCGACGTCTTCGACGTGCCGGCCACGGCGGGCCAGAGCGCCCTCGCCGCCATGGACGCCGCGAACTTCACCACGGGCCCGGTCGCCGCCAACGGCGACCGGGTCCTTTTCTATGTGGCCACGCGCGGCGCCCCCGAGGACGAGGACGAGTGGTGGTCCTGCCATCTCGACCACACCCCCGAGACGATCGAGGACACTCCGGGCCTGCGCTGGCACTGCCGCGACAGCTACGTCCTGGCCCCGCCGTCGTCGCTGGCCGACGGCTCGCACGCCCGCTGGCTGCGCCCGCCCGACGGGCGGCCTCTGCCCGACCCGCTCCACGTCCTCGACCGGCTGGCCGACGCCGCCGAGTGACCCTCGCAGCGAGCGGCCCTCCCGGCGTCCACGGGGCTCGCCGAGGGCCGGCGCCGCCGGGGACTAACCTGGACGCGTGAGCCGTACGAAGATCTCAGAGGACCTGTTCGAGCGCGCCCGTGCCGTCGTGCCGGGCGGCGTCAACTCTCCGGTGCGCGCCTTCGGCGCCGTCGGCGGCACGCCCCGGTTCATGGAGTCCGGCGAGGGCCCGTACATCGTGGACGCCGACGGCAACCGCTACGTCGACCTGGTGTGCTCCTGGGGCCCGATGATCCTCGGCCACCGGCACCCCGCCGTGGTCGAGGCCCTCGCGCAGGCCCTCACGCGCGGCACGTCCTTCGGCACCGCGACGCGCGGCGAGGTCGAGCTGGCCGAGGAGATCGTCTCCAGGGTCGCGCCGGTCGAGAAGGTCCGCCTGGTCAGCTCCGGCACCGAGGCCACCATGTCGGCGGTGCGGCTGGCGCGCGGGTTCACCGGGCGCTCGCGCGTGGTGAAGTTCGCCGGGTGCTACCACGGCCACGTCGACGCGCTGCTCGCCGCCGCGGGGTCGGGAGTGGTGACCTTCGGCCTGCCCGACACCCCGGGCGTCACGGGCTCCTCCGCCGCCGACACCATCGTCCTGCCCTACAACTCGCCCGAGGCGGTGCGCGAGGCGTTCGCCGCGTACGGCGGCGAGATCGCCTGCGTGATCACCGAGGCGTGCCCGGCGAACATGGGCGTGGTGCCCCCCGCCCCGGGGTTCAACGAGCTGCTCCGCGAGCTGTGCACGGCGAACGGCGCCCTGCTCATCGTGGACGAGGTGCTCACCGGCTTCCGGGTCACCGACGCCGGCTGGTACGGCCTGGCGCCGGTGGAGGCCGACCTGATGACCTTCGGCAAGGTCATGGGCGGCGGCCTGCCGGCGGCGGCGTTCGGCGGGCGCGCCGAGGTCATGAGCCGCCTGGCGCCAGAGGGGCCGGTCTACCAGGCGGGCACCCTGTCGGGTAACCCCCTGGCCTGCGCGGCCGGGCTGGCGACGCTACGGGCCTGCGACGAGGAGGTCTACGACCGCGTCGACGCGGCCGCCCTGATCGTCGGGCGGGCGGCGTCGGACGCGCTGGCCGCCGCCGGGGTGCCGCACCGGCTCCAGCGGGCGGGCAACCTGTTCTCGGTGTTCTTCACCGATGCCCCGGTCACCGACTTCGACGGGGCGCGCACCCAGGACACCGCCGCCTACCGCGCCTTCTTCCACTCCATGCTCGACCAGGGCGTCTACCTGCCGCCGTCGGCGTACGAGGCGTGGTTCCTGTCCGCCGCCCACGACGAGGAGGCCCTGACCCGGGTGGCCGAGGCGCTGCCCGCCGCGGCCAAGGCGGCCGCGGCCGCCTCCGCGGGCTGACCCGGCGGCGCGTTCGCGGAACGACCCGGCGGCGCGTTCGCGAAGCGCCCGGTCACGCCGGGCGCTCCGTCACGCGGAGATCCCGTTGCGCGGAGAGTCCCGTTACGCGGAGCGCCGCGGTTCAGTGTGAGCGCCATTTTCCGGCCGGATGATTTAGCATCGCTTTATGCTCGATCTCCATCGGTTGAAGGCGCTGCACGCGGTGTCGGTGTACGGGTCGGTCGGCGCCGCGGCCGAGGCGTTGATGGTGACGCCTTCGGCCATCTCTCAGCAGATCGCCAAGCTCGAGCGCGAGACCGGGGCCCGGCTCATGGAGCGCAGCGGCCGCGGCGTCAAGCTCACCGACGCCGCCGGGCTGCTCGCCGAGCACGCCGAGCGCATCCTCGCGCTCGTCGAGACCGCCGAGGCCGACTTCGAGGCGCTGCGCGGGGCGGTGGTCGGACGGCTGGTCATGGCCGCCTTCCCGACGGCCGCCCGCGGGCTGCTCCCCGGGGCGCTCAGCGAGCTCAAGCAGCGCCATCCCGACCTGGACCTGGTGCTCCACGAGCGCGAGCCCGAACGGCAGATCCGCGAGGTGTCCCGCGGCGAGCTCGATCTCGCCATCGTGCAGGACTGGCTGAACCGCCCGATGGCGATCCCCGAGGGCCTGTCGCGGGCCTCGCTGCTCGACGACGTGGCCGACGTGGTGCTCCCGGCCTCCCACCCGCTCGCGGGCCGCCGCGAGATCGACCTGGCGGAGCTGCACGGCGAGCGGTGGATCAGCTCCTCACCCGGCACGGTCTGCCACGACTGGCTGGTGTTCACCCTGCGCACGGCGTCGCTGGAGCCGGAGTTCTCCTGCATGGCCGACGAGTACCCGACGCAGACGGCGCTGGTGGCGGCCGGCCACGGTTGCGCCATCGTGCCGCGCCTCGGCCGTGACCACGTCCCGGCGCAGGTCGCCATCGTGCCGATCAGGCCCCGTCCCACCCGGCGCATCTACGCCGTGTGGCGCACGGACGCGGCCCGCCGCCCGGCGATCCGCGCGGCCGTGGAGGTGCTGCGGCAGATGGCCCCCCCGCCGGGGCTGGTGCCGGTCTCCGGCGACTCCGGCCAGGCGGCGGGGCCGTCCCCGGCCGAGGCGGGCGGGCTCCACCCGGCGTCCTCCTGACGGCGGGCGCCCCCGCGGCGCCGGGCCACGCCGGGCCACGCTGCGCCGCGCCGGCCACGCCGGGCCACGCCGGCCACGCCGGCCACGCCGGCCACGCCGGGCTCGGCTCGGCATGGCGCGTTGAGGCCGGACCAGTAGTCTGGTGTCCGTCATGACTGAAAGCACCGTTGTCCACCTGCTCCGGCACGGAGAGGTGCACAATCCCCAGAACCTGCTCTACGGCAGGCTGCCCGGATACCACCTCTCCGAGAACGGCCGCTCCATGGCCGAGCTGGTGGCCAAGGCCCTCGCGGGCCGCGACATCACCGTGCTCTACAGCTCCCCCCTCGAACGGGCGCAGGAGACCGCGACCCCGATCGCGCAGACCCTCGACCTGCCGATCAGGACCGACGAGCGGCTGATCGAGGCCGACAACCTCTTCCAGGGCCACGTCATCGGCGGCATGTTCCGCGCGCCGCGCAATCTGCGGCACATGTGGAACCCGGCCCGCCCGTCCTGGGGCGAGCCGTACGTCGAGATCGTCCGGCGCATGCGCGCGGCCATCGACGCCGCCCGTGCCGAGGGCAGGGGCCACGAGGTGGTGATGGTCAGCCACCAGCTCCCGATCTGGGTGATCCGGCTGGCCGCCGAGGGCCGGCGGCTCTGGCACGACCCGCGCCGCCGCCAGTGCGCCCTGGCGAGCCTGACGAGCTTCACCTTCGAGGGCGACCGGCTGGCGAGCGTGGGCTACAGCGAGCCGGCGGCCTCGCTCGTGAAGCCCTCCGGGTCGCTCGGCGCCCCCAAGCGGCGCTAGCCGGACGTCCGCGCGCCCCGTGCCCCGATTTCGAGGGCGTGCGGTGCGCTGGGTAGGGTTTGAAGCTCTACCTCTTGTAGTACAAGGAGACCCTGCTCCGTGTCCACGGTGTCCACCAGGTCCTCGAGGTCGCGTGCCTTCGTCACCGCGCTGCTGGTCGCGGCGGCGCTGGCGGGATGCGCCGGCGGCCAGGGGTCCTCCTCGCAGCCGCAGTCCGGCGACACGCGCTTCGTCGCCGGCGACGGCAGCATGCGCGTGGTGCCCGCCGCCGAGCGGCAGGCGGCCCCGGCCATCGAGGGCCAGACCCTGGACGGCGCCGCGACCGCGCTCGCCGACCACAAGGGCAAGGTCGTGGTGCTCAACTTCTGGGCCTCCTGGTGCGGGCCCTGCCGCGGCGAGGCCCCGGTCCTGAAGGACGTCGCGGCCAAGACCAAGGCTCGCGGCGTGCAGTTCCTCGGGGTGGACTCCAAGGACGACAAGGCGCAGGCGCTGGCCTTCCAGCGCACCCAGCAGCCCGGCTATCCGAGCCTGTACGACCAGCCGGGCAAGGTCGCGCTGGCCTTCCGCGGCATGGTCAACCCGGCGGCGATCCCCTCCACCCTCGTGCTCGACCGGCAGGGCCGGGTCGCCGCCCGGGCGCTGGGAGAGGTCCGCTACTCCGATCTGATGAACGTGGTGACCAAGGTCAGCGATGAGAAGTAGCCGCCGCGCCGCCGCGCGCCCCGCCCGGCGGGGTGCGCCGTGAGCGGCTTCACGGGCACGGTCATGGCGGGCTCCCTGCTGCTCGCCCTGCCGGTGGCGCTGGTCGCGGGCCTGGTGTCGTTCCTGTCGCCGTGCGTGCTGCCGCTGGTGCCCGGCTACCTGTCCTATGTCACCGGCATGAGCGGCGACCCCCGGCGGGGGCGCATGGTGGCGGGCAGCGCCCTGTTCGTCCTGGGCTTCTCGCTGGTCTTCGTCGCCGGCGGCGCGTTGTTCGGGGGCCTCGGGTCCCTGCTGCTCGGCAACGCCGGTGTGATCACCCGCGTGCTGGGCGCGCTGACGATCGTGCTGGGCCTCGCCTTCCTAGGCCTGCTGCCGGGCCTGCAGCGGGACGTGCGCATCCATCGCTTCCCCGCCGCGGGCATCGCGGGCGCGCCGCTGCTCGGCGTGGTCTTCGGCCTGGGCTGGACGCCGTGCATCGGCCCCACGCTGTCGGCCGTGCTCACCCTCTCCCTCGACCAGGCCAGCGCGGTGCGCGGCGCCGTGCTCGCCTTCGCCTACGCCCTGGGGCTGGGCCTGCCGTTCGTCCTGGCGGCGCTCGCCTACCGCAAGGCCATCCAGACGTTCACGGCGGTGCGCCGCCACTCGCGGCTGATCACCCGGCTCGGCGGCGCCATGCTCGTCGTCGTCGGCGTGCTGCTGGTGACCGGCCTGTGGGGCCAGGTCATCGCCGGTCTGCAGGGTTGGGTCGGCGGATTCGAGCCGGTGATCTGATGACGACGACCGAACAGATCCAGGCCGAGCCGGCCCGCCCGGCGGGGCTCGGACCGGTGGGCTGGCTGCGCTGGGCCTGGCGGCTGCTCACCTCGATGCGCACCGCCCTCATCCTGCTGTTCCTGTTCGCGCTGGCCTCGGTGCCCGGGTCGATCTACCCGCAGCGGTCCATCAGCCCCGACAAGGTCGCGCAGTACTTCAAGGACAGCCCCGGCGCCGCGGCCTGGCTGGACCGGCTGTGGCTGTTCGACGTGTTCACCTCGCCGTGGTTCGCGGCGACGTACCTGCTGCTGTTCATCTCGCTCGCCGGGTGCGTGATCCCGCGGGCGGCGGCCCACCTGCGTGAGCTGCGGCGCGAACCGCCCGCGGCGCCGCGCAACCTGTCCCGGCTCCCCCAGCACGCCTCGTTCGAGGCCGGCGGCGCCACGGTGGAGTCCCTCGCCAGGACGCTGCGCGCCAGGCGTTTCCGCACCGTCACCGGGCCGGGCTGGGTGGCCGCCGAGAAGGGCTACCTGCGCGAGACCGGCAACCTGCTGTTCCACGCGGCGCTGCTGGTCCTGCTGGTCGCGGTCGGCGCGGGCGGCCTGTACGGCTACCGCGGCAACGTGCTGGTGGTCGAGGGCAACGGCTTCGCCAACACCGTGGCCGCCTACGACCGGTACATCCCCGGCCAGCGGGTCTCGCCGGACTCCCTGGAGCCGTTCTCCTTCACGTTGCGCGACTTCCAGGCGACCTACGTCGGCTCGGGCGAACGCCGCGGCCAGCCGCTGGACTTCTCGGCGCGGCTCGCGGTGTCCGACCGCCCGGGCGCGCCCGAGCGGCCCTACGACCTGCGGGTCAACGAGCCGCTGGAGGTCAACGGCACCCAGACCTACCTGCTCGGGCACGGGTACGCCCCGGTGTTCAAGGTGCTCGACGGCAAGGGGCAGGTGGCCTTCGAGGGGCCGGTGCCGTGCCTGACCGCCGACCAGGTGACCTACACCTCCGAGTGCGTGATCAAGGTGCCGGACGCCCTGCCGCAGCAGCTCGGCTTCCTGGTGCGGTTCCTGCCGACGACCGTCCCGGCGCAGGACGGCTCCTGGGTCTCGGTCTTCCCGGGCGCGGCCAACCCGACGGCGCAGGTGTTCGCCTTCTCCGGCGACCTCGGCATGAATTCCGGGCGCCCGCAGTCGGTGTACCAGCTCGACACCAAGAAGCTCAAGCCTCTGGTCATGGGCCTGAAGACCGAGCCCCTCGCGGTCGGCGGCACCCTGCCGCTGCCCGGCGGCGCCGGTTCGATCCAGCTCACCGGCGTGCGCGAGTGGATCAGCCTGCAGGTCGCCTACGACCCCGGACGGCTCCCGGCGCTGCTGGCGGCGGGGCTGGCCGTGCTGGGGCTGGTGCTCTCGCTCACCGTCCGCCGCCGCCGCGTCTGGGCGCGGGTGGGCGAGGCCGGCGACGAGGCCGCCACCGTGGAGGTCGGCGGGCTGACCCGCACCGAGAGCGGCGACGCCGGGTTCGCCGAGGAGTTCGCCGAGATCGTCACGGCCCTGCGGGGCCCACAGGGCGGTGCGGACGACCCGCCGCACGGCCCGCGGACGGAGCGCCCCGCCCCGCCGCGGGAGGCGGGGGACGGCGCCGCCGCGCCGCCGCAAGAAGCCGAGGCCGGCAAGGCCGCCTCGCCGCAAGGAGTCAAGGATGCCCACTGACGTCAACGCGGGGCTCGCCACGCTCAGCGACCAGCTGATCCTGGCCACCGTCCTGCTGTACGTGTTCGCCATGATCGGCTACGCGCTCGACCTCGGCTTCGGCCGCGGCCGTGGCGCCGGGCGGCCGGTCGCCGCCGGGCGTGGCGCGCAGGCCAAGGTCGCCGTCACGGCCGGCGCCGTCCAGACGCTGGACCGTCCCGCGGACGGCGGCACGGACGCCGCGGACGGTTCGGACGCCTCGGAGGCCCCGGACGGCGGCTCAGGCGACCGGCAGGACCGTCCGGCGGGCGGTGCGCCGCCCGCGTGGGCGGCGCGGGCCGCCACCGTCGCGGTCGCGCTGAGCGGCCTCGGCTGGGTCGCGCACCTCGGCGCCATCATCACCCGCGGCCTGGCCGTCGGCCGCTGGCCGTGGGGCAACATGTACGAGTTCGTGGTGGCGATCTGCTTCGCGGCGGTCACCGCGTTCCTGGTCATGCAGGCGCGCCAGCCGGTGCGCTTCCTCGGCGCGTTCGTCTCGCTCGCCGCGGCGCTCGGACTGGGCTTCGCCGTCCGCTACCTGCACGTGCAGGCCGGTCCGGTGGTGCCCGCCCTCAACTCCTACTGGATCGCCATCCACGTCACCGCGGCGATCTGCGCGAGCGGGCTGTTCATCCTCGCGGGCGTCGCGGGCATCCTGTACCTCACGCGCGGGGACGGCCCCTCGCGGCTGCCCGGCCGGGCCGAGCTCGACCGGGTGGCGCACCGCGCCATCGTGATCGCCTTCCCGATCTGGACGTTCGCGGTCATCGCCGGCGCCCTGTGGGCCGACAAGGCGTGGGGGCGTTACTGGGGCTGGGACCCCAAGGAGGTCTGGTCGTTCATCGCCTGGATCGCCTACGCGGCCTACCTGCACGCCCGGGCCACGGCCGGCTGGCGGGGACGGGCCGCGGTGATCATCCAGCTCGTCGCGTTCGGTTGCCTGCTGTTCAATCTGGTGGGCGTGAACATCTTCCTGTCGGGTCTGCACTCCTACGCGCAGGTGCCCTGACCGGCTGAGCCCGCCTGGCCCCTGAGCCTCCCCTGACCGCCTCGCGGCCCCCCTAGGGGGCGCTCTCCCGTGCCGGAAACCGCCGGCACGGGAGCTCTGCGGTCGTCTCTCGAAGGGCCCGCGGGGCGGGTTTCAGTCGTCGTCTCGGCGGAGGCGACGGTCGAGGTCGCGGAGGAAGTCGGGGTCGTCGTCGGGGCCACGGGGCGCGGAGGGGCGAGGGCCGGGACGGCCGGTGCGCTGCCGCTGGACGGCCTGCTGGCTCAGTGGTCGGCCGAGGAGCAGCCACAACACACCGCCCAGGTCGACCAGCAGGACGACGATGAGAACCCACAGGAGCTTGGGCAGGTTCCGCACGTCGCCCTCCGGCGTGGTGATCACGTCGAAGAGGCAGTAAAGCCAGAAGGCTAACAGCGCCAGGCCAAGAAGCACGCTAGGCATGTCCGCAGGGTATGCCATCCCACGGGAGATCGTGTCCAGCTCGGGTTCACGCGGCCGTCGATCGATCGCCATCGGACATTACTGGTGACTCCCGCGCGGCCCCGACGTACGGTGGACCGTGACCACGCTTCGCGGGATGGGAGAGGTGTGCCGATGCTCGCGTTGGCCCGGGCGCCCTGGGCGCGGCTTTGACGGCGTTCCCGGGCGACAAGGGACGCCATCGCCGAGGCCCGCGCTGGCGTCAGCGGGGGTCCTACGCCTTCCGCGGTGAGGCTCCCCGTGAGGGGGCCGCCGAGTCCGCCGACGCCGACCGCGCCGACTCCGCACGCGAGGGACGCTCCGACCGCCGCGAGGGCGGGCGGGCCGAGTCCTTCCGCGAGGGGCGCGGCGACTCCGCCGGCGGGCGCAGGGCCGGGCGCCGCGAGAGCAGGGGTGACTCCTTCTGGGCGGGGGACCGCCCGCCCGTCGACGCCGCGGGGGCCGTCACCGCCCCGGTCGTCGACCGGCCGCAGTACATCTGGCGCGACTTCGAGCTCGACGACGAGCCGCCGCTGGCGCAGCCGAACTCCCCTGACACGCCCGACCGGGGTGACGGGCTCAAGCACTGCGGGCCGCTGGAGCAGATCCTGTACCGCCAGTGGGACGCCGCCGAGGGGCCGCCCTCGGCCGACGTCGTCCGGGCGGTCGACAGCCTGGCCCGGCTCCCCGAGCGGCTGAAAGCCCTTCTGGCGGTCGGACTCGACGGCATCTACGTCGGGCCCGGCGGGGTCCCCGATCTGGACGACATGGGCTATCTGCGGGGCGCGCCGCTGCCGTCGGGGAAGGCGACCTGGGACGTCTGCGCGGGCGCCTACGGCGACCGCAAGATCGTGGTCGGCGACCGGCCGTCGCCGACGCCCGACGTGATGATGCACGAGACCGGCCACGCCCTGGACGACATCGACTCCGCGCCGGGCGAGTGGGTGTCGGACTCGGCGGAGTTCGCCGCCCTGTACGACGAGTGCGCGCCGATGTTCGCCTCGGCGTTCCACAAGCAGCCGGGCGGCCTCGGCCGTAAGGAGTTCTTCGCCGACGCCTTCGCCGCCATCGCCTCCCGGCAGCGGCCGGCGCTGGTGGACATGCTCAACGGAGACACGCGCGCCGCGCTCAATGTCATGCTCTTCTTCAACCGGCGCTACGGAATCTAGGTGGTCCGCCATGTACGTCATCCGGCTCGCCGACGGAACGTTGCGGATACCGCGCAGCCTGACCAGCGACGACGGCCGGCTGATCGGCAATGCCTATGTCGAGCTCGATCCGGGTGACCCCGAGTACGCGCGGTGGCTGCCGGAGTCGATCACCGAGGAGCAGGAGGCCGACCGGCGCAGGCGCTGGCGGGAGGAGAACGACGACCTTGAGCGCGAGTTCCTGGCCTTCAAGGAGTCGCAGGCGGGCTCCGATCGTTGAGCGCGGGCCGCGCGCCTGAATGGCAAGGCGCGGGGCCGCGCCGGCGTGTGGGCGCGAGTCCGGGTGGGAACGCCGTACCGCGCGGAGAACGCCGTCCCTGTGGGAACGGGGTCCGTGCGGAGAACGCCTGGAAGATCGGGCCCGAAATTACAGTAAAGGCACGACCCAAAAAGAACAGTGACCCTGCGGCTTCCGGGGGGGCACGCAGGATCACCGATGGTGCATGGTGAGGCTCGAGTTCACCGTGCCCCGCGACGCGCGCCGGGCCCGGCGGTCTCTCGCCGCCACGTCAAACACGCGGTGAGTCGCCGCTCGGCCGTTCGGCCGTGAGGACTTCCTCGCCACGCAGGAGAGCGTGCACCTCCGACTCGCGGAAACGCCGGTGCCCTCCGGGGGTTCGGATACTGCTGATACGGCCTGCTGCCGCCCAGCGTGTCACCGTTTTTGGATCGACCCGGAAGAGGGCGGCAACCTCTCCGGGGGTCAGCAGGCGCTCGCTGCTACTCTCCACAATCTCTCCCCCTCGCATCCCGCGTCCTGAAGCGGGCGGACAGGTATCCAGTTTGCCGAGCGAAAACTGATATATCCGCGATTTACTTCCAATGATCACGGGTTGTTATCAGCTGACTGCCCGTTTGTTATATGATAGAGCCTCTTTGGGGCGCTCGTGGGTGTTTCTTTACATAAGCGCCGTGATGGGAACACTAGCAGTGCTCGCTCCCGATGCGAAGTGAGCACTGTAAAGCTCCGTGCCCGAAATCGGCTCCCCGTCCAGGGCGGCCGTTGACGGCCCCCACCGGCACGTGACGTAACCTCGACGTCGTGCGACCGTTTCTCGTTTACACCGCGTCACGGCTGGGTCTGTTCGCCGTCACCCTGGGTGTGCTCTACCTGATCGGCCTCCACAACGTCCTGTGGCTCATCGTGATCAGCTTCGTGATCAGCGGCGTGGCCAGCTACGTGCTGCTGTCCAAGCAGCGGGACGCGGTGAGTGAGCAGATCAGCAAGGGCCGCAGGGGCTAAGGGAGCGGAAACATGCCGACTCGGGCATGGTACTCGTGTCCGAGGTGCGTGGTGTCGCTTCCGACCAGAAGGCCGCCTGTGTGCGCGAGGAAGGCCTTGACGCCGATGCCCCGCTCGCGGGTGGGGTTCCAGGCGAGCGCCTTGCCGGTGGCGGGGTCGATCGCCCCGATGCCGGGCCGCGCCACCGCGCCCGGCCCCGCCGAGTCGGAGCCGCGCGGGTTGTTCAGCCAGCGCTGATGGCCGCCCACGTAGACCGCGGCCCCCGTGACGGCCACCGAGTACAGAGAGTCGCCCCCGGTGTGGTTGACCCATGTGGGCCGGACGCCGTCGCCGCGAGAATAGGTCTCGAAGCGCGCCGCGGAATCGCACAGCTTGCGCGAGCCCTTGGCGCCTCCTGTCGTCACGACGACGAAATAGTGCCCGTCAGGTGAGAAATCCAGCCCCCGCACGTAAGAAGGGAACACCTCTTTACACGCGGCCGAGTAGGACTCGGTGTGCCAGTCGGTTACCGACGGCCGCGCGGCGGCGATGTCGATGAGGCCCACCTGCGGGCGGCGCCGCCCGTCCAGGGTCGTGAACGAGCCGTCCACCGCCAGCCGGTCGCGGGCGGCGGCCATCGCGGAGACCTTCACCTCGCCGCCGAGCCCGCCGCCGGGGGTGACGGTGAAGGACGGGTCCACCGCGCCGGTGGCGGGGTCCACCCTGGCCAGGGCCGTGCGCAGGGTGCGCCCGATGCCGGTGAAGTCGCCGCCGACGTACAGCCGGCCGTCGTGGAGGACGAGGCTGGTGACCTCGCCGCCGTTGACCGGGGCCGAGAAGCCTGGCACGGGCGCGCCGTCCGCGACCCTGAGCCGGGCCAGGCCGCGCGCGGGGGCGCCGCCCGCCGAGACGAACGAGCCGCCGGCGTACACCGTGCCGTCGGGGCCGGCGGCCAGCGCGGTCACCGGGCCGTCCACGCGCGGGGCGAAGCCGCGCTCGACCCGCCCGGTGGCGAGGTCGAAGGCGAACAGGTTGCTCCTCGGCAGCCGGCCGGCGGCGCCGGCGTCGCGCACCTGACTGAACGAGCCGCCGACGACCACGGTGCCGCCGACGAGGGCGAAGGCGTTGACGATGCCGTCGAGCACGTGCGGGGTGGAGTTCACCGGGTCGGCCGACACCACGCGCGGCTGGGCCACCCCGCCGGCGGAGGCGGGGGAGCCAGGGGAGATGAGGACGAGGGCCCCGGCGAGCAGCGGGGCGGCGATTGCGGTCGACCTCCGGGTCGACATTCGGGCGGACATCCACCAAGTCCTAGCAGACGCAGCGTGACCGGGTGACTACTTCGGGTGGATGCGTGCATGCCCACTAAGCTTGTCGCCATGACGCGTGCCTCCCTGGACAAACGGCCGCACGAGGTCGCGGCGATGTTCGACCGCACGGCCCGGCGCTACGACCTGGTCAACGACGTGCTGTCCCTCGGGCAGGACCGGCTCTGGCGCAAGGCGACCGCCGCCGCGGTGGACGCCGGCCCCGGCGAGCTCGTCCTCGACCTGGCCGCGGGCACCGGCACCTCGACCGACACCTTCACCGGCCTCGGCGCGCGGGCCATCGCGTGCGACTTCTCCCTCGGCATGCTGCGCACGGGCGCGGCCCGGCACGGCGGCTCCGGCCTGGCCGGCGGCGGGGTGCGCGGCGTGACGTTCATCGGGGGCGACGCGCTGAAACTTCCATTCGCCGACGGCGTCTTCGACGCGGTGACGATCTCCTTCGGCCTGCGCAACGTCAACGACACCGTCGATGCGCTGCGCGAGATGCTGCGGGTGACCCGTCCGGGCGGGCGGCTGGTGGTGTGCGAGTTCTCCCGGCCGACCGTCAAGCCGTTCGAGCTGGTCTACACGCAGTACCTGATGAAACTGTTGCCGCCGGTCGCGCGGGTGGTGAGCTCCAACCCCGACTCCTACGAGTACCTCGCCGAGTCGATCCGCGCCTGGCCCGACCAGCCGGCCCTGGCCCGGCTGGTGGCCGAGGCCGGGTGGCGGGGCGTCCAGTGGCGCAATCTGTCCCTGGGCGTGGTGGCCTTGCACAGGGCGGTTAAGCCGACCGCGGATGAGTAGGTAAGCTCCATCTGACAGCGGGCAGGGAAAAAGGGTTAGACTTCCGCCGACAAGTTTGTGAAGTAGTTCACAAAGGAACGAAGGCCCCGATCCCAAGGCCCTCGACATCCACGACAGGACAGGTCCCGTGAGCGAGTCAGTCCCCGCGGCGGATGCCGACGTCATCGTCGTCGGCGCCGGGCCCGCGGGTTCGACCACGGCCTTCTATCTCGCACAGGCCGGCTTGAACGTGCTGCTGCTCGAGAAGACGCGCTTCCCGCGCGAGAAGGTCTGCGGGGACGGCCTCACCCCACGCGCCGTCAAAGAGCTGATCGACATGGGCGTCGACATCGACGCCCCGGGGTGGATCCGCAACAAGGGGCTGCGCGTCATCGGCGGCGGCCTGCGCCTCGAACTGCCGTGGCCCGAGCTGTCGAGCTATCCCGGCTTCGGCCTCGTGCGCACCCGCATGGACTTCGACGAGATCCTCGCCGGGCACGCCGAGCGCGGCGGCGCCACCGTTCTGCAGGGCGTCAACGTCACCGGGCCCGTCCTGGACGAGCGCAGCGGCCACGTCGTCGGCGTCACCGCCAAGAAGGACGGCGAGCAGGTCACCTACCGCTCGCGCCTGGTCGTCGCGGCCGACGGCAACTCCACGCGGATGTCCCTGGCGATGGGCCTGCACCGGCGCGACGACCGTCCGATGGGCGTCGCCGTGCGCACCTACTTCACCAGCCCGCGCCACGACGACGACTGGCTGGAGTCGTGGCTGGAGCTGTGGGACACCGGCGACGACGGCCAGGCGCGGCTGCTGCCCGGCTACGGCTGGGTGTTCGGCGTCGGCGACGGCACCAGCAACGTCGGGCTCGGCCTGCTCAACACCAGCGAGGCGTTCCAGCACCTGGACTACCGCGACCTGCTGCGCCGCTGGGTGAAGAACATGCCCTCCGAGTGGGGGTTCTCCGAGGAGACCATGACGGGGCCGATCCGCGGCGCCGCTCTGCCGATGGCCTTCAACCGCCAGCCGCACTACACCCGGGGATTGGTCCTGGTCGGCGACGCCGGCGGCATGATCAACCCGTTCAACGGCGAGGGCATCGCCTACGCCATGGAGACCGGGCGCATCGCCGCCGACACGATCGCCACGGCCCTGTCGGGCCTGACCCCCGCGCAGCGGGAGCGGGCGCTGCGCGCCTACCCCGAGACCCTCAAGGACGTCTACGGCGGCTACTTCACCCTGGGACGGCTGTTCGTCGAGGCCATCGGCAAGCCGGGCGTCATGGGGTTCCTCACGCGGCACGGTCTGCCACATCCCACTCTGATGCGAATCGCTCTCAAGCTCCTTGCTAATCTCACGGACCGGCGGGGCGATGCGACAGACCGGGTCATCAACGCCCTGTCCAAGGTCACGCCGCCGGCATGACCCAGCACCCGGAACGAAGATCGATGATCGCCCTGCCTAGACTCGTCAACCGATCGAAGAAAGCCACAGCGCTCAGAGGGGACGCATAAGCGATGGAACTGTACGTGCCGATCCTGGTGCTCGCGGTTCTCGCGGCGGGCTTCGCCGTCTTCTCCGTGGGAATCGCGCCCTTCACCGGCCCCAAGCGCTGGAACCGCGCCAAGCTCGACGCCTACGAATGCGGCATCGAGCCGACCCCGCAGCCCGTGGGCGGCGGCCGGTTCCCCCTGAAGTACATGATCACGGCGATGCTCTTCATCGTGTTCGACATCGAGATCATCTTCCTTTATCCGTGGGCGGTCGCTTTCGACAAGCTCGGGGTCTTCGGGCTGGTCGAGATGGTGCTGTTCATCGTCACCGTGCTGGTCGCCTACGCCTACGTGTGGCGTCGCCGCGGCCTGGACTGGGACTGAGAGGCAGCGTGCCGGAGGCGCGCGAGAGGAAGCACTGAGATGGGTCTCGAAGAGAAACTGCCCAGCGGGTTCATCCTGTCCACCGTGGAGCAGGCGGCCGGATGGGCGCGGAAGAACTCCGTGTGGCCGGCCACGTTCGGCCTGGCCTGCTGCGCCATCGAGCTGATGGCCACCGGCGGCCCCAACCACGACCTCGCCCGGTTCGGCATGGAGCGCGCCTCGGCGTCCCCCCGCCAGGCCGACCTGATGATCGTGGCCGGGCGCCTGTCGCAGAAGATGGCGCCGGTGCTGCGCCAGATCTACGACCAGATGGCCGAGCCCAAGTGGGTCATCGCCATGGGCGTGTGCGCGTCCAGCGGCGGCATGTTCAACAACTACGCGATCGTGCAGGGCGTCGACCACGTCGTGCCGGTGGACATCTACCTGCCCGGCTGCCCGCCGCGCCCCGAGATGCTCATCGACGCGATCGTCAAGCTGCACGACAAGATCCAGAACATGAAGTTCGGCGCCCACCGCGCCAAGCAGATCGACGAGCTGGAACTGCGGGCTCTGCGGTCGCTTCCGCTCATCGATCAGGGGACCTCGAAATGAGCACTGACAACCTTCCCGGAGTGCCCGAGGAGCCGATCGCCCGCCGGGGCATGTTCGGCGCCTCCGACTCCGGTGACACCTCCGGATACGGCCGCCTGGTCGTGCGCCGGGCCCCGCAGCTGTCCAGCGCCCGGCCCTACGGCGGCTACTTCGACGACGTGGCCGACGCGCTCGAGAGCGCGGCGGGGGACGCCTTCGAGGGCATGGTCGAGCGCGTGGTCGTCGACCGCGGCGAGCTGACGATCCACGTGGCGCGCGAGCGGCTGGTGGAGGTCATGCGCCACCTGCGCGACGATCTGGCGCTGCGCTTCGAGCTCTCCCTCGGCGTCTCGGGCGTGCACTATCCCGACGAGACCGGCGCCGAACTGCACGCGGTGTATCACCTGTGCTCGATCACCCACAACCGGCGCATTCGGGTCGAAGCCTCTTGCCCCGACGCAGATCCGCATATTCCGTCCACGGTGTCGCTGTACCCGACGCACGACTGGCACGAACGCGAGACCTACGACTTCTTCGGCATCGTCTTCGACGGCCACCCGGCCCTCACCCGCATCGAGATGCCCGACGACTGGGACGGCCACCCGCAGCGCAAGGACTACCCGCTCGGCGGCATCCCGGTCCAGTACCGCGGCGCCACCATCCCCTCGCCGGACAACAGGAGGTCGTACGCATGACCGCCATCCACGACGGTGAGACCACCCGGGACGAGCAGGACGTCACCGAGGGCCGGGTCTACAACGTCAACGGGCAGGACTGGGACCAGGTGGTCGACGCGGTCGCCGAGTCGTCCGAAGAGCGCCTGGTCATCAACATGGGCCCGCAGCACCCCTCGACCCACGGCGTGCTGCGCCTGGTGCTGACCCTCGACGGCGAGACCGTCACCGAGGCCCGCACGGTGATCGGCTACCTGCACACCGGCATCGAGAAGAACATGGAGTTCCGGACGTGGACCCAGGGGGTCACGTTCGTCACCCGCATGGACTACCTCTCGCCGATCTTCAACGAGACGGCGTACTGCCTGGCGGTCGAGAAGCTTCTCGGCATCTCCGAGCGGGTGCCGCTGCGCGCGCAGACCATCCGGGTCATGATGATGGAGCTCAACCGCATCTCCTCCCACCTGGTGGCCATCGCGACCTTCGGCCTGGAGCTCGGCGCGACCACGCCGATGCTGTTCGGCTTCCGTGAGCGCGAGATGGTGCTCGACCTGTTCGAGTACATCACCGGCCTGCGCATGAACATGGCCTACGTGCGGCCGGGCGGCGTCTCGGTCGACCTGCCCGCCGGCGCCGTCGACAAGATCGGCGAGTTCCTCAAGGTCATGCCGGGCCGCATCAAAGAGATGCGCAAGCTGCTGGACGCCAACCCGGCCTACACCCGGCGCACCAAGGACGTCGCCTACCTCGACCTCACCGGCTGCATGGCCCTGGGCATCACCGGGCCCATGCTCCGGGCGGCGGGCCTGCCGTGGGACCTCCGCAAGTCGCAGCCCTACTGCGGCTACGAGACCTACGACTTCGAGGTCCCCACCGAGACCACCTGCGACGTCTACGGCCGCTACCTGGTGCGCGTGGCCGAGATGGAGGAGTCCCTCAAGATCATCGGTCAGTGCCTCGACCGGCTGTCCGGCTCGGAGCTCAAGGGCAAGCCCGTCATGATCGAGGACAAGAAGATCGGCTGGCCGTCGCAGCTCGCGCTCGGCCCCGACGGCCTCGGCAACTCGCCCGACCACATCGCCCACATCATGAGCAGCTCCATGGAGGCGCTCATCCACCACTTCAAGCTGGTGACCGAGGGCTTCCGGGTCCCGGCGGGACAGGCGTACGTGCCGGTGGAGTCGCCCCGAGGCGAGCTCGGCGCCCACGTCGTGAGCGACGGGGGCACCCGCCCCTATCGCGTACACTTCCGCGACCCTTCGTTCACGAACCTGCAGGCCGTGCCCGCGACCTGCGAGGGCGGCATGGTCGCCGACGTCATCGCCGCGGTCGCCTCGATCGACCCGGTCATGGGAGGTGTGGACCGGTGACGACCTATTCGCCGGAAGTCCGCGAGCGTCTCGAACGCGACGCGAAAGAGATCATCGGACGCTACCCGAAGACCCGCTCGGCGCTGCTGCCGCTGCTGCACCTGGTGCAGGCGGAGGACGGCTACGTCTCCGACGCCGGCCAGGAGTTCTGCGCCGAGATGCTCGGCCTGAGCAAGGCCGAGGTCGTGGGCGTCTCGACCTTCTACACGATGTACAAGCGCAAGCCCGCCGGCGAGTACCACGTGGGCGTCTGCATCAACGCGCTGTGCGCGATCATGGGCGGCGACCAGATCTGGGACGAGCTCAGCGAGCACGTCGGCGTCGGCAACGGCGACACCACCGCCGACGGCAAGGTCTCCCTCGAGCGCATCGAGTGCAACGCGGCCTGCGACTTCGCGCCGGTCATGATGGTCAACTGGGAGTTCTTCGACAACCAGACCCCCGAGACCGCCAAGCGGCTGGTCGACGACCTGCGCGCCGGCAAGGAGGTCACGCCGACCCGCGGCCCGGGCCGCCTGTGCTCGTTCAAGGACGCCTCGCGCGTGCTCGCGGGCCTGCCCGACGGCCAGGCCGGCGACGGCCCCTCGGCCGCCGGCCCCTCGCTCGAGGGCCTGAAGATCGCCAAGGCGAACGGCTGGACGGCACCGAAGGGGGCCTCGGAATGACCACTCTGACTCCGGTCCTCACCGCGAACTGGGATCGGGCGGACTCCTTCACCCTCCAGGGCTACGGCGAGTACTCCGCGGCCAAGAAGGCGCTGGGCATGGAGCCCGACGCCATCATCAAGGCGGTCAAGGACTCCGGCCTGCGCGGCCGGGGCGGCGCCGGCTTCCCGACCGGCATGAAGTGGGGCTTCATCCCGCAGGGCGACGGCAAGGCGCACTACCTGGTGGTCAACGCCGACGAGTCCGAGCCGGGCACCTGCAAGGACATCCCGCTCATGATGGCCAACCCCCACTCGCTGGTCGAGGGCGTCATCATCACCGCCTACGCCATCCGCGCGAACCAGGCCTTCATCTACGTGCGCGGCGAGGTGCTGCACGTCATCCGCCGCGTGCAGGCGGCCGTGCGCGAGGCGTACGAGAAGGGCTACCTCGGCACCGACATCTTCGGCTCCGGCTACGACCTGGAGCTCGTCGTGCACAGCGGAGCGGGCGCCTACATCTGCGGCGAGGAGACCGCCCTGCTCGACTCGCTGGAAGGTTACAGAGGCCAACCCCGTCTCAAGCCCCCCTTCCCCGCGGTCGCGGGTCTTTACGCGTGTCCCACCGTCATCAACAACGTCGAGTCGGTCGCCAGCGTTCCCAGCATCGTCGCCAACGGCGCCGACTGGTTCGCCTCGATGGGCACCGAGAAGTCCAAGGGCTTCGGCATCTTCTCCCTGAGCGGCCACGTCACCCGCCCCGGCCAGTACGAGGCGCCGCTGGGCATCACCCTGCGCGAGCTGCTGGACATGGCGGGCGGCGTCCGGGAGGGCCACCGGCTGAAGTTCTGGACGCCGGGCGGGTCCTCCACGCCGATCTTCACCGACGAGCACCTGGACGTGCCCCTCGACTTCGAGTCGGTCGGCGCCAAGGGGTCCATGCTCGGCACCCGCGCGCTGCAGATCTTCGACGAGACCACCTGCGTGGTCCGCGCCGTGCTGCGCTGGACCGAGTTCTACGCGCACGAGTCCTGCGGCAAGTGCACCCCCTGCCGCGAGGGCACCTACTGGCTCAAGCAGGTGCTCAGGCGGCTGGAGAAGGGCCAGGGCAACGAGGAGGACCTCGGCACGATCACCGACATCGCCGACAACATCCTCGGCCGATCGTTCTGCGCCCTCGGCGACGGCGCGACCAGCCCGATCCACTCGTCGGTGAAGCACTTCCGCGACGAATACCTCAAGCACTTCGAGATCGGCGGATGCCCGTTCGACCGGGCGGCGTCCACCGTGTGGGGGGCCTCCGCATGACCGTTCAGACATCCTCGGCAGGGCCGGTCGAGCAGCCGGTGGACATGCTGACCCTCACCATCGACGGCTTCCAGGTCAC
Organism: Sphaerisporangium sp. NPDC005289; assembly: GCF_040607455.1. NCBI lineage: Bacteria > Bacillati > Actinomycetota > Actinomycetes > Streptosporangiales > Streptosporangiaceae > Sphaerisporangium > Sphaerisporangium sp. NPDC005289. The sequence goes on from NZ_JBEXGS010000004.1 coordinate 114,275, forward strand.
CGTCCCGAAGGGCACGCTGATCATCCGGGCGGCCGAGCTGCTGGGCATCCAGATCCCGCGGTTCTGCGACCACCCGCTGCTGGAGCCGGCGGCCAACTGCCGCCAGTGCCTGGTGGACATCACCGACGCCGGCAACGGCCGCGGCTTCCCCAAGCCGCAGCCGTCCTGCGCCATCGAAGTCGCCCAGGGCATGGTCGTGCAGACGCAGCTCACCTCGCCGGTCGCCGAGAAGGCCCAGCGCGGGGTCATGGAGCTGCTGCTCATGAACCACCCGCTCGACTGCCCGGTCTGCGACAAGGGCGGCGAGTGCCCCCTGCAGAACCAGGCCATGTCGAACGGCCAGGGCGAGTCCCGGTTCCACGAGAGCAAGCGCACCTTCGAGAAGCCCATCCCGCTGTCCACCGAGGTGCTGCTCGACCGCGAGCGCTGCGTCCAGTGCGCCCGTTGCATCCGCTTCTCCGATGAGATCGCCGGCGACCCGCTGATCGACTTCTTCGAGCGCGGCGCCGCCGAGCAGGTCGGCGTCGCCAACGGCGAGCCGTTCGAGTCGTACTTCTCCGGCAACACCATCCAGATCTGCCCGGTGGGCGCACTCACCGGCGCCGCCTACCGCTTCCGCGCCCGGCCGTTCGACCTGGTGTCGACCCCGAGCGCCTGCGAGCACTGCGCGAGCGGCTGCGAGCTGCGCACCGACCACCGCCGCGGCCGGGTCACCCGCCGCCTCGCCGTGGACGACCCGCAGGTCAACGAGGAGTGGAACTGCGACAAGGGCCGGTGGGCCTTCTCCTACACCACCGAGCCCGACCGCCTGCAGACGCCGCTGGTCCGCGACGCCGAGGGCTACCTGCGCCCCGCCTCCTGGCCTGAGGCCCTGACCGCCGCCGCCGAGGGCCTGTCCCGGGCGCGCGGCAAGGCCGGCGTGCTGGTCGGCGGCCGGGTGACCGTCGAGGACGCCTACGCCTACGCCAAGTTCGCGCGCGTCGCGCTCGGCACCAACGACGTCGACTTCCGCGCCCGCCCCCTGTCGGAGGAGGAGTCGGAGTTCCTGGCCCACGCGGTGGCGGGCAAGGGCATCGAGGTCTCCTACGCCGACCTGGAGAAGGCCCCGGCCGTCCTGCTCGTCGGGTTCGAGCCCGAGGAGGAGTCGCCGATGGTCTTCCTGCGCCTGCGCAAGGCGTGGCGCAAGCGCGGCGTGAAGGTCTTCTCCGTGGCCCCGTTCGCCACCCCCGGCCTGGCCAAGATGGGCGGCACGCTGGTGCGCACGACGCCCGGCGCCGAGGCCGAGGCCCTGGGCGAGCTGATCTCCGGCGCCTCCGCCGCCGCCGGGGCGCTCAAGCAGCCCGGCACGGTCATCATGGTCGGCGAGCGGCTCGCCACCTCCCGCGGCGCCCTGTCCGCCGTCCTGCGGCTGAGCGCCACCTCCGGCGCCCGGCTCGCCTGGGTGCCCCGCCGGGCCGGTGAGCGCGGCGCCGTCGAGGCCGGCGCGATGCCGAACCTGCTGCCGATCGGCCGCCCGGTCTCCGACGAGGCCGCCCGCGCCGAGATCGCCCGCGCCTGGAACGTCGCCGGCCTGCCCGACGCCCCCGGGCGCGACACCGGCGCCATCCTCGCCGCCGCGCTCACCGGCGAGCTGGACGCGCTGGTCGTCGGCGGCGTGGACCCCTACGACCTGGCCGACCCCGAGGCGACGCTCGCCGCCCTGGAGAACACCCCGTTCGTCGTCTCCCTGGAGATGCGCGCCAGCGCCGTCACCGACCGCGCCGACGTCGTGCTGCCCATCGCGGCCGTCACCGAGAAGAGCGGCACGTTCGTCGACTGGGAGGGCCGCGGCCGCTCCTTCGAGCGGGCCATCGAGGTGCCGGGCGTGATGAGCGACCTGCGCGCCATCGCCGCCCTCGGCGACCACATGGACGTCCACCTGGGCCTGCCCGACGCCGCCGCCGCCCGCCGCGAGCTCGCGGCCATCGGCGCCTGGCGCGGCGTCCGCGTGAGCGCCCCCGCCGTCAGTGGCGGCGCCCACGCCGAGCCGGCCGCGGGCGAGGCCGTCCTGGCCACCTGGCACCTGCTGCTGGACTCCGGCCGCCTGCAGGACGGCGAGCCCTACCTGGCCGGAACGGGCCGGGCCGTCGAGGCGCTGATGTCGGAGACCACGGCCGCCGAGATCGGCGCGCTCGACAGCGGTAAGGTCACGATCACCACGGAGGGCGGCGCCGTCACGCTGCCCGCGCGGGTGGCCGACCTGCCCGACCGCGTCGTGTGGGTGCCGGCCAACTCGGCCGGCTGCTCGGTCACCCGGGACCTGCGCGCCGTGGCCGGTGACATCGTCAAGATCGGGAGTGGCTCATGAGCGGCGCAGCCTGCGCTGTGAGCGAAGTGGCCGGCGGAGCACGCGCCGCCCGCGCAGCGAACGAGGAGTTGGTGAGCGACCAATGACAGGGCCTCTGCTCGTCGCCGATCCGGCCGGGCCCACCCTGGCCGACTTCGGCAAGGATCCCTTGTGGATCTCCATCATCAAGGCCGTCTTCATCTTCGTGTTCCTGATGCTGGGCGTGCTGTTCGGCGTGTGGACCGAGCGCAAGCTCATCTCGCGCATGCAGCACCGCTACGGCCCGAACCGCGCGGGCAAGTTCGGCCTGCTGCAGTCGGTTGCGGACGGCATCAAGATGGGACTCAAGGAGGACATCCTCCCGAGGACCGTCGACAAGCTCGTCTACATCCTCGCCCCGATCATCATCGCGGTGCCGGCCTTCCTGTCGTACTCCATCATCCCGTTCGGGCCGGTGGTGTCGATGTTCGGCGTGCGCACCCCGCTCCAGCTCACCGACCTGCCGGTCGCCGTGCTGCTGGTGCTGGCGATGGCCTCCATCGGCGTCTACGGCATCGTGCTCGCCGGCTGGGGCTCGCGCTCGCCGTACGCGGTGCTGGGCGGCCTGCGCTCGACGGCCCAGGTCATCTCCTACGAGATCGCGATGGGCCTGTCGTTCGTGGCGGTGTTCCTGTTCGCCGGCACGCTGTCCACCTCCGAGATCGTCGGCAAGCAGGCCTCCGGCGGCTCCTGGCACGCCTTCGGGCTCGACATCCCGCTGCCGTCCTGGTACGCCATCCTGCTGATCCCGTCGTTCCTGATCTACGTGATCACGATGCTCGGCGAGACCAACCGCGTGCCGTTCGACCTCCCCGAGGGCGAGGGCGAGCTGGTCGGCGGCTTCCACACCGAGTACTCCTCGTCGCTGAAGTTCGCGATGTTCATGCTCGCCGAGTACGCCAACGTGTTCACCGTGTCGGGCCTGTGCATCACGCTGTTCCTCGGCGGGTGGCGGGCCCCGTGGCCCATCTCGCTGTGGGACGGGGCCAACGTCGGCTGGTGGCCCATGCTGTGGTTCTTCGTCAAGCTCGTGCTGGTGTTCGCGTTCTTCATCTGGGTGCGCGCCTCGCTGCCGCGCATCCGCTACGACCAGCTCATGCACTTCGGCTGGAAGGTCCTGATCCCGCTGAACCTGGCGTGGATCCTGCTGGTGGCCACCGTCCGCGCCCTGCGCGTCGCCGAGGGCCAGCGCAACCTGGTGCTCGTCGTCGTCGCGGTCGTCGTCGTCGGATGCCTGGCCATCTATTTCCGGTTCGACACGGTCAACCAGCGTCGCAGGGAGGCCAAGGCGGCGGAGGTGGAGGCCGAGTTCGAGCAGCTGCGCGCCGAGCCCACCGCCGGCGGGTTCCCGGTGCCGGCCCTCGACCTGCCGCACTACCACGGCGTCAACGGACGCAAGGAGGTCCCCAGTGGGACTAACTGATTTCCTGAACCCCGTGAAGGGGTTCGGCGTCACCTTCCACCACATGTTCAAGAAGCCGGTGACGGTGAACTACCCCGAGGAGAAGAAGCCCACCGCTCCTCGGTTCCACGGCCGTCACCAGCTGAACCGCTGGCCGGACGGGCTGGAGAAGTGCGTCGGGTGCGAGCTGTGCGCCTGGGCCTGTCCCGCCGACGCCATCTTCGTGGAGGGCGCCGACAACACCGACGCGGAGCGTTTCTCGCCGGGCGAGCGGTACGGCAGGACGTACCAGATCAACTATCTGCGGTGCATCCTGTGCGGCCTGTGCATCGAGGCGTGCCCGACACGGGCGCTCACGATGACCAACGAGTACGAGCTCGCGGACTCAAGCCGTGAGAGCCTCATCTACACCAAGGAGATGCTGCTCGCGCCGCTGGGTCCCGGCATGGAGGCGCCCCCGCACCCCATGCGCCTCGGCGACACCGAAGAGGACTACTACCGGTTGGGCCGTAGCAATGGGTGAAACGATCACGTTCTGGGTGCTGGCGGTCGTCTCGGTGGCCGCGGCGTTCGGGCTCGTCTTCAGCCGCAAGGCGGTGTACTCCGCGCTCATGCTGGGCGTGGTCATGCTCTCGCTGGCGGTGCTGTACGCCGTGCAGGACGCCCCGTTCCTCGCCGTGGTGCAGATCATCGTCTACACCGGCGCGGTCATGATGCTGTTCCTGTTCGTGCTGATGCTGGTCGGCGTCGACTCCTCCGACTCGCTGGTCGAGACGATCAAGGGACAGCGCTTCTGGGCGGTCATCGCCGGGCTCGGCTTCGCCGTGCTGCTGGCGGCCGGCATCGGCAACGCCGTGATCGGCGCGCCGACCGGGCTGAGCGCGGCGGTCAGCGCGGACGGCGGCAACGTCCCGACGCTCGCCCGCCTCATCTTCACCCGGTACGTCTTCGCCTTCGAGGTCACCTCCGCGCTGCTCATCACCGCCGCGCTCGGCGCGATGGTGCTGGCGCACCGCGAGCGCAGCGAGCCCAAGCCGACGCAGAAGGACCTGGCGCGCGCCCGCTTCCTCGGCGACCACCCGGCCCCGCTGCCCGGCCCGGGCACCTACGCCCGGCACAACGCGATCGACATGCCCGCCCTGCTGCCCGACGGCACGGTCTCGGAGCTGTCGGTCAACCGGGTCATCGCCCGGCACGACGTCGAGGACGGCCGCCTCCCGGACAACCCGAGACTGGCGGAGGCCATCAGGAGGGTCGCCGAGAGCGGCGTCCGCACCGAGCGGCCGAAGGTCGTCCAGGCGGTCGCCGAGCCGCCCGAGGCGCCGGTCGACGAGCAGGACAAGCCCAAGGCCGCCCAGACGGCCGGCCCGGCCGCCGACCGCCCCGTCGAGGAGGAAGGCAAGTGACCACCCACTACCTGGTGCTGTCCGCGCTGCTGTTCGCCATCGGCGCCGTCGGCGTGCTGGTACGCCGCAACGCCATCGTCGTGTTCATGTGCGTGGAGCTGATGCTCAACGCGTGCAACCTGGCTTTCGTCACCTTCGCCCGGCAGCACGGCAACCTGGAAGGCCAGATCATCGCGTTCTTCGTGATGATCGTGGCCGCCGCCGAGGTCGTCGTCGGTCTCGCGATCATCGTGACGATCTTCCGAACCCGCAGGTCCGCGTCGGTGGACGACGCCAACCTGCTGAAGTACTAAGAGGACGCCGTGGAAACCGCTGCTGAGATCGTCCAGCACTCCGGTGGAGTGATCGGCCTGTCCTGGCTGACGATCGCCCTGCCCCTGCTGGGCGCGGCGATCCTGCTGCTGGGCGGCCGCCGCACCGACCGCTGGGGCCACCTGCTGGGCGTCGTCATGTCGCTGGCGTCGTTCGTGGTGGCCGTGCTCGTCTTCTTCGAACTGCTCGGCTTCGGGGCCGACCAGCGCCGCCGCGTGGTGGAGCTGTACGACTTCCTGCCGGGCGGCTCCATCGACGTCAAGATGGGCCTGCTGCTGGACCCGCTGTCGATCTCGTTCGCCCTGCTGATCACCGGTGTCGGGTCGCTGATCCACATCTACTCGATCGGCTACATGGCGCACGACCCGAACCGGCGGCGGTTCTTCGCCTACCTGAACCTCTTCGTCGCCGCGATGCTGCTGCTGGTGCTGGCCGACAACTACCTCGGCCTGTACGTCGGCTGGGAGGGCGTGGGCCTGGCGTCCTACCTGCTCATCGGCTTCTGGCAGCACAAGCCCTCGGCGGCGGCCGCGGCGAAGAAGGCCTTCATCGTCAACCGCGTCGGCGACATGGGCCTCGCGCTCGGCGTCTTCGTCATCTTCACGACGTTCGGCACCGTGGCCTTCGGCCCGGTCCTGTCCCACGTGCCGCAGGCGTCGCAGGGCACGCTGACCCTCATCGGGCTCGCGCTGCTGCTCGGCGCGTGCGGCAAGTCGGCCCAGCTCCCGCTGCAGTCCTGGCTCCTCGACGCGATGGAGGGCCCGACCCCGGTCTCGGCCCTCATCCACGCGGCCACCATGGTCACCGCCGGCGTCTACCTGGTGGTGCGCTCCGGCCCGATCTACGTGGGAGCCCCGACCGCGGCGCTCGTCGTGACCATCGTCGGCGTCGCCACGCTGCTCGCCGGTGCGATCATCGGTACCGCCAAGGACGACATCAAGAAGGCCCTGGCCGGATCGACGATGTCGCAGATCGGCTACATGATGCTCGCCGCCGGGCTCGGCCCGGTCGGGTACGCCTTCGCCATCGCCCACCTGATCGCCCACGGCTTCTTCAAGGCCTCGATGTTCCTCGGCGCCGGCTCGGTCATGCACGCCATGAACGACGAGGTCGACATGCGCAAGTACGGGGGCCTGGCCGGAAAGATGCGCATCACCTGGGCCACCTTCGGGCTCGGCTACCTGGCGATCATCGGCTTCCCGCTGCTGTCCGGCTACTGGACCAAGGACGGCATCATCGAGACCGCGATGGAGCACAACCCGATCCTCGGCTGGCTCGCCGTGATCGGCGCGGGCATCACCGGCTTCTACATGTCGCGCCTGTTCTTCATGACCTTCCACGGCAAGCCCCGCTGGGAGTCCGGCGCCCACCCGCACGAGTCTCCGGCCGTCATGACCTGGCCGCTGATCCTGCTGTCGATCGGCTCGGTGTTCGGCGGCGCGTTCCTCATCGTGGGCAACCGGTTCATGGAGTTCCTGGCCCCGGCCGTCGGCCGTCCCGAGGAGCTGCCGAGCTTCCACCCGTTCAGCGTCACCGGCCTGGCGACGCTCGCGGTGGTCGCGGTAGGCGTCGCCTACGCCTGGATGCGCTACGGCAGGGCCGAGGTCCCGGCCGTCGCCCCGCGCGGGTCGATCCTCACCGTCTTCGCCCGCCGTGACCTGTACGGCGACGCGATCAACGAGGCGCTGTTCATGCGCCCCGGCCAGTGGCTGACCCGGCTCGCGGTGTTCTTCGACAACCGCGGCGTCGACGGGCTGGTCAACGGGCTGGCGGCGCTCATCGGCGGCACCTCCGGGCGCCTGCGCCGCGTCCAGACCGGCTTCGTCCGGTCGTACGCCTTGTCGATATTCTTCGGTGCCGCCCTCCTGGTCGGCGCATGGTTCGTCGTAGGGAACCTGTGATGCCCTGGCTCTCAATCCTGATGGGCGTGCCCGTGGTGGGCGCGCTGGCGGTGGCGGCGGTGCCCAAGGGCAACGACAAGCTCGCCAAGCAGCTCACGCTCGCGGTCTCGCTCGTCGTGCTGGTGCTCACGCTGGCCATGGCGGCCCAGTTCAAGCCGTCGGGGGCCCGCGACCAGTTCAGCGAGGTCCACTCCTGGATCCCGTCGTTCGGCGTCCACTACGCCGTCGCGGTCGACGGCATCGCGCTGGTGCTCATCGCGCTCGCGGTGGTGCTGGTGCCGATCGTGGTGCTGGCCTCCTGGCACGACGCCGAGCGGCCCGACGCCAAGCGGTCGGTCAAGACCTACTTCGCGCTCATCCTGGTGCTCGAGGCGATGATGATCGGCGTCTTCGCGGCGACCGACGTCTTCCTGTTCTACGTGTTCTTCGAGGCCATGCTGATCCCGATGTACTTCATGATCGGGTCCTACGGCGGGGCGCAGCGGTCCTACGCGGCCGTGAAGTTCCTGCTGTACTCGCTGTTCGGCGGCCTGCTCATGCTGGTGGCCGTGATCGCGCTGTACTCCATCGCGGCCAAGGGCACCTTCCTGCAGCCCGAGCTCATCGGCGTCATCAAGGACCCGACGACGCAGAAGTGGCTGTTCCTCGGCTTCTTCATCGCCTTCGCCGTCAAGGCGCCGCTGTGGCCCTTCCACACCTGGCTGCCCGACGCCGCCGCCCAGGCGCCCGCCGGCGCGGCCGTCCTGCTCGTCGGCGTGCTGGACAAGGTCGGCACCTACGGCATGCTCCGCTTCTGCCTGGAGCTGTTCCCCGACGCCGCCAAGTTCTTCACGCCGCTGGTGATCGCGCTCAGCGTCATCGGCATCGTGTACGGCGCCATCGTGGCCATCGGGCAGACCGACATGAAGCGGCTCATCGCCTACACCTCGATCTCGCACTTCGGCTTCATCACCATGGGCGTGTTCGCGATGACCGCCGACGCCGGCTCGGGCGCCACGCTCTACATGGTCAACCACGGGTTCTCCACCGGCGCGCTGTTCCTGCTCGCGGGCTTCCTGATCAACCGCAGAGGCTCGCAGTACATCGCCGACTACGGAGGCGTCCAGAAGGTCGCCCCCGTGCTGGCGGGCACCTTCCTGGTCGCCGGCCTGTCGTCGCTGTCGCTGCCGGGCCTGTCGACCTTCGTCAGCGAGTTCCTCGTCCTGATCGGCACCTACGAGCGCTTCATCGTGCCGAGCATCATCGCGCTGATCGGCATGGTCCTGGCGGCCATCTACATCCTGTGGATGTACCAGCGCATGATGACCGGGCCGACCGCCGAGTCGGTCAAGGCGCTCCCCGACCTGAACCTCCGCGAGAAGGTCGTCGTGGTCCCGCTCCTCGCGCTGCTCATCGGCTTCGGGTTCTTCCCCGGACCGCTGCTCAACGTGATCAACCCGGCGGTCCACCAGACCCTCACCAGCGTGCAGGCGCCGCAGTTCACCCCCGCCATACCCGCGACCGCTGAGAAGAAGGGGGCAGGCCAGTGAGCTCGCTCGCCGCCGCCGCGATTGAGGCGCCGAAGATCGAATACGGTGAGCTCGCGCCGATGCTCATCGTCTTCGGCGCGGCGATGATCGGTGTCCTGGTCGAGGCGTTCACGCCCCGCTACCTGCGCAAGTCGATCCAGATGCCGATCACCGTCCTGTCCATGGCCGGCGCGTTCGCGCTGACCGTCTGGCAGGCGGTCAAAGGCGTGCGCAACGCCGCCGCCATGGGCGCCATCGCCGTGGACGGGCCGTCCCTGTTCATCTGGGGCGCCATCCTGCTGCTCGCCATCGTCAGCGTCCTGCTGATCAACGACGACGACAACTTCGTCGCCCAGGCCGCGGCCGTGCCCGGCAGCGCCGAGGAGGACCGCGCGATCTCCGAGGGCGGCGCCCACACCGAGATCTACCCGCTGGTGCTCTTCGCCGTCGGCGGCATGATGCTCTTCCCCGCCTCGAACGACCTGCTGATCATGTTCGTGGCCCTTGAGGTCATGTCCCTGCCGCTGTACCTGCTGTGCGGCCTGGCGCGCCGCCGCCGCCTGCTCTCGCAGGAGGCGGCCATGAAGTACTTCCTGCTCGGCGCCTTCTCCTCGGCGTTCTTCCTGTACGGCACCGCGCTGCTGTACGGGTTCGCCGGGTCGGTGGACCTCAAGGCCATCTCCGACGCCCTCGCCACCGTCGGCGGCCAGGACAGCCTGCTGTACATGGGTGCCGCGACGCTCGGCGTCGGCCTGCTGTTCAAGATCGGCGCCGCGCCGTTCCAGGCGTGGAAGCCGGACGTGTACCAGGGCGCGCCCACGCCGATCACCGCGCTGATGGCCTCCGGCACGCTCATCGCCGCGTTCGGCGCGCTGCTGCGGGTGTTCTGGGTCGCGCTGGGCAATCTCGACACCGAGTGGACCCCGGTGCTGTGGGTCATCGCCATCCTGACGATGGTCGTCGGCGCCGTGCTCGCCATCACCCAGACCGACATCAAGCGGATGCTGGCCTACTCGTCGATCGCGCACACCGGCTTCCTGCTCACCGCGGTCGTCGCCACCGGCAAGTCGGCGCAGAACGCCAGCGCCCTGTCGGGCATCCTGTTCTACCTCGTCGCCTACGGCTTCGCCACGGTCGGCGCGTTCGCCGTCGTGACCATGGTGCGCGACCCCGGCGGCGAGGCGGGGCACCTGTCCCGCTGGGCCGGCCTCGGCAAGCGCTCCCCGCTGCTCGCCGGCATCTTCGCGCTCTTCCTGCTGGCCTTCGCCGGCATCCCGCTCACCTCCGGGTTCTTCGGCAAGTACGCCGTGTTCGCCGCCGCGGTCTCGGGCGGAGCAGTTCAGCTCGTCATCGTGGGTGTCGTGACCTCGGCCATGGCCGCGTTCTTCTACGTCCGCGTGATCGTCCTGATGTTCTTCAGCGACCCCTCGCCCGAGGGTCCGACCATCGCGGTGCCGAGCATGGGGACCGCGGCTGTGGTCACGCTCTCGGCGGCGGCTACCGTAGTGCTCGGGGTCTTCCCGCAGCCGGTGCTCGACCTCGCGCACTCGGCCGCGCAGTCGCTGTTCGTTCGTTAGGAGTAATGCTTGATGGCCGCGCCGCCCGTAGTCGACCTGCCATTCATCGACGAGGGGCTGGCAGCGGATGTCGCCAGCGGCCTCGACGCCGTGGAGAAGATGCTCCGCACGTCCGCCGACAGCCAGGACGCCTTCGTCGCGGAGGCGTCCAAGCACCTGATCGAGGCGGGCGGCAAGCGCTTCCGAGCGATGATCGTGCTGCTGGCGTCGCACTTCGGTGACTTCAGAGCCCCCGGTGTGATTCCGGGGGCCGTGGTCATCGAGCTGACCCACCTGGCGACGCTCTACCACGACGACGTCATGGACGAGGCCAGGGTCCGGCGCGGCTCGGCGTCCGCCAACGCCCTGTGGGACAACAAGGTCGCCATCCTCACCGGCGACTACCTGTTCGCCCAGGCGTCGGAGATCCTCGCCGACCTCGGGCCCGAACTGGTCCGCATCCAGGCCCGCACGTTCTCCCGGCTGGTCCGCGGGCAGATCCGCGAGACCATCGGGCCGCGGCCCGGTGTGGACGCAGTCACCCACTACATCGAGGTGCTGGCCGACAAGACCGGCTCGCTCATCGCCACCTCCGGCCGGTTCGGCGCCCTGCTCTCCGGAGCGACCCCCGAGGTCGTCGACCGCCTCACCAGCGCCTGCGAGGCCATCGGCGTGGCCTTCCAACTCCGGGACGACCTGCTCGACGTCGCCTCCACGGCGGGGGAGAGCGGCAAGACCCCCGGCACCGACCTGCGCGAGGGCATCCGCACCCTGCCGGTCCTGTACGTCCTGGCCTCGACCGACTCGCAGGACGCCCGGCTGCGCGAGCTGCTGTCCGGCCCGGTGGCCGAGGACGACGTCGCCGAGGCCGTCGAACTGCTGCGCGCCAACCAGGCCATGGTGCGCGCACGCGCCGAGCTGATGTCCTGGATCGGCCGGGCCCGCGACGACCTGATGACCCTCCCGGACATCCCCGCCCGCGCCGCCCTGCTCTCCCTCTGCGACTACGTCGCCGACCGCTCAGGCTGACCCTTCGCCCGCCTCGGCGGGCGCGCGGGCGCCGTAGCCGTCACCACCTTGGGGGCGTTGCTGCCGACGATGGCCTTCGCCCGCCTCGGCGGGCGCGCGGGCGCGCGGGCGCCGCAGGGTCCGCTAGTGCGGTGACCACCTATCTTCGCCGGGCCGGCTCCACCCGGCGGGTGCTGGATGTGATCGGCGCCGCGTCGGCGGGTCGTGGTACGGCGATGCCGGCGCCGGCCTACGGTGCCCGACCTGGCGAACTTTCGTGGAGAGTGCGCTAGGCCACCCACCAGCCAGGCCGGTCGGGCCTGGCTCAGGTTCCGCTGAGCAGGTCCACGACCGGCGCGAGCTTGTCGGCGTACATGGCGTTCACCGTGATGTAGGAGATCTGGTGGACGTCCCTGCGGCGCAGCAGCCGGTCGGCCATCTGCCGCGGGGAGCCGGAAAGGACGGCGATCGAGTCCTCCGGCAGGTCGGGGCCCATCTTGTCGGCCAGCCACGGCGGCACCTCGTCCCCGACCACGTGCAGCCCGAGGCTGAGCTCCAGGCGGTCGAAGTCGTCACTGGCCTGCCGGACCAGCCGCACGGGCTCGCCGAGCCCGTCCTCGGTGGTCGAGGGCGGCAGCCCCAGGGCGACGGTGTCGGCGTTCCTGGCGGCGAAGCCCAGCATGCGCGCCCCGCCCGCCGCGATCAGCACCCGCGGCCCGGCCCCGCCGGCACCGGCGCGGTCCGCGCCCGCCGACGGCGCCTTCGTGGAGTCGTGCCACGTGCGGACCTGGCGGATGACCTCCTCCAGCTTCCTGATGCGCTGGTCCACCGTGCCGAACGGCACGCCGAGCCGGGCCGCGTCCCGCTCGGCGTCCGGCCGGCCGGCGCCCAGGCCCAGCTCGAACCGGCCGCCGGACAGGAAGCTCAGGCCGTCGACCTCCCACGCGAGCTGCTCGGGCCGCCGGTTGGCGACCGACAGGACGAACGTGCCCAGCCCGATGGTCGACGTCGCCGCCGCGGCCGCGCTGAGCGCGGGCAGGGGCGGCAGGGTGTCCAGCGTGTCCGGCGTGAGGAATGTCGCGTACCCCAGGTCCTCGGCGCGGCGCGCGAGCGCGGTCCATTCATCGGCGCCGCGCGCCGTGGCGGCGACGACGCCGAACCGGAAAAGGCGATCTGCCATCGGGTCCCTCCCTCGGGTCCCGTCGATGCTCTCTCGCGGGAGGAGGGCCCGTCGTCCGCCGGCCGAGGCGTCCGTCGTACCGCCAGGGACGTACCCGCGCCCGGACGGCTACCTCCGGCGATGTAGGAGCCATGGACACGGGCCGGCGGAGCCACTTCGCCCCGCCGGACGTCCTGTCCAGAAAGGCTCCGACGCCCGGTCCTGGGAAGTGCAGATCTTCCGGCGCCCTGTCCCGGGAGTGCCAGACGGTCCGGCGTACAAGCTGGGGGAGTCGAAGGGGCCGACGCCCGGTCCTGGGAAGTGTCAGACGGTCTCCAGCGCCGGGGCGGGGGTGGCGGCGCGGCGGGTCGCATGGGCGTGGCGCAGTCCCTCCCAGCTGAACACCGCCAGCGCCAGCCAGATGATCGCGAATCCGACCCAGCGGCTGGGCGCCATGGTCTCGTGCGCCACCAGGACGCCGCACAGGAACTGCAGGATGGGCGCGATGTACTGCAGAAGCCCGATCACGCTGAGCGGCACCCGGATCGCGGAGGCCGTGAAGCACATCAGCGGAATCGCGGTGACCACGCCGCCGCCGGCCAGCAGCGCGGCGTGGCCGAGGCCCGCGGCGCCGAAGGTGGCCGTCCCCTGCGACTGGAGGAACGCCAGGTAGGCCAGCGCGGGCACCAGCAGCACCAGCGTCTCCACGGTGAGGCTCTCGGCCGCCCCCACGTTCGCCGCCTTCTTGATCAGCCCGTAGGTGCCGAAGCTGACCGCGAGCACCAGGGCGATCCAGGGCGGCCGGCCGTAGTCGACCGCGAGCACGATCACGGCCAGGGCGCCGAGCCCCACGGCCGTCCACTGCCAGGGCCGCAGCCGTTCCCGGAAGACGAGCACTCCGAACAGCACGCTCACCAGAGGGTTGATGAAGTACCCAAGCGCGCTCTCGACCACGTGCCCCGCGTTCACCGCGTAGATGTACACGCCCCAGTTCACCGAGACCGTCACGGCCGCCAGCGTCAGCAGGAGCAGCTTCCTCGGCTGTCTGGCCAGCTCGCGGAACCAGGACCAGTGGCGCCGTACGGCGAGTACGGCGATCACGGCCACCAGCGACCACACCACGCGGTGGGCGAGGATCTCGACGGCACCGGACGGCTTCAACAGGGGCCAGTAAAGGGGGAACAGGCCCCACATCGTGTAGGCGGCTACGCCATACAGGACACCGCGGCGCGAATCAGGCATGTACCCTATCTTCGCTGCTGGCAGCCTTTACCACAAATAAGGATCTCTGAGCCAGATCTTAAGAGATGCTTACGCCAGGAACATTCACCGGTCGCCGGTGGTTGCCTAGTGTGCAAAGAGTGTCCGACGGAGGTGCACGATGGGTTGGCTCTTCGGCAAGAACAAGACTTCGATGGTAACGCCGCAGGAGGCACTCCCCGGCCGCGCCGAGGTGATACCGGTGCCCGCGCGGCACGCGGTCCTCGACGCGCCGCTGGCCCCGCCGTACCCCGACGGGACCGAGATCGCCGAGTTCGGCATGGGCTGCTTCTGGGGCGCCGAGCGCAAGTTCTGGCAGACCCCGGGCGTCGTCTCCACCTCGGTGGGGTACCAGGGCGGCCACACGCCCAACCCGACCTACGAGGAGGTCTGCACGGGCCTCACCGGCCACGCCGAGGTCGTCCGCGTCGTCTTCGACCCGGCCAAGGTCTCCTACGAGGAGCTGCTCAAGGTCTTCTGGGAGGCACACGACCCCACCCAGGGCATGCGCCAGGGCAACGACGTGGGCACGCAGTACCGCTCCGCGATCTACACCCACGGCCCCGCCCAGGAGAAGTCCGCCGAGGCCTCCCGCGACGCCTACCAGCAGGTCCTCACCACCGCCGGCTACGGCGACATCACCACCGAGATCACCCCGGCCCCCACCTTCTACTATGCCGAGGACTATCACCAGCAGTACCTGTATAAGGTGCCAAATGGGTATTGCGGCATAGGCGGCACGGGGGTCTCGTGTCCGATCGGTCTGACCACCGGCGAAGCCTGATCCATCGAACTACGGACCGCACCCATCGGGGTGTGGTCCGCAGTCATGTGTGCGGGTCCGCCCGGAAATGGCCCTCGCTCCGCTCGGACTGTGTCTCTTGGGGCTCCCGCCCCAAACCCCAAGGCAGGGCTCCGCCCCGCACCCGGGGTCTCGTGTCCGCATGGCCGACTACACAGGGTGCGGTCACCACCATCTGTACAAGAACCTAACGGCTACTAAGGCCAAGCTGGGTGACCTCTCCGCGACTCACGGGCGTGAGCCGTCCTGCTGCCTGACCCCGGTGCGGTGATCGCCTGGCGCATCAGCTAGTTCGTAGCTGGCTTCCTCGACTGCAGCGCGTACTTCGGCGATGTCGAGCCTCCGGTCGCTGGTCACCGTGACAGTGTCGCCTTCGATGTCCACCGCCACGGTGGTAACGCCCGAGATGCGTTCGATTTCCTGGGTGACGAAGTCCGCGCAGTGTCCGCAGGCCATCCCGATCACGGTGTAGGTAGTTACGGTCATGACGATATCTGCCTACGGTGGGACGTCTCCGTCGCCGGCTGTCCCGAGCTGACCTGGGTGCCTGCCCCGGCTTCTGCAATGTCCTCGGCCTTGACCGGAACGAACCGGGTGAGCATGTGCGCCTGTCGCATCCGCCCGTCGTCGGCAAACTGCCCGAAGAAGTGCACCTCCATACGGCCTTCCCGCTTCCGGCTCTGGAAGTGCAGGGTGTAGCGGGCGGCGATCCGGTCCCCGTCGGCTATTGCCTCGTGTACCTCCCAGCGAGCACTGGGTTGATGCTTATGTGCCGGACGGGCGTGCGCGATGAGCTTGGTCCGGTCCATCCGGGTGCCGTCGGCGATCTGGACGATGTCTGGTGTGTGGTAGCGGTCGACGATGAGCGCCACGTCCTCGCTGCCGCACACCAGGTCGGTCATGAAGTAGGTAAAGAAGTCGGCTATGAACTGCTTTGGGTTGGTGCGATCGAGCCCGCGCATGTTACCCCCACCAGGCTGCAGTTTCTACGTAACCTTTACGAGCTGTAACATATAAGTCTTCCAAGAAGTTTGGCAAGGTGTAAGAGATGAGTCCGTCGCCGATGCGTAACCGCCGTGCCGATGCCCGCCGCAACAGGCTCGCCATCCTCGATGCGGCGGTCCAACTGCTCGACGCGCAGCCAGATGCCAGCCTCGACACCATCGCCATCGCTGCCGGGATGACCCGACAGACCATCTACGCCCATTTCCCATCGCGGGAGCATCTGATGGCGGCCGTCGTCGACCGGATTACCGAGGATGCCATTGCGGCGATGGACGCGGCTGAGCCGGACATCGGACCCGCAGCGGACGCATTGATGCGCGTACTTCAGGCCGGCGCCCGGACCGCAGAGCGGTATCCCGTCCTTACTAAGCGAATCGGTTCCCTCCCGGTGAGCCCGCAGGTCGACCAGGAGCGCCACTCACCCGTCGCCGATCGGATCAATCGAGTGATCCAGCGCGGCCAGGAGAGCGGAGAGTTCGACAACCGACTCCCGTCCGACTGGCTCGCCGCGGTCATCATCAAGATCGGTCACGCTGCGGGCGAAGAGGTCGACGCCGGTCGGATGTCGCGCTCCGAGGCGGCCAACGCACTGCGCACCGTCATGCTCCGGGTGCTCGCGGCTCCAGCTTGAGGCTGTCGGATATGGCAGGACGGTCAGTGTCAGCAGGCACGCAAAGGCAATGTTGTCGAACCGAACCTCGCGCCCAAGACCAAGCTTCTGGAAGAGCCCGGGAGGTCCAACGGAAACACCGTGGGTCATAGGACGACATTCCCTGTTGCGCCGTCTTTCAGCGTATAGCGGTCGAGCGGCACTACCACGAATCGGATCGGAGAGCAGGTGACAGATCTCTGTCACCGCGAGCGAAGGTACGACGAGTCTGGTCCAGTTCTGTGCGAGGAATCGCACGCAGCGGGCGTGATCCTTGTCTGCTCTGTTGAACGTGGCGGCCAAGGGACCCGTGTCACAGAGGATCACGCGATGATCGCTCCGTCGGACTCCTCGCGGTGAGGATAGGTGAGATACCAGTCATGATGGACGCCAAGGTCTGCCGGCCCTTGAAGAGCACCGACCAGAGCGGCGAGGTGCCGAGGAAGCTGCGGCTCATCGAGAGCGTCCTCGGTGCCGGCGCCGGCATCATCGTCGAAATCCATGGTTCCAGAGTAGGCACGAACCTATCCGAGCCAGAGGCATCTCTCGAGCTGTAGCGTACGCAACTGCCGTCTGCCCCAACGGCCACTGAGGCATCGGCGGGACCGGTGTCAACGCAGGTGACCCTTCGGCGTGGTGCCCGATCGGGTCAGGAGGCTGGGGCCGCTTCCCACAGCGCGGACAGTGGCAGGGCCCGCATTCGGTCCCCGAATGGGAGTGTTTCTTGACCCGCGTAGAGGACGAAGCCGGCGATCAGGCGGTCACCGAGTTTGCGGGCCAGGTGCTGGAGTCCCTTGAAGTCGTCTGCTCGTACGGTTTCGGCCGCCTTGACCTCGATGCCGACGACTTCGCCGGATGCTCGTTCCAGGATGCCGTCGACCTCGACGTTGTCTCGGTCGCGATAGTGGTAGAGGCGTACGGGCTCCTCGGCCCATGTCAGTTGGCGAGCCAGCTCGCCCAGGGCGAAGTTCTCCAGAAGGGGACCCACTGGGGCGGTTATGCCGGTAGTCCGGGCTGGGGTGAGGCCTGCCAGGTGTGCCCCCAGTCCGGAGTCCACGATCAGTAGCTTGGGGGTCGCGACCGCACGTGTCGTGGCATTGGACGACCAGGCCGGTATCCGCCTGATGACATAAACCAGGTCGAGCAGGTCGACGTACCGTTTCACGGTGTTGCGCGGAAGTCCGAGGTCACGACTGATGTTGTCGATCACTGTCAGCCCGCCCATGCGTCCACAGAGAACGTTCAGCAAGCGCCGCATGTCCGCGGGCCGCTCAATATCGGAGACCTGTTTAACGTCCCGGTTGATCAGATCGGAGATGTAGGACTCGAAGAACCGTGCCCTTCTCCGATGTGTAGGACGGTGGACCGCTTCCGGGTATCCGCCCCGTAGTGCGCGGTCAAGGTAATCGGCTCTGCGGAGTCGGGATCTCGGAATCTCGAGGTCAGGTCCCTTCTGGAACGCCGCATCCACGAATCCGTCGGCGCTGCGCTCGATTTCCCCCTGGGAGAGCGGCCAGAGTTCGATCGTCTCGGATCGGCCGGGAAGTGCGTCGGGAAGATCACGTAGGCCAAGTAGCCGGGCCGAGCCTGTCAGCAGGAAGCGTCCTGGGCGAGGGTCGGCGTCCACCTCGCGTTTGATGGAGAGCAGGAGGTCGGGTACGCGCTGGACCTCGTCGATGAGCATGAGCCCGTCATGGTGGACGACTCCGTCAGGGTCCTGTCGTGCCGCAGCGCGCACCGCCGCCTGATCCAGATAAATCTCCCGTGATCCCGGCGTCCTGTGCACGATCGCCTGGGCCAGGGTGCTCTTGCCGACCTGCCTGGCACCATTGATCACTACGACCCGGGTGTCGACCAGTGCCTCCACAGCCATGGCTTCCGCACGCCGGGGGAAGACCGTCAGCTCATCGGTGTCCACTGGCTCAGGATAGGCGGGCTCACCTCTACGTGTGGCAGATTTGCCGCATCTCTCATGGCAGATTCGCCGAGATATTGATGGCCGTTCTGCCGCTCATCTCATGGCAGACCTGCCGATCTCTATAGCAATAGGGCGGCCGTATCCAGTGGTGCGGCAGGGCGGCTCGCTACTGCGGCATCGGCGGCACCGCCGTCAAGCTAGGTGACCCATCCAGGGGGGCGCCTGCCCGACGGGCCTGGTTCCGACCGAGGATCGAGGCTCCAGGACCTGTCCTGTGCAAGGCAGGTCAGCGGCGGGGCAGCACGCCCAGGAGGGTTGCGGTCAGGGCCAGCTCCAAGGAGTCCTTCAGCTCCAAGTGGAAGCGGGCCAGATCGGGCTCGGCCTGGTAGGCCGCCTGCAGGCTGGGTGGGGGTGTGCTGTACGCCGACAGCGCACCGGCCATGACCATGGTTTGCAGGCTGAACAGTGTTGCGTTCTCGCCCAGCTCCGGCAGGTAGTTCTGGATCAGGGCGGACATGGTTGTCAGGCGGTCCAGGGAGGCGCGCTTGTAGCGTGCTACGACCTCGACGGAGACGTTGTGTTCCAGCACGCTGCCCTGGGCGCCGAAGAGGTCGCACAGCACCGCTCGACTGGAGAGTGAGCGGCTGAGGATCTCTGCCACCGCTTCCGCTCGCACCGCCATGGGGAGAATCGCGTCGATGCCAGCGGCCAACTCGCCCGCCAGTTCCGTCAGCCACTCCTGCAGGAATCGGTCCAGCAGTTCCAGCAGCACCGCCTCGCGAGACTCGAAGTAGCGCAGCACGTTCGGCTTCGCCAGGCCGACCCGGCGGCTGAGCTCGTTGAGGGTGACCGCGGTCACGGGCATCTCGTCGAGCATCGCCGACGCCATGTCGAGGATCGCCCGTCGGCGGATCTCCCGCTGCTCTTCGGTTCGCGCCCGCTGGAAAGCCATGGCTGCCAGTCTAATTTAAGTACCTCCGGTACGTTGACAACGTACCGCGAGTATCTTAGCGTTGTCGGCACAAGATACCTTCGGTACGTTACCTAGGAGCCTCGCATGAGCGAGAAGTGGACGACGGCGAACATTCCGGACCAACGTGGGCGGGTGGCCGTGGTGACCGGTGCCAACACCGGGCTGGGGTACGAGACCGCGAAGGCGCTCGCCGAGCATGGGGCGTCCGTGGTGCTCGCCGTGCGCAACGTCGAGAAGGGCGAGCAGGCCGCGGCCCGCATGACCGGCGACGTGACCGTGCAGGCGCTGGACCTGACCTCGCTCGACTCCGTCCGCGCCGCGGCGGCGGCGCTGCAGTCTCGGCTCGACAGGCTCGACCTGCTGATCAACAACGCCGGCGTCATGTACACCCCGAAGCAGACCACCAGGGACCGCTTCGAGATGCAGTTCGGCACCAACCACCTCGGCCACTTCGCGCTCACCGGGCTGCTGCTGGACCTGATGCTGCCGGTGCCCGGCTCGCGCGTGGTCACGGTCGGCAGCACCGGCCACCGCATCCGGGCCGCGATCCACTTCGACGACCTGCAGTGGGAGCGGTCGTACAGCCGGGTCGCCGCCTATGGTCAGTCCAAGCTGGCCAACCTGATGTTCACATACGAGCTGCAGCGCCGGCTCGCCGCGCACGGCACCACCATCGCGGTGGCTGCGCACCCCGGTGTCTCCAGCACCGAGCTCGCCCGCAACACCCCCGCGGCCATCAGGCTTCCGCTCACCTGGCTCGCGCCGCTGATCACCCAGACGCCGGCCATGGGTGCGTTGCCGACCCTGCGCGCCGCCACCGACCCCGCCGTGCTCGGCGGCCAGTACTACGGTCCCGGCGGACGCTTCGAGGTCATGGGCCACCCCGGGCTGGTCACCTCCAGCCCGGAGTCGTACGAGGTAGCCGTCCAGCAGCGGCTGTGGGCCGTCTCCGAAGACCTCACCGGGGTGAAGTTCCCCGTCGTTCAGTGCAAGCAAAACTCGTATCCCTCCGGATCGGCCATCACGATGTAGTCCGCGCTGGGAGGAGGCGCCGGCTCGTCGCGGCGCAAGCGGGTGGCGCCGAAACCGACGAGGCGCTTGCACTCCGCTTCGAGGGCGGCCATCCGCTCGTCGCCTTGCAGGCCGGGTGCGGCGCGTACGCCCAGGTGCAGGCGGTTTTTGGCGGTCTTGCCCTCGGGGGCCTGCTGAAAGAAGATCCGAGGACGTACACCCCCGGGGTTTCTCCAGAGACATCCGAGCAAGACCTCTCGACCGAGCTCGGCCGCGAATTGTTGCCCGAGGAGAATCGCTAGCACCAGCAATATTTGTTCAAGGTGCCGAACGGCCACTGCGGCATCCGCGGCACCGGCGTCAACGCAGGTGACCCTTCGGCCTGGTGCCTGACCGGGCTGACGACCTCTGTGGAGGAGTAGCCGGGATGCTGAGACCTCCGGGTGGTGGTCAGGCCAGCTCGGAGGTCTCGTCGTGGGCGGAGGAGCCCACGGCGTGATGGCGTTGTCAGCCAGGCGCCTGGCCGCCTCGGACGTCTGGCTTTGCCTTGGCCCGGCGCGGCGAGTTGTTCGGTTCGATTGGTTCGGCCGAGGCGAACAACAAGGGCAAATTTGTTCGGTACAGTTACTTTGGCTTAGCCGAACAAAATCACGGGAGGCACCGGTGTCTGGACCGGGGAGGCCGTCCAGGGCGACCGTATATCTGCGCCTTGACGAGGCCGTTCGAGAGCTCCGTGACCGCTTGGGCGGTTTGCCTTCGCCCGCCGAGGCGGAGGACATCTGGTCCGACATCTGGCACCAGGAGGCCCACAACAGTACTGCGATCGAGGGCAACACCCTTGTCCTGCAGGAGGTGGAGAAGCTCCTCGAGGAGGGGCGGGCTGTAGGTGCGAAGCCGCTCAGGGACTACATGGAGGTGAGGGGGTACGGTGATGCAGCGAAGTGGGTGTATGGGCAGGCACTGGAGCCGGGAGACTGGCAGAACGGCGAACTCATCACGCTCCAGGAGATTCGTCAGATCCACCACACCGCCATGTCGCTCGTGTGGGCTGTAGATCCTCACCCGCATGCCACCCCCGCCGAGGGGCCGGGAAACTTCCGACAACACGAGATCGCCAGGTTCCCCGGGGGCATGAAGCCGCCGTCATGGCCGGAAGTGGATCCCCGGATGCAGGACTGGGTGAAGACGGTTGACGGCCTTCGGGACGAGTCCGACGAAGCCCTCCCCGAACGCTTGGCCCGTATTCATAGCCGATTCGAGCAGGTACACCCGTTCCTCGACGGCAACGGACGGACGGGCCGCCTGGTGCTCAACTTGATACTTGGCAGAATCGGATACCCGCCCGCGATCATCTACAAGCGCGATCGCGACAAGTACCTTCAGGCGATGCGCCGAGCTGACAATGACGAGTTCGGCCCGTTGGGCGAACTCATCGCACGCAGTGTGACGACGAATCTGTACCGCTTTGTCATGCCAGCGGTGGCCGGTCCGGTCAAGCTCGTACCACTACCGGCTCTCGCCACGCGAGACGTCACCGAAAACGCACTTCGCGTGGCCGCCGCACGGGGACGACTCCGTGCGGTCAAGGGAGACGACGGCATGTGGCGCAGCAGCAAGAAGTGGGTGCACGACTACCTCAAGTCGAGGCATCGTAGGTCATGACGCATCTGCGGACCAGAAGCTACAACCACTCCTATAGTGCCTCCATCAACGGCTACTTCGGCGGCACCAGTGTCAACGCAGGTGACCCATCCCAGTGGCCGCTTGCCCGACGGGCCTGGTTCCGACCGAGGAGTAGCTTCCGGAGATCTCGCTGTACGGCTCGCGCTCGACTCGCCGGCGTGAGCCGTCCTGCTGCCTGGCCCTGATGCGCTGATCACCTGCCGTGTCGGCGGTCGGGATTTCAGCCGAGCCGGTCACGAGGGGCGGCCGGGTCCGGACGACGACATGAATCTAGAACCTCGCGTGAGCATGGCTCTCCGCCTTAGAGCTCCTAACAGAATGATCTTTGTTGTGGTTTGATCTCTCGCTGCAGCCAAGCGAGAGGGGAAGCAGGTGGCACGGCTGAAGCCGTGGGAGGTCAGCGACGAGCTGTGGGCGGTGATCGAGCCGCTGCTGCCCAAGCACCAGCGTCGGTTCCGGCATCCGGGGCGCAAACGGCTGGATGATCGCCTGGCGTTGCAGGGCATCTTGTTCGTACTGCACACCGGGATCGCCTGGGAGCATCTGCCGCAGGAGCTGGGCTACGGCTCGGGCATGACCTGCTGGCGGCGCCTGGCCGAGTGGAACGCCTCCGGGGTCTGGCAGCGCCTGCACGAGCTGCTGCTGACCGCCTGCGGGCGGCGGACGCGCTCGACCTCTCCCGAGCTGCGGTGGACTCTTCCCAGATCAGGGCGTTAAAAGGGGGCCGCAGACCGGCCCGTCGCCAGTCGATCGCGGACGGGCCGGCAGCAAGCACCATCTGATCATCGACGCCACCGGCATCCCGCTGGCTGTCATCCTCACCGGCGCCAACCGCAACGACGTCACCCAGCTCATCCCGCTCCTGCAGGCCATCCCGAAAGTGCGTGGCAAACGCGGCCGCCCCCGCCGGCGCCCCGACGTTGTACTCGCCGATCGCGGCTACGACCACGACAAGTATCGCCGCCTGGTGCGCAAGCTGCAGATCCGGCCACTCATCGCCCGCCGCGGCACCGCACACGGGTCCGGCCTAGGCAAACACCGCTACGTCGTTGAACAGACCTTCGCCCTACTACACGCCTTCCGACGCCTGCGCATCCGCTGGGAAGTCCGCGCTGACATCCACCAGGCCTTCCTTAGCCTGGCCTGCGCCCTCATCTGCTGGCGACGCCTCACCTCATTGCGTTAGGAGCTCTTAGCCTGAGGTTGTCGAGGCTTCAGGAAAGTCAGGGCTGATGAATGACGCCGGCACGGGGCACATGATCCGACATCAGCGCGAGCGGCTTGGGATGAGCACCACCGGGCTGGCGACGCAGGCCGGCTGCACTACCCGGGCACATCGAGTTGCTTGAGCAGGGCAAGCGGACGCCGTCTCTGCCGCTGCTGCGAGAGATAGCCAAGGTCCTTGGAGTGCGGACGGCGGTCCTGTTGGGGGAGAGCCCTCGCGACGACCACGATCCCGGCCGTCCCCAAGTCGGTGCTATCGAGCGGGCCATCTTCACCTACAAGACCCTGACCCCGGATGCCGAGCCGCCCGACGTCGAGCAGGTGGCCGAACGCATCAGCGCGGCCCGCGACGCCTGGATGAGCTCGCACAACAGATACTCGATTCTCATGCGTGAGGCGCCGCTGCTCATCAGCAGACGCCGAACGGCTGGTCTTGGACAACGACGGCCGGCCCGACGCTCGCCGGGCTGCTTGCCGCGTCGCCGCGGACGCGTACATTCTCGCTCGCGGAGTGCTGAAGCATCTGGGCCGCGTCGATCTGGCGCCAGGGTGGACCGCCGAGCCGAGCGGAGCTTGCCCTGGCCGAGCGCGAGCCGGCACAGCGGCTTCCTACGTCAACGCTTCACCCTGAGAAACACCGCATTAGGAGAGCGGCGCTCCCGTGGTCCGGTGTGCTGGGTGACCTGCGGGGATGCTTAGCATCGGTAGAGCCATGCCTCGACCATCGAACGTATGTCCCACACTTGGAGGTTATCGGAAAGGTTCAGTGCCGAGGTGTCGGATTCGAGGCTAAATCTCGAGTCGTCGGCCAGGTCGATGACGTCTTCGAGTTCGCGGGGGGATCGTGTCAGTCGGTCGACGTGCCAGCAGGCGATGGCGTCGACCGTGCCGGTTTCGATGTCCTCAAGCAGTCTTCGCCACGCGGGGCGGGGACTGCCGGAGTAGGCGCTGACGTCGTTGTCGGAGTAGACGTCCACTACCTGCCAGCCTCGGCGTTCGGTCAGTGTCCGGCAGTCGGCTTCCTGGCGGGCGACGCCGAGTCCAGCGCCCGCACGGTCCTGGCTGATCCCGCAGTAGATCACAGCTTTCCGCATGGGGCACATAGATACACGCTCGTTGGCACCGGCGTGAGCTGCCCCATCGGCCTCACCACCGGCGAGGCTTGATCTCGGAGCCCGATCCCACGAGTGGCGGGTCCTACTCGGAAGTCGCGCCTGATCTTGGAGCCCGCCCCGCCTAGTGGCGGGCTCCGCCGTGGAAATGGCCCTCGCTTCGCTCGGACCGTATTCATTGAGGGCTACGCCCCAAACCTTGAGGTTCCTTCTGAGGTCGCGCTCTTGACCTCACGTGCCCTGCCCCCTTCGCGTTCGGAGAACACCCGTCCTCCGCCGCCGACGGAGGACGGGTATCTCCCGAACAGGGGCGTCCGTGGTGCCCCGATCACGAGGTTGCAGCGGCATCTGCCAGCAGATCTATGGCCCGATGCGCGGCGCTTGCACCGCATTACCTATGTAAGGTGCCGCATGGGTATTGCGGCATAGGCGGCACGGGGTCTCCTGCCCGATCGGTCTGACCACCGGCGAAGCCTGATCCATCGAACTGCGGACCGCACCCATCGGGTGTGGTCCGCAGTCATGTGTGCGGGTCCACACGAAATAGCCCTCGCTTCGCTCGGACTGTGTTTTTGGGGCTCCCGCTCCAAACCCCAAGGCAGGGGCTCCGCCCCCGCACCCAACGCGGGATGTCGTGTCCGCATGACCGACCACACAGGTGCGGTCACCCCCACCTGTACAAGAACCCCAACGGCTACTGCGCCATCGGCGGCACGGGACGTGCCGGTGACCGTCCTCCGTTCGCGCCATGATCGCGAGCATGCCGACCATGCTGGCACGGCTGGTCGCGGGTCTACACGCGAACTGCACGAGGAGGACGAGGGGCGCGGGCGCAGTGGCCGTTCTCGTGGTGGATTGCGCGCTTTCGCGGCGTCTGCACGAATGAGTCGGCCACTAACCGGCACATTGGTTATATGGCGGGAAGTGGGTACGAACATCGCACGTTTGACCGACCCGGTCCAGGTCAGCAGCCAGACCGACCTGCTATCCGAGAGGAACCTCGATGTCGACCGCGAAGCAGGCCGGCCGGCGGCTGGAGGGTGCGGCCCGGCGAATGGCCGACCACCCCGTCCTGCAGAAACTCGCCAAAGTCGGATTTGCCTCCCGCGGCGTCCTGTACGCGATCATCGGGCTGGCCGCTCTCCAGATCGCTTACGGCGGAGGCGGGGAGGCCGACAAGAGTAGTGCGATCCACATCGTGCGCGACGCGCCTCTCGGTGACACTCTGCTCTGGGTCATGGCCGTCGGCCTGGCCGCATTGACGATCTGGCACGTCTCCGAGGCCATCTGGGGTCGGCCCGAGGTCCATTACCGCGTCGAGTCCATCGCCAAGGCCGCCGTCTACATCGCCCTTGTGTTCTCGATGGTGGCCCTGCTCACCCAGAACAAGGCCGCCTCCTCGACCGACAGCCAGTCGCAGGATGCCGCCAAGGCGCTGTTCGACCTGCCCGGTGGCCAGATCCTGGTCGCCCTGATAGCGCTTGCCTTGATCGGCTTCGGCGTGTCCTGGATTCACGAGGGGTGGACCGGGAAGTTCATGCGGGACATGCACGTGGCCGAGCCGCGCGCCCACGCTCTCGTGGTCAACATCGGCAAGGTCGGCTATGTCGCCCGTGGCGTCATCGCTCTCGCCGCCGGCGCGCTGATCGGCCAGGCGGCCCTCACGTACGACCCCGACAAGGCGGTCGGCATCGACGGCGCGCTCAAGTCGCTCGCTGATACCCCGATCGGTCCATGGCTGCTCGTCGTGATCGCCGTCGGCTTGGTGCTGTTCGCCGTTTACTGCTTCGCGGAGGCCCGCTGGCACCGGATGTGAGCCGTACGGCGTGCGAATGTGGTGGCGGGCGAGCGCGGTCACGGGGTGGCGTGGCCGGTGGCCCAGGCCCAGGCGGCGATGCCGACGCGGTTCCGGGCCCCGAGCTTGCGCTGGATGCCGGCGATGTGGTTCTTGACCGTGCCGGGCGAGATGAACAGGACGGTCGCGATCTCGGCGTTGGTGTGACCTTGGGCGACCAGGCGGGTGATCTGGACTTCGCGATCGGTGAGCCGCGTGCGGTCGGCGCGGTCGGACGTGGGCGGCGGTGGCGCGGTGAAGGCGCGCAGGAGCCGTACGGTGATCTGCGGGCTGATGAGGGTGTCACCGGACATGGCCGCGCGGACGGCTTCGGCGAGCAGGGTGGGGCTGGAGCGTTTCAGCAGGAAGCCGCAGGCGCCGTTGCGCAGTGCGGTGTGGACGTAGTCGTCGAGGTCGAAGGTGGTGACGACCACGACACGGATCGGGTCGTCCACCTGTGGCCCGGCGAGCAGGCGGGTCACCTCGAGTCCGTCGACGCGGGGCATCCGGATGTCGGCGAGCACCACGTCCGGGCGCAGATGGCGGGCCTGTTCGACGGCGGTCGCCCCGCAGGCGGCCTCGGCGACGACGGTCATGTCCGGCTGGGCGTCAAGGATGATCCGGGACGCGCTGCGGATGTTCTCCTGGTCGTCGGCGACCAGAACGCGGATCGGCCCGCCGGTCATGCCGTCACCGGCCGGATGTCCCCGCCGGTCATGCTGTCACCGGCCGGATGTCCTCGCCGTGGAGCGAGGCGGCCAGCGGCATGGTGGCGGTGACACGCCATCCGTGCGGAGCATGGGGGCCGGCGGCCAGCTCGCCGCCGAGCGCTTCGACGCGTTCGGTCAGGCCGGCCAGGCCGAACCCGCCGCCGCGGCCCGCGGTGCCGAGCACGTGGGCGGGAAGTGCGGGTCGGGTTCGAGCGTCGTCGGATGGGGATCCGGTTCGGGCGCCGTCGGATGCGGGTCCGGTTCGGGCGCCGTCGGATGCGGGTCCGGTTCGAGCGTCGTCTGTCACGGTGACCTCCAGGGCGCCCCCGGTGAGGTCACCCACGATACGGCGGACGGTGACCTCCACCCGGCTCGCCGTCACCGCGTGGCGGCGCACGTTGGTCAGTGCCTCCACGACGATCCGGTACGCCGTGGCGGCCACTTCCCGGGGCAGGACGCCATCGGGGTCTTCGAGTCGCGCGTCGATGTCGAGGCCCACCACTGCGGTGCCGGAGCCGGAGAACCGATCGGCCAGATCTCGAAGGTCCGCCAGTGCCGGGAGCGGCGTTCTGCCCGCCGACTCCCCGGCCGCGAGATCGTCCGCGTCATGCAGCATCCGCACGGTCCGGTCCATCGATGCCAGCGCCTGGAGCGCGGCCTGCTCGATGCGCTGGAACGCGGCCGCCGCCCGCTGCGGATCCTGTTCGGCGAGGATCCGGCCGGCCTGGGCTTGGGCGAGCATCCCGCTGACGTCATGGGCGACGAAGTCGTGCAGGTCGCGGGCGAGCTGCGTGCGTTGCGCCTGGCGCGCCGCGCGTATCGAGCGGGCGCGATGGTCGTCCAAGGAGCGCAGGTAGAGCCCGACCGTGGCCGCGAGTGCCGCCGACAGCCCCCAGACGGCGAATCCGGCCAGCGCCGCGGTGGTCGCAGGCCCCAGCCCGAACCGCAGCAGCAGGACCGGCGTGGCCGCCCCCGCCAGTCCCGCGGCGATCAGCGCGTGGCGGGCAGGCGCGGTACGCACCACCAGGACGACCAGCACGAGCAGGCTCGCGGACTCGCCGACCATCCAGCCGGTCGCAGAGCTTGCCGCTCGATGTTCACCGCTGAGCAGCAGGACGCCGGCGGTCGCGGCCAGCGACACGATGCCCGCCCCGCCGGTGACCGCCGCGATCCGGCGGCCGTCGTACGGCCAGGCGGAGAGCACCCCGAGCGCGGCCGCCATCGTCAAGGACATCGGCAGCGTGGCCGGCGGGCCGTACGCGGGCGCGGTGACGATTCCGGTCAGCGCCACCAGGACGGCGGCGGCCGCACCGGCCCGCCGGCGCCACCGCGGGGCTCCGCTGAGTCGTGTGCGCATACCCAGAGCCTAGGTACCAAGCCGTTCCCCGGCTTGTGCCGAACGGCACATTGACCCGCCCGAATCCCCCTCGGCCATGCCGTTCGGCACCTGGGCCGACGGCCCATGTCTCCTCGACGCTGAATTCAGGAGCACAGGGCCGTGGACGAGGGTTCGCGCCGCCTGGGATGCCTGCGGGCGCGGGTGCGTCCGGACGTGATTCCGGAACACGATCGTTGGGATGTGATGGGGAGATGCTCCGCTGGTGGAGGTACTGGCCGGCCTGGTCCGGATACGCCGCGGCCGCGTGGTCGCTGTCATATGCGGCGCTCGGGCTCTTCTGGGCGCTGGGCGGCGGCGGTTTTCCGTTCGCGTCCGTCGACGACGAGCATGCGACGGGTTCGATCCTGGAGGGCGGCCAGGTCGGGATCGTCGCTCCGGCCATGGCCGTCATCGGACTGGTCGGCGCGACGGTCGCGCTGGCGATGACCAGGGAATGGGGACGAGGCGGTACCCGTACGGCGCTGGTCGTCTTCGGCTGGGCCCTGGCCGGGACGCTCGCCCTGGTGATCCCTGACTACACCCTGCTCGTGCTGGTGGCCTTCGCCCCGGTGCTGCTGGTGTTCGCCTTCACCGGGGTGCCGGGGCCGCAGGACGGCATCGGGGACATTCTGTACTGGCATCGGGTGAACTTGATCGTCGTCTTCGCCGGTGGCCTGCTGTGGGCCCTGGCGACCCTCGCCTACCAGAGGCGTACCAGGCGGGCGTGCGCGCATTGCGGCCGGCGGGGCGCGGTGACCGGGCGGTGGACCACGCCGGACGCGGCGCGCCGCTGGGGCCGATGGGCGGTCTACGTGGCGTGCGCCGCGCCCGTGCCGTACGAGGTCACCAGAATCGCCTGGTATTTCGGAATCCCGCTCGGCATCCCCGAGGACTTCGCGCGGATGATGCGGGAGACGCCCGGCATGCTGGAGGTGGGACTCGGCTGCGCCATCGCGTCGATCTTCGGATGCGTCCTCACCCACGGGCTCGTCCACCGGTGGGGCGAGGTCTACCCACGCTGGGTCTGGTTCAAGGCGGGCCGGCGAGTGCCGCCGGCGCTCGCCGTGATCCCCGCGTCCGTCATCGCGGTCGTCCTGATACCCGCCGGCCTGATGAACGTCCGGATGGGCGTCGATCTCGCCTCGTGGGGCGCCAACGCGCCGAGCATGCTGTGGATCGTGTGGGGCGCCGCACTCGGCGCCGCCGCCTGCGCCTACGGCCTGCGCCGGCGCGGAACCTGCCGCCACTGCCAGGCGGCCGAGGACGTCGACCGGTGTCTCCGGGAGGGCGATCAGATGCGGCTCTGACGGGCCGCCGCCGGTCGCCACGGTGGCTGGGGGTACTGCTCACCGCCAAGTGGGCGGTCAGCCTGGCCGGGCTGCCGTGGGTCGCCTCCACCGCCGCCGCGGCGGTCGGCAGGAACAGACTCAGCTCGGCGACGCCCAGCGCCGGCCCGTCGGCAGGTTCACCACTCGCAGGTCCGGCCCGGCCAAGGCCATCGCCTCCGAGGCGGTGCCGGTGGTGCGGAACAGCACCGAGAGCGGATCACGCCCGTGTGCGTCATGCACCGGGATCAGGACCTCCGCGCCGACCGCGCATGCCCCGGCCACCGCCTGGGCTGGGCCCATCACCAGGCGCGGCCCGAACAGCGGTCGCAGGCCGTTCACCGGGAGCAGTGCCACGTCCACCGGAGGATGCTCGGTTCGGTACCGCTCCAGCGGCGCCACCTCGGCGATCTCTCCGCCGAAGAACACGCGCGTACCGGCCGTGCTGAACACGTAGGCGTTGTTGGGCCACACCAGAGTCCGCCCAGCGGGAACGACCTGCATCGACACCCCGGATGCGATCTCACGTACCTGCCCCCAGCGAACGTGCTCGGCATGCCGGAACCCCAGAGCTCTGGCCCGGCGCGCCATACGCGAGGTGGGCACGTACACCGGTGTGGAGGTCTTGCTCGGGAGCATGCGTAGCGCACGGAGATCCCAGTGGTCGGCGGCCAGGTTGGTGACGACGACGGCGGCCAGCGGCGGCAGATCGGTGATGCGCAACCCGAGCGGCTCGCCCCGGCGCAGGAACCATCGATCGATGAACCACGGGTCGGTGAGCACCGCGTGGCCGTCCAGTTCGAGAAGTACGCACGAGTTGACCACTCGCGTCACCGCGAAGGATTGCTTGATCATGCGGTGAACGGTGCCGCTTAATGTACACATGAAGTCAAGCGGGGACCTGACCATCGGTGAGTTGGCGGAACGCTTCGGACTGGCCACACACGTGCTGCGGTACTGGGAGAGCAGGGGCCTGATCGAGCCCGCGCGGCGTGTGGGCGGGCAACGTCGCTACGGACAGGACGCTCTGGTGCGGGTGACGCTGATCCAGATGGCGAAGGAGGCGGGTCTGGGATTGCGAGAGCTGAACACTTTGCTTTCCACACCGGATCCCATGGATCACCGAGAGCTCTTGCGCGACCATGTCACCCGACTGGAGCAGCGCATCACGCGGGCACGCGCGGCCAAGGACCTGATCGAGCACGCCCTCGCCTGCCCTCGCAGCTTCGCCGACTGCGAGCACGCCCGTGAGCAGATCGCGGCTCGTATCCCGCCCGGCCACGCGCACTGTGGCCCCGACACGTATTGATGCCTGGAGCGAAGTGTCACCGCACGCTCCAGGCAGGGGCTCCGGCTCTGCAAGTCGGGTACATCAGGCATCGTCCATCGGACGAGGTGGTGCGGCTTGCGCTGCCTGGGCCGTCGAGTCGCCGCTCGACGGCCCAGGGTCGACTCAGGTCAGGCTTGCTCCTCAGGGCCGGGAAAAGCGAACGCCTCCAGGTCCTCGGTCGGCCAGAGCCGGTTCGCGTGAACTGCTCGTGGGCGAGGGTGGACTCCATCCGTTCACGTGGTGCTCAGCGGACGGTGACCCGGTCGCCGGCCGGTGCGTTGACCGGTGAGTTCTTCACCAGATAGGTGGCCAGGGCCCCTCTGTCGTCCGGGCCACCGCGATAGACGCTGGTGACTCCGGGCCATCGGGGGAAACCTTCGTAGCCGCCCACCAGGACGTAGTTGGCCGCGATTCTGATGACCTGGTCGTCGGTCACCGGGACGCCGTTCAACGTCATCTCGGTGACAGCGCCGCCCTCCAACGTGTAGCGGAGCGAGGACGACGGCGTGAGCACCCAGCCCTCCGCGTTCGGGTGGGCGAGGACGGACTTCAGCGCGGCGCCGGTGACCTCCCACACGTCCACCGCGAACCCGGCAGGAAGCGTCGCGAACACCTCCTCGTAGGTGACCGGGCCCGCGTCGAGGTCCAGGTGGAATCCGTACCTGCTGACCAGGGCGGCCTCAGCGCCCGACCGGGCCTGGACGGCGTCGAGGTCGGCATCGGCGACCAGTTCGGCCAACGGGCCGCCGCTGGGCGTGCGAACGATGGGCTCGGAGGTCTCGCCGAAGGTGTCGTCCGCGTCGGGCATGCCGCACTTGAAGTAGTAGAGCGTGTTCGACGTGAGACCGTCGGGTTGCCGGAGTTCGATCTGGACCGACGTCTGACCTGATGTCGGTGTCTCGGCGTCCCATTCCCAGTCGAGCGTCGCGAGCAGGGCTGTGAAGCTGCCGTTGTGCTTGGCGGGGGATTTGAGGCCTTTCCATTGCTCGGTGCCGACGATGCGGTATTGGATGAGTTGCAGGCCCGGAGGGAGTCCTTCGAAGGTTCCGTAGACATTGAAGGTCACGGGGCACTTCGTCGCAGTGGTCCGCTCGAATGAGAGAGTGAGTTTCTGTACGGGATTGCCGGCCGATGCGAGTGGGGTGGAAGCCGTACCTGAAAAGGGACGCTGGGATGCGGCTTGCGCGGAGGGGACGAAAGCGCCGGATGCCAGGATCGCGACGCTCGCCAGCCCTCCGATACGACGCCCAGCCCTACTGGGTAATCCCACGGTCTTCCCATCTGTCGATGACGACAAGGACGAGCGGAGACTAGCCACACCGACCGACAATCACGCGCGCCGAATGAGGGGAACGTTCACGGGAGAACCGGCCGCGGCTCCCGGCGCTCCGGCCAAGTGCGTCGCACCGTTCCCGTATCTCGCCGCGACGGCATTCGGAAGGCTTGCGGCATGCCGGTCGGGTCAGGTGCTCTCGACGGGATCGGAGGTGTGCCCGCCGTTCTCCTCGGGCGAGGCCGTGTGTCGCGCGGCCGGTACCACGATCTCTTCGGTGTCCTTGTCACGCGTCACCCAGAGATGGACGAGCGCGCCGACGAACAGCACTATCGAGGTCCACTGGTTGATCCGCAGCCCCAGGAACGTGACCGCGTGGTCCACTCCGCCCACCGGGTCGATGCGCAGCCCTTCGATCCAGAACCGCCCGAAGGTGTACCCGGCGACGTAGAGGGCGAACAGGCGGCCGTGGCGCAGCGTGAACCGCCTGCCGGCCATGATCAGTGCGAAACCGAGCGCCGCGTCCCACAGCGACTCGTACAGGAACGTCGGATGGTAGAGCACGCCTGGCTCGCCGCCGTGCGCCTGGTCGATCTCCAGGCCCCACGGCAACGTGGTCGGACCGCCGTACAGCTCCTGGTTGAACCAGTTGCCCCAGCGGGCGATCGCCTGCCCGAACGCGATGGTGGGCGCGACCGTGTCGGCCACGGCGCCCAGAGACAGCCCCCGGCGGCGGCAGGCCAGCCACATGCCCACGCCTCCCAGGGCGACCGCGCCCCAGATGCTGAGCCCGCCCTCCCAGATGAACAGCACCCGGTAGGGCTCCTTGATCGCGCGCGGGCCGAAATAGGTCTGCCAGTCGGTGATGACGTGGTAGAGGCGAGCGCCGATCAGTCCGAAGATCACCGCGGGGAGCGCGAGGTCACTGATCGTGCCCTTCTCGCCGCCGCGGGCGCGCCAGCGGCGCTCGCTGAGCCAGATGCCGAAGAGGATCGCCACGACGAAGCTCAATGCGTAGGCCCGGATCGGGATGAATCCGAGATACCAGACCCCCTCGGAAGGGCTCGGAATCGAGGCAAGGGGCATGCCGGTGAGGCTAGTGAACCTGAGGCCGCTTGGCCGCCTTCGTGACCTGATCGCAAACTTCTACGGCGTGACGGCGCCGCTGGTCATGCGCGAGCCGCGCGGGTCACGGCCCGGCCCGGACTCACCAGGTTCAGGCGGTGCGGGTCGTTGACGGGCACGCCGCCGGCCCCCGACCGTGAGCGCGGCGGCGGTGAACGCCGCCGCGACGCCTCGCGACGTTGGACGGGCCGGACGGCTCGTCGATCAGTAGGCGCACTGCACCACGACGTCGTCGAGATCGACCTGGGCGGCGTGCCAGTACGGCTGCCGCTGCACTACGGCGAACCGCAGGACGACGTCGGAGCGCTGGGCCGTCCAGCTCACCGTCTGCTGTTCCCAGCCGTGGATCCAGTCCTGGGTGATCGACTTCAGTGCGATGTACGTCCACGTGTCAGGATCGATCACCTCAAGGTTGAACTGGGCCCATTCTCCCCACAGTTCCGTCCAGACGCCGGCGGTGCAGCGTGCGCCCGGGTGGACCGTCACCGGTGTGAGGTTGATGGTCCGCCCGAGCGCGCACCAGTCGCCGCCGGTGTAGGCCATCATGCTGGCCCACCCGCTGCCGGTACGCGGCGTGCTCGACGAGCCGCCGAACGACGGGCCGCCGCATCCGCCGTTCACGGTGAACGTCCATCGAGACGCCGGATTCGTCGACGGCTCGAACCCGTCGGTGAGCTGCCAGACCCCCGCGGACGCGGGCCCGGCGGGCACGAGAACCGCTGCGACGGCGATGACCGCCGCCATCAACGCGCGCGACAGTGCTGAGCGCATGAATGAACTCCCACGTCTCGAGTCGGAACCAGGAAAGCAAGGTGAATGGTCCGCGTCGAGAGGGCGCCACTCGCGACGACATTGTCATTCTGGCGGCTGTCGCGGGAGTGTCAATGAAGGGGCGGCCAGATCTTCGTGGGGTGCGAAATCGGCCACGCGGGCGGCCGGTCGCCGAAAGGCGGATCCGAAACATTCACGGCGGTTTTCCGGCGGATGACGTACCCGCTCCGGTGAGCACGGTGGAAGTGCGTGTCACCGCGAGCGAGAAATTTCTATGACAAGCCCCGCTGCGATGTGGCGATATTCGTCAGTGCGAGGCCCGGCGCGGCGTACCCGGCGGACGGCACCGGGACGTGGCGCCTGAAATGGCGGGCCGGGTGCGCCTGGTCATGGAATCCGACCTCGACGGCCACTTCGGCCGATGGTTCGCCTTTATCCGTGAGGTCGATCGGCCGGTGGCGTCCATCGGAGCAGACGTTCCAGAGCCTTTTCGGAGGCCGACCCCGGCTCGGTGGTGTAGATGTAGAGGATCTGATCGTCGGTACCGGAGACGGGGAAGGCCTCGTACGCGACCGTCAGTTCACCGACCAGCGGGTGCCGGTACCGCTTGTGCCCGCGCCGATGCTGCACCACGTCGTGTGCCGACCACCATGTGGCGAACTCCGGCGCGGCCGCCGACAGTTCCTCGATCAACGCCGCGAGCCGGGGGTCGTGTGGGAACAGGCCGACCTGCCGGCGCAGTGACGCGACGTTGTCCCGGGCGACCTCCTCCCACTCGACGTACCGTTCGCGGGCGAGCGGGTCGAGGAACACCCAGCGCGCGTGGTTGCGTTCGTCCGGGGGGCGCGCGTCGAAGTCGACCATGAGCCTGCGCGCGCCTTCGTTGGTGCCGACGATCGCCAGGCAGCGTCCCAGGATGAACGCCGGCGTGCGGATCGAGTCGAGCACCCATCGCATCGCGGGACGCGGCTCCGGCGATTCGACCAGACCTGTCCGGTCGTCCGGACCTCGGACGAGGTTCACCATGTGTGCGTACTCGTCGTCACTGAGGCGAAGTGTGCGGCCGACGCCCGCGAGGATGTGGTCCGACGGCGAGACGCGGCCCTGCTCGAAGCGGATGTAGTAGTCGACGCTCACGCCGACGAGGTGGGCGACCTCCTCCCGCCGGAGTCCTTCGACGCGCCGTGCGGTGACGCCTTCGGAGATCCCCGCCTCCTGCGGGGTCACCCGTGCTCGCCGGGCGCGGAGGAACTCGCGCAACGGTTCGTTCGTAGGCACCTCGTCATTATCCAGGAGCCGAAGGGGGGTCTCCCCGACCCCCTGTTGCCGGGACCGACCGTTCCGCGAAGCCTTCCTGAGCAGGCCGCCGGCTGGTCGACTGGGCGCCGGGTCACGCACGAGCCATAGGAAGGGGCCGGACATGCCGACCATGCCGACCATGAAGGCCGCAGTCGTCGGCGAGGTGAACGCTCCGTGGGTGCTGCAGGACGTTCCGATGCCGGAGGCCAGGTCGCATCAGGTGCTCGTGAAGATCCACGCGTGCGGGGTGTGCTACACCGACGCTCTGCTCGCGCAGGGTGTCCTGTCGCTCCGGCCCTTCCCGATGGTGCTCGGGCACGAGGGCGTCGGCGAGGTGGTCGCCGTCGGTGAAGGTGTGACGTCGCGGGTCGTGGGTGATCGCGTCGGCCTGCCGATCACCCAGAGGCCGTGCGGCAGGTGCGCGTTCTGCCGGGAGCGCCATCCCGACAGCTTCGTCACGGCGAACAACTGTGTCGCTCCGGTGCTGACCGGGGTGAACGTGGACGGTGGGCAGGCGGAGTACATCGCCGTCGACGCCGAAGGGACCGTGCTCCTGCCCGATGGGCTCTCGTACGAGTCGGCGGCGCCGACGGTGTGCGCCGGCTACACGGTGTGGGCCGCGCTCCGCCGTGCCGATGCCAAGCCGGGCGCGCGAGTCGCCGTGCTGGGCATCGGAGGGGTCGGGCATCTCGGGATCCAGTTCGCGAAGGCCGCCGGGTACCACGTCATCGCGATGACCCGCTCTGCCGACAAGCACGAACTGGCCCGGCGGCTCGGCGCCGACGACGTCGTGTCCGACGGTGCGGGTTTGAAAGCCGCGGGAGGCGCCGATGTACTCCTGCACACCGCTCCGACGCACGGTCCCGCGGTCGACGCGCTCAAGGGGTTGCGTCCGTGGGGCAAGCTCGTGCTCATGGGGATCTCGGCCGAGGCCACCTTTCCCCTTCCGGCTCTCGCCGTCACGAGCCACGCTTTCGAGATCGTCGGCTCGGCGCACAACGGGCCGGAATACCTCGCCGAGGCGCTGCGGATGGTCGCCCGCGGTCGGGTCACACCGATGATCGAGATCTTCCCGAAGGAGAGGGTGGGGGAGGCCTACGAACGCCTCCTCAAGGGCCGGTTGAGGTTCCGCGCCGTCGTCACGTACTGACGCCGCCGTGAGCGGGCCGCCTGGGCTGCGGCGGTTTCAGGCCGGACGTAGGTAGGAGCGCATCAGAGCGGTGATCTCCTCGGGAGCGGTTCGGGGTGTTCCGGCGTTGAAAGGTGGCCGCGGGGCGTACTCCAGGCCGAGTTGGATCGCCATGGCCACCTCCTCGCCCGCCAGCAAGGACGCCAGGTAGAGGGCCATGTCGATGCCCGCCATCACGCCGCCCGACGTTATGATCTTGCCTGCCCTGACGAAGCGTTCGTCGACCGGCTGCGCCCCGAAGCCGGCGAGCAGGTCGTAGGCCACCCAGTGCGTGGTCGCCTTCACTCCCTCCAGCAGGCCCGCCGCGCCGAGGGTGAGCGAGCCCACGCATACCGAGGTGGTCCACGTCGTGGTGGGATGCGCCGTCCTGACGTAGTCGATCAGTTCGTGGTCCGCCGTGCTGCGCTTCACGTCCTTGGTGCCGGGCACCACCAGGACGTCCGGTCTCGGCACGTCGGCGAAGGAAGCGGCGGCGGTGAGGGTGACCTCCGCGTCGGCGATGACGCCCGGCCGCTCGGCCACGAAGGTGACCGTCGCGCCAGGGACGTTCCGCAGCACGAAGTACGGCCCCAGCGCGTCCATGGCGTCGAAACCCTCGTACAGGGGGATGGCGATATGCATGGTCAGCTCTCCTTGTGGCGGAATCTGCGCCGGTACTCGCCAGGCGAGATCTTGAGGTGGCGGTGGAAGACGCGGTAGAGGGTCTCGGAGGTGCCCAGCCCGACCCTGGCGGCGATGCGGTCGAGCGGTTCATCGGTGATTTCGAGCAGTCGCCTGGCCGCCGCCGTTCTGGCCTGCTCGACGTACCGCGCGGGTGACACGCCGACCTCGGCCCGGAACACGCGGGAGAAATGGCGGACGCTCGTGTTCACCCGTCCTGCCAGGACCTCGAGCGACAGGTCGGCGTTGAGGTTCTCCTCGATCCAACCCTGGAGGTCGCGCAGGGGCTCCCGCTTGGGCGTCCGCGCGCTCAGCGGCGTGCTGAACTGGCTCTGCCCGCCCGGCCGCTGCAGGTACACCACCAGCCAGCGCGAGATCTCCCTGGCCAGCTCGTGCCCATGGTCGTGGGCGACGAGCGCGAGCGCGAGATCGATGCCCGAGGTGACCCCCGCCGAGGTCCACACGTTCCCGTCGCGTACGTAGATGCGGTCGGCGTCCACCCGCACGTCCGGATGCTCGCGTGCCAGCAGGTCTCCCACCGCCCAGTGGGTGGTCGCCCGCCGCCCTTTCAGCAGGCCGGCCTCGGCAAGCAGCAGCGTGCCCGAGCAGATGGACCCCACGCGAGCGGATCGCGCGGCGAGCCGCCGGATCTGGGGGACCAGCGCCGCCGTCCCGGCGATCGCCATGCGGCCGGGGAGACCGCCGACGACCAGCAGCGTGTCGATGGGGCCGGACACCTCGCGCAGCGGCGGATCAGCGGTCACCGTGACGCCGGACAAGGAGCGCACGGCTCCCGCGCGGGCGGCGGTGACCTCCACCCGATAGTCGGCGTCCGGATCGAGCAGGCCGGCCGCGGAGAAGACGTCGGCCGGCCCGGCGAGATCGAGCAGTTGGAAGTCGTCGAACAGCACGATCACCACGCGATGGGCCATGTCGCCATGTTCGTCCACCCGTAAGGATGGCCACAAGGACACATACCTTGCAGATCCGGCCATGGCGGGATGCGCTCATCCATGAGCACCTGGCTCGCCGCGTCCACGGTGGCGCCCTGAAGTGGTGCTCCGAGGGCCGGGGCTCCGCCTCGGCGCCTCCGGTGCGCTGCGGGACGGCTTCGACGCGTCGACTCAGTGGGAGGGGGCCGTCTTGGGGGTGGGGAGCAGGGACAGGGCGGTTTCGGCGATCCGCGGGAGGGAGGCGGGCGAGCCGCCGGCCTTGCCGAGGGCTTCGATGCCGCGCAGGACGGCGAGCAGGAGGGCCGCGAGCCGGGCCGGGTCGGCGTCCGGGCTGATCTCGCCGGCCCGCTGCGCCGCCGCGACGCAGGCGGTGAGCATCTCCTCGATGGCGTCGAAGGTGCGGCGGGCGATCGCCGTGATCTGCGGATCGTGTTCGGACAGCTCCGCGGTGCCCTTGGCCA
Organism: Sphaerisporangium sp. NPDC005289; assembly: GCF_040607455.1. Lineage (NCBI taxonomy): Bacteria > Bacillati > Actinomycetota > Actinomycetes > Streptosporangiales > Streptosporangiaceae > Sphaerisporangium > Sphaerisporangium sp. NPDC005289. The sequence continues at coordinate 152,837 of NZ_JBEXGS010000004.1, forward strand.
GCAGACAGCCGCGCAGGCAGGTGTCGGCGGCGGTCTCGTCGGCGATGGCCATGATCTGGGCCCGAAGTCGCGCGAAGGCGCCCTCGTCCGGGCCGTCGAGTTCGCGCCGCAGGACCTCGATCAGTCCGGTGCAGTAGTCGTCGAAGACGCGCTGGAACAGTTTGCGCTTGTCGCCGAAGGCGCCGTAGAAGCTTCCCTTGCCGAGGCCGGTGGCGGTGAGGATGTCCTCCACGCTGGTCGCCGCGTACCCGGCCGACCAGAACCGGTCTCTGGCGATGCGCAGCACCTGGTTCTCGTCGAAGCTCCGAGGTCTCGCCATGCTCCGCAGCCTATCGGTTCTTGACGGTATCGTCCAGAACGGGCTACGTTGTGGACGGCTCCGTCAAGAACTTGGCGCCGGGCGACCTCGCAGGCCGATCGGGCCTGATCCGACGCCGGTCGCGTCGGACGGCGCCCCGACCGCGGCCCGTGCGGTGCGAATCACCACCATCACGCCTTCGAAAGGACATGACATGCTTCCCATGGACGGAAAGACGGCTCTGGTCACCGGAGCCTCCAGCGGTATCGGCAGGGCGATCGCCCGGCGGTTCGCCGACGACGGCGCCCGCGTCTACCTGACCGGCCGGCGTAAGGAAGAACTGCGGGACGCGGCGGCGGAGATGGGCCCCGGCGTCGTCGCCGTGCCGTGTGACGTCTCCCAGGCCGCCGACCTCGACCGCGTCATGGACGTCGTCCGCGGTGACGGCCGGCGGCTGGACGTGGTGGTCGCCAACGCCGGCCTCGGCTCCCTGGTAGGCCTGACGGAGGTCACCGAGGAGGACTTCGACCACGTCTTCGGCGTGAACACCAAGGGCACCCTGCTGACCGTGCAGAAGTCGCTGCCGTTGCTGGCGGAGACCGCGTCGGTGATCCTGCTCGGCTCGACCACCATCCATCAGGGCGTCGAGGGCATGGGCCTGTACGCGGCGTCGAAGGCCGCCATCCGCAGCCTGGGCCGCACCTTCGCCGCCGAACTGGCGCCCCGGGGCGTACGGGTCAACGTCATCACGCCCGGCCCCGTCGTCACTCCCGCCCTCGTCGGGCTGGCGAAGGAGGCAGGAGTCAGCACGGAGGAGTTCCACGGAGGGCTCGCGGCGCAGACGCCGCTCAAGCGGCTGGGCCGCCCCGAGGAGATCGCCGCGCTGGCCGCCTTCCTCGCCGGACCGGAGAGCTCGTTCGTCACCGGCGCCGAGTACGCCGCCGACGGCGGCCAGATCCAGGTCTGAGCCCGCTCGCCCGCACGTTCATGACGGGTAGGGGACGGCGGCACGGGCCGAGTGAAGGGCGCGCGCCCACCAGGCCAGTTGATCGAGCAACGTCTTGGCGTACCCGGGGGCTGCGGGGTCGAGCGGACGACCGTCCTGCCAGGCCGTGAAGTACTGGGGAAGGCGAGGCCGTCGCGGATCGTCACCGCGTGCAACTCGGTCAGCACGTTCGAAAGGTGCAGCACGGCGTGCCTCCCGCCCGCCGCGCCGCCGTAGCTGACAAAGGCGACGGGCTTGGCCGTCCACTGGGTGAAGTGCCAGTCGATGGCCGCCTTCAGCGACGCGGGATAGCTGTGGTTGTACTCCGGCGTCACCACGACGAACGCGTCGGCCGACTCCAGTGCCGAGGTCAGCGACGCCATCCCGGCCGGACGGGGGTAGCTCTCGCCGGCGTACTTCGGCGGCTCCGCGGGCAGGGTCAGCGGGATCTCGGCCTCGGCCAGATCGACGACCTCCACATCGAACCCGCCGTGCGTGCGGGCCTGGTCGGCGACCCACGAGGCCACCACCGGACCGAACCGGCCCTCCCGCACGCTTCCAACGATGATCACCAGTGTGCGCCTGTCATCCATGTCCACCATGGTCGGCCGCCCCGCCGGCCACGGCCAGACCGTGCCCAGGCTGGCCCTCATGGGGCCATCCTGAGCACTCGGCGTTCCGATCACCGCGTCGTAGGCTCAGGGCGTGGGCACGCCGTTGGGGGACTTCATCCGGACAAAGCGCGACAGCATCCAGCCGGACTCGCTGGGGCTGCCGGATCGCGGGCGCCGGCGGTCGCCCGGGCTGCGACGCTCCGATCTGGCGGCGCGGGCCGGCGTCAGCGTCGAATACCTGACCCGCATCGAGCAGGGGCGAGATCGCAATCCCTCGGTGGCGGTGGTGAACGCGCTCGCCGACGCGCTCAGCCTCGATCCTTCGGAGCGCAACCACCTGCGCTACCTGACGAAGATCAGTGGCGGTGCGTGTTCCGCCCATACCCGGCTCGCGCCACCGCGCCGCGACGTCCGGCCGGCTGTGCTGGAGACGCTCCGCCTGCTCGAACCGGGCATCGCGGTGGTGACGAACCGGCTGGGCGACGTGCTCGCCCACACCAGCGGCTTCGAGATGGTGATGGGCGGCATCGGCTTGCTCGACGCCGAGGAGCCGAACCTCACCCGCTTCGTCTTCCTGCACCCCGGCGCCCGGACGTTCTTCGCCGACTGGGACGAAGTCGCGGACGAGCGCGCCTTCGACCTGTGGCTCGCACCGTCCATCGAGAACTCCGAGTGGCTCGCCGCGGAACTCGCCCCTGTCGCCGGTCCTGACTTCACCCGGCGCCTGCACCGTCACGTGGTGCCGCGACGCGGAGTCCTTCGGCTCAACCACCCCTTGGGATACCAACTCCGGCTGCTCCGCGAGACGCTCGACCTCTCCTCGGACGCGCAACAACTGGTCGTCCTGCTCCCCGCTGATGAGAGGACGGCCGAGGACATCGGCCGGCTCCGCGGGCCCTCCGGCCGGCTGCGGGCGGTCCCGTGACCCGTCACGGCCATCGCCGGGACGGCCGGCGGTGAGCGGCGTGGACGGGGGTCTTACCAGGTCTGGTCCGCCGCGCGGACGAGCATCTCGTTGACGGCGACGCGCCTGTCGCGGGTGACCATGTAGGACACGGCGTCGGCGATGTCCTGCGGGCTCAGCTTCTCCATGCCCCCGAGCTGCCGGGCGACCGCTTCGCGTACGCCGTCGCGCAGGTGGGTGGCCAGTTCGGTGTCGACGGTGCCGGGCTCCACCACGCCGACGCGCACCCGCTTCGGCTGCAACTCCTGCCGCAGCGATTCGGAGAACGCGGTCACGCCGAACTTGGTCAGGCTGTAGACCGCGGTTCCTGCGCGGGCGACCCGGCCCGCCGTGGAGCTGATCGTGACCAGGTCGGCGACCTGGCGAGGGGAGTCCTGCGCGGCGTCGATCAGATGCGGGAGCGCGGTGCGCGTCACGTGCAGCAGGCCCTCGACGTTGACCGCGAGCATCCGGTCCCACTCCTGCGCGGGCGCCTTCGCGACGGGGCCGGTGAGCATGACGCCCGCGTTGTTGACCACCGTGTCGAGCCGGCCGAGTTCGGCGACGACGCGCTCGACCGCCGCCTCCGCCTGCCGCCGGTCGGTGATGTCCGACTCCAGGACGAGCGTCGTCGTGCCGTCGGCCCGCAGTTCGTCCGCGAGCGCGCGGAGCCGGTCGCCGCGTCGCGCCAGCACGGCGACAGAGGCGCCGCCGGCGGCCAGGGTGCGAGCCGTCGCGGCGCCGATTCCGCTGCTCGCGCCGGTGACGAGGGCGACCGTGCCCTTCAGTGGTGCCGTCATGGTCCGTCCTTCGGTAGGATCTTAAGCGGAGCACCGTCCGCATAGCGGCCTCACCATATGCGGAGCATGCTCCGCTTGCAAGCGTGGGAGGGGTCGGTGACGGAGAAGACGGCCAGGCGCATGCGCGCCGACGCGCAGGTCAACCAGGACCGGGTGCTGGCGGCCGCCACCCGGGCGTTCGCCCGCGACGGCGCGGACGCCTCGCTCAGGGAGATCGCGAAGGACGCGGGCGTGGGCATCGGCACGCTCTATCGGCGCTTCGCCACCCGCGAGGACCTGGTCTGGGCCGTCTACCGCGGTGAGGTGGACCGCATCTGCGACACCGTGCCCGACCTGCTCGCAGGGCACCCACCTGTCACGGCGTTGCGTGCCTGGATGGAGGCCTTCCTCGGCTTCCTCGCCGAGAAGCGCGGCATGGCGGACGCGCTCAAGGCCGCGCTCGGCACCGACGAGGACCAGCGGCTGGAGACCCGCGGCCTGATCACCGGTGCGCTCGCGAACCTGCTCGCGGCCGGTGTCGCCGCCGGACGCCTCCGGCCGGACGTCGCCGCGCTGGACGTGATGATGGCACTCGGCGGGATCTCGCTCATCGCCGGCGAGCCGGAGCAGCACGACCAGGCCGCCCGCCTGCTCGACCTCCTCATGGCCGGTCTGCGGCCCGGTTCGGAAGGGGACGGGAAGCAGGTCCGCTGAACCGGCACGGCATGGCTCCCGCCGCGGACGAGGCGTTACCGGGCCGGTTCCGCGGGTTCCTCGGAGAGCGCGGCGTACGGGTCACGGTCCTCGCCGGCCGCTGTGATCACTTTCAGGAGGCGTAATCGCTCCTCATGCCCGGCTTCGGGGGTGAAGACGATCAGCAGCGGTCCGGGCGGGGGCTGCAGCGGGTAGGCGTCCCATTCGACGGCGATGTCCCCGACGCGCGGGTTCGGGAAGGTCTTGGCGCCGTGGACGGCCTCCCTGACGTCGTGCCGTTCCCACAGCCGGCGGAACTCGGGGCTGCTGACGCTCAGTTCGGTCACGACCTCGACCGCCCGCGGGTGATCGGGGTCGGCGGAGACGGCGGCGCGCAGTATGCCGATGTAGTCCAACGCCATGGCCTCCCATTCCGGGCACCCGAGCTGGAGATGCTCATGGAACAGGGAGAGGAGCACGTTGCGCCGGTCCGGTGGGAACGCGCGGGGGTCGCCCAGCAGCGCCGCGGCCAGGTCGTTCCACGCGAGCATGTCCAGGTGCCGGGTGGCGACGAACGCCGGCAGGTCTATCGCCGCCAGCAGCAGCCTGGTGTTCCTCGGCACCCGGTCCGCCGCACGACGGGCCGGCGGCCGGGGCCTGCGCGCGAGCTGCGCCAGCCTCATCAGGTGACGTCGGTCCACCTCGTCCAGATCGAGCGCGTCGGCGATCGCGTTCAGCACCGCGTCGGAGGGGCGCGCGCTCCTGCCCTGTTCCAGGCGCTGGTAGTAGTCGGTGCTGAGCCCGGCCAGAGCCGCGACCTCTTCCCGGCGGAGTCCTTCGACCTTCCGTCTCGGACCGGGCTCCAGCCCGAGGTCCTGCGGGGTCGTCCTCTCGCGCCGCGAGCGCAGGAACATGCCGAGCTCCCTGGCCGCTGACCGCTCGTCGCCCATGTTTGAAGTTTGCATTACCGTCGCGTCGCGATGGAGGGCTTCGTCGCGATCAAGATGCCGGAACGTTCACCGTCCGATGCCCGCCCCTGGCGGACGCGGTGATGAACCCGTGGAACACCTCGGCTCGGGTACGCGCGGCCGGCCCCCGCCATCTCTGCAAGTTTCACAGGGATGCCCGCCGCGCACCGCCCCCGGCCACCCCGCCGGCCGACGGCTCAGGGACGCGGTCAGGAGCCATCGGCATCGCTTACCTGGGGATTCCCCGAACCACCGCAGGAGCCTTCCGCCGCGCATAGCGCAGGATCGCCGCTTGTCGGTGGCCCTGCCAAACCGTGGTTCACAAGATCCAGGGAGCCCTCTATGGCGGGCCTTACAGTCGGCGGTACGAGATCAACTCGCCGCGGGCCCCGGACCGCGTCCAACACCCGATCGATGGGAGTCGAGTTGTGAACCTGAGAACACGCGTCACCGTCGTCGTGGCCGCAGCCGCCGCAGGCGCCGGCCTGCTCTCCGCCCCGGCGCACGCGGCCACGCTGATCAGCACCTTCGCCAACTCCGAGGCCGGCGGGATCTTCTGCCACGCGGTGGAGAACTACTTCGAGCAGAAGAAGGCCCAGGAGGAAGGGCACTCCGGCGACTGGTACTACTGCGAGCAGACGCCCACCAACTGGAACCTCTACCAACGCTGAGTCCACCCGGTACCTTCCGGCGGATCGGTGGTGACGTCGACACGGCAGCGGCGTCGGCCGTCTCTCAGGCCCTGATCCGGCGGCGAGGCCGACCCGCCAGGCCGCGGGCCGTGTCCCCGCAGGGACGCGGCCCGGGCGTACCACGTCGCCCCTCCTCGCGGTGCCGGCCTGGTCCGGGTCGCGGCCGGCCTGGGGCGGGTCGCGAAGCCGTTCGGCGCGCCGGCGTGAGCGGTCGCCGGCCGGAGGCCGCCCAGCGGATGGTCAGCCTGTTCGCTGGAGGAGAAGGGTGACGAAGCCGAGGATTCCGCGGTAGCCGTGCAGCCACATGTCGCGGTGCTCCAGGGCGGTCGCGCGAACCGCTTCGGCGTCCGGGCCGGGGTTCTCGTTGGCCCAGCGCAGCAGCGTCCCCGTCCAGGACCACTCGTAGTCATCCCATTCAGACAGATCACTGGTGTAGCCGTAGACGGTGTCGAAACCGGCGGCCTCGGCGGCGGCGACGGTACCTGGCAGGTCCAGCCACTCCGACGGCTCGGCGCCCAGCCGGGTGAGCGCCTCGGGCGTCGGCTCCCGCTCCCAGAACGCCTCGCCGACCAGCGCCAGGCCGTTCGGCCTCAGGTAGCGCCGCACGTGGCCGACGGTGGGCTTGAGCCCGCCGAACGCGTGCGTCGCTCCCACGCAGATCACCAGGTCGTACCGCTCGGCCACGGGGAAGTCGGCGGCCGGCCGCTCGTGGAGCCGGATGCGCTCCCAGACGCCCTGCATCTCCGCGTGCTCCTCGGCCGCCTTGATCGCGTCGGCGGAGATGTCGACGCCGTCGGCGGTCGCGTCCTCGTAGAGCGCCAGCGCCCGCAGCGTCCAGGCCGCCTCCCCGCAGCCGAGGTCGAGGATCCGCGCCCCCTCGGGCAGCCGGGCCCGGCGCAGCAGCCGGGTCACGTGGGCGCCCGAGACCGGCGCGGCGATGGGATGGTCCCGATGGGCGAGACGGCTGATCATCTGGCGTTCCATGGGACCAATCTGTCCTATCCCCCGCACGCCGCACCAGCCGTATCCCGCACCATCGCGACCGCCGGGCGCGAGTCGCCCGGCTCACCTGCCTTGCGCGGAGGAGAAAGGTGGCCGGTGACGCTCCCCGGCCACCTCGTCTCCTGTGACGTTCGAAGGTCGCCCCGTCTCCCGGGAGGCCGGGCGGTCACACCGGCGTCCCGCGAGGCTCGGCGGTCACTCCAGGGTCGGAGGGGTGTCTTCGCCGGTCAGGTGGGGAGACTGCTGGGCGAAGGTGATCACGAGGTACCGGCCGTTGGCGTAGCTGACCACGGGGCGCTGGAGCATCTCGCCCACTCTGCGGGCGACCGCCTGGAACAGCTCCACCATCTCCTCGGTGTCGGCGCTCACCCTGAACCGTCCGTGCGCGAGGAGTTGTTCGGCGACGTAGGGGGCGAAGTTCGCCTCGCCGCGAGCTCTTTCGTCCGCGTCGAGAGGCGTGCGCCGGACCGCGGGCCGCGTGCCGAGGGGATGGGCCATCGCTGATCTCCTTCTGGTCGCCGTCGCTCCAGCATGCCAGAGGGGAACGGACATGACCCCCCGTTCCCGGACGGTCTGCCGCCGCTCGCCGGCGGTGACGAGCTCCCGGTTCTCCGCCGATCGTGCTCCTCGGTAGCGGCGGGGCAGCGGCGTCGCGGAGTCAGGCGCCGACGGTGATGACGATCTTGCCGGTGGCGTGGCCTTCCTCGGCGTAGGCGATGGCGTCGGGGATCTGCTCGAACGGGTAGCGGCGGTCGATGACCGGGGTGAGGCTCCCGGCCTCGATGAGCTCGGTCAGGGTCAGAAGCCTGCTGCGGATGTCCGGGCACCCGACGACGTCGGCCAGGACGACGCGCTGGGGGACGAACGGGCCGAGCGCCAGCGTCGCGAACGCGTGGCCGGCCGGTTGCAGCCACCGGCCCGCCGGCCCCCCGACGACGACGTGGGTCCCCCCGTGCGTCAGCACCCGGCGGCAGGCCGGCGCCGAGCGGCCTCCCGCGTTGTCGAGCAGCAGGTCGTAGCGCTGCCCGCTCCGCGTGAAGTCCTGCCGGGTGTAGTCGATCACCTCCTGCGCGCCGATCGAGCGGACCAGATCGGCGTTGCGCGGGCCGCAGACGCCGGTGACCTTCGCGCCGAACGCCTGGGCGAGCTGCACCGCGAAGGTGCCGACGCCTCCGGAGGCGCCGTTGACGAGCACCTTGTGCCCGGACTCGATCCGTCCGGCGTCGCGCAGGCCGAGCAGGGCGGTGCAGGCGGCCATCGGCACCGCCGCCGCCTGCTCGAAGGACAGGCCGTGCGGCTTGGGCGCCAGCTCGTCCTCCCGGACGCACACGTACTCGGCGAAGCCGCCCCGCCTGGGCATCCCGTACACCTCGTCGCCGGGGCGGAACTTCGTCACGTTCGCGCCGACCGCTTCGACCTGCCCCGCGATGTCGGCGCCCAAGATGTCGATCTTCGGGCCGCGCGGTCCGAGGGTGCCGCCCATCAGGCGCGCGACGTACGGCTGGCCTCTCATGTGGTGCCAGTCGTAGGGCTGGACCGAGGTGGCGCGCACCCGGACCAGCACTTCGCCGTCGCCGGGCACGGGCCTGTCCACATCGGTGAGGCGCAGGTCGCCGGGGGAGCCGTACGAGCGCAGGACGAAGGCCTTCATCACATTCTCCTCATCCACGAAGGGGCAGGATCAATGTAAGAAGCGGGATCAGCGGGCTCATCAGCCGAAAGTACGCCCGTTCGATGGACGAACGGCCGGGAGGAGTCGGACCGGTCCGCCGATGAACCGCCATCACTCCCACCGGCACCATCGGCTCATGACCCACGAGAGTCCGACGGTGCGCCCCCCGTTCCCGCAGTCGCCGCCGAGCCGCAGGCCGGTGGCCGGCCGGAGCGGCCCGGCGACCTCCGCCTCCGCCTCCGCCACCGCCACCGCCAACGCCTCCCGCCCGAGGGCGCGGTGGCTCCTCCCCGTCTCTCTGCTCCTGCTCAGCGCGGTTCCGGTGATCGCCGGCGCCGTCCGCATGACCGAGCTGACCGGCGGCGCGGCGGTCACACCGCAGAACGCGCGCTTCTTCGCGGCGCCCGTGCCGGTCATGCTGCACATCGTCGGCGTCACCCTGTACAGCGTCCTCGGCGCCTTCCAGTTCGCCCCCGGATTCCGGCGGCGGCGGCCGCGGTGGCATCGCGCCGCCGGGCGGCTGCTGGTCGTCTGCGGGCTGGTCGCGGCGGCCTCCGGCCTGTGGATGACCCTGTTCTACCCGCGGCCCGAGGGGGACGGCGATCTGCTGGCCGTCTTCCGCGTCGTGTTCGGGACGGCCATGCTCGGCTCCATCGTCCTGGGGTTCGCCGCGATCCGGCGGCGCGACTTCGCCGGGCACCGCGCCTGGATGATCCGCGGCTACGCGATCGGCATGGGCGCGGGAACGCAGGCCGTGACCCAGCTGCCCTACATCCTGGTCGCCGGCATGCCGGCGGAGCTTCCGCGGGCGCTGCTGCTGGGCGCCGCCTGGGTGCTCAACCTCGCCGTGGCCGAATGGGTGATCCGCGGAAGGCCGGCCGGGCTCCGGCGGAGGTCTAGCGCCGTCCTCGCGGACCGTCCCGCCGGCCGGTGAAGGGCACGCGGTTGGTCTCATAGGCCCACATGGCGATCTCGACGCGGTTCCGGGCGCCGAGCTTGGCCATCAGGCTGGCGATGTGGGACTTGACGGTGCTGAGCGAGATGTGGAGCTGGTCGGCGATCTCGGTGTTGGTCAGTCCGCTCGCCACGGTGACCAGGATCTGCTCCTCCCGGTCGGTGAGCGTCTCGATGGGCCGCACCGGCGGTGAGGCCGGCCCGGTGCGGGCGAAGGTCTCCAGCAGCCGCGCGGTGATGCTCGGCGCGATGAGCGCGTCCCCGGCGGCCGCGGCGTGGACGGCCTGCGCGAGCAGCTCCGCCCCGGCGTTCTTCAGCAGGAAGCCCCGGGCGCCGGCCCGCAGAGCGGCGTAGACGTACTCGTCGAGGTCGAACGTGGTGATGACGACGACGGCGAGGGGGTCCTGGACGCCAGGGCCGGCGAGCAGGCGCGTGGCCTCGATGCCGTCGAGGCCGGGCATGCGGATGTCGAACAGGCACACGTCGGGGCGCAGACGCCGCGCGAGCTCGACGGCCCGCCGCCCGTCGGCGGCCTGGCCGGCGACCTCGATGCCCGGCTGGGCGTCCAAAATCATCGCGAGCCCGGTGCGGACGATCTCCTGGTCGTCGGCGACGAGCACCCGGACGGTCACGCCGCCGACCCCTTGCGCGGCAGTGTGGCCTCCACCGTCCAGCCGCCCTCGGGATCGGGGCCGGCCACGCAGGCGCCGCCGAGCAGGTCGGCGCGCTCGATCATGCCGATGAGCCCGTACCCGGGCGAGCCGGAGGGGCGTATCAGGCCGGTGTCCCCGTCATCGTGCACGCGCAGGCGGACCGTCGTGTCGTCGGCGGTGACGCGGACCTGCACGTGGGTGGCGTTACGCGCGTGCCGCAGGGCGTTGGTGACCGACTCCTGGGCGAGACGGTAGATCGCGGCTCCCACCGACGGGGGGACGTCGTCGAGGTCGCCCGCCATCTCGACGTCGACGGACGGGCCATTGCCGCCCGGGTCCGCGAGCTCATGGAGATCGGTGACGCGCCGGCCGGGGGCCAGGTCGGCGGGCCGGTCACGGCGCAGGACGCGCACCATGGCGCGCATCTCGTCGAGGGCGCGCGCCGCCTCGGCCTCGATCACCTGCAGCGCCTCGGTCGCGGCGCCCGGGCGGGAGGCCGACGTGGCCAGGCCCGCCTGCGCGCGGATGGCCATCGCCGAGACGTGATGGGCGACGGTGTCGTGCAGGTCGCGGGCCAGTTGCTCGCGTTCGAGGAGTTTGACCTGGTCCAGCTCGCGCATCCTCGCCGTGGTCCGGTAGCGGAACGTGCCGCCCAGGGCGGTGGCCGCGCACATGACGGCGAGCGCGCCCACCGCGTCGCCCGACGCCATGCGGTGGGTCGCGAGCGCGATGGCGATCGATGCCAGCATGACCAGCGTCCCGATCACGGCCTCGCGGCCGGAGCCCCACCGGAACAGCGCGTACACCACGCACAGCAGGTAGGCCAGGGTGTAGGTCTCCGGGGCCTCGCCGCCGGTGAACAGCGGGGCCACGTTCGTGGTGCCGAACACAATGACGATCATCAGGAGTGGCCGGGTGCGGCGCCACAGCAGCGTGGGCACCAGCCCCAGGGTGACGGCCACCGAGACGGCCCGCCACGGCAGGTCGGGCCGCACGACTCCTTCGAGCACCGCAAGCGGCACGAGCACGCCCACCAGCGCCCAGTCACGCCACACCCGTCGCGGCGGATCCGGGGCGCGGGGTTCGTCCCACACCGAGCGAAGGAGGGCGCGCACGAAGTCATCGTACGAGAGCCGGTGCCCCTGGGGACCGGCCCGGCAGGAGAACCTGCGCACCTTTCCCCGACGCCCCGCCGTGCGCGGCCGGCGGCCTACGTTCCGGAGGTCGCCGGGGCGACGGCGTACGTTCCCGAGGGCGCCGGGGCGGCGTGCGTTCCGGAGGGCGCCAAGGTGCCGGGGGCCGCCGTACGGGGTCAGCCGGTGATGAGGCCGGCGTCGTGGGCGAGGATGGCGGCCTGGACGCGGTTGCGCAGGTCGAGCCCGGTGAAGATGGCGCTGACGTGGCCCCGGGACGTTTCGGCTGAGGCCCGGCGGCCCGCGCCGGGCGGCTCAGTGGGCGAGCAGCACCAGGACCAGGCCGGCCAGCGCGGGAACGGTCTGCACGAACAGGATCCTCCGGCTCGCGGTGGCCGCGCCGTAGGCTCCGGCCACGGCGACGCAGACCAGGAAGAACACCTTGGCCTGGAAGCCGGCAGGGTCGGCGGCGACCAGGCCCCAGATCAGCCCCGCGGCGAGGAAGCCGTTGTAGAGGCCCTGGTTGGCGGCCAGCGTCCTGCTGCGCTCGGCGAACTCGCGGTCCATGCCGAACGCCTTCAGCGCGCGGGGAGTCGTCCAGAGGAACATCTCCAGCACGAGGATGTAGACGTGCAGCAGCGCCACCGCCGCCACCACGATGTCCGCGAGCACCTTCACCTGATCTCCTCGTGCGTCCGTCCGGCTTGGCGACTTCTCAGCGCGTCCGGCCCTGTGAATTGAAGCACAGGGCCGGAGGCGGGGTCAGGCCGCGGTGATCAGCGGCTCCGGGCGCGCCGGCGGGCTGGGGAGGCTCCGCGGCGGGGCCCCGGCTTGCGGCAACGCTCGCAAGAAATCCGTAGATTTCTGCAGCGAGACGGCAGGATTACGAAAGTAATTCACAGGGCCTTGTGGCGTAAGGGGTTGGGGACCTACTGTCACCTCACCCTCAGGGGCGCTCGTTGGAGCGTTCTGGAGGGCGCTCACCCCCCGAGAGAAACGAGCATGCGATGGTGCGCAGCATCACCGGATCCGTGACGAGGTCGTCCGGCGGGCCACCGCGAAGGGCCGAGAGGATGGTCGCGGCGGCGACCGCGGCCGGGGTCGCCCTCAGCGTCGCGCTCGGCGGCGGCTCAGCCCTCGCCGACACGCGCGCCACGGCCGTCCCGGCCCCCGCCGTGACCCGTGCCGCGCTCGACCCCGCGCTCGTCGCGGGCCGCGGCGCCGATGTCCGGTTCGCCGAGCAGGAGGCCGAGAACGCCGCGACGAACGGCACGCTCATCGGCCCCGACCGCACCGCCTACACGCTGCCCGCCGAGGCGTCCGGCCGTAAGGCGGTCAGGCTGACCCCCGGACGGTACGTCGAGTTCACGCTGCCGGCCGCCGCCAACGCCATCACCGTGCGCTACAGCATTCCCGACGCGCCGGCGGGCGGCGGCATCACCGCGCCGCTGGACGTCACGGTGAACGGCGGGGCCAAGAAGACCATGATGCTCACCTCGCAGTACTCCTGGCTCTACAACCAGTACCCCTTCAGCAACGACCCCGGCGCCGACCTGCTGCACCCCGACTGGTGGATCACCGAGTGCGGCTGCGTGCCCGCCGCCACCACGCCCGCGCCCGCCATCGCCAAGCCGTTCCGCCCGAGCCACTTCTACGACGAGCAGCGGCTCCTGCTGGGCAGGACCTACAAGGCGGGCGACAAGGTGCGGCTCACCGCCCCCGCCGGCGGCGCCGCCGCGTGGACGGTGATCGACCTGCTGGACTCCGAGCTGGTGGGAGCGCCGCACGTCCGGCTCGTCGCGGCGAACGTGCTGGCCTTCGGCGCCGACCCGCTCGGCCACCGCGACTCCGCGGGCGCGTTCGACAAGGCGATCGCCTTCGCCAGGCGCAACCACCTCAAGGTCTACATCCCGCCGGGCACCTACCAGGTGAACCGCCACATCGTCGTCGACGAGGTGACGATCGAGGGCGCCGGGAGCTGGTACACGATCATCAAGGGCCACGAGGTCGCCCTGAGCACGCCGGCCCCGGACGGGTCGGTGCACACCGGCGTCGGCTTCTACGGCAAGGACGCCTCGGCCGGCGGCAGCAGGAACGTCCACCTGTCCGGCTTCGCCATCGAGGGTGACGTGCGCGAGCGCGTCGACACCGACCAGGTGAACGGCGTCGGCGGCGCGCTGAGCGACTCCACCGTCGAGGGCCTGCACATCCGGCACACCAAGGTCGGCATGTGGTTCGACGGGCCGATGAAGAACCTGCGGATCACGGGCAACGTCATCGTCGACCAGATCGCCGACGGGCTGAACTTCCACACCGGCGTCACCGACTCGCTCGCGGCGCACAACTTCGTCCGCAACTCCGGGGACGACGCCCTGGCCATGTGGTCGGAGAAGACCGCGAACGCCCGCAACACCTTCGACCACAACACCGTGCAGACCCCGGTGCTGGCCAACGGCATCGCCGTCTACGGCGGGACCGACACCACGATCTCCGGCAACCTGGTCGCCGACCCGATCAGGGAGGGCAGCGCGATCCAGGTGGGGTCGCGGTTCGGCGCCGAGCCGTTCGCCGGGCGCCTGAAGGTCACCGACAACACCACGGTCAGGGCCGGCACCTACGAGCTCAACTGGAACATCGGCCTGGGCGCCATCTGGTTCTACGCCCTGGAGAGGAGCATCGACGCCGACATCCAGGTGACCGGGGACCACTTCCTCGACAACACCTACAACGCGATCATGCTGGTGAGCGAGTGGTCGGTGAAGGACCTGTACTCCATCGACAACGTGCGCTTCAAGGACATCAGGGTGGACGGCACCGGCACCTCGGTGATCAGCGCCCGCGTGAAGGGCTCGGCGTCGTTCGAGAACGTGGACGCGCGCAACGTCGGCGCGGTCGGCGTCAACAACTGCGGCTCGTTCGGGTTCCCCGCCACCGGCTCGGAGTTCTCGCTGACCGACCTCGGCGGCAACGACGGCGGCGGCACCACCGGCCCCTGGCTGGCCCCCTGGGAGCTGCCCAACACCATCACCTGCGACGACCGTCCCCCGGTCGTGGCGCCACCGGCCCCTTCCCCCTGGTGACCTGGGCCGGCGGCGCGGGCGCCTGAGGGGTCACAGGGCCGGGAAGGCGTTGCCCACCAGCATCATGAACTGGTCGTGGTGCCAGTCGCCGGCGGCCGGCGCGTTCGGCAGGGCGTTGGTGGGCGCGGTCCGGAAGTACCGGTTCATGGCGGTGGGGTCGCACATCGGGTCGACCAGCCGATCGGTGTCCGGCGGCAGCACCGGGCCGCCGGCGCCGTCGGACTCGCCCGGCGGCTTGATCCACAGGTAGGCGTCGACGCCGGGCAGCGGGGCGGCCGCCGGCCGGGCCCCGAGCCCCGCGCCCTTCTGGTTGCAGGGGCTGGCCCGGTACGGGCGCCGGTCCAGGCGGCTCTGGTCCACGTAGGTGTTCACGTCGCCCGAGACGCTCACCGAGGTCGGCCGGGCCGCCCCGCCCCAGCCGTTGCGCGAGGTGTCGATCACGATGCCGATGGAGCCGGGGAAGCCCCTGGTGACGAGGGCCTGGCGCATCGCCGTGGCGTAGTCCCGCTCGTCGATGTAGGGGTTCCAGTCGATGAACCGGCTGGTCCTGATGGAGACGCCGTTGATGGTCAGCGACGAGTCGGGCAGGTAGGTCTCCTCGGTGGGGATGTAGTCGGCGACGTTGGTCGCGATGCCGTCCACGCCGTCGACTCCGGCCGCCGACCCCTGCACGGTCGAGGTGATCAGGTCGGCCAGCGGCTGGAACTCGTCGTCCCAGCCCACCAGGCCGGAGTGGGCGGCGTCGAGGTAGGTGTAGACGTTGGGCAGCGGCGCGAGCCTGTCCAGGGCGTACCTGATGCCGGTCTGGTAGACCCCCGACTGCCCGGCGGCCGTGCAGCCGACGGTGTGCCTGCCGGTGACCAGGTCGGCCAGCGAGCGCGGCTCGACGATCGCGGCGATGCGCAGCGCACGGTACTTCGGCTTGCCGACGATGCCGGCGATGGCGTCGACGAACTCGGTCTTGTACCGGTTCAGCCCGTCCTCGGCGGCGTGCAGCTCGGCGGGCGACACCAGGGACCAGCAGTTCTTGTCCGGCAGGTCGTACAGCACGACGGTGATGTAGCCGGCCTTCTGCGCCAGCGCCGCGTCCAGGTGGTCCTCCAGGCTCCTGGTGACTCCGGCCCCGCCGGTGACCTTGGTGATGCGGTCGAGCCAGACCGCGGTGGGGGTCGTCTTCAGCCCGCGGATCCGCTCGGCGGCCGTCCCGCCCGCGGCGGCGGCCGACCTCTCGACGTTGGCCGTCCAGTCCGCGTTGACGTACCCGGTGACGCCCGCGAACGGGTTGTCCACCGGGACGTCGGGCGTCGGCGTCGGCGTTGGGGTGGGCGTCGGTGTGGGGGTGGGCGTGGGCGTTGGGGTGGGCGTCGGGCTCGGTGACGGTGACGGTGACGGTGACGGGCTGGGGCTCGGGACCAGGATGACCTTGCACGGCACGCCGTTGACGGCGAAGTCCGTCGGCGGCGGATTGTCCCCGGTCCAGGACCCGTTGAAGCCGATGGTGAAGCTCGGCCCGCTCCACGACCGCCCCTGCGCGGTGACCCGGGCGCCCGACTGGCTCCACTGGGCCGACCAGCCCTGCGTGATCCGCTGGGAGCCGGGGAAGGTGAAGGTCAGCGTCCAGTTCGTGACCGGCTCGCCGTTCCTCACGGTGATGCCCGCCGTGAAGCCGCCCGACCCCGTGCCCCACTGGACCGTTGTGTAGGTGACCTCGCACGTGAGAGCGGCGCCGGACGCCGTGATCGTGCCGGTCACGAGCCCCGCCGCGGCCAGGGCGGCGGCCATGATCGTCGTCACGATGGTGCGCCGTGATCGGCCCTTGCCCAGTCCCATGAAAGATCAACTCCATGAAAGCGGCCGGGCGGATCGCGCCGTCTCGTCGCGACGGCCGCCGGTCTCCATCCCGATCTGGTACGAGGCGGTGGCGCTCGCGGGTCCGGAGCCTGCCCGTTCGGAGCCTGCCCGTTCGGTGCCCGCTGTTCGGTGCCTGCCTAGAGGTCTACAACAGCGGCGGCGGATCCGCCGTCACGGGCCCGCGGCGGCGGGGCGGCCGGCGGGGCACGGGCGTGCCGGTGGCCCGGGCACCTCGGGAAACGCGGCCGGGCGGACCATGGCGGGACGCGCGACGCGGTGAAAGATTCAGCCGGCTCGGAACGCCGCCGGCTCAGGTGTTTCTGAACGCCGCCGCCTCGGCCGGCTCCGGACGCGGCCGCGTCGGCCGCCTCGGGACGCGGCCGGCTTCGGCCGCCTGGGGACGCCGCCGCGTCGGCGGGCTCGCCGCCGGGTCAGGCAGGCGCGGTCTCGGGCTCGGCGGCCGTGTTCTCGGTCGTGGCGGGTTCGCCCTCGGATGCGGCGGGTTCGCTCTCGGACGGGGCGGCTTCGCCCTCGGACGGGGCGGGTTCGCTCTTGGACAAGGCGGGTTCGCTCCCGTGCGCGGCGGTTTTGGTTCCGGGACGGGTCCAGACGAAGACGACCTCCTCCAGTGGCACCGCGTTGCCGGTCTCGTTCACGAACGCCACGGCGAGGTGCTCGCCGGTCTCGCGGCTGCGGCGCTCCACGGACGGGCCGGCCTCGTGCGGGCGATGGAGGTCCCCCCACTGCTGAAGCGAGCCGAGGACGACGCGCAGGTCTTCTCCCGCAGGCGTCAGGTGGTAGCCGTTGCGCGCGCGCTTGCCGGGCTCGCTGTAGGGGCGCCGCTCCATGATGCCGGCCTCGACCAGGCGGGCGAGCCGGTCGGTGAGCAGGTCGGTGGAGATGCCGAGACGGGTCTGGAAGTCGACGAAGCGCGTGCCGCCGCTGAAGGCCTCACGCAGTACCAGCACCGTCCACGGGTCGCCGATCACCTCGAGGCTGCGCTGGATCGAGCACTCGGTGTCCAGCATGGCGCGGCGTGTCGTCCTTCTCACCACCCAAGGATACCCCCTAGCTTGCTTTTTCCAAGTGAGATAGCTAGCTTGGTTTAACGAAGCCAGATGGACCTAGAGGAGAGCGACGACAATGAACATCGAGAACGCCGTGGCCGTGGTGACCGGCGGCAACCGCGGGCTCGGCCGCGCCTTCGTCGCGCGGCTGATCGAGCGCGGCGCCAAGGTGTACGCGGCGGCCCGCGACCCCCAGAAGGTCGACGTGCCCGGGGCGGTGCCGCTGCGGCTGGACATCACGGACCCCGAGTCGGTGGCGCGGGCCGCCGGGATCGCCGCCGACGCGACCCTGCTCATCAACAACGCGGGGGTCTCGACACACGCCTCCCTGATCGACGGCGACCTCGGCGACATCGAGCTGGAGATGCGCACCCACTTCTTCGGCACGCTCGGCGTGACGCGCGCCTTCGTGCCGGTCATCGAGGCCAACGGCGGCGGCGCCATCCTCAACGTGCTGTCGGTGCTGTCATGGGTGCACCTGCCGCAGTACGGCGGCTACAGCGCGGCCAAGGCCGCCGAGTGGGCGCAGACCAACGCGGTCCGCCAGGAGCTCGCCCCCAGGGGCATCAAGGTGTCGGCCCTGCACGTCGGTTACATGGACACCGACATGGCCGCCTACGTCGCTCCGGAGAACAAGATCGACCCCGTGCTGGTGGCCGAGGCCGGCCTGGACGGCATCGCCGCCGGCACGCCGGAGATCATCGCCGACGAGTTCAGCCGCGGCGTCAAGCAGAACCTCTCCGCGGCCATCGTCTGACCAGGTCTGAACATACGCCTGGACAGTGGGCGCCGGCCGTCCCTTTCTCGTCGTCGAGGCGGTCGCGCGCCGCGGCCGTCTTCCATGAGCGCCACTTCCTCCCCGTTCAGCCTTCGTCGGGTGTTTCCCCGGAGGCCATGCGTGATCGGCAGGTTGGACGAGTGGCACCGTCGAGGCCCTTCCCGCTTACGCGGGATCGGGCGTCGCGGGCCACCGTCGTGACCGTCGCCGTGCCGCCCGATCAGGGGGAAGCGGCTCCCGCATGGAACGAGATACACACTGATGACCGGTTTTCGCTCGGCCGCCGCTGCCGCCGTCCTGGCCGGGGCCGCCGCCCTCGCCTTCCCCGGCGCCGCGATGGCGGACCCCGGCGTGTCCGCCGCGCACCACAAGAGCTTCGACCTCCAGGCGCACCGGGGCGGGCTCGGACTGGTGGTGGAGAGCACCCTGGACTCCTTCGCCAACGGCCTGCGCGTGGGCGTCAGCACCCTTGAGCTGGACATCCAGATCACCGAGGACGGCAAGGCCGTCGTCACCCACGACCGCAAGGTGGACGGCCGCAAGTGCCAGGACACCGGCCCGGTGTCCCCCGGCGACCCCGAGTACCCCTACGTCGGCAAGTACATCAACACCCTCAGCCTGGCCCAGGTGCGGAGCCTGGACTGCGGCTCCAAGCCGCTCGCCGAGTTCCCCGGCCAGCGCCCCGCGCCCGGCGCGCGGATGCCGCTGCTGAGCGAGGTGTTCGACCTGGTCAAGCGCTTCCACGCCAACGACGTGATGCTGAACGTTGAGACCAAGGTCGAGGCCGGCGCGCCGGAGCAGACCGCGCCGCGCGAGCAGTTCGTCCAGGTCGCCGCCCAGGAGATCCGCCGGGCGCACATGCTCCGCCAGGTCACCATCCAGAGCTTCGACTGGGGCTCGCTGATGCGCATGCGCGAGGTGGAGCCGCGGCTGCCGCTCGTGGCGCTCACCGACTATACCTTCCTGCAGACCGGGCAGCCGGGAGCCTCCCCCTGGCTCGGCGGCATCGACGTGGACGACTTCGGCGGCGACCCGCTGAAGGCGATCAAGTCGTTCGGCGCCGACGCGTTCTCGCCGGTGCACGGGTTCCCGCAGAACGGCAAGGTGACCGACCCCGGGTACCGGCCCTACGTCACCGAGGCGATGGTGGAGGAGGCCCACGGTCTCGGGCTGAAGGTGATCCCCTGGACCGTCGACGACGAGCCCACGATGAACAAACTCATCGACGACGGCGTCGACGGCCTCATCACCGACTACCCCGACCGCCTTCGCACGGTGCTCGACGCCCGCGGCTTCAAGCTCCCCAAGCGGTACTCCGGCCCGCGCGCCTGACCCGCGCCCGCCACGCCCTGCCGCCGCACGCCCCGGCCCGTCGAAAGGGGCCGGGGCGCCGGGCGCTCAGTTCGCGGGGAGAGCGGGCGTCGGGGTGGGCATCTCGTTGTCCCACTCGGTGGCCTGCCACAGCACGGCACTGCTGCCGGTGATCTGGCTGCTGCGCGAGTCGAAGGTGGCCGTGCCGTTCTCCACGTCGGCGTCCTCGGCCGCGGTCACCGTGATCAACTGCGGGACGTTCCAGTTGGCCGGGGTGAAGGTGATCGACGAGGACTGGCTGAGGTCGGTGTCGCCGTACACCCGCGCGGTGCCGACGGTGACGTTGCCCGGAGGCTGCCGCCCGACGGCCCCCAGGCGTTGCTCTTCGCCGTGACGTTGGATCCGGACTGGCTCCACTGGGCCAGGAAGCCCGACGTGATCCACTGTGAGCCGGGGAAGGAGAAGTTCAGCGTCCAGCCGGGGGCGACCGGCTCGCTGTTGCGGATGTCGAGCATGGCGAGGAAGCCGCCCGATCCGGTGCCCCACTGGTTGACGGTGTAGGTCACCTCGCATGCCGGCGCGGCCTTGGCCGCGGTCACCGTCCCGAGGACCAGCCCCGCCGTGGCGAGCGCCGTCGCCGTCGCCACCGCCCCGAAGCCGCTCGCTGCTCGGCCTGGGCCGAATCCCATAGATCGCTCCATGCCGTAGAAGGGATCTTGCCGGGAAAGTGCTGCCATCGGCCGGCACCGTCCCGCTTACATGAGTGGCGCTCTGCTTCAAGATTCGGCGAGTGATCGCCGAGGTGTACAGCCGATTTCCCTGCGGCCGGCCGACCTCGCCGAGGGCTGCGCGGGGGCGGCCCTGCTGGCCGGCGCGGGGGAGCGGGCGGCCTTCCTGCTCGGCGTCGGAGTGGCCCTGCGCGGCACGGCGGTCGCCGGTGACGCCGACGTGGCCCAGGTCGCCGCCGGCGTCACCGACCTGATCGGCCCCGACGCCTTCGCCACCCACTTCGCCACAGCCGCCGCCCTCCCCCGCCCCCAAGCCGCCCAAGCCCTCTGATCGAAGCGCGGCCCCCGAGCCCGACTCGATTTCCGTCACTCACTCCACTTCGCTGGGCGTTGAAAGAGTCGCCCATCTTGACCAACAACAGCCTCGGGGAGCAGCGAGGCTTGAAGGTGCTTCTCGGGTATCGCGAACGACATCACCCGTCCTGAGAAGTCGTGCTTCGGGCCAACGCGGCCCGGCGGGCATGCGATCATGACTGGCCGCTTGGGGGCCAGCCGAAGCGAGGCATCAATCGCGGGGCGAAAGTCCGTGTCGGTCGACATGAGCAGCGACATGTCACCGTAGGAGGACGCCGCATCCATGGTCATGGCCACGGCGAGCGCAACATCCGTCAACTTCTCCTCGTACGTATGGAACGTCTGCAAAGGATCACATGCGCAGGTCCATCGAGAGCCGCAGTCCCTGCACCGCGCGGTCTTCTTCTTGAAGTGACCGCGGACGATTTCCACCTCTGGACAGTGCGCGGCCAGAGCGGCAAGGTAGGTCTCCTGCCTCAGGGCGGCATCGGGTTCACCCTTGACGATCGCTGTGAAGTACCTGACCTTCAGCACCACGTCATCCCGCCGGATCTCCCACACCAACTCGACGAGGTCCAGCCACAGGTACGCGCGGCCGTACTTACTCTTCAGCCCGTGGTACAGGTTGAAGCCGTCGACGTAGGCGACCACATCCATCAGCAGACACCTCCAACGTTGGCCGGCCTCGCCGATGCTAGCTACAGTGGAGGTACACGAAGTTGGTTACGGCCAACTGGGCGGCCCCGCAAGGGGCCGCATTTTTTTGTGGCCGCGGCACCATTCGCCCGTTCCATGCCGGTTAGGGGCGATGACGCCATGGCCGCCGCCGAACTGCGCACTTCCACACCGCCCCTACCGCCAGAGAGCGTCCTTTGACGCCCTGGTGACCTTCACCGACGGCTGGCGGCGGCGACACCAAGGCGACGGACACAGACGCGGGGGAGTGTCGGTGGGGTGTCGGTGGGGGGCGGGAGGGTCGGGGGCATGGAGAACACGAACATTTTGATCTCGGGGGCGGGCATCGGCGGGCCGGCGCTGGCGTGGTGGCTGCGCCGCTACGGGTTCGGCGTGACCGTCGTGGAGAAGGCTCCGGGCCCGCGCCCGGGCGGGCAGGCGATCGACTTCAAGGGCGAGGACCAACTGTCGGTGCTGCGGCGGATGGGCATCCTCGCCGAGGTGCGGCGCAGGCAGACCGGCGGCGCCGACGTGCGGATCGTGGACGCGGACGGCCGGTCGATCGCCGTGATGCCGGGCGAGTTCACCGGCGGCGACGTGGAGATCCGGCGCGGCGACCTGTCGGAGATCCTGTACGACGAGAGCGTGGCCGCGGGCTGCGCGTACGTGTTCGGCGACTCGATCACCTCGCTGACCGAGGCGGCGGACGGCGTCTATGTGACCTTCGAGCGCGGCGCCCCCCGCACGTTCGACCTGGTGGTGGGCGCGGACGGCATCCACTCCAACGTCCGTCGGCTGGTCTTCGGCCCGGAACGCGACTTCGTGAGGTTCCTCGGCTACTACTACGCCCTGGCCGAGCTTCCGCCGGGCGGATCGGACGGCGACGGGGACGGGACGGGGGTGATGTACAACGAGCCGGGGCGGATGGTCTCCGTCGGTGGCCCCAAGGCGCCCGCGTTCTTCGTCTTCGCCTCGCAGGAGCTCGCGTACGACCGGTACGACACCGAGGAGATGAAGCGCCTGGTCATCGACGCCTACGCGGGGATGGGGTGGCGCACGCCGGAGATCATGGAGCGGGTGCGGAGTGCGAAGGACCTGCACCTCGACACGATCAGCCGGGTCCGGACCGGCCGGTACGCGCGAGGTCGCGTGGCGCTGCTTGGGGACGCCGTCTCCGGCAACACGCTGGGCGGGTTCGGCACCGGCGTGGCGGTGGTCGGCGCGTACGTGCTGGCCGGTGAGCTGGCGCTGGCCGGTGGCGACCACCACGCCGCATTCCGGCGGTACGAGGAGGTGATGAGCCCGTACGCGAAGGTCGCGCGCAGCGGCGGCAACGCCGGCGGCTTCCTGGCCCCGGCTTCGCGCGCGGGGATCTGGATGCGCGACCAGGTCTTCCGGCGGAGTCTCCTGCTGAAGATGATGATCAAGGTGACCGACATGTTCGCCACGAACATCAGCCTTCCCGACTATCCGGCTCCGGTGGACCGTGGTCGCCGCGCCGCCGAGCCCCGCTGACGGCCCGGCGGGCGCCGCGCTCTGGTGGGCACGGCGTCCGCCGGGTGCTCGGCACGGGATGGGTGGCCCCGTGGAGACGCGGCCGGAACGGGTCCGGCAGGAGAGGTCGGCTCTGATGCCCCGATCAGGCGACCCGGTGGTCACATCAGGCGGAGAGGGTCTCCTCGGTGACCTTCCAGAGGCGGGTGGCGGCCTCGGAGTCGAGGGCGTAGGCCGCCACGCCGGTGCGGGTGCCCGGCTCGTGCGGACCGGCCTCATTGCAGTCCTCGAAGTACCGCCCGCCGACGCCCTCCACCAGCGGGGAGGCGGCGAGCAGCACCGAGGTGGCGGCGCCCTGCTCGGGGGTCTTCCAGTCGGGGGTGGACGCGCCGCCCGCGCTCATCTGGGCGCGCAGCCGGTCCAGCTCCTCCATGGTGACGTGCCTTTGCAGGTTGGTCCGGATGCCGCCCGGGTGCAGGGCGTTGACGGTGATGCCGTCGTCCGCCCACCGCGTGGCCGCCTCGACCGCGAACAGCACGTTCGCCGTCTTGGACTGGCCGTACGCGGTCCACGGGTCGTACGGGCGCTCCCGGAAGTGGATGTCCTCGAAGACGACCGGGGAGCGCAGGTGGGCGGCGGAGCTGACGGACACGACGCGCGCGCCGCCGGCGGCGGCCAGCGCGTGGTGCAGGCCGGTGGCGAGCGCGAAGTGGCCGAAGTGGTTGGTGGCGAACTGCAGCTCCCAGCCCTCGGGCGTCCGGGTCTCGGGGGCGGCCATGACTCCGGCGTTGTTGACCAGGATGTGCAGCGGCCCGTCCCACGCGGACACGAAGCCGGCGATCGAGGCGCGGTCGGTGAGGTCCAGCGGCGCGACGCCGACCCGCTCGGCGCCGGTCGTGGCGGTGATGTCCTCGGCGGTGCGCCGGCCGGCGTCCAGGTCGCGGACGGCCAGGGTGACCTCCGCGCCGGCGCCGGCGAGCGCGCGGGCGGTCTCGATGCCGATGCCGGAGGCCCCGCCGGTCACGATGGCGCGTCGGCCGGTGAGGTCGACGCCGTCCACGACCTCGGCGGCGGTGGACGCGGCGTTGAACGGCGTGGTGATGCGTGGTGTCGCGGTCATGGTGATGCCTTGCCTGTTCTCACTCGGCGGTCGCGGTCGGAGGTCCAGGCGGTACGCTGAAACCGGAGGATCCTCCAGTAAGTGGCACTCTAATCGGAGTTTCCTCCGGTTAGCAAATCCCGTCCCGTGATGGAATGGTCGGCGAAGGTCCCGCCGGTCGGGCGGACGCCGAGCCGCCGGCGAGGGCGCTCGACGAGAGGTCCCCGCGGGGATGAGGAGGAATACGTCGTGTCGGTCACCGGTCCGCGGCCCCTGCGCGCGGACGCCCAGCGCAACCGCGACCGCCTGCTGTCCGCCGCAGTGCGCGCGTTCGCCCACGACGGGCCGGACGTGACGCTCGACGCGATCGCCAAGGACGCGGGCGTCGGCATCGGCACCCTCTACCGTCACTTCCCGACCCGCGAGGCGCTGGTCGAGGCGGCCTACCGCAACGAGCTGGCCCGGCTGTGCGACGCGGTGCCCGGGCTCCTCGCCGCCCTGCCGCCGGCCGGGGCGATGCGCGACTGGATGGACCGCTTCCTCGACTACATGACGACCAAGCGCGGCATGGCCGAGGCGCTACGGGCGGTCATCGCCTCCGGCGGCGACCCGTACGCGCACAGCCGCGACCGGCTCGTCGGCGCCGTCGAAGCGCTGCTGCGCGCCGGGGCCGAGGCGGGCACGCTGCGCGGCGATGTCGCGCCCGCCGACGTGCTGACCGCCCTGAGCGGCGTGACCCTCGCCGCCGGCGCCCCCGCGCAGCGCGACCAGGCCGGTCGTCTGCTCGACCTCCTCCTGGACGCCCTGCGCTTCGGCGCCGCCGCCTGAACCGCCGCGAGGCGGGCCGGCGCCGGGCCGCCGAGCACGGCGAGCGCGCGCAGACCGGTCACGCCGCCGGCGGGATCCCGCTCACCGTGGCACGGCCCTGACGGTCGCGGCGGCGCTGAGCTGGGTGGCGGGGTTGCCCCGCCAGTGGGAGCCCGCGCCGACCTCCTCGCCCTTCATCAGGAAGGAGTCGGGGTCGAGCGTGGCGTCCTCGCCCATGCGCACGCCGTAGTGGACCAGGGCGTTGGTGCCGATGCTGCACCGGGCGCCGATGGCGATGCGGTCGGACTTGAAGGTGCCGTCCTCCAGCGAGTGGGCCTGGATGAGGCTCTTCTGGGCCAGCGTGCAATCGTCGCCGACGGCGACCAGCGTCCGCTCCGGTATGTAGCAGCCGTCGTCGAAGATCCTGCGCCCGACGCGCACGCCGACCAGCCGCCAGGCGAGGTTCTTGTACGGGGTGCCGTTGAGCAGGTCCAGGTAGAGCGGGTTGGTGAGCTTCCACATGCGCTCGTGCCACCAGTAGTAGGGCTGGTAGATCGAGCAGAAGCGCGGGCGCAGCGTCCGGAAGCCGGTGGCCAGGCGTTCGACCAGCGCGAAGTAGGCGATGGTGAAGACCACGCCGCCCCCGAGGGCGGCCGCGATCGCCGCCGGGCCCGCCGTCTCGTACAGGCGGGCGGCGGCCATGGCCAGCAGGAGCAGGCCGAGGACGTGCAGCCACCGGGTGAGCAGGTGCAACGCGATGGTCACCGTGTTGTGCCGGTTCTTGGCGGCCAGGCGGCGGCGCAGCTCGTCGCCGGTCTTCAGGTCGTCGAAGCGGCTGTCGCGCTGCACCGAGCGCGGGATCTCGAAGCAGGGCGAGCCGAGCAGGCCGACGTCCTGCCGCAGCGGCCCGTCGATGGGCAGCATGACCTTGGTCGCCAGCAGGCAGTTGTCGCCGGCGCGGCTCTGGGCGGGGTAGGCGATGTCGTTGCCGACGAAGGTGTGCGCCCCGATCACCGCGCGCGACAGCCGGAACGTCCCGGCGGAGAAGTCGGCGTTGACGATCGACAGCCCGTCCGACACCATCGTGGCGCTCCCGATCGTGGCCAGGTACGGCGACTCGTGCTTGTGCTGCAGGCCGAAGTTGGACCCGGTCTGCTCGACCTTGGACAGGTCGTACCCAAGGACGCGCACGTAGGGGACGATCCAGGAGCTGTCGCCGAACAGGTGTGTGAAGACCTGCGCGTTGGTGACCCGCGAGATCACCCGGTGCGCCCAGTAGTGGAAGCCGTAGAGCGGGTAGACCCGGCCTTCCCGCAGGGTCCGGTGCAGCAGGCGGGGCACGGTGTCCAGGAAGGCGAGCGCGGCGATCAGCCCGCCGAAGTAGATCGCCGCTGAGGCGGCCAGCGCGTCCCGGTAGGGGGCCCACGCGGTCAGATCCCTGGGGTGTGCGGTGTCGGCCCACCCGGACAGGACCGGGAACCGGGTGCCCAGCCAGTACAGGCCGCCGATGCCCAGCGGCATCCACACGGCCAGCAGGGTCAGCAGTTGCATGGCGCCGAAGCGGGTCCTGCGCCACCGGCCGGCGTCCGCCGGTTCCAGGGCCAGGTGGTCGGGGGCGCCCGGCTGGGCGGGCGAGCCGTGCCAGCGCTCGCCGTCCGGCACCGACTGCGACGACTGGAGCGAGGAGGAGTGGCCGAGCTGGGCC
This sequence comes from Sphaerisporangium sp. NPDC005289, assembly GCF_040607455.1. NCBI lineage: Bacteria > Bacillati > Actinomycetota > Actinomycetes > Streptosporangiales > Streptosporangiaceae > Sphaerisporangium > Sphaerisporangium sp. NPDC005289. The sequence continues at coordinate 179,172 of NZ_JBEXGS010000004.1, forward strand.
CGGTCGCCGATGGAGGCGCCGATGTCGACCACCGTCTGCTCGCCGACGAACGCGCCCTCGCCGATGGTGACCGGCCCGATCTCGATCATGCCGGCGCGGGCCCGGTAACAGGTGAAGAAGGAGTCCTTGCGGACCACCGTGCCGCGGCCGATGGTCAGCAGGTCGGTGCAGACGGGGACGTTCCTGGACAGGATCAGCGTGCCGGGGCCGATCCGCGCGCCGAGCGCCCGCAGGTAGAGCACGTACAGCGGGGAGCCGGGGAACATCGCGAGCGGGCTGCTGCGCACCAGCGTCTTCACCGCCCAGAACCGCAGGTAGGCAAGGCTCCAGACCCGGATCGCCCCGGGCTTCCAGCGGCCGGCGAGCGCCCACTTGGCCGCGATCGGCGCCGCGCACAGGGTCAGCAGAACACCCGCGCCGCACACCACCGACCGCGCGTAGATCTCGGCCGCGCCGGTGGCGCCGGCGATCCAGTGGTAGCAGCGGGCCAGCAGCAACGCGCCGAGACAGGAGTAGCCGAGGAACAGCAGCGCCTGCGCCAGCCCGCACAGCAGGTACGCGGCGGTGCCGGCCCGGGCGGGGGCCCGGGTCGCCGGTACGGCGGGAGCGCCGGAGGCGGCCACCGGCGCGACGCCATCGAGGGTGCCGTCGAAGGTCTCGTCAGGGGCGCCGTCGCGGGCGCCGTCCAGGGCGGCGTCGAGGGCCGCCGCCAGGTCGCGGACGGTGGGGCACAGGTAGACGTCCTTGATCGACACCGGGGGCAGGTCGCCGCGTTCCCGCACCCGGGCGCAGAACCGCGTCATCAGCAGCGAGTTGGCGCCCAGCTCGTCGAAGAAGTGGCTGTCGACCGACACCTGCTCCACGCCGACCACGCCGGCCAGCACGTCGGCGAGCGTGCGTTCGGCGGCGGTCGCCGGGTGCACGCGGGGCCGCGCCGTGGACAGGGCGCGGGGGCCGGTGGGGGGCGGCAGGTTCCTGCGGTCGGCCTTGGTGCTCAGCAGCATCGGGATGCCGGGCAGCGGCTCCAGGTAGGCCGGGATCATGTACCCGGGCAGGCGTCCGCGCAGCTCGCGGTAGACGCGCTCGGGGTCCACCTCGGGCGCGTCGCCGCGGGAGCTGTAGTAGGCGACCAGCTCCACCACCCCCGGCTCCGGCTCGTGGGTGTCCACGACGGCCTGGGCGACGCCGGGCACCTGGAGCAGCACCGACTCGATCTCCGACAGCTCGACCCGGTAGCCGTTGATCTGCACCTGGGTGTCGATGCGGCCGTGGTACTCGATCTCGCCGTCGGCGTTGATCCGCCCGAGGTCCCCGGTCCGGTAGATGCGGCCGGAGGGGTTGTCGGGGATGCCGAGGAAGTCGGGGATGAACGCCCGCTCGGTCAGGTCGTCGCGGTTGACGTACCCGCGGGCCAGCCCGACGCCGGCGATGCCGATCTCGCCCAGCTCACCGGGAGGCAGCGCCCGGGGCCCTGCCGGGTCGAGGACGGCGACCGCGTAGGTCGGCAGCGGGACGCCCAGCGTCACCGGCCGCGCGGGGTCGAGCACCGCCCAGGTGGCGGTGACGGTGGCCTCGGTCGGGCCGTAGACGTTCAGGAACCGGCGGCCGGGACGGTGCCAGCGGCGCACCAGGTCGGCCGGGCACGCCTCTCCCGAGACCAGCAGGAACCGCAGGCCGGGCAGGTCCTCCTCCAGGGTGGCCAGCAGGGTCGGCACGCAGCACAGCGCGGTGACCCGCCGGGCGCGCAGGAAGTCGGCCAGGTCGCGGCCGAGCAGCGTCGCCCCCGGCGGCCGGGGCACGAGCGTCGCCGCCGACAGCAGGGGCACCCAGATCTCTTCCACCGAGAAGTCGAAGGCAATGGTCATGCCCTGGTACACCCGCTCGCCCGGCGCGATGCCGTAGGCGTCGACGGCGACGCGGACGAAGTTGCAGATGGAGGTGTGCTCGACGGCCACGCCCTTCGGCCGGCCCGTGGAGCCGGAGGTGTAGACGATGTAGCACAGCTCGCCGGCCGGTTGCCCGTGCTCATCGTGCTCATCGTGCTCACTGTGCTCACGGCGCTCGCCGTGCTCGCCGCACTCGTCGCGGGTGAGCCGGCGGCCGTCCTCGGCCTCGATCAGCGGCTCGGCCTCGTCCAGGCACAGGATGGGGGCGCCGGCGTGCTCGACCCGGTCGCGCAGGTGCGTCAGGGTCAGCACGGCGCGCACGCCGGCGTCCTGGACGATGTAGGCGATGCGGTCGGCGGGGAAGCCCGGGTCCAGCGGCACGTACGTCGCGCCGATCTTCGAGACGGCGAGCATGCCGGCGTAGGACCACACGGCCTGGTCGAAGACCAGCGCGACGCGGTCGCCGGGGCGCGTGCCCCGTCCCAGCAGGTGGCGGGCGAGCCGGTTGGCCCGCGCGTCCAGCTCCTCGTAGGTGAGCGTGACCTCTCCGGCGTCCACCGCCCGCCGGTCCTGCTCGCCCGCGGTGCGCAGCCGGTCGCACAGGTCCTCGAACAGGTGGTGCAGCCGCTCGCCGTCCCACCGCCTGGACGTGTACGGGCCGCTCGCGCCGACGAGCACGTGCCCGGGCGGCGGCCGGTCGGCGCGCCGGGCGTCCTGTACCTCGGCCTGTCTGGTCATGCTGCCTCCATCAACCTCCCGCGGACCCCCCGTGGCGACCGGCCGTCAGGCCGGCACCGGGCAGCACGCGGCGATGGCCTCGACGAGGATGGAGCACCCGGTCTCGACGACGTCGGCGGTCACGTTCAGGGGAGGCAGGATCCGCACGACGCAGTCGGCGCGCCCGCCGACCTCGATGATCAGCCCCCGGCGCAGCGCGACCTCCTGGACGCGGTGCGCCAGGTCGGTGGCCGGGGCGCCGTCGCGAGGGTCGGCCAGCTCGACGCCCCACATCAGGCCGACGCCGCGCACCTCGCGGACCCACGGGCCGACGGTCAGCGGGGCCAGCCGCCGGGCGATCTGCTCGCCCCGCCGCCGGACGTTGCCCAGGACGTCGTCGCGGCGCATGACGCGGACGGCCTCCGCCCCGGCGGCGAACGCGAGCTGGTTGCCGCGGAAGGTGCCGATGTGCGCTCCCGGCGCCCACACGTCCAGCCGCCGGTCGTACAGGATGATCGCGACGGGCAGGCCCATGCCGCTCAGGCCCTTGGAGGCGACGATCACGTCCGGTTCGATGTCGTACCGCTCGAAGGCGAACCAGGTGCCCGTGCGCCCGCAGCCGGTCTGCACCTCGTCCACGATGAGGGGGATGTCCAGCTCGCGGGTCAGCTCGCGCACCCGGCGGACGAACGCCCGGCGGGCGGGGATGACGCCTCCCTCACCCTGGACGATCTCCAGGATGACCGCGGCGGGCAGCGGGACGCCGCCGTTCCCGTCGCGCAGCGATCGTTCGAGCTGCCCGGCGCAGTTGGTGTCGCAGGTGCTCGGGACCAGGCCGAGGGGGCAGCGCGCGCAGTAGGAGTAGGGGGAGAAGTGGACGCCGGGCACGCCGTTGGCCACCGGCTGCTTCTGCCGCACCAGGCCGGTGAGCGCCATGGCCGCGTGGCCGCTGCCGTGGAAGCCGCCCTGGAACGCCACGACGTCCCCACGGCCGGTGGCGATCTTGCACAGCTTGACCGCGGCGTCGACGGCGTCGCCGCCGGTGGGCCCGCAGAAGTGGACCTTCATGCGGTCGCGCATCCCGGCGGGGAGCATGGAAAGCTGCGCCTCGGTGAAGGCGTCCTTGGCGGGGGTGGGGAAGTCCAGGCCGTGGGTGAGCCGGGTGAGCTGGGCCGTGGCGGCGCGCACCAGTTCGGGATGGTTGTGCCCGAGGGAGAGCACGCCCGCGCCGGTCAGGAAGTCGATGAAGACGTTGCCGTCCAGGTCGCGCACGAAGCTGCCGGACGCCTCCGCGATGGCGATGGGCAGGCGGCGCGGGTAGGTGCGCGCGTTCGACTCGCGGACGGCCTGCCGGCCGAGCAGTTCGGCGGAACGGGGACCGGGCAGGTCGCACTCCACATAGGGGTGGGGAAGAATATCGGATTTGGCGCTGGGATCGGCCAGACTCATCGGGCTCTCCTCTCAAGGCCGCCGACGTGCTGGTTCCTTTCAACGCGGGCCGACGTGTTCGCTTCTCCTGTTCTGCTGCTTTCCGGCCGGCTTCGCATATGTAGTGGCTTGGTCCGGTATCGACGGTCGAAGAGGCCCTTCGCCAGTCCTGGCCTCAGGTACACGGTTACGATTCCACCGGGCCTACCTGCACAAACTCCTCAATCCACCTCGCATTACGGCAAGTGCCGCATTCGGCGTCCCGTGTGCGGATGCCTCTTTTCCGGCGTTCTCCCGGCCGGGCGGAAAAGGGCGCCGGCCGCCTGCGGAATGCGCTCCCCATCAAAGTTTTGCGGGCACCTGACGTTATCCGGGCGATACGGCGGTGCGCGGGCGACCCTCGGAGGGTAGGGGTCGATGATGCCGACTTGCGGAGCAAAGTGCGCTTTCCGGGGTCGGCCTGGTGGGTGAGGAAATGGTACCGAGTTCCGCGAACCGTCGGCCGGCACAAGGGCTGCCCGCCGACGCCACGAGCTTCGTCGGACGTCGGCAGGAGATGGCCGAGGTCAAGACGCTGCTGTCCAGGTCCCGGCTGGTAACCCTCACCGGGTTCGGCGGGGTCGGCAAGACGAGGCTGGCCGCACGGGCCGCCCAGGACGTGCAACGGGCCTTCGCCGACGGTGTCTGGTTCGTCGACCTGTCCGCCGTGGACGATCCTGACCTGCTCGTTCCGACCCTGCTGGAGGTCCTGCAGATCGAGGAGCGGTCCAGCCGTCCTTCGATGGCGGCGCTCGCCGATCACTTGGCCGACAAGAAGGCCCTGCTCATCCTGGACAACTGCGAGCACATGCTGCACGACTGCGCGATGCTCGCCGATGACCTCCTGGCCGTCGCGGACGGGTTGCGGATCATCGTCACGAGCAGGGAGCCGCTGCGCATCCACGGCGAGCGCACCCTCGTCGTGCGCCCTCTCCCCGTCCCCGACGGCGGCGGGGTGAACCTGTCGACGCAGGCGCTCGCCGAAGTGGACGCGGTGCGCCTGTTCGTGGAGCGCGCCGACGCGGTGCTGCCCGGCTTCTCGGTCACCGACGACAACCGCGATGCCGTGGAGCAGATCTGCCGGCGCCTGGACGGCATCCCCCTGGCCATCGAGCTGGCGGCGGTACGGCTGCGCGCGCTGTCGGTCCAGCAGCTCCTCGACCGGCTGGAGGACCGGTTCAGGATGCTGACGACCGGGTCACGGACGGCCGCCCCGCGCCAGCGGACGCTGCGCGGCCTGGTCGACTGGAGCTACGGGCTGTGCACCGAGCCCGAGCGGCTCCTGTGGGCCCGCGCGTCGGTGTTCTCCGGCGGTCTGGACCTGGAGGCGGCCGAGGCGGTCTGCTCCGGCGACGGCATCGCCCGCGAGGACGTCGTGGACGTGATCAGCGGCCTGGTGGACAAGTCCGTGCTGGTCCGTGAGGAGCACTCCGTGGGCGTGCGCTACCGGCTGCTGGACACCGTCCGCCAGTACGGCAGGGACAGGCTGGCCGAGTCCGGTGGGCAGGCGGCGCTGCGGCGCAGGCACCGCGAGTTCTACCGCGCGCTGGCGCGGCAGGCGCAGGCGCTGGTCTTCACCAGCGCCCAGCTCCACTGGCAGCGCAGGCTCCGGCTGGAGCACCCCAACCTGAGGGTGGCCCTGCACGCCTGCTTCGACGACGGCGACGCCGAGGACGGCCTGCGCATGGCCACGGACCTGCTCTACCACTGGAAGACCATGTACCTGGTCGGGGAGGGACGCCGCTGGCTGGAGGACGGCCTGGCCAAGGTCACCGCGCCGTGCGAGTCACGGGCCTGGGCGCTGTGCTGCGCGAGCTGGATGGCGATCATGATGGGCCACGACCAGGCGGCGGCCGTGATGGCCGACGAGGCGCGGGAACTGGGGGAGACGCTGGAGCTGCCCTCCTTGATCGCCTACGCCTCCCTGTTCTCGGGCATGGCGGCCGTCTACCGCGGCGAGATCGAGGGGGCGCTCGAGCTCTACGAGCGGTCGCTCGCCGGACATCGCGCCGCGGGGGACGAGCGGGGTCAGGTGCTGACCCTGACCAGGCTCTGCCTCACCTACGGGCGCAAGAGGGACGTGGAGAGCGCGGCCGCGGCCGGCGAGGAGGCGATCCGCATCTGCGACGCCCGCGGCGAGGGCTGGCACCGCGCCTATGCCGTCATGGCCCTCGGCGTGCTGGCCTGGCGCGAGGGCGACATGGCGCGCGCCGTCGCCCTGGAGAAGGAGAGCCTCCGGTCCAACGGCACGCTGGACGACCGGCTCGGCGTGGGGATCAACCTGGACGTGCTCGCCTGGGTCTCCGCCGCCGAACACGACTACGAGCGGGCGGCCCGGCTGATCGGCGCGCTGTGGAACATCTGGCAGACGGCCGGCAGGCCGCTGTTGCAGTTCGGCCACCTGCTCGTCTACCACGAGGAGTGTGAGGCGAGCATCCTCCAGGCGCTCGGCGAGCCCGCCTTCCGGTCGGCGCTGGGCCAGGGCGCGCGGCTGTCGTTCGACGAGGCGCTCGCCTACGCCATGGAGGAGAGCACGCCCGCCGTCCCGAGCGCGCGGCCCGCCGCCACCTCCTCGCCGCTGACCCGCAGGGAGATGGAGATCGCCCGGCTGGTCGCCAAGGGACTGAGCAACAAGGGCATCGCCACGACGCTGGTCATCGCGCAGCGCACGGCCGAGGGGCACATCGAGCACATCCTGAGCAAACTCGGCTTCCACTCACGCGCGCAGATCGCCGTGTGGGTGGCCGAGCAGGATCGGCGCGCGGCGGCGCAGGACAGCCACGGCCTCTCATCGGCCATGGCGTCGCCGGACGGCCGGGCGGCCGGCGGGGCCAGGCGCCGGCACTGACGGCGGACCGCCCGGCGGCCGAACCGCCGGGGGGCGAAACCGCCGGGGAGCGAAACCGCCGGGAGCGAAACCGCGGGGAGCGAAAGCGCCGGAGGGCGAACCGCCCGGGGCGAGATCGGCCGGGGGCCGACGAGCCGGGCCTGCCGTCGGGACGCCGGGACGCCGGGGCCGGCGGGTGCGGGCCCCGCCGGCCGCCCCGGCGTCACCGGGGGAGGGGGCGGGCCCGGAGGGCGGCCCGGGAGGCTCGTCGCGCCGTCAGTACGGGAGCATCCTGCGCCCGGACGGCGTGCGCAGGTCCTGGACCTCCTCGGCCAGGCGGCGCCGCGCCCGGCGCACCTGGAAGCGGCGCGGCCGGTACGCCTGCCCGTCGGCGGGGACCGCGGGGGGATCGGTCCGGCCGCGGCGCGGATCGTCAGTCATCGTCCCCGTTCCCCTCGGCGCCGGCCGGCGTGCCCGCGGGCTCGCAGGCCAGTTCGAACCAGACGACCTTTCCGGTGGACAGCGGGTGGCTGCCCCAAGATGTGGAAAGCGCTTGCATCAGATACATGCCGCGTCCGCCCTCATCCCCCTCGTGGACCTCCCGGACCTGCGGAAGGGCGGGGTTGGTGTCCTGGACCTCGCAGCGCAGGGTCCCGTCGTCCATGGCGAGCGACATGACCGCACCCCACGAATGGCGCATGGCGTTGGTGACCACCTCGCTGACCAGCAGTTCCACCACGTCGGACTGTGCCGCGAGCCCCCAGTCGGACAGCTTGCCGCGCACCCGCCTGCGGGTCTTCGGCACGGTGGTCGGCTCGGGGACCAGCACCCATGACGCGCGCTTGCCGCTCTCGCGCGCCGGCCAGAGATGGACGGCGGCTCGGGCGTACCTGTGGGAGGACGCCCCGGGCGTGTAGGTCGTGGTCATGCGGCACATCCATAGGCGAAGCGGTGGACGGGAGGGACGCTGCGGCCGTCGGGGAGCAGCTCACCCGTGTCGTCGAAGACGACCACACCGTTGCAGAGCAACCCCCACCCCTGTTCCGGGTGGAACGCCACGAGGCAGGCCGCTTCGTGATCGACAGCGTTGGCCGGCGGGCACTGCGGTTCGTGTTGACACATGGCTGGCACCTGAATCCGATGTGATCTCTCGTTGGTGGGCTGTGGTCTTCACCGACATGTCGAGCATCGCCCAACGGGCACATACCTAGTAACGGGACAACTACCCCCATTGATACCCATTCGACGCAAACGGGTACTCATTCTTTACCTTGGCGGGTGTCTGGCCTGACCGGCGGAGACGAACCCGGCCCGGGCGATCTACCTCACCATCGGCCGCCGCGCTCCTCGCGCGGACCTTCTCGCGGAATCCGTTGACACGCCTTCGCGGATAGTGCTTCCATTCGTTAGTAAAGTTTCCTAACGAGTAGAGGAGGCCAGATGCCGATCCCCCCGGCTCTACGGCACTTGCGCGCGCGCGTCCTGGTGGCGCCGGCGCTGGCCGTGGCACTGATCCCGGCCTGCGGCGCGGGCGGGAACGCGGCCGTCGCGGCCACCGCCGGCCACGCGGCGACGGCGGCGGGCAAAGCGCAGGTGAAGGCCGCGGCGGTCGACCTCACCGACCCGCACAAGAAGGACATCGCCATGCAACTGGTGTCGAGCGCGGAGAACTCCTCGCTCGACTGGCGCGCCCAGTACGGCTACATCGAGGACATCGACGACGGGCGCGGCTACACCGCCGGCATCATCGGGTTCTGCTCCGGCACCGGGGACATGCTGGAGCTCGTCGAGCTCTACACCCAGCGCAAGCCGGGCAACGTCCTGGCCAAGTACCTGCCCGCGCTGCGCTCGGTCGACGGCACCGACTCCCACAAGGGACTCGACCCGAACTTCACCAAGGACTGGAAGACCGCGGCCAAGGACACCGCCTTCCAGACCGCCCAGAACGACGAGCGTGACCGGGTGTACTTCAACCCGGCGGTCAAGCAGGCGAAGGCGGACGGCCTGCGCGCCCTCGGCCAGTTCATCTACTACGACGCCATCGTCATGCACGGCCCCGGCAACGACTCGGTCAGCTTCGGCGGCATCCGCAAGACCGCCCTGAAGAAGGCCAAGCCGCCGGCGCAGGGCGGCGAGGAGAAGACCTACCTCAACGCCTTCCTCGACGCCCGCAAGGCGGCCATGAAGACCGAGGAGGCCCACAGCGACACCAGCAGGGTGGACACCGAGCAGCGGGTCTTCCTCAAGGCGGGCAACCTCGACCTCGACCCCCCGCTGTCCTGGAAGGTCTACGGCGACAGCTACCACATCGCCTCCTAGGCCGCCCCGGCGGACGAACGCGGCGGGCCCCCACCGGAAAGACCGGTGGGGGCCCGTGTCGCGTGTGAGGCGGCCTCAGCGGGCCGGCGGGCGCGTGCCGGGGGAGCTCACAGGGCTCGCAGACCCTGGATCACCTCGCGCAGCAGGCGCTCCTCGGGCAGCTGCGACACCGTCGCCGGCGGCCGGACGGAGACGAGCTGGTGGTCGCGCAGGTCGCCGAGCAGGACGCGGGTGACCCCGAGCGACAGGCCGCTCTCGGAGGCCAGGTCGACCACGGACATGGGCTGGGCGCACATGCGCAGGATCAGCAGGTGCTCGGGGCTGAGCCCCGGATGCGGCCGGCCACCCGGCTCGGCCCTGACGATCGCGACCATGTCGAAGGCGGGGCCCGTGGGCCGGGTGCGGCCCCGGGTGACGGTGTAAGGACGGATGAGGGGACCGGCGTCCTGGTCCAGCCAGCGTTCTCCCTCGCTCATGACGCGTTCCCCTCACCCTCGTGCGCCCGCTCCCAGCCCGCCCGGAATGAAGAGAACATGTCGGGAGAGGGCTGCAGCGGTTCGGCGTCGGCGCGATCTTCCCGCGGGCCGCCCGCCTGCTCCGGCGCCCGGCCGGACGCCGGAGCCGCCTCGCGGAGCTGAGGCGCCAGGCTGGCCTGGCGCACCCGGTGCGGCAGGCCGGTGGCACGGCGGCGTCCCTTGCCGTCGTCGCCGGCGCCGTTCGCCCCGTTGGTCCTGTTGGCCTTGCTGCTCCCGTTCGCCTGGTGGGCGCCGCCCGCCTCGGCGGTGGAGCGGTTCGCCGCGGAGGGCTGGCCGTTGCCGGCGCCCAGCGCCGCGGTGAGGCTCCGGCCGGCGCCGAACCATCCCTCCTGCCCGGTGAGGTCCCGCACCGAGTACGGCTCGGGGGACGGCTCGCTGGGCATCACAAGGTTCTCGGGCACCAGCACGATCGCCGTGGTGCCCCCGTAGGGCGAGGGCCGCAGCGAGACGCGGATCTCGCGCCGGGCCGCGAGCCGGCCGACGACGAACAGGCCGAGCCGGTCGCTGTCGGCCAGGTCGAACTCCGGCGGGTCGGCCAGCCGCTGGTTGATCTGTTCCAGCTCTTCGGGGCTGAGGCCGAGGCCCCGGTCCTCGATCTCGATCGCGAAGCCCCGGGCGACCATCTCGCCGCGGACCTCGACGTGGGTCTGCGGCGGCGAGAACATCGTCGCGTTCTCCACCAGCTCGGCGAGCAGGTGGATGACGTCGGTGGCGGCCGTCCCGGCCAGCGACATGCTCTCCGGCATGGTCACGTGCACGCGCAGGTAGTCCTCGACCTCCTCCACGGCGGCGCGGACGACGTCGTACAGCGGGATCGGGTTGCGCCATCCGCGTCCGGGAACGGCGCCGGACAGGATGATCAAGCCCTCGGCGTGCCGCCGCATGCGGGTGGTGAGGTGGTCGATGCCGAACAGCTCGTCGAGCAGTTCCGGCTCGGTGACCTTGCGCTCGATGGCGTCCAGCATGGTCAGCTGGCGGTGCAGCAGCGACTGGTTGCGGCGGGCCAGGTTGAGGAAGACCTTGCCGACGCCCTTGCGGATCTCGGCCTGACCCACGGCCGCCTCGATGGCGGTGGTCTGCACCGAGGTGAACGCCGCGCCGACGTTGGCGATCTCCTCGGTCGGCCCGGCGGCGATGGGCGGGGTCTCGGCGGCCACGTCGACGTCCTCGCCCTGGCGAAGCCGCTGGACCACCCGGGGCAGGCGCTGGCCGGCCAGCTCGAGCGCGGCGCGCTGCAGTTCGATCAGCTCGCCGGTGATGCGCCGGCCGAACCGGACCGAGACGTACAGCGAGACGCCCACGGCGATGATGCCCAGCACCAGGGTGAGGACGATGCGCCACAGGATCACGCCGGCGAGCGGGACGGCGCGGTCGGCGATCCGCTGCGACACGATCGCGTTCTGCCGGTCGAAGGCCTGCGTCAGCGACAGGATGTTGGGTCCCCAGCTGCCCGAGCCGCCGGGCAGCCTCCTGCCGGGCTGCACGTCCTGGGTTACCTGGTCCTCCACGGAGGCGAACCGGGTGTAGGTCGGGGAGTTCTGCAGTACCAGGTACGGCTGGCGCAGGTCGGGGTCCAGGAGCTGGAAGCCCATGTCGTAGACCATCCTGCGCTTGGTCACCATCGTGGTGAACACCGTGCGCTCGTCGCTGGTCATCGAGCCCGCGCGCACGACGCCGGCGAGCAGGGCGGCCTGCTCGCTCATCAGGTCGCGGCTGCGGTCGATCAGCGTGACGGCCCTGGTCGGCGGGCCGATCTCCAGGTCGCCGGCGAACTTCAGGCTGTCGTAGACGCGGCCGACGGCGTCGGAGATCAGGCGGTAGGCGTCCAGGGTCAGCAGCCGGCTGAAGCTGCGCGAGTCCACCCGCGCCCGGATGTCCGGCAGGCGGTGGGTGGTCTCGATCAGCTCGGTCACCCGCTGGTACATCTGCGGGCTCGACTCCTGCTCGGCGGCGCTGTCCAGGACGGCCTTCTCCAGGGCGGCCCGCGCCTGGTCGGTCCTGACGCGTTGCGCCTCGAGATCGCTGCGGTCGGTGGCGGCGCCCGAGCTGAGGTAGATGACCGACTGGTAGCGCTCTTCCTGGATCTGCGAGGCGACGTTTCCGGTGGGGACGACCAGCGTCTCGTAGATCGTCCGGACCCGGAGAAGATCGAGACCGCTCTGGACGGTGATCATCGCCGAGTACGCCCAGATCCCCAGCAGGGACAGCAACGGCACCAGTACCAGGGTCAGGATCTTAACTTTGATGGACCTTTTACGCCCGCCCATGTGACCTCGCAGGGGAACCGCATCGTTACACGCGGGTTATTGGTGGCGAAACAGTATCAACGTGGGTCAGGGGGAGGTAGGGCCCTTGAGTAACTAAACGGGGGTGTTTCGGAGTAGTAACCATCCCATACTGGTCAACTTCGTCTGGTTGTCAGACAATATTTCCCATGCACCACCACCCCTCCTCGAACCTCGCCGGAACGGCCGCCGTGGTGGCCGCCGCCGTCCTGTGGGGCACCGCCGGGACGGCGGGCGCCCTCGCGGCCGGCGGCACGGCCGACCCCGTGACGCTGGCCGCCGCCCGCCTGGTCATCGGCGGCGCGGTCCTCGCGACGGCGGCCGGGCCGGCCGCCTGGCGCCTGCTGACCGGCGGGCGGCGCCGCGTGCTGCCGCTGATCGCCGCCGCGCTCGCCGTGGCGGCCTACCAGCTCTGCTACTTCGCCGCCGTCGGGCGCACCGGGGTCGCCGTCGGGACCGTGGTGGCGATCGGCAGCGGTCCGGCCTTCACCGGGGTGCTGTCCTGGCTGCAGGACGGCGCGCGCCCCGGCCGGCGCTGGACGGCCGCGACCGCCGCCGCCGTCGCCGGGTGCGCCGCCCTGGTCCTTGGAGGGCGGGCGGTCGGCGTCGATCCGGCCGGCGTCCTGCTCGCCCTCCTGGGCGGCCTGCTCTACGGCTTCTACGCCGTGACCGCCGCCCGGTCCATCACCGCGGGCGCGGCCTCCGGCGCGGTCATGGGCGTGATGTTCGGCGGCGCGGCGGTGGTCATGCTGCCGATGCTGCTCTGGGGCGGCACGCCCCTGCCGGCCGATCCGCGCGGGCTGCTCACCGCCCTGTACCTCGGCTGCGCCACCACCGCACTGTCCTATTACCTCTACGGGCGCGGGCTGCGCACCACGCCGGTGGCCAGAGCGGCCACCCTGGCCCTCACCGAACCCGCCGTGGCGGCCCTGCTCGGCGTGGCCGTCCTGCACGAACGGCTCACCGCCGTCTCCTGGGCGGGGCTGGCCCTGCTCGGCGCCGGCCTGGTCGTGGTGGCACTTCCCGCGCGGACCGGCGCCCCGGAGGCGGGGCCGCGGGCAGGCCCCCGCGGCGAGCGGGCACAATCGTCGACGTGAAGCTGCGCCCGGTCTCCACAGTCGACGCCCTCGCCGCCGCCCTGCGCCGGCGCGTGCTCTCCGGTGAGATCCCCCCAGGCACCGCGCTGCCCGAGCAGGAGCTCGGGACGCTCTACGGCGTGGCGCGTCCCACCGTCCGCGAGGCCCTGGCACTGCTCGTCCACGAGGGCCTGCTGCGGCGCGAGCGCAACCGCAGCGCCTACGTCCCGGAGGTGACCAGCACCGACCTAGACGACCTGATGTACGTCCGCCGGCCGCTGGAGGACCTCATGGCGGTCAGGCTGGCCGGCCGGCGGGTGCCCCGCGCGGACTCCGCGCTCACCCGGATGGCCGCCCTGGAGCGGGACGCCCCGTGGGCCGACGTCGTGGCCGAGCACATGACGCTGCACGAGGAACTGATCGTCGCCGTGGGCAGCCCCCGGCTGCAGCGCCTCTACGGGGTCCTGGCCGCCGAGACCAGGCTCGGCCTGGTGCGGCTGCGCACCGTCTACCCCGACCGGGCGACGCTGGTCGCCGAGCACCGGCACCTGCTGGACGCCATCGCGCGGGGCCCGGCGGAGGCCGCCCGGGCGGCCGTGGCCGCCCATCTGGACCACACTTGGGGCGATGAATGACGGTCCGCGCGGGTGGTGAAATGGCGCTGATGAGCGGCTTCCCTTGCATGGAGTGCTCGTAAGTCGTCACAATCGCGCCCATGCACGGCAACTCTGTGCCGGATACCTATGTCTACGTCACCGAAGAGGGCGTCACACGTCACTACGCCGATGGCAGCGTGGAAGCCCTCGCGTGGGAGGACGTCGTCGAGGTCCGGGTCGGCGGGGTCACGGAATCCGACATCCTGATCGTCCTGCTCGACCGCGACGGGCAAGGATGCGTGGTGCCGCGCTCGGCGACCGACGCCACCTTCCTGGCGCGGCTGCGCTATCTGCCGGACTTCGACCTCGAGCGGCTGAGCGAGGCGTTCACGGCCGCCACGCCGACCTACGTGGTCGTGTGGCGCAGCCCCGACCCGCCCGCCCCCCTGCCCGACCTCGAATACGACTGACCCGGTACCAAGGGGTGCCGGGTCGTCCGCGTGAGCCCCGGCGGACGGCCGCGCGGTGGTGCGGGCCGTCCGGTTCACGGGCCGGCGTCCGGTGGCCGGCTTCCGTGCCGGCCCGCGCCCGACCTGAAGCGGCCGACGTTCTCGGCGACCGCTCCGCGCAGCGAGAGCAGACCGTGGCGGTACTCGTTGCGCAGGGCCTCCTCCTCGTCCAGCCCCTCCTGCTCCAGGGCAGAGAGCCGGTCCTGTCGCATGCACTCCTGGGGCTGCCCGGCGAGCTGGAGCGCCAGCTCCTCGGCGTGCGCCCGCGCCGTCCCGGGCGGGACCACCCGGTCGGCCAGGCCGATGCGCAGGGCCTCCGCGGCGTCCACCGGGCGTCCGGTGAGGATCATGTCCATCGCCCGGCCCGCCCCGATCAGCCGCGGCAGCCGCACGGTGCCGCCGTCGACCAGGGGAACGCCCCAGCGGCGGCAGTACACCCCGAAGGTCGCGTCCTCGGCGGCCACCCGCAGGTCGCACCAGATCGCCAGCTCCAGCCCGCCGGCCACCGCGTACCCCTCGACGGCCGCGACCACCGGCTTGGACAGGCGCATGCGCGTCGGGCCCATCGGGCCGTCCCCGTCCGGCTCGACGCGGTTGCCGCGCTCGGTGCCGATCGCGTGCAGGTCGGCGCCGGAGCAGAAGGTGCCCCCCTCGCCCCACAGCACCGCGACGGCCGCGTCGGAGGCCTCGAAGGCGCGGAAGGCGTCGGCGAGCGCGGCGGCGGCCGGCCCGTCCACCGCGTTGCGGACCTGCGGGCGTGACAGGACGACGGTCGTGACCGGGCCGGACCGCTCCAGGCGAATACCAGACATGTGCCGAATCTAGCGAGGCCGGGGCCGCCTACACGGTTTTGGACCGTTCCGTCAAGCGACCTCGGTCCGGAGTTTGAGGCCGATTGTGGCCATTGCACGGCTATTTCGCGCCGATGTAACGATCTTTAGTATGTGAACGGGTACCCGCGCTCGCGATGTTTGAGCCACGTGTCAACCAAAGGGACGCAATGGCCGTCTGGTATCTGCACGGTCCGGCAGCAGCCACGGTCTGGCGTGAGCAGGGTAGGGGTGGGCATGAGGGTGGGGCTGGAGGAGCGTGACGCCGCGCTCCTTGAAGTAGGCCCGCTGACGGCGTCCAGCATCTGGACGCGCTCCTATATGCGGGCTCTACTGGCGGGCGATCTGGCGTGTGCCTTGATCGCCTGTGAGGCGGTCATGGGATTCAGGCTCTGGGTGGGCGCCTTCATCCCGTGGTCGGAGTTGTTGTTCGGTTTCGGCCTCGCGCTGGTGGCCTGGCCCGGCGCCATGGTGCTGGCCGGGGTGTACCGCGAGAAGAGTCACGGCGAGGGCAGCGAGGAGTTCCGCGCGGTCTTCGAGGGCGGGGTGGGGCTTACGGCGGCCGTGGCGATCGCCGCGTACGCCACCCAGACGATGATCGCCCGAAGCTATGTCATGGCGATGCTGCCGCTGGCGACGGCGCTCACGCTGGTGTTCCGCTACCGCATGCGCAAGCGGCTGCACCGCCGGCGCGCCGAGGGCGAGTACCTCCGGCGCGTCGTCGCCGTCGGGCACAGGACGGCCGTGCTCGACCTGGTCATGCAGTTCCGGCGCCAGCCGTACCACGGCATGCGCGTCGTCGCGGCGTGCCTGCCGCCGGGGCAGTACCCCGGCAACGGGCTCGACGTCGACGGCGTCCCGGTCTACGGCGACTTCGCCGACGTCGCCATCGTGGCCGACAAGGTGTCCGCGGACGCGGTCGCCGTGCTGGCCTGCCCCGAGCTGGACGGCGCCGCGCTGCGCCGGCTGGCCTGGAGCATCGAGAGCAAGGGCACCGAGCTGTTCGTCGCCCCCGCCCTCATGGACGTCGCCGGTCCGCGCACGAGCATCCGGCCGGTCGCCGGCATGCCCCTGCTGCACGTCGAGCACCCCGAGTTCGACGGGACGCGCCAGATCGTCAAGAGCCTGTTCGACCGGCTGCTGGCGACGGCGGCGCTGACCGTCCTGGCGCTGCCCATGCTGGTGATCGCGCTTCTCGTGCGCACCACCAGCCCGGGGCCCGCCCTGTTCAGGCAGACCCGGGTGGGTCGTGCCGGGCGGGAGTTCCAGGTCTTCAAGTTCCGCACCATGGTGCGGAACGCCGAGAAGCTCAAGCTGGAGCTCCTGGATGACAACGAGTTTGACGGCGTGTTGTTCAAGATGCGGAACGATCCAAGGATCACCCGCGTCGGCGGCTTCCTGCGCCGGTACTCGCTGGACGAGCTGCCGCAACTGCTGAACGTCCTGCGCGGCGAGATGTCGCTCGTCGGCCCGCGCCCGCCGCTTCCCGACGAGGTCGCCCAGTACGGCACCGACGTGCGCCGGCGCCTGGTCGTCAAGCCGGGCATGACGGGCCTGTGGCAGGTCAGCGGCCGGTCCGACCTGTCCTGGGAGGAGTCGGTCCGCCTCGACCTGCGCTACGTCGAGAACTGGTCGCTCATCCTGGACCTGCAGATCCTGTGGAAGACCTGGTCGGCCGTCACCCGCGGCGGAGGGGCGTACTAGTGAAGGCGCTCGTGCTCGCCGGCGGGTCAGGCACCCGCCTCCGGCCGATCACCCACACCTCGGCCAAGCAGCTCGTGCCGGTGGCCAACAAGCCCGTGCTGTTCTACGGGCTGGAGGCCATCGCCGCGGCGGGCATCCGCGAGGTCGGCATGGTGGTCGGCGACACCCACAAGGAGATCGAGGCCGCCGTCGGCGACGGGTCGGCCTTCGGCCTGGAGGTCACCTACCTGCGCCAGCAGGCCCCCCTCGGCCTCGCCCACGCGGTGCTCATCGCCCGCGAGTACCTGGGCGAGGAGGACTTCGTCATGTACCTCGGCGACAACTTCATCGTCGGCGGCATCGAGCCCCTGGTGCGGCGGTTCGCCGGAGAGCGGCCCGACGCCCAGATCATGCTGACCCGCGTGCCCGACCCCCGGCAGTTCGGCGTCGCCCAGCTCGACGCCGGCGGCCGGGTGGTCGGCCTGGAGGAGAAGCCCGACGACCCCAAGAGCGACCTGGCCCTGGTCGGCGTCTATCTGTTCAGTCCCGCGGTGCACGAGGCCGTCGCGGCGCTCAAGCCGTCCTGGCGCGGCGAGCTGGAGATCACCGAGGCGATCCAGTGGCTCATCGACGCCGGCCGTCCGGTCGCCTCCACCGTGATCTCCGGCTACTGGAAGGACACCGGCAACGTCGCCGACATGCTGGAGGTCAACCGGCTCGTGCTGGAGGAGCTGGACCGGCGGCTGGACGGCGAGGTCGACGACGACAGCGAGCTCATCGGGCGGGTCGTGGTCGAGGCGGGAGCGCGGGTCACCCGTTCCCGCGTCGTCGGACCGGTGATCATCGGGGCCGGCGCGGTCGTGCGCGACTCCTACGTCGGGCCGTTCACCTCCGTGGCGGAGAACTGCCGGCTCGTGGACAGCGAAATCGAGTACTCGATCGTGCTGAGGCGCGCGTCCATTCAGGGGGTGCGCCGCATCGAGGCGTCCCTGATCGGGCACGACGTCGAGGTCACGCCCGCTCCCAACACGCCCAGAGCCCATCGGCTGGTGCTCGGAGATCACAGCAAGGTGCAGATCAGCTCATGAGGGTTCTGGTAACCGGCGGGGCCGGTTTCATCGGGTCGCACTATGTCCGCACGCTGCTCGGCGGCGGCTACCCCGCGTTCGCGGGAGCGCAGGTCACCGTGCTCGACCTGCTCACCTACGCGGGCAACCTCGCCAACCTCGCCCCCGTCGAGGGAGGCTACGCCTTCGTGCGCGGCGACATCTGCGACGCCGGATTGCTCGCCGAGGTCGTCCCCGGTCACGACGTGGTGGTCAACTTCGCCGCCGAGTCGCACGTCGACCGGTCCATCGAGGGGCCGGGCGCGTTCGTGCGCACCAACGTCCTCGGCACCCAGACGCTGCTCCAGGCGTGCCTCGACGCCGGGGTGCCCAAGGTCGTCCAGGTGTCCACCGACGAGGTGTACGGCTCGATCGACGAGGGCTCCTGGGCGGAGGACGCCCCGCTGGCGCCGCGCTCGCCGTACTCCGCGGCCAAGGCCGGCGGCGACCTGATGGCCCGCGCCTACGCCGTCACCCACGGGCTGCCGGTGTCGATCACGCGCTGCGGCAACAACTACGGGCCCTACCAGTTCCCCGAGAAGGTCGTCCCGCTCTTCGTCACCAACCTGCTCGAAGGCCGCAAGGTCCCGCTTTACGGGGACGGCGGCAACGTGCGCGACTGGGTGCACGTGGACGACCACTGCCGCGGCATCCAGCTCGTCGCCGAGCGGGGGGAGCCGGGCGAGGTCTACCACATCGCGGGCACGGCGGAGCTGAGCAACCTCGAGCTCACCCGGCGCATCCTCGCCGAGCTGGACGCCGATTGGAGCTCGGTCGAGCCCGTCCCCGACCGCAAGGGCCACGACCGCCGCTACTCCCTGGACGACGCCAGGCTGCGCGGCATGGGGTACGCCCCGCGCACCGGCTTCGACGAGGGCATCGCCGCCACCGTCGGCTGGTACGCCGACAACCCGTCCTGGTGGAAGCCACTGAAGGGCGCTCGGTGAAGCGGCTGCTGGTCACCGGCGCCAAGGGCATGCTCGGCGGCGCCGTGGTGGCCGAGGCCGAACGCGCCTCCGAGGCGCCCGACGTGCTGGCCTGCGGGCGCGACCGCCTCGACCTGCGCTACCCCGACGGCGTGCGGCAACTGCTGCGCGAGGAGCGCCCGGACGTCGTGGTCAACTGCGCCGGCTGGACCGCCGTGGACGACGCCGAGACGCACGAGATCGACGCGCTCGTCGTCAACGGCAGCGGCGTGCGCGCCCTCGCCCTCGGCTGCGAAGAGATCGGCGCCCGGCTGCTGCACATCTCCACCGACTACGTCTTCGACGGGACGGCCCGCACGCCCTACCCGGAGGACGCGCCGACCCGGCCGATCAACGCCTACGGGCGGGGCAAGCTGGCCGGCGAGGCCGTCGTCCTCGGCCTGCTGCCGCGGACGGGTTACGTCGTGCGCACCGGATGGCTGTACGGCGCGGGCGGGCGCAACTTCGTCCAGACGATGATCGCCCTGGAGCGGTCGCGGGACACCGTCAACGTGGTCGACGACCAGCGCGGGCAGCCGACGTGGACCGGCGACCTGGCCGCGCGCCTGCTGTCGCTGGCCCGCTCCGACGCGCCGCCCGGCGTCTACCACGGCACCAGCGGCGGCCAGACGACCTGGTTCGAGCTGGCCCGCGAGGTCTTCACCCTGCTCGGAGCCGACCCGTCCCGGGTGCGGCCCGTCTCCAGCGCGGCCTTCCCCTCGCCGACCGCCCGTCCCGCCTACAGCGTGCTGGGCCACGACCGCTGGGCCGTCGCCGGCATGCGGCCCCTGCGCCACTGGCGCGAGGCGCTGCACGACGCCTGGCCCTCGCTGGTCGGAGGCCCGGTCTGATGTACCTGTCGGAGACCCGCCGGTCGGACGCCTCCAAGGCCGCCGGCGGCGCGCCCACCCGTGCGGGTGGCGCTGCCGACGGCGCCTCTACCCGTGCGGACGGCACGGAGGGCGCGGACGGCGCGGACGGCACCGCTGCCCGTGCGGACGGCGCGAGACCTTCCGGTGCGGGCGCCGGTGGGGCCGGGGCCGCTGGGACGGGCGCGAGGGGTCCGCGGGCGGGCGGCATGCTCGCCGGGAACGTGGTCGCGCTGGGCACGGTCAGCCTGTTCACCGACATCTCCTCGGAGATGGTCACCGCCGTCCTGCCGCTCTACCTCATCTACCAGCTCGCGCTCAGCCCGATGCAGTTCGGCCTGCTCGACGGCGTCTACACCGGCGCGACGGCCGTGCTGCGGCTGGCCGGCGGGCACGTCGCCGACCGTTTCCGCCGCCGCAAGCTCGTCGCGGGCGCGGGATACGCGCTGTCGGCGGTGTGCAAGCTCGGCTACCTGCTGGCCGGGCGGTCCGTGCCGCTGATCGGCCTGGTCATCGGGCTGGACCGCGCGGGCAAGGGCCTGCGCACGGCGCCCAGGGACGCGATGATCTCGCTGAGCGTCCCGCCCGAGGCGCAGGGCCGCGCCTTCGGCCTGCACCGCGCCATGGACACCGCCGGCGCGCTCATCGGCCCGCTCGCCGCCTTCGGGGTGGTGGCCGCCGTCGGCGCCGCCTCCGGCTACGACGCGGTCTTCGTGGTCAGCGGCTGCGTCGCCGCGATCGGCGTGCTGGTCCTGGCCCTTTTCGTCCGCGAGCCGGGCGCATTCGTCCGCGAGCCGGGCGCCGCGGGGATGTCCGGCCCCGCGACGCCCGGCTCCGTGGCATCACCGCGGGCGGTCGCCGAGCCGCACGTGGACGTTCCGACCGGCGCGGCACCCGCGACGGGATCGGAGACGGCGCGGCCGGACGCCCCCCAGGCGGGCCAGGCGCTCCCGAAGGGGCAGGCTGTCCCGGCGGAGCAGGCGGCGCGCGGGCGGCGGCGGGGAGTGTCGTTGCGCGGGGCCGCCGTGCTGATGCGCGAGCGGCCGTTCCGTCGGGTGCTGGTGGCCATGACGCCCCTGTCACTCGCGACGATCAGCGACTCCTTCCTCTACCTGCTGCTCCAGCGCAGGCTGGACATCGACGCCGGATGGCTGCCGCTGCTGCCGGTCGGGGTCGCCGCCGCGTACCTGCTGGCGGCGGTGCCGTTCGGGCGGCTCGCCGACCGCGCCGGCCGCTCCACGGTCGTGATCGGCGGCTACGTGGCCCTGCTGGCGTGCTACGTGCTCCTGCTGCTCCCGCCCGGCCCGGCCGTCCTGGTCGCGGCGCTGGTGCTGCGCGGGCTGTCGTACGCGGCGACCGACGGCGTGGTCAGCGCGCTGGCCGGCCCGCTGCTGCCGGAGGAGCGGCGGGCCACCGGCCTGGCCGTCGTCCAGACCGCCCAGGCGCTCGGCGCGATGGCCGCCTCGTGGGCCTTCGGCCTGTTGTGGACCGCCCAGGGACCGCGGGCCGCGGTCGTGGCGATGGCGGCGGGCCTCGGCCTGGCCCTGGCCGTCGCCGTCCCGATGCTCAGGAAGGCGCGCGGATGAACCTGTCTGTGATCATCGTGACCTATCGCAGCGCCGGCTACATCGCCCGCTGCCTCGCGGCCGTGGAGCGCGCGATCAAGGCGCTCGACGCCGAGGTCATCGTCGTGGACAACAACTCTCCCGACGACACCGTGGAGGTCGCCAGGGCCGCCGCTCCGTGGGCGACCATCCTGGACCGCAAGGAGAACGGCGGCTTCGCCGAGGGCTGCGTCGCCGGGGCGCGGGCCGCGCGCGGCGCCCACGTCGTCTTCGTCAACCCCGACGCCGAGGTCCAGCCGGACACCTTCACCGCCCTGCTCGACTGCGCGGCCCGCAACCCCAGGGCCGGCATCGTCGGCGGGCGCTGCGTCACCGAGACCGGCGAGAACGACCCGCGCTCGTGGTGGGGCCGTCCGACGCCCTGGTCGGTGTTCTGCTTCGCCACCGGCCTTTCCACCGTCTTCCCGGGCCGCGCCCTGTTCGACCCGGAGTCGCCGACGATGTGGAGCGGCGAGCGGCACGTGCCGATCGTCACCGGCGCGATGATGCTGGTCGACCGGCGGGTGTGGGACGAGGTGGGCGGGTTCGACACCCGCATCTTCATGTACGGCGAGGACGCCGACCTGTGCCTGCGGGCCAGGGCCGCCGGATACCGGCCCATGGTCACCGACCGGGCCGTGTTCGTGCACCCGGGCGGCATGTCGTCCTCCAGCATCGGCAAGCTGGTGCTGCTGTTCACCGGCAAGGCCACCGTGGTCCGCCGGCACTTCCCGCGCGGGCTGCGCCGGGCGGGGGTGTCCATGCTGCTGTTCGGGGTCTGGCTGCGGGCGGCGCTGAGCCGCGGGGTGGCCCCGCCGGACATGCGGCGGCAGGGACGTCCCACCGCGCAGCGCGGCGACTGGGCCGAGTTGTGGACGGTCCGAAACCGGTGGCGCGGCGGCTGGGATTCCGCTAAATCGTGAAGTGTCATTATCAATGGGAATTTGTCGTGCCCGTTGGGTTTCGCTGGGCCGTTAATCAATTCCCTTCGTGAAATTCGAGTCAGAGATGTGGGGTGAGTGATGACTCGCCATGAGGGCCGCCTCGGCGCGCTCGCCGCGGTCGACGCGCCCGCGGCCGAGCTCGCCGACCGCATGGTCGGCCTGTCGGTCCGCGGGCTTCCTCCGGGCTACGCCGACGGCATGTTCGTCTTCACCAGGCGCGGCAGGCGCGGGGATGACGGACGCTGGACGGCGGTGCCCGAGGGACGCAGCGTGCGCTACAGCGCGATCGTCGCCCTTGGCGCCGCCGCGCTTCCCGAGGACCGGCAGCGGGACGCCCTCGCCGGCGACACCGTCCACGACCTGGTCGGCAACCTGCTCAAGGAGCTGCCCGCCGTCGCCAACCTCGGCGACGCCGCCCTCATCGCGTGGGCGGCGGCCGAGAGCGGCCACCCCGACCTCGACGCGGGCCTGCGCCGGCTCGCCGAGCTGGAAGGCGCCGTGCGCCCCGGCGACCCGGTCTACACCGTGGAGGTCTCCTGGGCGCTGGCCGCCCTGGTCGCCGCCCACCGCGTCGCCGGCTCCGGCGACGGCCTTTCCGGGCGGCTGGACCACGCCCGCGAGCGGCTGCTCACCGGCCTGCGCGGCGACCGGCTCTACCGGCACGTCCTCGGCCCCGCCTCCTGGTACCGCGCCCACGTCGGATGCTTCGCCGACCAGGTGTACCCCCTGCAGGCCCTCGCGCGCCTGCACGCGCACACCGGGGACGGCGACGCGCTCAAGGCCGCCGAGCAGATCGCCGCGGGCATCTGCGCCGCCCAGGGCCCGGAGGGCCAATGGTGGTGGCACTACGACGCCCGCACCGGCGGGGTGGTCGAGGGATACCCCGTCTACAGCGTCCACCAGCTCTCCATGGCCCCGATGGCGCTGCTCGACCTGGCCGACGCCGGAGGCACCTCCTACCTGAAGGAGATCGCGCTCGGGCTGCACTGGATGACGTCCCGGCCCGAGATCGACGACGAGCTGATCATCGAGGAGCTCGACCTGACGTGGCGCAAGGCCGCCCGGGACGACCCCAAGAAGATCGTGCGCGGCGTGCGCGCGGTGGCGACCGCGATCAACCAGGGTTCGCGCATCGGCGTGCTCGACCGCATCTACCCGCCGCTCGCCGTCGACCGCGAGTGCCGCCCCTACGAACTGGGATGGCTGCTGTACGCGTGGCTGTTCTCGCTGCCCCGCGACACGCCGGGGAAGCAGGGGTGAGCGCCGCGCCGCCGCGCCGGGCCCTGCTCGGGCTCTCCCTGGACGCCCTCACCATGGAGCAGACCGTCGCCCGGTGCGTCCAGGCCGTCGAGAACCGCGAGAACCTCACGATCGGGGTCGTCAACGCGGCCAAGGCCGTCAACATGAGCCACGACCCCGCGCTGCGCGACTCGGTGACCTCCTGCGACCTCGTCGTCGCCGACGGCCAGGCCGTCGTGTGGGCCTCCCGGCTGCTCGGCCATCCCCTCCCCGAGCGGGTGGCCGGCATCGACCTGTTCACCGCCCTGATGGAGGAGGGCGCCCGGCGCTCCTACCGGGCCTACTTCCTCGGTGCCCGCCCCGAGGTGCTCGAACGGGTGGTCGCGGAGGTGCGCCGCCGCTACCCCGGCCTCACGGTCGCCGGGGCCCGCGACGGCTACTTCACCGACGAGGAGGCGCCCGAAGTGGCCGCGCGCATCGGCGAGGCCAAGCCCGACCTGCTGTTCCTCGGCATGACCTCCCCGAAGAAGGAGATCTTCCTCGCGCGCTTCGCCGACGACATCCGCGCCGGCGTCAACCACGGCGTGGGCGGGTCCTTCGACGTCCTCGCCGGCAAGGTGCGCCGCGCCCCCGTCCTGTGGCAGCGCCTCGGCGCCGAGTGGCTCTACCGCTTCCTGCAGGAACCCCTCCGCCTCGGCCCCCGCTACCTGTCCACCAACACCCGCTTCGCCTGGATGGTGGCAAAGGAGTACCTCCACGCCCGCAACCACCCATGACCACCCCCGCCCATCCCAAAAGCGCGCACAGCCCCGTCCCCAAACGGTGCCTTCGGCGCTGTTCTTCCAGGCGGCGCTCCCCGCCCGGCCTACTCGACGTCACGCAGGTGTCCCTGGTCGCCCGGCCTGCTCGCCGTCGCGCTGGTGTCCCTTGTCGTCGGCGGGCCGCTCTCCCGCGCACGGGTGTCTTCATCCTCGACGGCCGGACCCGCTGTGGGACGGGTGTCCTTCGCGCTCGGCGGTCGGACGGCCGTCGGGCGGGTGCGCTTCGCCTTCGGCGCGCGGAGTGGTTTCGTTCCCACCGCTTTGCTGTGCTCTTCGGCGCCGGGGCGGTGGGAAGGTGGACGGTGAGGTCGGCGCCGTTGTGCGGCGGGCGGCCTGGGGGACGGCGGTGAGCGCTTCGTCAGGTTCTGCTGCTCTCGTCGCGCAGCCACGTCGTGTAGTCCTTGGCCCGTACGGCGCGGCGGGCCCGGGCGCGCGCGACGAGCGTGACGGCCAGGAACACTGCGAGATGTGGCAGGAGCCACGGCGCGCGGCCGGCGATGGCCAGCAGGTCGCGAAGACCCGTGCGGGCCTCCTGGCCGGACATGGGGCCCTGCTGGATCTCCGCCACCACGGTGACGGCCCGTACCCGGCGCCGCAGCAGGTCGCCGAGCGTGCGCGGCGGGTGGATGACCGCGTGCGCGTGCCGCACCACGCGCCGTTCGGCCGGCTCGAAGGCGAGCGAGGCCGCCAGGTCGTCGCCCATGACGGGCGGCAGGTCCATGAGGCGGCGGTTGCCCTCCTCCGACACCGCGATGACGCCTCGGCCGAACAGCCCCTCGCGGACGGCCGGCAGGCGGCTCCAGACGGCGTAGTAGGCCCGCACGGGCCACGGCCGGTCACTCAGCACCAGCGCCCGCTCAGGAGCCGCCGCGAGCGCCTTTGGAGCGGTCCCACGCGACGGCGCGGCGAAGCTCCGCCCGTGCTCCGAACCATCGCCCGCGCGGTCGCCTCGTGCGTGGTCGGTACCACCGTCTGCGCCGCCGCCCCGCGTAACGTCCGCGCTACCGTGAGCCCCGCCGCCCCGCGCGACGTCCGCGCTGCCGGGCGTCCCGGTCTTGTGAGCGTCGTCCGCGCTGTCGTGCGCCATGCCGTCCCGTGCGTCCGCCGTGCCGTCGAGCAGGGCGTCGCGGAGGGCGCGGAGGTCGGCGGTGCCCATCTCGATGTCGGCGTCCACGTACACGCGGGGATGCGCGGCCGCGGCCTCGTCGCCGAGGCGCAGCGCCTCTCGCTTGGACGGCACCGGCGTCTCGACCACGCGGACCCCGAAACCGCGCGCCACGGACGCGGTGTCGTCGTCGCACCCGTTGGCCACGACCACCACGTCGAACTCGTCCTTGGACGCCTCCGCCAGAAGGCGGGAAAGCAGCCGGCCGATGACCCGCGCCTCGTTGTGGGCGGGGATGATGACGCTCGCGCTTGGCATAGTTCCGAAGTATCCACCCCTAACGGGAGTCTCCGATGACCGAACCGCGAATAGCGGCCACCGCCGATGTCGATCCGAGCGCCACGATCGGCATCGGGACCGTGATCTGGCACCTCGCCCAGGTGCGCGAGCACGCCGCGCTGGGGGAGGGGTGCATCCTGGGCCGCGGCGCGTACGTCGGGCCGGGCGTCCGCATCGGCGACCGGGTCAAGCTGCAGAACTACTCGCTGGTGTACGAGCCGGCGGTGCTGGAGGACGGGGTGTTCGTCGGCCCGGCCGCCGTGCTCACCAACGACGTCTACCCGCGCTCGACCGACATCGACGGCACGCTGAAGCGCGACGGCGACTGGAGCGCGGAGGGCGTGGTCGTGCGCCGGGGCGCCTCGGTCGGCGCGCGCGCGGTGATCCTGGCCGGGCGCACCGTCGGCCGGTACGCGCTGGTGGCCGCCGGCGCCGTGGTGATCAGGGACGTCCCGGACTTCGCGCTCGTGGCCGGCACCCCGGCCCGCCGCGTCGGCTGGGTCGGCCGCGCCGGCGTCACCCTGCGCGAGGAGTCCCCGGGCCGCTGGCGGTGCCCCCGCACCGGCGAGACCTACATCGAGGCCGATGGCCTGCTCGCCGGCCCGGAGTCCCCCGCGCCCCCGTCCCCGGAGCGCGAGAACCGATCTCACACGGCGCCCGGCGACCCGTCCCAGATGGTGCTCGGCAACTCGTCCCAGGCAGCGCCCGGCGACCCGTCCGAGACGGTGCTCGGCAACTCGTCCCAGGTGGCGCCCGGCGACCCGTCCCAGGTGGCGTCCGGGGAGCCGTTCGAGGCGGTGCCCGGCGGCCCGTTCCAGGCGGCGCCCGGCGACCCGTCCCAGGTGGCGCCCGGTGGGACGTCGTGAAGGTGGGGAGCCTGTCGGGGCGGGCGCGGGTCGCGATCCTGGTGGTGGCGGTCCTGCTGGCCGGCGCGGTCGGCACCGTCTACGTGCTGCGGGCCAGGTCGCAGGCGGCCCGTCCCGCGCCGGCCGCGGCGCCGGCCGCCCGTCCCGCGCCCAGTGCCACCGCACTGGACGCGGGCGACCTGCTGGCGGTGCGCGCGGGCCCCGCGGCCGACAGCGGCGAGGTCTTCGCGATCGAGCGGGGCGACGGCGGCGAGCAGCGTCCCACCGGCCTGCACTGCAAGCGCTTCTACGCGGCGGCCGGCACGGCGCTGTGCCTGCGCGTCAGCACCGGCCTGGTGACCCGGTCGGAGGCCATCGTGCTCGACCGCGGACTGCGCGAGCTGCGCAAGGTGCCGCTGTCCGGCATCCCGAGCCGGGCGCGGGTGTCGGCGAGTGGGCGCATGGCGGCCTGGACGTTCTTCGTGGCGGGCGACTCCTACCTGAGCGTCGGCTTCTCCACCCGCGCCGGCATCCTGGACACCCGCACGGGCACGCTCGTCAAGAGCCTGGAGGACTTCACGCTCGTCAAGGACGGCCGCGTGCACAGCGCGGCCGACCTGAACTACTGGGGTGTGACGTTCGCGGCCGACGACAACCGCTTCTACGCGACGGTGTCGAGCGCGGGCAAGACCTACCTGGTGCAGGGCGACTTCGCCGCGCGCCGCATGCGGGTGCTGCGGGAGAACGCCGAGTGCCCCTCGCTCTCCCCGGACGGCACCCGCGTGGCGTACAAGAAGCGCGTCGGCGACGCGACCGACCCGTGGCGGCTGTACACGCTGGACCTGCGCTCGGGCCGGGAGACGGCGCTCGCGGAGACGGCGAACGTGGACGACCAGGCGGCCTGGCTCGACGACCGCACCGTCATGTACGGCCGGCTGCGCGGCGACAGCTCCGACGTCTGGCAGGTCCCGGCCGACGGATCGGGCACGTCCCGGCTCCTGCTCAAGGACGCCTACTCGCCCGCCGCCATGTGACCCGACCCCGGTCAAGCCGCCATGTGACCCGCCCCCGGTCAAGGGGTGACGGGCTCGCGGGTGTCCTCCCAGGTGTTGCGCTTGAACTCGTTGCCCTTGCCCTTGGCGTTGAAGTACGTCACCGGCCCCCAGTAGCCGCCCTTGGGGAACAGGCGGCGGGTGAAGACGTTGCCGACGATGCGGATGCCGGTGGCCTTGCCGAACTTGCCCTCGCCGCCGTAGATGGCGTACCCGCCGCCGCCCAGCAGGTTGTGCTCGATGAGCACGTCGTGCGCCCGGCTGAAGTCCTGATAGATCGAGATGGCCGAGGTCTGCGAGATCTGGTTGAGGATGGTGTTGTGGCGGATGGTCAGGGTCAGCCCCTTCTGCGGTGACCCGTTGACCTGCGGGCCGGTCACGTGGTCGCCGGGGTACTCCTTGAAGTCGTGCATGTAGGAGTCCTCGATCAGCCCGTGGTCGGTGCCCACGGAGTTGGACACGGTGTGGATGTTCGCCCGCCGGACGGTGATGTCGCCGCCCTGGTTGAGCACGCCCCACTGCGCCTTGACGACCCCGTTCCCCGAGATCTCGCAGTCTTCGATCACCGCGCCGGACGCCCCCGCCGCCTGGATGACCGACCAGTCGCCCTCGCCGACCACCCGCACGTTCCGCACGGTCACGTTGGCGGCCTTGATGTTGAGCTTGCCGTGCACCTCCAGGTTCTCCACCACGGCGCCGGGCTTGAGCACCGTGACCTCGCCTACCTTCTTCAGCGGGGTGCCCGGCCGCACGCCGGTGGTCGCCGCCGAGGGGAAGCCGTCGCCCGCGGGCGACGGGCGCGTGCCGGGTGAAGGCGGGGTTGGGGTGCCGGGCTGGCGGGTCTGTCCCGGGACCGGCTCGCGCCCGTCGTCGGCCGAGCCGCTGCCGCAGCCCGCGGCGGCCGTGCCGGTGAGCGCGAGCGAGACGGCGAGCAGGGTCAACCGGCGCGACAGCGGAGAGAACACCGAGGAACTCCAGGTGGTAGGTCTGCGGAACGCTCCACAACGGGTTCGCCGGAAGCGCGCTGTGCTGTTTCCGATCAGATCTGGATGGTCGTGCTCGCCCCGACGCGCGGCGGTCGCGAGCGCCTCGGCGGGAGCGGCGCGACCGGCGGCGGCCCGGGCCGGTGCCGGTCGGCGCTCCTGTCACGCGTGGCGAACAGGACGGCCACCGACGAAAGGAGCGTGAGCAGCACGATGCCGGCCATGGCGCGGCTTCTCTGCAGGGACTGCCGCTCGGGCCCCATGATGTCGCCGATCGGCTGCCACTTGATCATCACCTGGCCGCTGGCCCCCGCGGACGTCTGCAGGCGCTGGAGCTTCTGCGTGAGCAGCTTGAGCGCCAGGTTGAGCGTGTCGATCGACTGCTTGGGGTCGTCCGACAGGGCTTGCAGGCTCGCGTACGGCTGGCCGTACACGGGAAGCTCCTCGTTGCCCCAGTGGGCCACCTCGTAATGGAAGGCCGCCGTGCCCCCCATGGCACGCAGGCGCTCCTTGGTGCTCGGGTTGTCGAAGAACCGCGCCGTGGCGAGCGCCATGTAGATGTGATTGTCGGTGAAGTGGTCGTACACCTCTCCCTGGAAGTGGGAGGTCTTGGTGATGAACGCGACCGTTACCGAACTCTGGTAAAGAGGTGACCGATAACGGACCCACATCACCGCGCAGGCGGCGACCAGGAAGATCAGCGCCAGGCAGCAGCACCGCGCAACCACTCGCCTTCGCACCGACACATCGTGGCACAGGCGTACGGAGTTTGGGACGGGCCTGGTAAAGAAAGCACTCAGAGGAAACACTTGAAGGCGAATGACAACGCGCCGAGGTGTTCGGGCGTCCTATCTTCGGCGGCTCGGCGGGGTGGGAATGACAGACATGGCCGGCCGGCAGGGGTGAAGGGACACTATGGACCTGCTTGATTCGCTGCGCGCGCTGCTGCGGCGATGGCCCGTGACGGTCGCGTTGCTGGCGGTGACCATCATCGCGACGGTCGGGGCGCTGATGGCCATCCCCTGGCAGTACGAGTCCAAGGCCACCGTGGTCTTCCTGTCGTCCAGGAAGGGGTCGCAGCCGGTCGGCGGCAACCCCTGGCTCGCGTTCGACGCCTCGCTGACGATCACCGCCGAGGTGATCTCGCGGGGCATGAGCGACGAGCGCACTCTGACGATGCTCAAGGACGAGGGCAAGACGGCCGAGTTCACCGTGGGGCTCGCCCAGGACTCGCGCGGCCCGCTGCTCGACATCACGGCCACCGGCCCCGACCCGAAGGTCGCCCAGGCGACGATGGAGACGCTCGCCACTCTGAGCCAGCAGCGCCTGACCGAGATGCAGCAGAAGTCCGCCATCCTCCCGGACGCCACCATCCGGGCCGAGCTGGTCACCTCCAGCGACAAGGCCGAACTGACCCCCGAGAAGAAGATCCGCCTCCTGGTGATCATCTTCGCGGGCGGCATGCTCGTGACCATCGGCGTCCCGCTGTTCCTGGAGTCGCTCGCGCAGAAGCGCCGCCGGCTCGCCCAGCCCGACCACGGGGGCACCAGAGTGGGCCAGCCGCCCGCCGGGCCCTCCCACCCCCAACGCGTCCCGCGCTCCGCCGGCGGCGGCGCCTCGCCGCGTCCGGCGGGCGGCGCCCCCCGCGGCCGGCCGTCCGCCCGGTCGCCGCGGCCCTTCGACCCGCCCGAGCCGACGCTCTACGACCGGCGCATCGCCTCTTCACCGTCCTCCCCCTCGTCCTCCTCGGCGCCGTCCAAGCACACGCCCCCGCCCGAGCCGCGCGACCCGTGGGCCGGGCAGCAGGAGATCGAGGAGGGCTACACCGCCCCCATGCCGACGGTCAAGCCGCAGGACGACCTGTACGTGTGGACCGACGACAAGGAGCGCCCGCGCCGCGGCTCGGGCTCCGGTGCGAGCGGTTCGCCGGGCAACGGCTCGCGGCCGGGCGCGGCGTCGCGGTCCTCCTCCGGCGCCGAGTCCTCCTCCTCGGCGGCGCGCAAGAGGCCCGGCTCCCACTCGCGTTCCGCTCCCGACGACGCCGACGACGAGCCGTACGTCGTGTTCGACCCGACCAGGCCGGGGCGGTGACCAGCACCTCCGAGGCCGCCGCACCCGTCCACCATCCCGCGGGCAGGCCGGTACGCAGGACCAGGCTGCAGAAGACCCGCGTCGACCCGGTGACGATCATCACCTTCTTCCTGATCGTCCTGTTCGTGATGCCGGCCCGCTACGTGGTCGGCCCGCTGGGCGGCGCGGGCTCGCCGTCGTCCATGGTGGCCGTGCTGCTGCTGGTGTGGTACCTGCTGTCCACGCTGTCGCCGCGCTGGACGCCCATCCGGGGCAGGCAGCCGCTGCGCCCGGTCATCGTCTTCATGGCGCTGTCGGTGCTGGCGAGCTATGTCGCCGCGGCGACCCGGCCGCTGTCGGGCGACGAGGTGAACGCCGCCGACCTCGGCCTGGTGCTGGTCGCCGGGTGGGCGGGCATCGCCCTGGTCACCGCCGACGGCAT
Organism: Sphaerisporangium sp. NPDC005289; assembly: GCF_040607455.1. NCBI lineage: Bacteria > Bacillati > Actinomycetota > Actinomycetes > Streptosporangiales > Streptosporangiaceae > Sphaerisporangium > Sphaerisporangium sp. NPDC005289. The sequence continues at coordinate 210,287 of NZ_JBEXGS010000004.1, forward strand.
CAGCACCATGGACCGCCTGGAGACCCTGCGCCACCGCATCGTGATGGGGGCGTCGTTCCCGGCGTTCGTCGCGATGATCCAGTTCTTCACCGGCATCGAGGTCACCCAGTACCTCGCCCTGCCCGGCCTGGTGGAGAAGGGGTCGGCCGTGCTGTTCGAGCGCGAGGGCTTCTTCCGTCCTGCCGGCACCGCCACCCACCCGATCGAACTGGGCGTGGTGCTGGCCGCCGTCCTGCCGCTCGCGCTGCATGGAGCGATCTACTGCCGCATCCCCGAACAACGGCGCAAGCGATGGATGATGGTGGCCCTCATCGCGGGGGCGCTGCCGATGAGCGTCTCGCGCTCGGCGATCCTCGGCCTGTTCGTCGTCATGGTGGTGCTGCTGCCCACCTGGCCGTCGGAGTGGCGGCTGCGCGCGATCCTCATCTTCGGCGCCGCCGCCATCGTGATGCGCGTGCTCATCCCGGGGCTCATCGGCACCGTTTTGAACCTCGTCTCGGTCATCGGGTCGGACGAGAACTCCACCACGCGCACCGGCGACTACGACGCGGTGGTGGAGGCGGTGACCCAACGGCCCCTGTTCGGCCAGGGGTTCGCAACCTACCTGCCGCGCATCTACCGCGTGATCGACAACCAGTACCTGATGTCGTCGCTGGAGACCGGCCTTGTCGGGCTGGCCGCGCTGATCATCTTCCTGCTCACCGGCTGGATCCTCGCCCGGCAGGCCCGCAAGGCCGCCGCCGACCCCGAGACCCGCCACCTCGCCCAGTGCTTCGCGGCCTCCGTGGCCGTCGCCATCTTCGGGTTCGGCACCTTCGACGCCTTCAGCTTCCCGATGATCACGAACGTGATGTTCCTCCTCGTCGGCTGCTGCGGCGCCCTCTGGCGCCTCCAAACCCAGGCCTCCCCTTCCCGCCTCCACCACGACCCCGACGCGTAGAGCGGTCATCGGGGGGCGGCCGGGCCGGTCCTCGCCTCGTCGTGGCTCGGCTCGGCGCCCCCGGTGGATGGTGGTGAGACCGAGTGATCGGGGTCCGATCCGCGCGCGTTCGGGGCGACGGGCTTGTCGTTGGTCCACCCGGGCTTGAACCTCTCGACGCCGGACCTGCCGAGCACCGGCTCGCCGCCGTACGTGAGGTCGGTGTACCGGGCCGGAAGCGTCATGGCCGTGGTGTCCACGAGGACCTGCTATTTGAGCACCGAGCCCTCGCGCGCGGAGACGTGCAGGGCTGGCTTTCCATTCAATGACGCATCGCGGCGATGTGATCGGGAGAATTCAGAACCTCCCGGAGGCGTGCCGCGAAGGCCTTCGGGTGGAAGACGCCGCCATTGTGGCCGCCCGGGAACTTCTCGCACGGGAGGCCGAGCGCCTCCGCGAGCAAGCGGGTGCAGCGGTACGGCATGATCGGCCCCGAGCTCTCGCCCACGGCGAGGACGACCCGGGTGCCGGCCGATCTGAGCGCGTCCAGGGCGAGGCGGTGCCTGCGCACCGCAGGGGCGTCGTGGGTCAGGAAGAACGTCAGGTTGGCCACTCTTTCTCGCCCCGGAGGCCTGAGCGGGGCATCCTCCTCGCGGTCGGCCGGATCGATGCCCGCTACGACCAGGAATTTCTGGAGCGCCGCCAGTGCCCCTTCCCTCTCGAATGTGCGCTCCACCTCCCGTTGGGCTTGATCGGCCTCGGCGCGCTCCGCGTCCGGCAGGACCTGGGTGGCGGGCGGCTCGTGGGCGACCAGAACGCTCACCTGCTCGGGGTGGCGCGCGACCAGTTCCAGGGCGATCAACGCGCCGATGCTGCTGCCGTAGACGAGGGCGGGTCCGACGGTGAGCGCGGCCAGCAGGTGGTGTGCGTCGTCGGCGTGCGTGGTGATCGTCGGCGGCCGCGCGGGGTCGTCGAGGGTGCTGCCGGACAGGCCGCGACGGTCGTAGGTGAGGACCGTGTAGCGGTCGGTGAGCCCGTCGGCGAGGGCCTGGCTCGCGTCGGCGTCGCCGTCGCCTCCGGCGATCAGCAGCAGCAGCGGGCCGGTGCCGCGAAGCCGGTACCTCAACGTGGCTCCCGGCACCGCGAGAATCTCATCACTATTTAGATGCATCATAATCTAGATGTATCATGCGTGTGGTGCATTATGGAAGGCATGAACGGGCTCGAGTTGCTACTCCTGGGACACAAACTGATCGAGATCGGTGCGGAGGCGATCCCCAGGTCCGGCTTTCACGCGTTGACGACCAGCGCCCGCACGATCCTCGTCAACGTCTTCGAGCGTCCGGGAAGCTCGATCAAGGACATCACCGAGCGCACCGGGTTCCCGCAGAGCCTGGTGTCGGCGACGGTGGCCAGGTTCCGCGACGACGGGGTGATGGTGACCGAGCCCGACCCCGCCGACCGGCGCCGCACGCTGGTGAGCCCGGCGCCGGGCAAGCGTGAGATGGGACAGCGGATCGCGAGCATGACGACCGTCGATGACGTGCTGGCGGCGCGCCTGGGCATCCCCCGCGATGAGGTGGCGGACATCGTCGCCCAGCTCGAATCGCTCGCCCGGCGGCTCTCCGACGCGAGACCATGACCTCGCGATCTCCCCGCCCCGTCGACCAGTGCCGCCTCTCCCGTTCACCCCACCCTCCCCACGCGACGCGAGGCCACCGCGAAGAGCGCGCGAACGAAGACCACGCTCCGTGCCCGGCGTGGCACCGCCGGCCGAGATCGCTCGTCGGCGCGCCTCGCGATGGCCGGCGGGGGTCAGTTCTGGGGGCGGGGGTACAGGGTGGCGAGGCTGTGGGCGGTTCGGGCGATTCTGTGGCGTAGTTCTGGTGGATCGAGGACGACGACTTCGGCGCCCAGTTGGAGGAACTGGCCGTGGGCGTGGGTGAGGGACTCGATGGGGACGGTGGCGGTGACCCAGCCGCGGTCGTCGGGCGGGCCGGCCGTGTCCGCCACGGCGGCGGTCACGGCGGAGGTCATCACCTCGGCGAGCCGCTCTCGTCCGGCCGGTGAGAGCCGGATGACGGCGTGGCCCTGGACGAGCCGCGTGCGGAAGTCGGCGAGGTGGTCGCGCCAGTAGCCGCCGAGGTCGAAGCCGGCCGGGCGGGTGAAGGTCTCCTGCGACACCCGCAGGCTCAGGATCTGGCTGACCCGGTAGGTACGCAGCGTGCCGTCGCACCGGGCGACCAGGTACCACTTGCCGGCCTTGAGCACCAGCCCGTACGGCTCCAGCGTCCGCTCGACCTCCGTGGGCTCGGCCCAGCGGTGGTAGAGCACGGTGACGACCCGCCTGTTCCACACGGCGTCCGCGACCTGCGGGAGGTGGGGCACCTGGTCGCCGTCGTAGTACCAGCCGGGCGCGTCGAACAGCAGGTGCTCGCGCAGGCGGCGCGCGCTGGAGCGCAGGTCGGCGGGCAGCGCGGCCTCGATCTTGCGCTCCGCGGCGGCGGCCAGCGCGCCGAGGCCGAGTTCGGCGGCCGGTCCGGGCAGGCCGGCCAGGAACAGCGCCTCGGCCTCCTGGCCGGTCAGCCCGGTCAGGCGGGTGCGGAAGCCGTCCAGCAGCCGGTAGCCGCCCTTGTGCCCGGCCTCGCCGTACAGGGGGATGCCGGCGGTGTGCAGCGACTCCACGTCGCGGTAGATGGTGCGGACGCTGACCTCCAGCTCCTGCGCCAGTTCCTGGGCGGTCAGGCGGCCGCGCGACTGGAGCAGCAGCAGGACGGACAGAAGCCGGGAAGCTCGCATATCTGCTGACAATACGTGTCAGTGGAGGGGGAATACCGTGCGGCCATGCCGTTCATCGAGAAGCACATGCGGCCGCTCGCCCCCATCACGGTCGGCGGCCGTCCGTACAAGCGATATCACGTCGACCGGGCCGACCGGCCGATCGAGCCGGAGGTGGAGAAGGCCGCCTACGAGTTCCTGCCCACCCTGGTGCCCGCGCCCGCTTCCGACGCGCCAGCCGGCTGGATCGTCCTCCACAGGGGCGGGGACACCGGCGCCTACCTGTGCGTCTACACCTGGGTGTGGGACAACGTGGTCGACGCGCGGACCGCCGCCGCGGGCCAGCCGGCCGTGGACTGTCCCGACGAGGATCCCACGCACTTCGTGTCCGAGGACCGGCCCTGGGTCGGCTGTGTGTGGGAGCTGCCCGCTCTGGAGCACGAGCGGTCCTCGTGGGTGCGGCACATGTTCGTCAACGACACCCCCGATCTCGACGGCTATCTCGCCGACACGCGCACGGAAGGCATGGTGGGACTGTGAACGACTTCGACTTCTACGTCGGGACCTGGGAGGTCGCCAACCGGCGGCTGCTGAAGCGCAACGCCGGGTGCACCGAGTGGGAGGAGTTCTCCGGCGTCTCGGTGGCGCACGGCTTCTGGGGCGGGGCCGGGAACTTCGACGAGATCACCTTCCCGGACAAGGACTTCAACGGCGTGACGGTCCGCGTCCGCAACCCCGCGACCGGCGAGTGGTCGCTGTACTGGGGCAACAGCACGCGCGGCCTGGACCCGGTCCCGGTCGTCGGCCGGTTCGTGGACGGGATCGGCGCGTTCTACGCCGACGACACCGACGACGGGCAGCCGATCAGGGTGCGGTACACCTGGTCGGACATCACGCCCACGACGTGCCGGTGGGAGCAGGCGTTCTCCTACGACGACGAACGCACGTGGGAGACCAACTGGATCATGGAGTCGACCAAGGTGTCCTGACCACGCGCCGCGGGAGCCGGTGAGCCGGCCCGGCTCCCGCGCCCGCCCGGCGGGCCCCGGGGCGCTCAGGGAAACGCCATCTTCTTCTGGTAGTTGAATAAGGGACCAGAAAGAGGAGGCAAGTCTGATGAGCGACGCGATATGGGCCGGCACGGTGGGCTTCACAGGACACGAGCAGGCCGAACTGGAGGCCTACCTCGCCCGGCCGCTCGGTGACCGGCCCCGGGGCGGGGTGGTCGTGATCCACCACATGCCCGGCTACGACGAGGGCACCAAGGAGATCGTCCGCAGGTTCGCCGCCGGCGGATACGCGGCGGTGTGCCCGAATTTGTACTCACGGGAGGGCGCCGGCGTCAGCCCTGACGACCAGGCCGCCGCCGCGCGGGCCAAGGGCGGCGTGCCGGACGAGCAGCTCGTCGGCGACGTCGCCGGGGCCGCGGCGTACCTCAACTCCCTCGACCACGCCAACGGCAAGATCGGCGTGATCGGGTACTGCTCGGGCGGCCGCCAGTCGTTCCTGGCCGCCTGCTCCCTCCCGATCGACGCCGCCGTCGACTGCTACGGCGCGTTCGTGGCCGCCGACCCGCCCGCGGACTTCCCGCTCAAGGCGCGCTCGCTGCTGTCCAGGGCCGCCGACCTCTCGTGCCCGCTGCTGGGGTTGTTCGGCGAGCAGGACTCCTACCCCGCGCCCTCCGAGGTCGGTGTGATCGAGGCCGAGCTGGACAAGCTGGGCAAGGAGCACGAGTTCCACATCTTCCCCGACGCCGGGCACGGGTTCTTCTCCACCGACCGTGCCGCCTACCGCCCCGTCGCCGCGGTCGAGGGCTGGAAGAAGATCTTCGCCTTCTACGGCCGTCACCTCGCCGCCTGACAGGAGCCCGCCATGTGCACCTACCTCACCGAGAACTTCGAGCTCGACGGCGCGGGCAAGGGCGCCACCGGCTGGTTCACCGTCAGCCAGGGCGCGGTCTACGTCGACCACCCCTACCACGCCACCCACGAGCACACCGTGAACATCGACTTCACCAATCCCTCGGAGGGCCCGTCGGCTCGGGTGGCCGTCGAGCTCACCGAGGAGTCGGCGCTGGCCCTGGTGGAGGCCATCCACAAGACCCTGGCCGCCGCCCCGCCCGGCCTCGCCTCCACGAAGCGATAGAACCGACCTCCGCCGAGCGACAGAACCGACCTCCGCCGAGCACTGGAACCCACCTGCGCCGGAGCGCTGGAATCGGTCCTCGCCGGGCTCTGGAATCGGCCGCCGCCGGGCTCCGGAGCCCGGCCCCGTGGGGCTCTGGAGCCCGCGGTGATCCCCCGAAGGCGCCGGCCGACGGCCGCGCCTGCCCGTCGGCCGTCGCGCTGATCAGGGGTGCTCTCGACGAGGACGCCGTCGTTCTCCTAGATGATCTCGAGGTTGGCCATCATCCCCATGTCCTCGTGCTCGGCGTTGTGGCAGTGGAACAGGTAGCGGCCGCGGTAGCCGTCGAAACGGGTGATGATCTCCACCGCTTCGCCCGGCCGTAGGGAGACGGTGTCCTTCAGGCCCGCGTCGTGTGGCAGCGGCGCGCGGCCGCCGCGCGACAGCATCCGGAAGCCGACCAGATGCAAGTGGACGGGATGGTGGACGTCGGCGACCAGCCGCCACACTTCGACGTCGCCGAGACGGACGGTGACATCGGTGCGGGCGGGGTCGAACGGCAGGCCGCCGATCAGCCATCCGTGATCGCCGTCCATCCGCCCGGTGCGGAAGGAGAAGTCGCGCACCCTGACGGCGTCCGACCGTCGCCAGGCCGGCAGATCGTCCGAGAGGGTGCGGGGGATGCGACTGTCGTCGGTGGCGTGGCGTGCGACCTGGAAGGCCATCACGTCGCGGGTGCGGCCCACGCCGAGCCGGTTGAGGAGTCGGACGCGGCCGCCGGCCGGGACACCGGAGAAGTCGATGATCACGTCGTAGCGTTCGGCGGGTGCGATCGGCAGCAGTCGGTGGGTGACCGGCGCTGCGAGCAGTCCCTGGTCGGCGCCGATCTGGACGAGGTCGAGCCTGCGACCGTCATCGGCGACCGCTTCGAGTTCGTAGTGCCGGGCGTTGGAGGCGTTGAGGACGCGTAGCCGGTGGCGGGCCGTGTCCACCTCGTGTACGGGCCACGGGGCGCCGTTCACCAGGATCACGTCGCCGAGGACGCCCGCGAGATAGGGTTCGCGCACGCCCGGCCGCTCCCGCAAGGTGGGGTCGAGGGCGGGATAGGCGAGGCCGCCGTCGGCGCCGAACGCACGATCGGTGATCATGAGAGGCAGCTCGCGGCGCCCCGCGGGCAGGCCGAGATCGTCTTCCGCGTCGTCGCGGACGATGTGCAGACCGGCCAGGCCCCGCCAGATCGCGGGGGCGGTGAAGCCCATCCGGTGGTCGTGGTACCACAGCAGCGTCGGCCGCTGGTCCAGCGGGAAGTAGTGGTCCCGCGTCAGATGGGTCACCACGGCCCGCGGATCGTCCATGCCGTGCCCGGAGCCATGCCCGGCGGGCATGGCGGCGTCGTGCCGGCCTTCGGGCAGGACGAGGTCGGTCGGGTACCCATCGGAGGCCGCCGGCGTGTGTCCGCCGTGCAGGTGCATGACAGTGGGCACGGGCAGTTCGTTGCGGTGCGTCACGGTGATGGGCCGGCCGCGGCGCGACTCGATCGTCGGCCCGGGGAAGGCGCCCTCATACGTCCACAGCGGCGTCTTGACGCCGGGCAGGATCTCCGCACTCGCTTCGCGCTGGGTGATCTCGTAGCGGTCGGCGCCACCCGAGGTGCTGACCGGCGCCAGCACGGCGGGGAGCGGCAGTGGCACCTGGAACGCGGGCGGCAGCGGCACAGCGCTGCGCAACTCGGCACCGGTGATCGACGGGCGGCGGGCCAGCGCGGCCGCGGTCGACAGCCCGGTGACCGCCACCAGCCCGAGCGCCCCGCCGATGCTCAGCGCCCGGCGTCTGGACAGGCCCTGGGCACGGCCGGACCGGTCCTCGTCGTGCTCACGCATCGCGGGCCTCCCCCCGCGCACGCGGACACCGCGGCAGGGGCAGGCGCCAGACCGCGATGAACTGCACGACGAGCGCGGCGACGATCATCACCCCCAGCGGGATGTGCAGCCATAACGCGCCGTCCACGCCGGCGAAGTACTGCACCGTCTCGGCCGCCACCACCGCCACCGTGGGCAGGAACGGCCAGGCCTGACGCAGCCGGACCCATACGATGATCGCCAGGATCACCTGCAGGTAACCGATGGAGGTGACCACGTCGGCGCCGACCGCGTGTAGGCGCAGGCTGTCGAAGTCACCGGTCAGATACACCCCGGCGAACACCGGCTGGCCGGCGACCGCCGCCACGTGCGCGGTGACAACGGCCCGGAGAATCCACCCGGCCGGCATTGTCCGGGGCGCGGCAGCGGACCCCAGGCTGCTGGTGACCATGAGGGATCCTCCTCACTGTGATCTCCCTATATGAACGAACCCCGACGCTATGGCCTGGTGGTTATCCTGTCCAAGATTAATATTGCTATGGAGTTATGACCGTGGACGCATGATGGACCTCGAGTTCGTGCTGAGCGGTTCGTGTCAGCGCTTCTCCTGGAGTTCGCCGACGCCCCAGTCCCAGTTGGTGATCGTGGTGCGCATCAGTCGGGCGGCGGTGGACAGGTGGCTGCCGGCCCCCCAGTAGAGGGTGACCGTACGACGGCAGTCGGGGCTGTCGACGCCGATCCACGCGGCGGGCGGATGCGCGGCGCTGCCACCGGCCGAGCGGCGGGCGACGGAGGGGACCAGACCAATGCCGAGTCCCGCGACGATCAGGTCCGCGATGGCGCTGTGCTCGTCGGTCTCGCAGACGATCTTCGGGGTGAGGTCTCGTGCGGCGAAGAGCCGATCGAGCAGTCCGCGTAGCCAGTGCCCTTTGCGGGCGGTGATGAAGGGCTGGTCGGCGAGCTCGTCGATGCTCACGGACGTACGGCCCGCCAGCGGGTGATCGAGTGGCGTGCCCACCCCGACCGCCTCGTCGAACAGCCGCACGGACTCAAGGCCGTCGGCATGGATCGGCTGCGAGGCGACACACAGATCGACTTCTTGGGCCCGCAGGTGGCGGGCCATGTCATCGGCTGGTGACCAGTGGAGCTCGATCTCGATGGCGGGATGGGCTCGCTTGTAGGCCGCCAGTGGCCCGGTCAGCGTGAGGAAGGTCTCCGACGCCAGCCTCACGGTGCCCAAGCCCTCGCCGGCGGCCTCGGCGACGGCGCGTCGTCCCGCGTCGAGCTCTCCGAGGGCGCGTTCGACGTGATCGCGGAAGAGCCTGCCCGTGTCGTTCAGCCGGAGTCGGCCGCTGCGATCGAACAGCGGTATGCCCAGTTCGCTCTCCAGCCGGGCGATCGTACGGCTCAGCGACGGCTGGGCGATGTGAAGCTCGTCGGCTGCCCGGCTGAGGTGCTCCAGCCGCGCCACCACCAGGAACTGCTTGAGCGAGTTCAGTTCCATCTTGCCTCCGTATGCATAACGCCATAACAATATTGATCTTAGTCAAGATAACCTGTAAGCCATAGAGTCGCGTGTGCCAGAAGGCAGGATTCTCCCCGAAGGAAAGGTGCGGGTAGCGATGTCTACGCAACGCGAGGTAGACGAAGCCGAGATTCGCCGGCAGGTCCACAAGATCGTCGAGGGGCTCCGAGCCAAGGATCTCGAGGGCCTGAAGCGGCCTTACGCCAAGGACGTCGTGTCCTTCGACGTCGAGCCGCCGCTCCAGCATGTGGGGCTGGAGGCGAAACTCAAGAACTGGGCGAACGTGTTCCTGGTCTTCGAGAGTGTGACTTACGAGGTTCGCGACCTGACGCTCGCCGTGGGCGATGACGTGGCGTTCGGGCACGCCTTCGCTCGCCTCAGCGGCACGCTGAAGGACGGGGCGGCGACGAGCGGCATGTGGGTCAGGGTCACGTACGGCTTCCGGAAGATCGACGGTGACTGGCTGATCGCACACGACCAGGTCTCGGTGCCGATCGACATCCAGAGTGGCAGAGCAGTGCTCGACCTCGAGCCGTCACCGTGACCACGGGCGGGCCGGTCCACGAGGTCGGACGTAGCGTCACCGCACTCTCCTCCGCCGCGATCCGCTCGAGCGTCTCCCCGGCCTCGCCTCCGCGAAGCGCTGGAACCGGTCCGTCAGGGCGGCGGCGTCCAGGTGGAGGGCCGCAGGCAGAACTCGTTGCCCTCCGGGTCGGCCAGGGTGACCCAGTCGCCGCGGGTGTGAAGCACGCGGGCGCCGAGGGCGGTCAGCCGCCGCACCTCGGCGTCCAGGTCGTCGCACGCCAGGTCGAGGTGGAGGCGGTTCTTGACCGTCTTGGGCTCGGGAACGAGCACGAAGAAGAAGCGCGGCCCGCCCCCCGGGCCCGGCTCCATCAGCACCGTCGGGTCATCCTCCGGGGACATGATCCCCTTGTTCCTCAGCCGTTCCAGCTCGGCCTCGTCGTAGGAGGCCACCGCGTACCCGTCTAGGACGGCCGTCCAGAAGCGCGCGACCGAGGCCGGGTGGCGGCAGTCGACGACGATGTCCTCGATCCACGCCATGGCCCCATCCTGCCCGCCGCGCGCCGCCCCTGACAGCCGCCGGAGGGCGTCGGCGCCGTCCCCCTTCGCCTGGTGGCGGCCTTCGGCGTGATCGTAGGATGGGCGGCCATGAGCGTTCGCGAGCTTCGCCTGGTCGTCACCGCCGAGGACTACGAGGAGGCGCTGCGGTTCTACCGCGACGTGCTGGGCCTGCCCGAGCTCGCCGATTTCTCCTCGCCGGACGGCAGGGTGCGGCTGCTGGACGCGGGACGGGCGACCCTGGAGATCATCGACTCCCGGCAGGCGGAGTTCATCGACCGCGTGGAGGTCGGGCATCGGGTCGCCGGGCCGATCAGGGTCGCCTTCGAGGTGGCGGACGCGGCCGGCGCCGCCGCCGAGCTCGCCGGCGCCGGAGCCGAGATCCTCGCACCGCCCACGCGTACGCCGTGGAACTCGCTGAACGCCCGGCTGCGGGCCCCCGCCGGGCTGCAGCTCACCTTGTTCGAGGAGCTCGGCGACTGATCGCCACCGGGCCGGGCGCCGCGAGCTCGCCTGATCGCGAACGGCCGGGCGCCGCGAGGTTGCCTGATCGCGCCCGGCCGGGCGTCACAGTTGCCGCAGGACCTTGTCCAGGGCCTCGGCGACGCGCTCCTGCTGGTCGGCGGTCAGGTGGGGGTGCATGGGCAGCGACAGGATCTCGGCGGCGGCCTTCTCGGCGATCGGGAAGTCGCCCGGGCCGTGGCCGAGATCACTGAAGGCGGGCTGCAGGTGCACGGGCACCGGGTAGTGGATCTGGGCCTGCACCCCGGCCTCCTGGAGCCCGGCGAGCACCCGGTCGCGCTCGGGCACGCGGATCACGTACAGGTGCCACACGTGCACGTTGCCCGGGGCGGTGCGCGGCACCCGCACGCCGTCGATGCCGGACAGCAGGTCCGCGTACCGGTCGGCGGCGGCGCGGCGCAGCTCGTTCCACCGGGCCAGGCGCGCGAGCTTGGCCCGCAGCACGACCGCCTGGAGGGTGTCCAGGCGCGAGTTGAAGCCGAGCGTCTCGTGCCGGTACTTCACCTCGCTGCCGTGGTTGGCGAGCAGGCGGACCGCGCGGGCCGTCTCGGCCGAGGAGGCCAGCACCGCCCCGGCCTCGCCGTACGCGCCGAGGTTCTTGCCCGCGTAGAAGCTGGTCGCGGCCAGGCCGACCGGGGGACGCCCGGCCTGCTCGGAGCCCTGAGACTGCGCGGCGTCCTCCACCACCGCGAGCCCGTGGCGCGCGGCCAGCTCGTGGACGGCCGCCATCGGCGCCTGCTGGCCGTACAGATGGACCGGCAGCACCGCCGCCGTGCCGGTCCCGGCGGCCGTGGCGGCCGACGCCGGGTCCAGCAGCAGGAACTCCTCGTCGCAGTCGGCCAGCACCGGCCGCAGGCCGGCCCGGACGACGGCCTCGGCCGTGGCGACGAAGGTGTTGGCGGGCAGCACGGCCCCGGCGCCGGGCGGCAGGTCACTCGCGCGCAGCGCCAGCTCGACGGCGTCGGTGCCGTTGCCCACGCCCACGCAGTGCGGCACGCCGGAGAAGGCGGCGTACTCCTGCTCGAACGCCGCGACGTCCGGGCCCTGCACGAACGCCGTGGTCGCGAGCACCCGGTCGAAGCCCTGGCGCACCTCCTCGGCCACCTCGGCGTGGGCCGCGCGCAGATCGACGAACGGGATCATGTCAGTGCTCCAGGAGAGGGAAAGGGAGGGACGGGGACGGTGGAGGGGCGCAAGTAGCGGGCCGGCACGCCGGCCCAGACCTCGCGGGCGGGGACGTCGCGGGTCACGACCGACCCCATGCCGACCAGGGCGTAGGGCCCGATCGTCAAGGTCTCCCGGACCAGCGCGCCCGAGCCGACGTAGGCGCCGGCGCCGACGCGGACGGCGCCGGCCAGCCGCGCGCCGGCGGCGAGCGTGGCGAAGTCCTCCACCACGTCGTCGTGCGTCAAGGTCACGTGCGGCATCACGCTGACGTGCGCTCCCAGCGTGACGGCGGCGGTCAGCACGGTCTGCGCCAGCACGACAGTTCCCGGGCCGATGGTGGAGGTGCGGGACACGCTCGCCGCGGGATGGACGAGCGTGGCGTACCGGGCGGGCGGCAGGCCGAGACGGGCGACGATGCGGGCCCGGCTGGTGTGGTCGCGGGGGCTTCCGGTGCAGACCACGACCTGGGCGCCCTCCCGCTTCACCGCCAGGTCGGAGCCGCCGAGCACCGGCACCCCGTCCACGACGGCGCCGTGCTTGGCCGGGTCGTCGTCCAGGTGCCCGAGCAGCTCCCACGTCGGGGAGACGTCGTTGACGGCGTGGACGAGCTGCGCGGTCTCGCGGGCGAACCCTCCGGCGCCCACGATCAGCAGCGGCGTCACGCGGCCTCCCGGGGACGCGCCGCCGGCAGGGAAGGGAGTGTCATGCGGTCTCCTTGGTCGCGATACGGGCTCACGCGGCCCGCTTGAGGTCGGCGAGCACCCGGCGCCTGCGGTAGCCGTACAGGCCGACGACGAGCACGCCCGCCGTGCCGGACGCCGCGAGGACGCCGAAATCGGGGACGATGACCCGCCCGGCGCCCACGGCGAAGGCGCCGACGGCGAGCGCCGCCAGCACGGCGGGCCACAGGCTGCGCGCCAGGTCCGCCGCCCGGACGCCGGCCCGGCCGAGCATCCACAGGTAGGCGGGCAGCACCACCAGGCCGGCCACGGCGACCAGCGCGACGGCGGCCCCGCGCAGCCCGCCCTGGGTGACGCCGAGCCACATCGCGGGCACCAGCACGGCCAGCCACAGCCCCTGGACGGCGAGCACGGCGCGCGAGCGTTCCAGGACGACCAGGTAGTCGTAGACCAGCTCGAAGAAGATCCGCAGCCCGGCGAGCACGCCGAGCCCGGCGAGCGCGACGGCGGCCGGCCCCCACTGGTCCCCGTACACGAACCGGATGATCGCGGGAGCCGCGCCGCTCAGCAGCAGGCACATGGGCAGCGTCAGCCCGACCAGCAGGGCGGCGACCGTGACGAACGAGCGGCTCAGCGTGGGCCGGTCGTGCTGGAGCCGGGCGAACGCGGCGGGCGCGACCGCGCGCACCGGCTGGGAGAACACCGCGACCGGCCACCCGGACAGGTTGATCGCGAGCACGTAGAAGCCGAGCGCGGTGGAGCCGAGCACGTGGCCGACGACGATCTGGTCGGCGTAGCCCACCGCGAAGACCAGCAGGGACGCACCGGCCAGCGGCAGTCCGAACCGGACGAGCCGGCGGGCCACCTCACGGTCGAAGCCGAACCGCAGCCGCTGGGGCGCGAAGGAGACCAGCAGGGCGCCGCCCGCGAGCGAGCCGCAGACCCGGCCGACCGCCAGGCTCATCGCCCCCCAGCCGAGCAGGGCGAGCGCGAGGGAGATCAGCGCGCCGAGCCAGTTGTCCACCTGGTCGGCGATCATCTTGCGCCCCTGCATGAACTCGCGCTGCATCAGCGCCGCCGAGGTGGACACCAGCCCGTTGGTGACGACGCTGAGGGCCAGCACCCGCACCGGGCCGGTGGCGGCCGGGTTGCCCATCACCGCGGCGAACGCGGGCGCCGCCGCGACGAACGCGCCGCAGACGAGCACGCTGAACCCGGCCGACATCGTCGCCACGGTCGGGACGATGGACCGCGGGTCGCCCGGCCAGCGGACGATGGCGAGGCTCACGCCGAGCTCGTTGATGCTCAGCATGGCGAGCAACGCGACCAGCGCGACCGCGAACGTGCCGAACTCGGCCGGCCCGAGCACCCGGGCCAGCGTGATGCCGATGGCCAGCGTCCCGAGCCGCGCCGCGATCGTGCTGAGCAGGCTCCAGCCCAGCGCCCTGCCCGCCCGGCTGCCGAGCGACGGCGCGTCGACCTCCGGGGCGGTCACGGCCTGCTCCGGGCGACGGCGTTGAAGTCGTCGCGGGCCTCGGTGCCGCGCAGGCGGGCGTAGCGGCGGCGCAGCTTGTGGCCCAGCACGCCGGCGGCGGTGCCGACGGCGTCCAGCGCGGCCGGGCGCTCGGTGACCGCCTGCTCGTAGATCTCCATCTGGACGCGCGCCGCGCGCTCCAGGCTGAAGCGTTCCACGACCAGGCGCCTGCCGTACTCGCCCAGCTCGTGCCGCAGGCCGGGGCCGGCGTGCAGGCGGCGCAGGATGGCCTCCAGGCGTGGCGCGCCCTCCTCGCGGCCCGCGCCGAGGCCGTACCACCCCTGGCCGAGGAAGGTCTTCTCGCTCTCGGGGGTGAGCAGCTCGAAGAACCCCAGCTCGCCCTGAACGATGAGCGGCTTGGCGAAGGCCAGCGAGCGCAGCGCCGAGCCGCCCATGGCCAGGCACACCTCCGCCGCCGCGTACGCGGGGCGGGGGTCGAGGAGCTGGCCGGTCAGGACGACGGCGCGGCGGTCGGCGGCGGCGTTGGCGGCGGCGGCGCGCTCCTCCACCTCGGCCCTGGCGGGACCGTCGCCGACGATGACGAGCCGCAGGTCCAGCTCGGCGGCGAGCCGGCCGACGACGTCGATCGCGGTGAGCAGGCCCTCGAGTTTCAGCTCGGCGACCAGGCGTCCCACGACCACGATGTCCAGCGGCCCCTCCGGCAGGTCGAAGGCGCGGCGGAACTCCGCCGCCGGGTGCCCGGGGGCGTTGGCGTGCACGTCGACCGGCGGCTCGATGAGGTGGACGTGGCGGCGTCCGGGCGCGGCCCGCTCCTGGATCTCCCGGGTGCCGACCACCAGCGGCAGCGAGGGCGGCAGGAACGGGGCGACCGACATCGACATGATCGTGCAGACCGCCGCGGAGGGGCCGCGCAGGCTCGCGTAGAACGCCTCGACGCCCGGCGGCCACTCGTAGCCGTGGATCACGTGGATGCCGCGCCGGACGGCCAGGTCGCGCAGCATCCGCGCGGTCGCGGGGGAGGGCCTGCGCCGTCCGGGGTCCAGCGGCAGGTGCGGCAGGCCCGCGTCGGCGAGGTGGGCGACCAGCGGGCCGGGTTCGCCGATCACGCTGACCTCGTGGCCCAGCCTCTGGACGGCGGCGGCGAGCTCGACGGCGTTGAGCTGGCTGCCGCCGACCTCCATGGCGTGCGGGTACACCAGAATGCGCACGGTCAGGTCTCCATGGGGTGGGAGGTCACCGGGTCGGTCTCCTCGAAGGTGGCGGTACGCGGGACGCCCCCAGGGGAGGCCCCCTGGACGGGAGGGCTCCCCTGGGGGCGAGAGGTCAGGTTCGCGCGGCGGCGTGCAGGGCCTCGACGACCTGGTCCTGCTCGGCCTCGGTCATGGCGTGGAACAGCGGGAGGATCAGCGAGTTGGCGGTGAGCCACTCGGTGTGCGGCAGCTCGGCGGCCGGGACGTCCGCGTAGGCGGGTTCCAGGTGGGCGGCCATGATGCCGCGCCGGGCGGAGACGCCCCGTTCGGCGAGGAAGCCCAGCAGGTCGTTCCTGCTCATCGGGAAGCCGGCCGGCAGGGCGATCCAGAACGACTGGTAGTTGGTGCGGCCGTGGTCGGTGTCGCCGGCGGTGGTGAGGCCGGGGATGCCGGCCAGCAGCTCCTGGTAGCGGCCCGCCAGCGCCCGCCGGCGCGCGACGAGCTCGGGGAGCCTGCGCAGCTGCACCAGGCCGACCGCCGCCTGCAGGTCGGTCATCCGGTAGTTGAAGCCGACCTCGGTGTACTCCTCAGGCGCGGTGGAGCCGCTGGCGTGCCGGTCGGCCGCGCTGACGCTCATGCCGTGCTCGCGCAGCCGCCGCGCGCGGGCGGACCACTCGGGGTCGTCGGTGGTCAGCATCCCGCCCTCGCCGGTGGTGAGCAGCTTGCGGGGGTGGAAGGACCAGGCGGCGACGCTCGCGCCGGCGCCGACCGGCCGGTCGCGGTAGAACGACCCGGCGGCGCAGGCGGCGTCCTCGATGAGTGCGAGCCCTTCGTGCACCAGGCGGATGTCGTCGACGTCGGCCGGCACGCCGCCCTGGTGCACGATGATCACCGCGCGGGTGCGGGGGGTGCGGGCGGCGTCGATGGTCTTGGCGGTGAGGTTGCCGGTCGCCGGGTCGATGTCGGCGAACACCGGAGTGGCCCCGACGTACCGCACGACGTTGGCCGTCGCGATGAACGACAGCGAGGGGACGACCACCTCGTCCCCGGGGCCGACGCCCGCGAGCACCAGGGCCAGGTGCAGCGCGGTGGTGCACGAGGAGGCCGCCACCCCGTGCCCGGCCTCGACGCTCGCGGCGAACGCGCGCTCGAACTCGGCCACCCTCGGCCCCTGCGCGACCCAGCCGGAGGCGATGACCTCGCCGACGGCGGCTTGCTCCTCCGGGCCGAACCACGGCCGCATCACCGGGATCATCGCCCGGCCACCTCCCTGATCTCAAGGCCGAGAAGATCCGCCAGCAGGCGGACCCTCTGGTTCCAGTCGTGCCGTGCCGCGAACGCCCGCCGCGCCTCGGCGAGCGCGGGCGTGCGGGGGGTGCCGAGCTCGGCCGTCACGGCGGCGGCGAAGTCCGCCGGGGTCCGCGCGACCGCGATCAGCGGCCCGGCCGAGAGCCAGGCGGTGGCGGGCAGGTCGGTCGAGACCGCGGCCCGGCCCGCCGCCAGGTACTCCAGCGTCTTCAGCGGGAAGCTCGCCCGGTTGAAGGCGCTGTCGGCGTAGGGCGTGAGGCCGACGTCCATGACCCGCAGGTAGGACGGCAGTTCCTCGTACGGCTTGCGTCCCACCCAGTGCACGTTGGGGCGGGCGAGCAGCCGCGGCCACCGCTCGGGCTCGTAGTCGCCGGACCGGGGGCCGACCAGCACCAGCGGCGCCCCGGTGGCCGCGACGGCCTCCAGCAGGGCGATGTCGATGCGGGCGTTGATGTGCCCGACGAACCCGGCGGCCGGCGTCGCGGCCAGCTCGGCCGGCAGGTCCGCGGGCAGAGCGGCCTGGTCGATGTCCCGGTAGGCCGACACGTCGCACCCGTTCGGCACCAGTGCCGCCGTGCGCCCCTCCCGGCCGAGCCGCTCCACCAGGTCGGGAGAGACGACGGCGACCGCGTCCGCCCGCGAGGTCATCCGCCGCTCGGCCGCCGACAGCCGGGCGGCCGACATCCGGATCAGCGAGGCGCCCGCCACCAGGTCGTCGGTGAGGTACCGCACCGTGCGCGCCCGCGGCGCGAGGTCCAGCAGGTCGGTCGTCCCGGCCACGACCACCGCCGTCACGGCGCCGCCCACCCTGCGGGCGGCGGCGCGCACGGCACGGCGGGCCATCGTCGCGGTGATCCGCTCGACGCCCCTGCGGTAGGCCGCGGGCGGCGCGACCGGGCTGAGCCGCCACAGGCCGGCGTGGACGCTCCGCAGCACGTGCCCGGCCTGCCCGGTCTCGGGGTCGCGGAGCCCGGAACGGACCGGCCGCGGCGGGTCGACGTACAGCACGTCGGTGAACGCGCTCAGCCGGTCGGCCATGTGCCGGTCGGTGCCGCTCACCCCGTCGTACCGGGTGCCCGCGCCGTAGACCAGCAGGTCGCTCACCGGGCCTTCTCGGCGCGCCACCAGGCGACCAGCCGGCGCAGGCCCTCTTCGAGGTCCACCTCGGCCTTCCAGCCGAGCCGCTCGGCCGCCGCGCCGACGTCGGCCAGGCGCCGGGTGACGCCGTTGACGGCGCGGGCCGGGCCGAACTCCAGCCCGAGGTCGCTCGCGTCCATGACGGCCATCAGCGCCTCGGCGAGCCCGCGCAGGCTGGTCTCGGTGGCGCTGGCGATGTTGAAGACCTCGTCGGTGACCTCGCCCGACGCGGCGAGCAGGTTGGCGCGGGCGATGTCCTCGGTGTAGACGAAGTCCATGGTGGCCAGGCCGTCGCCGAGGATCAGCGGCGGCCGGCCGGCCTCGATGCGCTCCATCCAGCGGATCAGCACCTCGGTGTAGAGCCCGTGGATGTCCATGCGGGGGCCGTAGACGTTGAAGTACCGCAGGGCCACGTAGTCCAGGCCGCGCATCGCGTGGAAGCTGCGCAGCAGCCCCTCGTTGAAGGTCTTGGCCGCGCCGTACAGGGTGTCGTTGGCGTAGGGGTGGTGGTCCTCGCGGGTCGGGAACTCGGTGGCCAGGCCGTACACCGAGGCCGAGGAGGAGGCGACGACCTTGCGCACGCCGGCGTCGGCGGCGGCCTCGACGACCTCGTAGGTGCCGTCCACCAGCACCTGCAGGGCCAGGCGCGGCTCCTCGGCGCACTGGGTGATGCGGATGGCGGCCAGGTGGAACACCACGTCCATGCCCTCGGTGAGCGAGCGCACGAGCGCGGTGTCGCGGATGTCCCCCTCGACGACGCGCAGCCGGCGGGAGTCTCCGGCCGCGGCCTCGGCGGCGGCCAGGTTGGCGCGGCGCCCGCGGACGAAGTTGTCCAGCACGACCACCTCGCCGGCGCCGGCGGCGAGGAGCTGGTCCACGACGGTCGAGCCGATCGTGCCCGCGCCCCCGGTCACCAGGCAGCGGCTGTTCTCAAGTGCCGAGATCATCGAGTGGTTCCCCCAAGGTCGATTCGTCTGCCGTCATTTTGGATGCTTCGCCCCGCCGCTTCCAGGAGCGCGAGCACGCGCAGTCCCGACCTGCCGTCGGTGAGCGGGGCCCGGCCCTCGGCGATGGACGCCGCGAACTCCGCCATCACCCCGCGCAGCGCCTCGCGCTCGGGCAGGGCGGGTACGACGACGTCACCGGTGCGATAGGAGATCAGGGCCGCCCGGCGCTCGTCCTCGCCCGCCGCGGCCAGGTCCACCCCCCGGTCGTACACCGACAGGCGCTGGGCGGGGTTGACGTCGTCCCACACGATGGTGCGGCGCGAGCCGCCGATCACGGTGGTGCGGATCTTGGTGGGGCTGAGCCAGTTGACGTGGACGTGGGCGATGGCCCCCGACGACAGCCACAGGGTCAGGTACGCCAGGCACGGCCGGCCCGCCCCGATCGGGTCGGAGGTGTGCGCCGCCACCGCGACCGGGGCCACGCCCTCGGGGAGCACGAAGTCCAGGATGGACAGGTCGTGCGGCGCCAGGTCCCACAGCACGTCCACGTCCGGCTGCACCAGGCCGAGGTTGATGCGCACCGAGTCGACGAACTGCACCTCGCCCAGCTCGCCGGAGGCAACCAGGTCGCGGATGCGGCGCACCACGGGCGTGTAGCAGAAGGTGTGGTCGAGCATGAGCACCCGCCCCCGCTCCTCGGCCAGGGCCACCAGTTCGGCGCCCTCCTCGTAGGTCGGCGTCAGGGGCTTTTCGACCAAGACGTGCTTGCCGGCCTCCAGGGCGGCGCGCACCAGGTCGAAGTGCGTGCGCGCCGGGGTGGCGATGGCCACGGCCCGCACGTCCGGGTCCTTGAGCACCTGCTCGACCGAGGAGGTGGGCCGCACGGTGGTGTAGCGGCCGAGCACCGCCCTGGCGCGGTCCTCGTCCAGGTCGCACAGCCACTCAAGGCGCAGCTCCGGGGTCGCCATCGCGTTGCGCACCAGGTTGGGGCCCCAGTAGCCCGCACCGATCACGGCAAGGCCGATCGACGTCAAGGCGGCTCTCCTGTCCTGTAGGTCGGGGATCGGGTGGTGTGTCGGTCTTCGGTGACGCGGGTGGTGCGGGCCGGATGCGGTCCGGTCGCCGGCGGGGTCCCGCCGCCGATCGAACCGCACCCGGATGACGGGACTAACTCGACGGGGTGAACAGCACGTCCACCCAGTAGTTGGCCCCGTTGAAGCTGGCCGACGGGAACCCCGAGTCGGTCCCGTACCGGTAGACGCCGTTGCCGCCCGCGGGTCCGCCGTTGGCCGCCGCGGTCAGCGGGGAGTTGGCGTACGGCCCGGCGTTGAAGTACGCGCCGTCGCCCGCGTAGTGCCCGTTCGGCGCGTGGTAGCTGGCGACGTACACCTGCCCGGCCACGACGTCCACCGGGGTGGCGAACTGGAGGGTCTGCCAGCCCGAGGCCGACTCGTTGACGAAGGTGCCGGTGGCCAGCGGGGTGCCGGTGGCGCTCCACAGGTTGCCGACGTGGGCGCCGGTGTTGCCGGCCCCCTTGTAGAAGCGGACGCCGGTGACCTGGCCGTCCATCTCGGCGGTGAACTTCACCCCGACCTCGACGGCGTCCGCGTCGGCGTTCGACGGGTTGGCCGGGACGGCGTTGCTCGCCCAGATCGAGCACGGGCAGCTCGCCGGGCCGCCGGTGGTGAACGACCACGACGTCGTGGTCATGGAGTTGTCGGCGTCGTCGAGGGCGCCGCTCACCGTGACCGTGTACGTCGTGCTCTGCGCCAGCGGGGAGTCGGGGGTGAAGGTGAGCAGCGTGCGCGCCTCGTTCAGCGACCGCGTGCCGGCGACCGCCTGGTTGGCGGCGTTCTTCACCGTGATCGTGGCGGTGTTCTCCTTGATCGGCTCACTGAACGTCGCGGTCACCGCCGTGCCGGTGGCCACGCCCGTGCCGCCGTGGTCGGGCGACTTGAGCGTGATGTAGGGCGCGGCGGTGTCGGCGAGCCGGGTGAAGATGACGTCCACCCAGTAGTTGGTCGCCCCCCACGACTGGTCGGGGTAGGACCGCGTGCCGTACTTGTAGACGCCGTTGCCGCCGCTGGTGCCGCTCGCGAGCGCGCGCAGCGGAATCGCGGTCACCGCCGAGGCCAGCCCGTTGCCCGTCCCCGAGTAGTGGCCGTTCGGCGCGTGGTAGGAGGCGACGTAGGTGGTGTCCTTGGTCACCGGCCACGGCGTGCCGAAGTACACCTCCTGCCAGCCCTGCGTCGACTCGTCGGTGAAGGTCGCCGTGGTCAGCTCCGCGCCGGTCGAGGACCACAGGGTGCCGGTGTGGGTGCCGGTGTTGCCCGCGCCCTTGTAGAACCGGATGCCCTCGATGAAGCCGTCGGTCGCCGGCTGGAACTTCACGCCCACCTCGACCGAGCCGGAGTCGTTGACGCTCGGGGTGTCGGGCACGGTGACGTCCGGCCAGATGGTGCACGGGCACAGCCCGGCCGTCCAGGTCTTCGCCGTGGTGAAGGCGAAGGTGTACGGCTGGGTCATGGTGTTGTTCGCGTCGTCCTTGGCGCCGGACACCGCGACCGTGAACCGCTCGCCGGGCGCCAGCGGCGCCGACGGCACGAAGGTCAGCGACTTGCGGGAGGCGTCCAGCGACACGGCGCCGGCGACGGTCGCCTGCGTGGCGTCCTTCACCGTGAACGTCGCGGTGCCCGCCTGCACCGGCTCGCCGAAGGTGACCTTCGGCTGCACGCCGGTCGGCACGCTGGACGAGCCGGGCACCGGCACGGCGGAGGTGACCGCCGGCGGGTAGACGTCGTTGACGGTGAACACGACGTCCACGTAGTAGTTGCCGCCGTTGAAGGTCTGGTTGGGGAAGCCCGCCCCCGCCCGGTAGACGCCGTTGCCCGCCGTGCCGGTGGCGGCCGGCGCGGTCAGCGGCGCGTTGGTCAGCGGCTGGTAGCGGAAGAAGTTCGCGTCGGCGGCGTAGTGGCCGTTCGGCGCGTAGTACGAGGCCACGTACTCGGTGCCGGCGGTGACGAACACCGGCGAGGCGAAGTTGAGCTTCTGCCAGCCGGTCGAGGTCTCGCCGGAGAAGGTGCCGGTGGCCAGCGGGTTGCCCGCGGTGTCCCACAGGGTGCCGGTGTGGGTGCCGGTGTTGCCGGAGCCCTTGTAGAACTTCACGCCGGTCAGGTAGCCGTTCACCGCCGGCTTGAAGCGCACGCCGAGCTCCAGCGCGCTGCCGTCGTTCTCGGCCGGGTTCGCGGGCTGGGTGGAGGAGGTGAACAGGCTGCACGGGCAGTCGACGGTGACGTTGCGGGAGGCCTGCGCGCCGATGTTGCCGCTGTCGTCGGCGGCGCGCGCCTTGATGGTCGTCGCGCCGACTCCGGTGACCTTCCACGTGTAGGTCCACGTGCCTCGCCCGGTGGCCGGGTGCCAGGTGGCGCCGCCGTCGGTGGAGACCTCCACGGCGCCGACCTGGCCGCCGACGTCGGAGGCGGTGCCGCTGACGGTGACGGTCGAGCCGTTGTTCACCGTCACCCCGGCGGCCGGGGCGCTGATGGCGGCCGACGGCGCGGTGGTGTCGGTGGACTTGACCGCGGTGCTCAGCCCGGAGGTGAGCGACTTGGGCTGCACCCCCATGTCGGCGAACAGGTTGACCGTCGCCTGCTTGATGTTGAGGTTGCTGTAGTCGTTGTCGTCGTAGCTGTCGTGCTCGCCGTCCAGGCCCCACGACCACTGCACCGTCCCGGCGCCGAACACCAGGGCGCCGCTCGGGGCGCGGTAGAACGTGATGCGGTGGGTGGCGCTCTTCTGCGCGACGTTGGTGCCGTAGTCGATGAGCACCTGCTCGGCGGTCGCGGTCGTGCTCGACATGGGCACCAGGCCGGCGGGCCGCGAGCCGTTGTCGAGGTCCTCGTCCCACTCGTACCCGACGACGCCCGGGATGTTCACCGAGCCGGTGATCTGGCCGCCGACCCCGGTGCCGCGCCAGAAGCGCATCTTGCCGTCGGCCACCGGCACGGTCAGCGGGATGCCCTCGCAGCCGTTGTCGGAGGTCGTGCAGTTGACGGTGAACAGCGTGCCGGTCAGCGCGTTCTCGGGCCTGCCGCCGTCGGCCGGCGGGCTGAACCGCGGGTCGCGCCAGGTGCCCGTCCAGACGTTCGCCGTCGGGTCGATCTTGGCGTTGGCGTGGGTCTCCTTGTAGGAGACCAGCGTGCGGTAGGAGTTCTCCCAGCGGGTCTTCCAGTAGACCTCGTTGCCGCTGAAGAAGGCGAGGTTCACGCCGTTGTCACGGGCGTTCTCGAAGGCCGCGCGCTCTTCGCCCGACCAGTACTCGTCGTGGCCCACCGACAGCACCGACTTGTGGGTGAGCAGCGTGGCGGGGCTGCGCGCGGCGTCCAGCGACGACATGTACGACACGTTGTAGCCGTTGGCCTCCAGCCAGCGCACCATCGGGTACTCGTTGGCGAAGACGAAGTCGCGGCCCCAGGGCGTGGACTCACGGGTGTTGAACGGGCGGTTGTAGCTGACCTTGACCGCCCGGCCCGGCGCGATGACGCTGTCGCCCCGGTAGAGGCTGTTGAGCACCTTGTTCGGGTTGTCCTCGGTGGCGGTGATGTCGCCCCAGGAGTTGTAGGCCTGCCAGGTGCTGTCGGAGGTGCGGAACAACACGTCGGAGGTGCTCGCGTCGTCTCGGACCACGAAGACGATGTGGGTGTCGTCGTTGGTGTCGGTACGGATCACGTGGGCGAAGTAGATGCCCGAGACGGACGTGGTGGGAACGGTCCAGCTCGCCGCCGTGCCCCAGCCACAGGCGACCTCGCCGGTGGTGGTGTTCTCGGGGCAGTGCGGCTGGTTGCGGGAGACCGAGGTGGTGGCGGGCACGGTGATGACCTTGCGCGCGCCTTTGCCCTGGTAGTACCCCATGCGGTAGATGTCCACCTGCAGGTTCAGCGCGGTGGACCGGATCTTGAAGTTGATGGTCTGGCCGACGTTGACGCTCATCTGGTCGCCGTAGCCCTCGACCGTCCCGTGCGGATTGGTGTCCCACTCCGACCGGTCGCTGCCTGTGATCTCGTTCTCACAGGTGATCTTGTTGCCGCCCGCGTCGCAGGGACCCATCGCCTGCGCCGGCGCGGCGGGGGTCGACAGGAGTGCGGCGAGAGTCAACGCCGCTGCTGCGAAAGCCGACCTGTGTCGGCGCGCGGCACTGCGCGATTTCATGAAGCTCCCACGTGATTTCGAAAAGGGTCGCTTGCCCCGGTGGTGCTCACGCTGTGGAGCGTGGTCCCGACGAGAACGACGTCCGGGCGTGTGGACCGGTTTACGCGGTGCCGCCAACCGCGGTCACATGCGTCCCATCCGTAACACGAGGGCACTGACGCGCGTGCCGCGCCCGCCCGGCCGGGGTCAGCGGGCCTGGACCGCGATGACCGACTTGACCAGACCGCCGAGCCGCTCGAACCGGATCTGGGAGGAGGGGAAGTAGTGCCGCATCTCGGTGATGCTGAGCAGCTCGACCTCCATCACGATGTTGCGCGCCGCCTCGCGGTCGGAGGTGGGCGTGTGCACCAGCGGCCAGCGGCGCAGCAGGGACGTGCGCACGGCGATGGGGAGGTACTGGAAGCCGGGGAACAGGAAGTGCGGCTCCACGGGGAAGTAGCGGTAGGGGGTCTGCACCCAGTGGCGTCCGGCGAGGCGGTGCACGGAGTCGGCGAACATCTGGCGGCGGAGGTGCCCGCCGACGTGCTCGATGACGGCGTTGGAGAACACCAGGTCGTACTTGGTGTCCAGGATGGCGGCCGGCAGCTCGCAGGCGTCGGCCACGTCGGCCCTCAGCCAGCCGGGAAGCTCCGTCGGGGGCTTCTCGAGGTTCACGACGTGCACGTGGGCCGGACGCACCGGCGCGCGCAGCCAGGCGCCGGCCGTGCCGCCGAGGTCGATGACCGACATTTCCGACAGGTCGGGGAAGCTCTGCGCGAACCAGTTCCATCGACGGGCCCGCGCCTTGGCGCCGAGCGAGTCGGGGGCGTCGACGAAACGGCTGCGCAGCGCGTTCAGACGGCTCATGGTCTCTCCTTGGCGAGGAGTGCGATGGGGGGTGTGGAGCTGGCTGCCATTGGCTCCGCTGGTTGGGCACGTTCCAACGGAACCGCCCAACTATCGCACGACCCGGTCCGGACGCAGCACGCGCCGCCGTCATTCGATAGCGCACTGAGATCGGAGCTGTCACGCTTGGCCTCGTGGAACGATTGAAGATCGAAGACACCTACCTGCTGACCCCCGCCGTCCACGAGGACGACAGAGGGGCCTTCCTCGAGTGGTACCGCGCGGACCGGCTGTCGGACCTCGCCGGCCATGACCTGAGGCTGGCGCAGGCCAACTGCTCGGTCTCCCGGCGCGGCGTGCTGCGCGGCGTGCACTTCGCGGACGTGCCGCCGGGGCAGGCCAAGTACGTCACGTGCGTCAGCGGCAGCGTCCTGGACGTGACCGTGGACATCCGGGTCGGCTCGCCCACCTTCGGCATGTGGCAGGCCGTGGAGCTCGACGACCGCACCCGGCGCGGCGTCTACATCGGCGAGGGGGTGGGGCACGCCTTCATGGCGCTGAGCGACCGGGCGACCGTCGTCTACATGTGCTCCGAGCCCTACAACCCCGCCGGGGAGCACGGCCTGCACCCGCTGGACCCCGACCTCGGCATCGAGTGGCCCGCCGATGTCGAGCCGCTGCTGTCGGCCAAGGACGCCGCCGCGCCCACGCTGGCCGAGGCGCGCGACAAGGGGATGCTGCCGCTGTACGAGGACTGCCTCGCGCACTACGCCGGCCTGCGCGCGGCCCGCGGGGCCGGAGCCGGAGTGGCGCACACGCAGTGATCATGAGGTGACGGGCGGTTTTGGGTGTGATGAATCCGGCGATTGTGGCATCGAAATCCCGGTTCTCATGCTGATTTAGCGCTATTGCCGGGATAAAAGGCGGGATCTGGTTGTCTCGTCGTTTCCCAACCGCAACAATGGCCTCGACTTGAACATGATCGGAGTCCGGCGTCCGCGAGCGCCGGAGGTGGAGGCTCGGGCCAGTGAGCGATTCCCGGCACGCGGACGGACGGCGCCCCCGGCGCCCCCGGCGCCGCGCGGCGTCCGCCGAGACGAGATCGACCGGGTCACGCCGTTTCCCCGTCACGGGATGGGTGACCCTGCTGGCCGGGGCGGCGGTGCTCGGGGCCACCGTGACCGTGGTGGTCGTCAACCGTGAGACCACCGCGCCGCCGGTCGCCGCCGCCCCCGTCGCGGCGGAGGTGACGCTGGAGACCAGCCTGTGGAAGTCGCGCAAGGTGAAGGCCGCCGTCCAGGACGAGCACACCCCGCTCGAACTCGGCACCCGCTTCAAGGCCGCCCGCGACGGCGAGGTCGCCGGCATGCGGTTCTACAAGCCGGCCGCCGAGCGCGGCACGCACCGCGGCAGCCTGTGGGGCTCCGACAGGAAGCTGCTGGCCAAGGTGAGCTTCACCGGCGAGACCAAGAGCGGCTGGCAGCAGGCGATGTTCGACCGGCCCGTGCCGATCGTCGCGGGCCGCGTCTACACGGTGTCGTACCACACGACCAACGGCGGGTACGTCGCCTCGCCCGGCGTGTTCGACGAACCGGTCGTCTCCGGGCCGCTGACCGCGCAGGCGGGGGTGTTCGCCCCCTCCGCCAAGGCGGCCTTCCCCTCGCGCGTGCACCACAGGCGGGTGAGCTACTGGGTCGACGTCATCTTCCGGCACCGGGAGCGCCACTACCCGCGGCCCTCCGACTCCCCGGCGCCGGGCGACCCGAGCGTCTCGCCGACCTCCTCGCCCGAGGGCTCGGCGAGCCCGACCGTCAGCGAGGGGCCGACCGGCGGGGTCACCACCACTCCCACGGCCGACGGGTCCCCGAGCCCCTCGTCCAGCCCGACGCGCAGCCACACCTCCGACGCCTCGGAGTCGCCGACCGCGAGCGGCACGCCGAAGCCGTCCGTCAGCCCGACGCCCAAGGCCTCCCCGAGCGCCACCCCGAGGCCGTCGCTGACCCCGGACCCGACCAGGCAGCCCACCAGAGAGCCGTCCGCCACCCCCAAGCCGACCCAGACCACCACCCCGCCGCCCGCCGGCGGCTTCCCCGGGGCCGGTGACACCGGCGTGCCGTCCGGCGTGAGCCTCAAGGACAGCAAGTCGATCACGGTCACCAAGGACGGCACGGTGATCGACGGCATGGAGGTCAAGGGCGAGATCAACGTCGAGGCCGACGATGTGACGATCCGCAACACCCGGGTCGCCGCGGCGCCCGGCGACTGGGGCATCATCCAGCGCAGCGGGCACAGCGGGCTCACCGTCGAGGACACCGAGGTGTTCGGCGACGGCAAGCAGCGCACCCAGTTCGGCATCCTCAACCAGGGCGGCGACCTGACCGTGCGCCGGGTGGACATCCACACCATCAGCAACGGCATCCTGACCGAGCAGGGCCTGATCGAGGACTCCTACATCCACGATCCGAAGTACTACTCCGGCGACCACACCGACATGATCATGTGCACCAGCGGGCCGCCGTCCGGGGCCAAGCTGGTGATCCGCGGCAACACGGTGGTCAACACGCTGGAGCAGACCGGCGCGGTCGCGCTCTTCCAGGACTTCGGCGTGGTCCGCAACGTGACCGTCGAGGGCAACTTCCTGGCCGGCGGCGGCTACACCGTCTACGGCGGCGCCGGCAGCAAGGGCACCTCGTCCAACATCAAGGTCGTCGGCAACGTCTTCAGCAAGGACGTGTGGGCCAAGGGCGGCTACAACGGCCCGGTGGCCTACTGGGACAAGGACGGCTCCGGCAACGAGTGGAAGAACAACGTCTGGGAGGACGGCAAGACCGTCCCCGAGGGCGGCTGACCCGGCCCCGGGCCCATCCCGGAGAACGCCGGAGGCCCTCCACGCCGTGGCGTGGAGGGCCTCCTTCGTGTCATGCGCCCCTGGTCAGCCGACGCGCCAGGTGTCGCCGCCGCGCAGCAGGTCGCCCAGCCGGCCGGCGCCCTGGTCGGAGACGGCCTCGTGAAGCTGCCTGCTCATCAGCGTGTCGTACGCCGGGCGGTCGACCGAGCGGAAGATGCCGATCGGCACGTGCTCGAACGCCGGCTCGTCCAGCCGGGACAGCGCGAAGGCGACCGAGGGGTCGGGGTCGTGCGCGTCGTGCACCACGATCTCGTCCTCGGGCACGCCGGCCCGGTCGACGACCGCGAGGCGCCCGTCCGGGCCGCGGCGCACGGCCTTGGAGCCCGAGACGATCGGCTGCCCGTGCTCCAGGCGCAGCGTGATGTCGTCGCGCACCTCGGGGTCCTTGAGCGCCTCGAACGCGTTGTCGTTGAAGATGTTGCAGTTCTGGTAGATCTCGACCAGGCTCGTGCCGCGGTGCGCCGCCGCCTCGCGCAGCACCGAGGTGAGGTGCTTGCGGTCGGAGTCCAGGGTGCGCGCCACGAAGCTGGCCTCCGCGCCGAGGGCGAGCGAGATCGGGTTGAACGGCTTGTCCAGCGAGCCCATCGGCGTCGACTTGGTGATCTTGCCGACCTCGGAGGTCGGCGAGTACTGCCCCTTGGTCAACCCGTAGATGCGGTTGTTGAACAGCAGGATGTTCAGGTTGACGTTGCGGCGCAGCGCGTGGATCAGGTGGTTGCCGCCGATCGACAGCGCGTCGCCGTCTCCGGTGATCACCCAGACCGACAGGTCGGGGCGGGAGGCGGCCAGACCGGTCGCGATCGCCGGCGCCCGGCCGTGGATCGAGTGGAACCCGTAGGTGTTCAGGTAGTACGGGAAGCGGGAGGAGCAGCCGATGCCCGAGACGAACACGATGTTCTCGCGCTTGAGCCCGAGCTCGGGCAGGAAGCCCTGGACGGCCGAGAGGATGGCGTAGTCACCGCAGCCCGGGCACCAGCGCACCTCCTGGTCGCTCTTGAAGTCCTTCAGGGTCTGCTTCTCGGTGGCCCGGGGGATTAGGGTGAGCCCGGTGCCACGGCCGATCGGTTCCGCGGTGTGCCCGTTCGTCGCGATGTCACTCACTGTCGATCACGTCCTGGATCACTCCGGCCAGCTCCTCGGCCTTGAAGGGAAGACCGCGCACGCGGTTGTAACTGATGATGTCCACCAGGAACCGCGCCCGCAGCAACAGGGCGAGCTGGCCGAGGTTGATCTCGGGCAGCAGCACCTTGTCGTAGGAGCGCAGCACCTCGCCGGTGTTGGCGGGGAGCGGGTTCAGGTGGCGGAAGTGGGCCTGCGCGATCTTCCCGCCGGACGCGCGGGCCCGCCGCACGGCCGCGGCGATCGGCCCGTAGGTCGAGCCCCAGCCGATGACCAGCACGCGGGCGTCGCCGTCGGGGTCGTCCACCTCGAGCGGCGGGATGTCCTGCGCGATGCCGTCGATCTTGCCCTGGCGCAGCCGGACCATGAGGTCGTGGTTGTGCGGGTCGTAGGAGATGTCGCCGGTGCCGTCGGCCTTCTCGATGCCGCCGATGCGGTGCTCCAGGCCAGGGGTGCCGGGGACGGCCCAGGGACGCGCCAGCGTCTGCGGGTCGCGCTTGAACGGCAGGTAGGTCTCGCCGTCCTCGCCGTTCGGCTCCACGGTGAACTCGACCGACAGGTCGGGCAGCTCGTCCACCTCGGGCAGCCGCCACGGCTCCGAGCCGTTGGCCAGGTAGCCGTCGGACAGCAGCATGACGGGCGTGCGGTACTTCACGGCGATGCGCGCCGCCTCGATCGCCGCGTCGAAGCAGTCGGACGGGGTGGCGGGCGCCACGATGGGCACCGGCGACTCGCCGTTGCGGCCGTACATCGCCATGAGCAGGTCGGTCTGCTCGGTCTTGGTCGGCATGCCCGTCGAGGGGCCGGCCCGCTGGACGTCCACCACGATCAGCGGCAGCTCGGTGGTGACGGCCAGGCCCACGGTCTCGGCCTTCAGCGCCACGCCCGGGCCGGAGGTCGTCGTGACGCCGAGCGCGCCGCCGAACGCGGCGCCGAGCGCCGCGCCGACGCCCGCGATCTCGTCCTCCGCCTGGAAGGTGCGGATGCCGAACCGCTTGTGCTTGGACAGCTCGTGCAGGATGTCGGAGGCCGGCGTGATCGGGTAGGACCCGAGGAACAGCGGCAGCTTCGACTGCACCGAGGCCGCGATCAGGCCGTAGGCCAGCGCCTGGTTGCCCGAGATGTTGCGGTACAGGCCCGGGGCCAGCGTGGCCGGCTTGATCTCGTAGGACACCGAGAACGACTCGGTGGTCTCGCCGAAGTTCCACCCCGCCTGGAAGGCCGCGATGTTGGCCTTGGCGATGTCGGGCTTCTTGGCGAACTTGCGCTCCAGGAACTTGATCGTCCCCTCGGTGGGCCGGTGGTACAGCCACGACAGCAGGCCGAGGGCGAACATGTTCTTGGCCCGCTCGGCGTCCTTCTTGGAGATGTCGAAGCCCTCGAGCGCCTTGACGGTCAGCGAGGTCAGCGGCACGGCGTGCACGCGCCACTCGCCGAGCGAGCCGTTGTCCACCGGGCTCTCGGCGTAGCCGACCTTCTGCAGGTTGCGCTTGGTGAACTCGTCGGTGTTGACGATGAGGTCGGCGCCGCGGGGCAGGTCGCCGATGTTGGCCTTGAGCGCCGCGGGGTTCATGGCGACCAGGACGTTGGGGGCGTCGCCGGGCGTCAGGATGTCGTGGTCGGCGAAGTGGAGCTGGAAGCTCGACACGCCGGGGAGGGTGCCTGCGGGGGCGCGGATCTCGGCGGGGAAGTTGGGCAGGGTGGAAAGGTCGTTCCCGAACTGCGCGGTCTCCGCCGTGAAACGATCACCGGTCAGCTGCATGCCGTCGCCGGAGTCGCCCGCGAAGCGAATGATCACGCGGTCGAGTTGCTGAACCTGCTTGGTCACAGCTCGGTCCTCCTCGACGCGCCTGGGCGCCGTCGCTCGTGGCACGTATTCATTTCCATGCTAGATCCCTTGGGGCTGCGCGGGCTTCTTTACGCATGCGCGTCGATCAGGGGTGTGACCGTGGGTCCCCTGGTGACGGCAACGATCTTTCGGGCGTGCCGGAGCAGGTCTGACATCGGGGGCGATGGCAGGCGCCCGGCACCGTGGGCCGGGTGGCTCAGATCGACACGGGGGCGGTGACCACCGCGGGGGGCGTGGTCACGACCGGAGGCGGTTCCTCGTACACAGCCCCGCGGCAAGCCTGCAAAGATCAACGTGCAAGCGGGAGTAGAGCACGTATCCGGTCACGCTCACCAACTATATGTCCCTTCACCCGATGACTCCGAGTGCCTCGCCTCATGGAGTGATTCCAGAGGCGGCGCCGTCGGTGTCCGGGACGGTCGCGGGGGCCTCCTGGCGCCGCGTCCGCGCACGTCGCGGCGGTGGGTCGGCGCCGGCGTACACCTGCCCCGGTCCCATATGGCGCGAGCCGTACAGCTCGGGTACGGTCACGAAGGCGTACCCCTTCTTCTCCAGCCCCGTCAGCACCAGTGGCAGCGCCTGTGCGGTGGCCGCGCCGGCCTCGTGCATGAGGATGATCGAACCGGGCCTGGCGCCGTCGACCGCCCGCCGTGCGACGGCCCGCGGGTCGGGGTCCCTGGCGTCGGCGGTGTCCACGCTCCATCCGACGATTGAAAGGTTCAGCGCGCGCGCCGCGGCGGCCACCTTGGCGTCGGTGTCGCCGTACGGCGCCCGCATCAGCCGGGGCGCGCGGCCGGTGGCGATGCCGGCCGCGATCTGCGTGCGGTCCAGTTCGTCGGAGATCCGGTGGACGTCCATCGTGGTCAGGTCGCGGTGCGTCCAGGAATGGTTGGCGATCAGGTCCCCGGCGGCGGCGATCCGGCGCAGCAGGTCGGGCCGCGCCTCGGCGTTGGGGCCCAGGGCGAAGAAGGTGGCGCGCGCGCCGTAGCGGGCCAGGATGGACAGCAGCGGGCCGGTCCGCGGGCCAGGTCCGTCGTCGAAGGTCAGCGCCACGCACTTGGTGACCGAGCAGTCGGACCCGCCGCCGGCGCCGCTGGCGCCGCCTCCGCCGCCTCCGCCGCCGTTGCCGGCGTCGTCGTCCCCGGGGGAGGGCGAGTACTCCGGCGGGGGTGAGGCGGCCAGGGTCGGCGGCGTGGCCGCGTCCACCGCCTTCATGACGCGGCGCCCGAGGTCCGACAGCAGGGCGGCGGCCTCGTGCCCGGGCACGGCGACCGCGATGCGCCCCATCCGCGCCGGGGCCACCCGGCCGTCGTCGAACTCGGCCACCAGGTCGCCGTGCGGGTTGAAGTTGAGCGAGTCGAACAGCGTGCGGTCGGGCCGGACCGCGCCCGCGGTGATCCCCGGGCCGAACGTGCCGAGGCGGGCGCGGACGACCGTGGCGAGCGTGTCCAGCGCCTTGGCGTCCTTGACCAGGTCGGCCGAGTCGTGGACGCGCCCGTCCGCGCCGTCGTACCAGTAGGTGGCCAGCGAGGTGCGCCAGGTCCCGCCGGTGAAGGTCCCGGTGCGCAGGCGCACGCCGAACACCCCGCCGGAGGCCGCCGTCACCTGCCAGCCGATGTTGAGCTCGGACGGCCCGGCCGCGCCCCGGCGGGCGCCGGGACTCGCGGAGAAACGGCGGACGGCCGCCGCGGTCACCTGCCGGAGCCGCTCGCCGAGGGCGGGGGCCGAGGCCGGCGCGGGGTACCCGGCGAAGACGCGGCGGCCCGCCGAGTCGTCGGAGGTGGTGTGGACGGCCAGTTCGGGGATGGAGGCGGGGTCGACGAAGTTGATCGTCGTGGGCTGCGCGGGCACGGTGGCGGGCAGGTCGGGCGAGGAAAGGGGCATTGCCATCCCGCATCCGGCGGTGATCGCGATGACGGCCGCGACACCTCCGGCAAGGGGCAAACGGGACATGACTGCCACACTAGGCACCCTTAGATACCCATTTACTGGGATTTTAGGTGATGAGAGACTGGGTTTTGACCGCGACGGGTAGTGGACGGGTGACGGACAGCTATTCCCTGTCCGATGCTGGAGGTCTCGCGACGTCAGGCCGTGGGCACGCGCTCCGCGGGCGGGCGAAGGAGGAGGCGGAGTGGGCGGATATTTCGGCTCTTATGCCGTTGTGGCGCTGCTGATGGCGATCGGCGTCGCCGTGTTCGCCGGCGGCCTTCTGGTCAACCGGCTGCTGCGGCCCGACCGTCCCACGCCCGACAAGCTCACGACCTACGAATGCGGCGTGGACCCCGTGGGCGAGGGCTGGGCGCAGTCACAGGTCCGGTACTACGTCTTCACCTACCTCTACGTCGTGTTCGCGGTGGACGCCGTCTTCCTGTTCCCGTGGGCGACGGTCTTCGCCGCACCCGGGTTCGGCATGGCCACGCTGGTCGAGATGTTCGTCTTCCTGGCCTTCATCGGCATCGGCATCCTGTACGCCTGGCGCAAGCGCGTGCTCGCCTGGACCTGACGGGCCGCGCCCTCGCCCGCGACGGCGGGACGCTCCCGTCCGCAGGTGGGGGGCACTCGCACGGAGGTGCCGGAAAGGAGACAATGCCCTCATGGCAGCCAGCGATCTCCCGATGCCGACCGTCGGGCCGGTGTCCCGGCTCGCCCCGAAACCGATGCGCTTCATCCTCAACTGGGGCAGGCGCTACTCCCTGTGGGTGTTCAACTTCGGGCTGGCCTGTTGCGCGATCGAGTTCATCGCCACCTCGATGAGCCGCCACGACTTCATCAGGTTCGGCGTGATCCCCTTCGCCAACGGGCCCAGGCAGGCCGACCTCATGATCGTCTCGGGCACCGTCTCGGACAAGATGGCCCCGGCCGTCCGGCGTCTCTACGAGCAGATGCCCGACCCCAAGTACGTGATCTCCTTCGGCGCCTGCTCCAACTCCGGCGGCCCCTACTGGGACTCCTACTGCGTGACCAAGGGCGTCGACCAGATCATCCCGGTCGACGTCTACGTCCCCGGCTGCCCGCCCCGCCCGGAGGCCCTGCTGCACGGCATCATGCGCCTCCAGGAGAAGATCGCCGCCGAGTCCCTCGGCGACCGCTACGCCGCCGCCCCCGAGCAGGGCGGCACGGTGTGAGGGCGGCCATCGAGGAGCGCTACGGCGACCGCGCCGAGCTCTCCGACGCCTTCGGGCAGCTCACCGTGGACGTCGCCCCCGGCGACTGGGTCGACCTGCTCACCTTCGCCCGCGACGGCCTCGGGTGCGCGTTCTTCGACTGGCTGACCGGCGTGGAGGAACCGCCGGACGCCTTCTCGGTCGTCGCCCACCTGTTCGACCCCGTCGAGCACGCCCACCTACTGGCCAGGACCCGCGTGCCGCGCGCCGACCCGCGGCTGCCCAGCGTCACCGGCGTGTACCGCGGCGCCGACTGGCACGAGCGCGAGACCTTCGAGATGTTCGGGGTGATCTTCGAGGGACACCCCAACCTGGTGCCGCTGCTGCTGCCCGACGGCTTCGAGGGGCACCCGCTGCGCAAGGACTTCATCCTCGCCGCCCGCGTCGCCAAGCCGTGGCCGGGCGCCAAGGAGCCCGGCGAGTCCGGCGCGGGCTCGCCGAGCCGCCGCAAGACCCTGCCGCCCGGCGTCCCCGCCGACTGGGGGCCGAACGCCTCCGCGCCCCCGCCGGTGCGGGGCCCGCGCGCCGTCCGCGAAACGCCGCCCCGGCGGCCCCCGGCGGGGGCTGAACGCACTGAACGGCCCGGGCCCGAAGCAGGCCCGGCCGCCGGCTCGCAGGGACGGGAGGACGGCGATGGCTGAGGTGCTGGACGTCGCGCTGCGCCTCGCGGTGATCGTCATCGCCTTCCTGACGCTGCCGCTGATCGTCGGCCAGACCGAGCACAAGGCCATGGCCCACATGCAGTCACGCCTCGGCCCCATGTACGCGGGCGGCTTCCACGGCTGGGCCCAGCTCATCGCCGACGGGGTGAAGTTCGCCCAGAAGGAGGACGTCATCCCGGCGGCGGCCGACCGGTGGGTGTTCTCCATCGCCCCGGCGGTGGCGCTGGTGCCCTACCTGGTGGTGATGGCCGTCATCCCCGTCGGCCCCGGCCTGTTCGGCGCCGACCTGGACGTCGGGGTGTTCTTCGTGCTCGCCGTGATGGGCGTCGGCGTGCTCGGCTCGATCATGGCGGGGTGGTCGTCGGCCAACAAGTACTCCGCGCTCGGCGGCATGCGGGCGGCGGCCCAGCTCATGTCCTACGAGCTGCCGCTGGTGCTCGCGGCCTCCTCGGCGGCGATGGCGGCGGGCACGCTGTCGCTGCCCGGCATCGTGGAGGCCTGGCGCTGGTGGTGGCTGCCGTGGCAGCTCATCGGCGCGGTGGTGTTCTTCGTGGCCGGCCTCGCCGAGCTGCGCAGGCCCCCGTTCGACATGCCGATCGCCGACTCGGAGATCATCATGGGCCCGATGACCGAGTACACCGGCATCCGCTTCGCGTTGTTCCTGCTGTCGGAGTACGTCGGCATCGTGGTGTTGTCGGCGTTGACGGCCGTGCTGTTCCTCGGCGGCTGGCAGGGGCCGCTGCTGCCAGGCCCGGTCTGGACGCTGATCAAGATCTTCGCGCTGGCGTTCGTGGTGATCTGGGTGCGCGTCAGCTTCCCCCGCTTCCGCGCCGACCAGCTCCAGAAGCTCGCCTGGATCGGCCTGGTCCCCCTCGCCCTGCTCCAACTGGCCCTCACCGGTGTGGTGAAGGTCCTTTTCCTCAGTTGAACGCCCGCGCCGCCACTCGCCGGCACACTGCTCCGCGCGCCCTGGGTGGGCCTTTCTCCCGGCGCCGGGTCGGCGGGAGGGGGACGGCGAGTCCGGCGCCGCCGTGCGGCGGGCGACCCGGGTGAACGTGCCCGGTGGCTGCTAGCGGCCGAAGACGGTGCCGCCGTTGATGTGCAGGATCTGGCCGGTGACGTATCCGGCCTCCGGAGAGGCGAGGTACCTGATGGCGGCCGCCACCTCGGCGGGCGTGCCCGGCTTGCCGACCAGGGTCTGGTCGACGCGCGACCGGACGAACTCCGGCGTCGCGCGGTCGCCGAAGAACTCGGTGTCGGCGACGTACCCGGGGGCGACCGCGTTCACGGTGATCCCCTCGGCCCCGAGGCGCTGCGCCAGCTCGTAGGTGTAGGCGTGCAGGGACGCCTTGGCGCCGCCGTAGGACCCCGGGCCGCGGACGGCGGCGATCGAGGACAGGTGGACGACGCGCCCGCCCGGCCGCCGCAGGTACGGCAGCAGGCCCTCGGTGAGCAGGACCGCCGTCAGCACGTTGGCCTCGAAGTTGCGGCGGTAGCCCTCGGCGATGCCGGCCAGCGTGCCGTCGTCGGAGGCGGCGACGTTCCCGCCCGCGTTGGTGACCACCACGTCGACCGGGCCCTGCATGGCGATCGCCTCGGCGGCCTCCTGCGCCTGCGCCGGATCGGACAGGTCGGTGGCCCGCCAGCTCACCAGGTCGGCGTCGTAGGCGGTGTTCAGCCTGGCCGCCGCCTCCTTCAGCACCTCGCCGCGCCGGCCCAGGATGACCACCTGGGCTCCCTCCGCGGCGAAGACGTCCGCCGTGGCCAGGCCGATGCCGGTGCCTCCTCCGGAGACCACCACACGTCGCTGTTCCATTTTGTCCCTCTTTTGTGCGTTTGTGGCGCTATTAGATCATTCATTCCGCTCTGCGCCGCTCCTGGAGTCGCCGCCTCAGTAGTCCTTCAGGGAGATGGCGTTCGCGGCCTTGTGGATCGGCTCCAGGATCTTAGCGATGACGCGGTCCTTGCCCGGCATGTAGGGCATGATGCGCAGCATCGCCATCTGGAAGCGGATCAGCCCCCTGCTGCCGAGCACCATGTGCTTGACGTTCTGCGGCCCGAGCTTCTGGTTCTCCTCCACGAAGTGCCGCATCTCCTTCTCGTAGAGGTCGAACGCGGCCCCGTGGTCGCCGCCCGCGGCGGCCAGCTCGCCCGCCAGGACGTACGCGCCGACGAGGGCGAGGCTGGTGCCCTGGCCGGAGGCCGGGGAGGCGCAGTATCCGGCGTCGCCGAGCAGGACCACGCGGCCCTTCGACCAGCGGTCCATGCGCACCTGGCTGACCGAGTCGAAGTAGAAGTCCGGCGCGGAGCTCATCGCCGCGAGCAGCCGGGGCACCTCCCAGGTGTCGGTGGCGTAGGCGGCGGCCAGGAGGCTCTGCTGGCGCTCGCGGTCGCGGCGGTCGTACTCGAGCGGGCCGGAGGCGAACAGGAACATGGCCTTGGCGCCGGTGTCCTTGGCGGTGCTGTACATCAGCGCGGTGCGGCCGGGGGAGACGTAGGTGACCTCCTCGCGGTCGAGGTCGAGGTGGTTGCCGACGCTGAAGATCGAGACGTGGTAGCCCAGGTCGTGGACGTAGTCCTCCTCGGGGCCGAAGACCAGGCGGCGGGTGACCGAGCGCAGGCCGTCGGCGCCCACCACCAGGTCGAACTCGCGGGTCTCGCCGCTGTCGAAGGTGACGCGCACCCCGCCCGCGGCGTCGGCGACGGCGGCGATCGAGCTGTCGAACAGGTACTCGACGTCGTCCTTGGTCAGGTCGTACAGGGTGCGGTTGAGGTCGCCGCGCAGGAGCTCGGCGTCCTCGCCGGTCCGGCCGCCGAAGTCGTCGCCCTCCATGCTCGCCACCCGTCGCCCCGCGGCGTTCACGAACGACCCCTGCCGGACGTCGGTGCGCTCGCGGCGGATCTGGTCGAGCACGCCCATGCGCCGGACGACCTCCACCGCGGCGCCGCGGATGTCGACCTTGTAGCCGCCGTCCCGTAGTGCGGGGGCCCGCTCGACGACGGTGGGCGCGAAGCCGTGGCGGCGCAGCCAGTAGGCCAGCGCGGTGCCGGCGACGCCCGCGCCGGAGATCAGGACGGTGCGGTTCTTCATGGGGGGCTCCATCGGCTCGGCCGCTCCCGCTCGGCGCGGGCCTCGGCGTTCGTCCGCCGGTCCCTCAGCGGGCCCGGCGTGTTGTTCCGCTCGAACAGTACATCTGTATCAGTCAACTGTGCAATACATTTGTACGAGACGAATGTATGAGACGCGTGTAGACTCCGAGCCATGGGCAATCGAGAAGACCTGCTGGCGGGCGCCAAGCGCTGCCTGTACGAGAAGGGGTACGCGCGCACGACGGCGCGCGACATCGCGGCCGCGTCGGGAGTGGTGAGCCTCGCGGCGATCGGCTACCACTACGGGTCGAAGGAGGCGCTGCTCAACGCGGCCCTGCTCCAGGCGCTCGAAGAGTGGGGCGAAGATCTCGGCCGCATCCTGTCGGCGCAGGTGGACCCGGCCGCGACCCCGCGGCAGCGGTTCGAGGCGGCCTGGACGGCCGTGGTCAGGTCCTTCGAGGAGAACCGGCCGCTGTGGGCCGTCCAGTTCGAACTGGTCGCCCACATGGACAAGACCCCGGAGCTGCGCCAGGCGTTCGCCGAGTCCGGGCGGCAGGCGCGCCTCGGCCTGGCGGAGCTGATCGGCGACCTCGGCGTGGGCGCGGACGAGCACACCGCCGAGAAGATCGGCGCGCTCTACCAGGTCATGCTCAGCGGCCTGGCGGCGCAGTGGCTGGTGGACCCGCGGGCGGTCCCGACGGGAAGCGACCTGGTCGAGGTGCTCCAGCTCCTCGCCGGCGGCCTGCACCCCGCCACGGGCACGACCGGCTGAGCCCGTCGTGCCCCGGACACGGAGTCATGCCGCGCTGCGCGCGCCGCCGCCGGATCTGCAAGGGTGTCGCGCCCGATCAGACGCAGGTCGGCAGAGGGCCGCCGTGGAAGGCGATGGCGTCGCCGAACGCCAGTAGTAGGTCCAGCTCGCCGCCTCCGGCCGCGTCCAGGTAGGCGCGGTGCAGGTTGAGCACCAGGCGCTCGGAGTCCGCCCACCCGGCGAACTCGCCGAGGTCGCACCGCTTGGCGGCCTCCAGCGGCGTCAGCCCGTCCCTGCGCCCGCGCTCGGCGGTGTCCAGCACCAGGCGGTAGTACCGTTCGTGGGCCGCCAGCACCTCCGGCAGCGCCCGCGCGTCCACCAGCGGGCCGTGCCCGGGGACGACATGGTCGGGCCGGAAGGCCGCCATCCAGTCCAGCGACCGCAGCGCCCCCTCGACCGACCCCATGAACACCAGCGGCGTGAGTCCGTGGAAGACCAGGTCCCCGGAGAACAGCACCCGCTCCTCCGGCAGCCAGGCGACCACGTCGCCGGTGGTGTGCGCGGGGTATCCGGGGTGGCGCAGCTCCACCCGGCGCTCGCCGGTGAACACCGTCAGCTCCGAGCGCAGCGTGATGGACGGCAACCGGCGCCGCACGCCGCCCCAGTCGGGCACCGGCGCCCAGACCGGCGGGCACCCGTCGATGATCGGGTCCACCCGGAGCCCTTCGCGCATCGCCTCGTGCCCCACGATGACGGTGGAATCGGGCAGCAGGCTGTTGCCGTAGGCGTGGTCGCCGTGCTGGTGGGTGTTGACGGCGACGCGCACCGCGGCGTCGCCGGTGGCCCCGCGCACGGCGTCCAGCAGGCGGCGGGTACGCCGCTCGGTGGCGCAGGTGTCGATCAGGACGACGCCGTCGTCGCCCGTCACCACTCCGGCGTTGTTCAGCCACCACGTCCCGTCCGGCTGGACCCAGGCCAGCACGCCGGGGACCACCTCGTGCAGGGCGGCGGCGTCGGGCGTCGCATCGACGGGCTGCTGGGAGATGACCCTCACACCTCTTCCGGTAGGCGGAACACGACGAACAGCGCGAACGGCAATCTACCTCCTGCGCCGGCGTCGTCCCTCAGCCGGCCCTCCGCAGGTCACTGCACGATCGCGAGCATCACGTCCGAGGCGCTGGGACGGTTCTCCGGCCGCTTGTCCAGGCAGGTGCCGACCACCCGGGCGAGCGCCTCCGGCAGCGCGGACAGGTCGGGCTGCTTGGTGAAGATGCGGTGGAACACCGCCGCGATGTTGTCCTCGCCGAAGGCCGGGCGGCCGGTCGCGGCGAACACCATCGTGGCGGCCCAGCTGAAGATGTCCGACTCCGGCCCGACGCGCTCGCCCGAGACCTGCTCCGGCGACATGTACGCCGGGGTGCCCAGCACCCCGCTGCCGGTCGCGGTGGCGTTGTCCAGCACGCGGGCGATGCCGAAGTCGACCACGCGCGGGCCGTCCGCGCCGATCAGGACGTTGCTCGGCTTGAAGTCGCGGTGCACGATGCCGGCCCGGTGGATCGCGGCGAGCGCGCCGGCCGTCCCCAGCGCCAGGCGCACCAGGCCGTCGTGGCCGCGCGGGCCGCGGTCGCGGACCAGCTGCTCGAGCGACGCGCCCTCGACGTACTCGCTGACGATGAACAGCCGCTCGTCGGCGACGTCGGCGTCGATGACCCGGGCCGTCGAGAACGGCGCCACGCGGCGGGCCGCCTCCACCTCGCGCAGGAAACGCTGCTGCGCGCCGTTCTCGGCGGCCAGCCGGGCGTGCAGGATCTTGATGGCCACCCGGGTGCCGTCGGGCGTCTCGCCCAGGTACACCGAGCCCTGTCCGCCCTGCCCGAGGCTGCCGATCAGGCGGTAGCGGCCGATGCGGTCGGGCTCACCGGCGGGCAGCGGGCCGGGCGCCTGGGTGGGGATCGTCGAGACGTCCCGCGAGCCGGACGGGCCGGGGGCCGTGACCCGGGCCGCCACGGGCGCGTTCACGGCCGAGGGGGGTACGGAGGACGGGGTGTCCTGAGGCCGCCCGTCCAGCGGATACCGCCCCTGGTCCTGCGGCGCCAGGTTCTGCGGCGCTCGGTCCTGCGACCCCCAGTTTTGCGACCCCCGGTCGTGCGTT
This sequence comes from Sphaerisporangium sp. NPDC005289, assembly GCF_040607455.1. Classification (NCBI taxonomy): domain Bacteria; kingdom Bacillati; phylum Actinomycetota; class Actinomycetes; order Streptosporangiales; family Streptosporangiaceae; genus Sphaerisporangium; species Sphaerisporangium sp. NPDC005289. The sequence continues at coordinate 250,749 of NZ_JBEXGS010000004.1, forward strand.
CCCTGGTTCTGTGGCGTCCGGTCCGCCGGTCCCTGGTGTTGCTGCGTCAGGAAGCGCGTCCGGTCCTGCGGCGGCCGCTGCGGCTGGTCCTGCGGCCGCTGGTGCTGGGACCACGGGGGGCGGGAGTCCTGGCCCGGACCCGGATGACGCGGGGGGACGGCGCCGGGGTGGTAGGGGGGCTCGGGCCGCCGCTGGGCGTGGGGCCGGCTCTGAGCGTGGTTCTGGCCGGGACGCTGGTGGGGGGCGTGGTTCTGCTGCGGGTAGGGCCCCGAGGCGGGGCGCTGCGGGTAGGGCCCCTGCGCGTACGCGGGGTGGTGGTCCCGGCGCGGCGGCGGGTAGGGCGCGGCGGCGGCGACCCCGGGGGCGAACACCGTGGTGCGGATGGCCAGTGAGTGGATGGGCCCGCCGATCCAGTTCGTGAACAGCCCGACGACGATGAGCAGGCCCGCCCAGTCGGGGTAGTTGTCGACGCTGTCATAGGCGACGATGAGCACGAACATCACGAAGAGGCTGAGGAAGTACAGCATCGCCGCCACCGCGATCATCGGGGCGCGCTTGCGGTAGGCCGCGTACGCGATGGTGAAGGGCGTCGCGAATCCGCAGGTGAACACCGGAGCCAGAGCCCATACGAAGCTGATCGCGGTGGTGGACTGCGAGGGCCTGCCTGGGTGCATATCGCGAAGATTACGGGGATAGACGGGCTTGTGCAGGTTTTTGCCGGTCAGGGCAGGTAGATGGTCATCTCCAGGAGTTCGGCGGTGAGACGGGGCGGCAGGTCGACGGCGATGGACATGTCCTCGGCCGAGATGAACCCGCCGACGTTCGCCCGCACCTCGGCCACCCGCTCGGCGAGCTCGGGCGTCATGCCCGGCAGGCCGGCGATCACGTTCACGGGCGCGTGGTTGACGTCGACCAGCCCGCCGTCGTCGTACTGCCGGGGCAGGTCGGGACGCCCGATGCGCAGCTCACGGGCCAGCGACGGGTCGCGCTCCACCAGCTCGCGGGCCTGCTGGCGCAGTTCGCGGCGGTGCTGGGCGAAGGCCACGGCATGGTCGTTGGGCGTCTCCGTGCGTTCGAAGACCTTCCTGCGGATGACCAGCGAGTGGATCGTGCCGCCGAGCCAGCTGCCGGTCGAGCCGATGACCGCGAGGGCCTCCGCGAAGTCGGAGCCGTTGTCCGCCAGCCCGACCACGAAGGCGACCATGCCGATGGCGTAGATCGCCGCGGACAGCGCCAGCATCGTGCTGCGCAGCTTCGCCGCCGCGTACGCCATGGTGAACGGCGTGGCGGCGCCGCAGGTCAGCAGCGGCGCGAGGGCCCACAGGACGCTCGCGGCGCCGTTGCCCGACGGCGCCGGCGGCGGGACGCGGGGCGGGAACGGCGGCTGGTAGGGGTGGCCGTGCGGGCCGGCGGGCCCCGGAGCGCCGTACGGGCCGGGGGGCGCCGGGCGGGAGTAGGGGGCCAGCCCGTGCTGGTCGAGATGAGGCGGAAAGAACGGGTCTGCGGCCGGCCGGGGGTTCGGCGGGGCGTACGGGGGACGTCCTTGCTCGGGCCGGGGACGCCGACCCTGCGCGGGCCCCTGCCCTTGCGCGGGCCCGTGCCTCTGCGTGGGCTCTTGCCTCTGCGTGGGGTCTTGCGCGGGGCGCGGCCGGCCCTGGCCGGGCCACGGCTGCCCCTGCTCCTGGTGCGCCCGTCCCTGCTCGTGGTGCGGCCGTCCCTGCTCCGGCAACGGCCGCGCCGCCTGGCGGGGCCGTGGGGCCGTGGGGCCGTTCGGGTCCAGCTGGTGGGGACGTGGCACCGTCGGCCCATTCTGATCACCAGGCTGGGGGGAAGAGCCTCCCGGTGGCCCCGATCCTGGGCCCCCGTGGCCGTTGGTGGGGTGCATACCGCGAACAATACGGCCTCCGGTAGGCTCCCGCATCGGCCACAAGGACCACATGCCCAGGCCGATTAGTCCCCCAAAATCGTGATGATTGTGGAAAACCCGGAGATGGCCGGGGCTCGTGCATTCACGGGGACGCCTATGTGCGCCATGATGTTGAACCGTGGCTCGTATACCAGGAGAAGGGCTGGCGAAGGGTCTGGCCGTCACCTTCCGCCACATGCTGAACAGGGCGGACACGCGGCAGTACCCGGAAGTGCAGCCTGATCTGCCCGCCCGCAGCCGCGGGGTCATCGCCCTGGTCGAGGAGAACTGCACGGTCTGCATGCTGTGCGCCAGGGAGTGCCCCGACTGGTGCATCTACATCGACTCCCACAAGGAGACCGCGCCGGCCCCCGAGGGGGGACGCCCGCGAGCCCACAACGTGCTCGACCGCTTCGCGATCGACTTTTCCCTGTGCATGTACTGCGGCATCTGCATCGAGGTGTGCCCGTTCGACGCCCTGTTCTGGTCGCCCGAGTTCGAGTACGCGGAGTACGACATCCGCAACCTCCTCCACGAGAAGGACAGGCTTGGCGAGTGGGCGCAGACGGTGCCGATCCCGCCTGCGCACGAGCCGAACGCCGAGCCTCCCAAAGAGATCGCCGCCGCCGAACGCGCCGCCTCCCGCCCCGCCCCCAACCGCCCCAGCACCGCCTCCGGCCCCGCCCCCGACCGTCCCGGCCCCGCCTCCGGCCCCGCGCAGCCCTCGGCCGGTGCCGCCGCCCCGTCCGAGACCTCTTCCGGCTCCCCGTCCGCGGCCCCGTCCAGCCCCGCTGCCGCCGCATCCGGGGTTCGGCCCGCGGCCGCCTCCGAGGCTCAGCCTGGAGTCGCGGCCGGACCGGGGGCCACGGCGGGCGGGGCGTCGCCGGGACGTACGGCGCACGCCGCCGTCCGCGCGATCAGGCCCCCGGGCGCGCTCCCCAAGAAGCCCGCCGCCCCACCCCCCGCCGCCCCACCGCCTGCAGCCCCGCCCGCCGCACCCTCACCCCCTGCGGCCCCACCCCCCTCCGCCGGGGAAGAGGCCGCGGAGCCCACGAGTCCGGAGACCGGCTCGGAGCCCGCACCGCGGACCGGCCAAGAGCCGGGACGGAGACCGGAGGCGGCGCCGCACACAAGGGAGCGCCCGGAGGAGTCCGAGGCGCGACCAGAGCCCGGGCCGTCCGAAGGGCGGCCGGAGCCAGGGGCGTCCGAGGCGCGACCGGAGCCAGGGCCGTCCGACGGGCGGCCGGAGACGGGGACGGTGGGGGAGTCGTGAGCTTCGCGCCGCCCGGCCTGTGGCCCCCCACGGGGCAGGAGATCGTCTTCCTTCTGCTCGGCGTGGTGGCGGCCGGGGCGGCGCTGCTCGTCGTCACCACGCGCCAGATCGTGCACGCCGCCCTGTGGCTAGTCGTCTCCTTCGGCGCGCTCGCCGGGTGCTACCTGGTGCTCACCGCCGAGTTCGTGGCCTGGGTGCAGGTGCTCATCTACGTCGGCGCGGTCGTCGTGCTGCTCCTGTTCGGCGTCATGCTGACCCGCGCGCCGATCGGCCCGTCCACCGACCTGGACTCGGGGAACAAGACGGTGGCCGCGGTGGTCGCCGTGGCGACGGCCGCCGTCCTGGTCACCACCGTGATCGACGGCTTCCGCACCGCCTACGCCCCGCTGGAGCCGGGCGAGGGCGCCGCGAAGCCACTGGGGGCGAGCATCTTCCGCACCTGGGTGCTGCCCTTCGAGGCGCTCTCCGTGCTGCTGCTGGCGGCGCTGATCGGCGCGATCGTGCTCTCCCGTACCGACATCGGCGGAAAGGACTGACGTGCACGTCGTCTATCCCGTCGTGCTCGCCGCGCTGTTGTTCTCGATCGGCGTGTACGGCGTGCTGGCCCGGCGCAACACGATCCTCGTGCTCATGTCGGTGGAGCTGATGCTCAACGCCGTCAACCTCAACCTCGTGGCCTTCGACGTCTGGCTCAAGGACGCCCTGCACGGCGGGCAGGTGCTGACCCTGTTCGTCATCGTGATCGCCGCGGCGGAGCTGGGCGTCGGGCTGGCGATCGTCCTGGCGGTGTTCCGCAACCGGCGCACCATCGAGATCGACCGCCTCCGCGACCTGGCCGAACCGGATCCGGACCCGGACCCGGCCGCCGGCTCACAGGACCGCCCGCACGACGCCGAGACCATCCCGGCCCGAGGCGGTGCGGCATGAGCGCCGGTGCGGCGCGGGCCGACCGGCGGTCACATCCGAGCCCGGGGCGGCACGGCATGAGCGCCGGTGCGGTGCTGGCTGAGCTGCCGTCACGTCCGAGCCCGAGGCGGCACGGCATGAAGGCCGGTGCGGTGTCGGCCGAGTTGCGGTCACATCCGAGCCCGAGGCGGTGCGGCATGAGGGCCGCGGACGCCGGAGTCGTGGGCGGTGGCGCATGAGCGCTCTGCCCGGGCTCGCGGCGGTGGCGGTGGCGCTGCCCTTCCTCGGCGCGGTGGCCGGTCTGCTGGGCACCCGCCTGCCCCGCCGCGGCCGGCCGCCCGGGACGGTCGATCGGGCGGTGTACCGGAGGGCGGCGTGGTTCGCCGTCGCCCCCACGGCGCTCGCCACCGTGCTCGCCGTCTGGGTGCTGGTGACCTACCTCGGCGACCTGCCGTCCGGCTTCACGACCTACGTCCCGATGCACGAGGGCCCCCGGCAGCCCGCCGGCGCCATCGAGAGCACCCTGTCGGTGGTCGGCACCGGAGCCGTCCCGATCACCATCGGCCTGCGCGTCGACGAACTGGCCGCCGTCATCGCGGTGCTGGTGGGGTGCGTGGCGCTCGCCGTGCAGATCTACTCGACCGGGTACATGCGCGACGAACGCCGCTACCCCTCCTACAGCGCGTTCATCAGCCTGTTCACCAGCGCCATGCTGCTGGTCGTCTACGCCGCCGACCTGCTGGTGCTCTATGTGGGCTGGGAGGTCATGGGCCTGTGCTCCTACCTGCTCATCGGCCACTGGTGGGAGGACCGCGCCAACTCGCGGGCGGCGGTCAAGGCGTTCCTGGTGACCCGGGTCGGCGACGTCGGCTTCCTGTTCGGCCTGTTCACCCTGGGCCTGGCCGCGGGGAGCTTCCGCGTCTCCACGGTGCTGGACCGGGTGCCCCACATGTCCACCGGCACGCTGGTCGCGGCGACGCTGCTCCTGCTGCTCGGCGTGGCCGGCAAGAGCGCCCAGGTGCCGCTGCACACCTGGCTGCCGGACGCGATGGCGGGCCCCACGCCGATCAGCGCGCTCATCCACGCCGCCACGATGGTCGCGGCCGGCATCTTCGTCGTCGCCCGGCTGTACCCGGCGTTCCTGGGCGCCCGTCCCTCGCTGGACCTGCTCGCCGTGATGGCCGCCCTCGGCATGCTCGGCGCGGCGCTGGCCGCCCTGGCCCAGGACGACCTGAAACGGGTGCTCGCCTACTCGACGATCAGCCAGCTCGCGTACATGGCGGGCGCCCTGGCCGCCGGGTCCGACCAGGCCGCGATCTTCCACCTGGTCACCCACGGCGCCTTCAAGGCGCTGCTGTTCCTGTGCGCGGGAGCGGTGATCCACGCCGTCGGCTCCAACCTGATGAGCGACATGGGCGGGCTGCGACGGTCCATGACCGTCACCTTCCCGGCCATGACCATCGGCTTCGCCGCCCTCATGGGGCTGCCCCCCGCCAGCGGGTTCTTCAGCAAGGACGCCGTGCTCGCCGCCATCGAGCACGCGGCCACCGGAGCCGCGCCGCTGACCGACGCCGCCGCGTGGCTGCTGTACGCCTGCGCCCTGGTGACCGTGGCGGTGACCGGCGCGTACGCGACCCGCGCGTGGCTCCGCACGTTCTTCGGGGCCAGCCGCGTGCGCCACGTCCCGCTGCCGGAGCCCGAGCCGGGCGTGGCCCACGTCTGGGACGGGCGTGAGGCTCCGGCGTCGATGCTGTGGCCGATCGGCGTCCTCGTCGTCCCGGCTCTGCTGCTCGGGTTCGCCGGCGCCGGCCTGGTCGAGTGGTCCTCGGCGGTGATCAGCCTGCTCGTGGCGCTGCTCGGCGCGGGCGTCGTGTACGCGTCCTGGCGCGCCGACCCTGCGGCCGACCCGGCCCGCGTGCTCGGGCCGCTGCGGACGCCGTGCGAGCGGGCCTTCTACGTGGACGCGGTGTACCACCGGCTGTTCGTCGCCCCCGTCCTGTGGCTGGCGAGAGCCGTCGCCCGGGCCGACGACACGGTCGTGGACGGGGCCGTCCAAGGGTCGGGAAGGCTCGCGGTCGGCGTCTCGGGCCTGCTGCGGCGCGGCCAGACGGGCAACGCGCAGCTGTACCTGACGGGCGTCCTCGCCGGCGTCCTGATCATCGTCATCGGAGCGGTGGTGCTGGGATGAGCGCGGTCGGCGTCAGTGTGGTGGTGTCGCGATGAGCGCGGTCGTCGTCAGGGCCGAGGGCGGTCGCCGCCGGGGCGGTGGTGTCGTGATGAGCGTGGTCTTCGCCGGGGAGGTGGTGTCGTGATGAGCGCGGTCGTCGTCGGGCTGCTCGCCGTTCCCCTCGTGGGGGCGCTGCTCCTGGTGCTGTTCCCCGGCCCCGGGCGGTGGCCCTGGTACGGGGCCGTGGTGTCCGGGGTGACGCTGGTGCTGGCCCTGGTGCCCCTGGCCCGGTTCGACTACGCGCGGGCCGCACGGCCGCAGTTCGAGATCGACGCCGCGTGGATCCCGGGCCTGGACCTGCGCTTCCACCTCGGCATCGACGGCATCTCGCTTCCCCTGGTCGTGCTCACCGCGCTGCTGACCTTCCTGTGCTTCGTGTACCTGGTGCGCCACCGGCCGGAAGAGGGCCGCGTCCGGTCCCTCGTGATCACGCTGCTGGTGCTCGAAGTCGGGATGATCGGGACATTCCTCGCGCTCGACCTGCTGCTGTTCTTCGTGTTCTTCGAAGTCGTGCTCGTCCCGATGTACTTCGTCATCGCCGTGTGGGGCGGCGGGGGACGCCGTGCGGCGGCGGTGAAGTTCATCCTGTACACGCTGCTCGGCTCGGCCGTCCTGCTCCTCGGCCTGCTGCTGGTCTGGGCGCACACCGGCACGCTGGACATGGCACTTCTCGCCCGGCGGCACGGCGCGGGGATGTCCCACGGCGTGCAGGTCCTCGCCTTCCTCGCCATCGGCCTCGGCCTGGCCGTCAAGGCGCCGATGTGGCCGCTGCACACCTGGCTGCCCGCCGCGCACACCGAGGCCCCGACCGTCGGCTCGGTGCTGCTCGCCGGCGTGCTGCTGAAGATGGGCACCTACGGGTTCGCCCGCATCGCCATCCCCATCGTGCCGGAGGGGGCCGCCGCGCTCGCCCCCTGGCTCGGCGCGTTCGCGGTCGCCGGCATCGTGTACGGCTCGCTGGCCTGCCTGGCCCAGCGCGACCTCAAACGCATGATCGCCTACTCCTCCGTCGGGCACATGGGGTTCGTGCTGCTCGGGCTGGCGACGCTGACCCCCGTCGGGATGAACGCGGCCCTGTTCGGCAACATCGCCCACGGTCTGATCACCGGCCTGCTGTTCTTCGTCGCGGGCGGGATCAAGGAGCGGTACGGGACGGCCGACATGTCGCGGCTCGGCGGCGGCATGCTGGCCCGGATGCCCTACGTCGCCTCGCTGCTGACCTTCGCCTGCGTGGCCTCCCTCGGGCTGCCCGGTCTGGCCGGGTTCTGGGGCGAGATGCTCGCGCTGCTCGGCGCCTTCCAGCCGGCGCAGGGACTCTCCCGGCCGCTGTTCCTGGTCTTCATGGCCGTCGGCGGCCTCGGCACCGTCCTCACCGCGGCGTACTTCCTGCGCATGCTCTCCCGCGTCACCCACGGCCGGCCGCCCGACGCCGGGCCGGTGCCGGGAGAGCCCCTGGCGGAGGCGCCACCCGGCGAACCCGCGCCCTTCGGTGAACCCGTGGTCTTCGTTGAACCCTCGGTCTCCGGCGAACCTGCTGCGTCCGAGGGAACCCCGGGCGGCGTCCCCGAGGAGACCTGGGGCGAGGTTCCCGCAGGGGCTCCGGGCGGCGCGCCTGCGCAGGTGCAGGGCGCCGCGCCCTCGGAGGTTCCGGGCGGTGTTCCGGTGGCGGTGGCGGGCGGCGTGCCCGCGCCTCGCGGGCCGATGCCGGATGTGAGCGCGTACGAGCTGGCGGCGTGGACGCCCCTGGTGGTCCTCACCGTGGCGCTGGGGCTGTGGCCCAAGGCGCTGCTCGCCGTCACCGACCCGGCGGTCCAGGCGTTCCTGGGGGCACGATGATCCAGTCCATCGACTACGCGGCCATCGCGCCGCCGCTGATCCTCGCGGTGGTGGCCGGGGCGGTGCTGCTGCTCGACGCGTTCCTGCCCCGCGGCGGGCGCACGACCACGGCGCTCGGTTTCCTCACGCTGACCGGCGTCCTCGCCGCGCTCGCCGTGGTCGCCGCGCAGGCCCTGCGGGGCGGGCGCCTGGCGACCTTCTGCGTGCCCGCGGGCCTGAACGGAGGCGCAGGCGGCGCAGGAGGCACACCAGGCGCAGGGGGCGCGGCCGGCGCAGGGAGCGCAGGCGGTGCCGCCTCCTCCTGCTCGTTCGTGGTCGACGGCGTCACCCTCGTCTTCGGCGCCGTCGTGCTCTGCGCCGCCGTCGTGGTCGTCCTGCTGTCCATGGCGCAGCTCGCCGACCGGACGATCCCGCCCGGCGAGTGGTACTTCCTGCTGCTGTGCACCCTCACCGGCGCGGTCACCCTGCCGGCGTCCCGCGACCTCATCATGCTGGTGGTCTCGCTGGAGCTGGTCTCACTGCCGGTCTTCGCGCTCGCCGCGCTCAAGCGGTACGACGCGCGGGGCTCGGAGGCCGCGCTCAAGCTGTTCCTGGTCTCGGTGATCTCGACGGCCGTGATGCTCTTCGGCGTCTCGCTGCTGTACGGCGTGACCGGGTCGGTCCACCTCGACCGCATCGCCGCCCGGCTCCCCGTCTCGGCCTCCGCCTTCCCCCGCATGTACGTCGACTTCGTCGCGTCGGGCGGGGCGGCGGCGGACGGGCCCGGCCAGGTGCCCGCCGGCGTGCTCACCGTGGGCGTCGTGCTGGTGCTCGCCGGGTTCGCGTTCAAGGTCGCGGCGGTGCCGTTCCACTTCTGGGCCGGGGATGTCTACCAGGGCGCCCCGGTGCCCGTGGCGGCGCTGCTGTCGGTCATCTCCAAGTCCGCCGGGTTCGCCGGGTTGATCCTCGTCCTGACCACGGCGCTGGCCGGCCAGGCGGGGATGTGGCGACCGCTCGTGGCGGTGCTGGCCGCGCTCACCATGACCGCCGGCAACCTGCTGGCCCTGCGGCAGCGCCACGCCGTGCGGCTGCTGGCGTGGTCGTCGGTCGCCCAGTCCGGGTACATCCTCGCCCCGCTGGGCGTGGCGGGCAAGGCGGCCGTGTCCGCGTCCATCGCCTACCTGGCGATCTACGCGGCCATGAACATCGGCGCGTTCGCCGTGGTCATGGCGGTCAGCAGGAGGGCGGAGCGCAATGAGCTGGACGACTACCGCGGCCTGGCCTTCCGCGCCCCGGTGCCGGCGCTCGCGCTGGCGTTCTTCCTGATCTGCCTGGCCGGGCTGCCGCCGGGACTGGCGGGCATGTTCGCCAAGATCGTGGTGTTCCGCGAGATCGTCCAGGGCGGCGCGGGCTGGCTCGCGGTCGTCATGGCCGTCAACACCGTGATCGGGCTCTACTACTACATCGGCTGGACCGCCCGGCTGTTCGCCCCCGTCCCCGCCACCCGCCCGGTCACCGGCCCCGCCACCGGCCCGGTCACCGTGCCTGCCACCGGCCCGGACGAGGGTGACCGCGTCGACCGGCTCGCCGGGCGTGCCCCCTCCCCGGCGGTCACGGTCGCGATCGCGCTCGGGCTGGCGGCCTCCGTGGCCTTCTCGATCGCCCCGCAACTGGTCCTCTCCGTGTCCGGCTGACCCCGCCGCCCGACCCCCTCCTCCGCCCGCCCCGCCGTCCGGACCCCTCCGGCGCACCCCACCGTCCGGACTCCTTCTCCGCCCGCCCCATTGTCCGAACGACTCCTCCGCCCACTCCGCCGTCCGGACCCCTCCCGCGCACGTCCCACCGGTTCGGTCCCTTGTCCTAGCGTGCCGACGACGGTCTTTTCCCAGCGTGCTGACATCGCGCGCCCGCCAGCCCCGGTCGCGGGGCTGGGAACGTTGGGGCAGGCCGCGAACGTTGCCAGTAGTGAGCGCAGCGTTCCGAGAGGGGGAAGCGTGCACAACAACGGCCTGCGTACCGCAGTGCTCATGGGCGCCTTGTCGGCTCTGATCCTGATCGCGGGATCATGGCTGGGAGGCGGCCGGGGCGTGCAGGTCGCCGTGCTCGTCGCCCTGGCCGCCAACGCGGTCGCCTACTTCTTCTCCGACCGCATCGCCCTGTCGGCCATGCGGGCCCGCCCGGTCGGCGAGGTCGAGCAGCCCGGCCTGTACCGCATCGTCCGCGAGCTGTCGACCGACGCCCGCCAGCCGATGCCGCGCCTGTACCTGTCGCCCACCGTGCACCCCAACGCCTTCGCCACCGGCAGGAACCCGCGCAACGCGTCCATCTGCCTCACCTACGGCATCGTGCGATTGCTGGACGAGCGGGAGCTCCGGGGCGTGATCGCCCACGAGCTCTCCCATGTGTACAACCGCGACATCCTGATCTCCTCGGTGGCCGCGGCGCTGGCCACGATCATCACCTACTGCAGCTATCTCGCGGTCTTCTTCGGCGGCTCCGCGGACGACGACGAGGGGCCGGGGTTCATCGGCGCGCTGCTGATGATGTTCCTCGGCCCGGTCGCCGCCGGGATGATCCAGATGGCGATCTCCCGGTCCCGCGAGTTCCAGGCCGACGAGTCGGGCGCCCTGCTCACCGGCGACCCGCTCGGGCTGGCCTCGGCGCTGCGCAAGATCGAGATGGGCGCGCGCGACCTGCCCCTCCCTGAGGAGAGCCGGCTGACCTCCGCCTCCCACCTCATGATCGCCAACCCGTTCCGCGGGGCAGGGGTGGGCAGGCTGTTCTCCACCCACCCCTCCACGGCCGCCCGGGTAGCCCGCCTCGAACGCATGGCCGGCTACCGCCGCTGACCAACAGGAGGACCGTCCCGGCCTGCCTCACCATCGAACTGCGTGCGATCGTCCTCGGCACGCGCCAGACCTGTCCGCTCGCCAGGTCCCGGACCACGAACGCCTGGGCCCCTTCGCTGTAGTACGCGACGCGCCGCCGTCCCGGCTGACCTGAGCGGAGCGGCGACGTTCGTCTCGTTCTCCGAGGTCGGCTCGGAGTGGTTCTGCGGGAAGGGCGAGCAGCCCGATCGGGACGGGGGTCTAGGAGCGGTCGTGCGCGGGGTCGGTCTCCTCGGCCTTGAGGGCGGGCAGGCCGTCGATGCTCTCCCGGTTGTGCTTGGCGCGGTAGGCGCGCCTCTGCCGCACGTCTTTCCGCTCTCCCCACTCGTCGAGCAGGGTGCGATCCTCGTCGAAGGACATGTGCGGCACGGCGAAGCCGCAGGAGTCGGCGATGCGGTCGCATTCCACGACGATGACCGACCGCACGCCCGGGTGCGGCCCGAAGCGCCCGAGCAGCCGGGCGAACTCCGGGTCGCCGCTGGTGAGGACGCGGCCCCGGCCGGACAGGCGCACGATGTTCGGGGCGCCGGAGAACGCGGCGAACATGATGGTGATGCGCCCGTTCTCGCGGAGGTGCGCGATGGTCTCGACGCCGCTGCCGTCGAGGTCGAGGTAGGCGACGGTGGTGTCGTCCAGCACGGTGAAAGTGTCGGCGTACCCCTTGGGAGACACATTGACGTGCCCGCCGCTCTCGGGTGCGGTGGCGACGAAGTAGACCGGCTGCTCGGAGATGAACGTGCGCAGCCGGTCGTTCAACGCGTCGTAGACCTTGGCCATTTAGCCCTCCTAAGACCCGATATGTCGGACTTTATAGGAGGGGGCATCGGTCATTCCCCGGGGAGATCGGTCATTCTCCGGGAAGCCACCAGGTGTAGATCCTGCCGCGTACCCCGAACGAGTCGATCTTCTTCAGCGCGCCGTCGGACGGGTCGACCCTGCTGGCCGTCACCCGCGTCAGCGTGCCGTCGTCGCTGGAGCGCAGCCGCCAGAGCGTCAGCTTGCCGGACTCGTCCCAGTCGAGCCGGTAGGGGCTCTCGGAGGAGGGGACGTTCAGGTCGACGGCCGGTGAGACCGCGTCCGTGGACAGGTCGTACAGCCGCAGGCGCGGCCTGCCGGACGTAGGGACGATCACGACCCCCACCGTGACGCCGTCGTCGGCGAGCGCGATGGGCGAGTTGTTCGACACGACCTGCGGCACCTCCCGGCTCTCGCCGGCCTGGCCGTCGGTGTCGTACACCGTGAACTCGGTGGTGTTGTCCGCGGTCGTGCGCGACAGCAGAACGCGCCGCCCGTCGGGGCTGAAGCCCTGCACGTCGTCCTTACCGGGCAGCTTCACGACCTCGCCCGACCTCAGGTGCACGACGAGCGTCGGCAGCTTGCCGCTCGCGTCACCGTAGTCGACCACAACGGTGTCTCCGTCGTGGGAGAGCGTGGCCGCGACGTCCTCCATGCCCAGCCTCTTCGGCAGCTTGGCCGAGGAGCCGGGGAGGCCGTGGCTGCGGCCGCTCGCCACGTCCTTCCACACCAGCTTGTGGTCGGACCTGCGGAAGTACACCACCCGCGAGCCGTCGCCGCTGACCGCGAACGGGGCGCTCGACTCCTTGTCCGGCCTGCCGTCGGCGCCGCGCGGGTACACGGTGGCCTCGGGCACCTTCACGGTCTTCCCGCCGCGCAGGCTCAGCGTCCACGAGCCGCACGGGATGACGTAGTCACCCTTGGCGCAGCTCGCCACCCAGGCGTACCTGACCGCCTTGCCGCTCGCTGTGTTCCTGGTGTGCGTGGTGTGCGTGGTGTGCGTGGTCTCCCGGGTCTTCGCGGTGGAGGCGGCTCCCGTGAACGCCTCCGCCGGGCCGGTGAGGGCGGTGGCGGTGGCCATGGCGGCCATCGCCAGCAGTGCCATTGTGCGCGTCCGCTTCATGCGTGATCCTCTCGTCACCCTCAATAGATGCAGGTCTCCGACGAAAAGTTGAGTCACGATTCAGCGTCGGCCGAGCCCCGACCGGCGCCCACAAAACGACGGCAGCCACTATCGTTCGTGATCCCAGCCGGCCCGGACCTCGGCTCGTGAGTCGTCGTTCAGCACCGTGTGCGTATCCATGACGGATGCTCGGCGATGGCTGGCCCGCCGGTCAGTCGATGCCTTCGATGATGCGGAAGTCGCGCTCGACGCCGTCGGAGAGGACCACCAGCGCCTTCTGGTAAGCCTCGCTCTCGTACGCCGCGACGGCCTGTTCGAAGCTGTCGAACTCGATCAGAACGACGCGTTGCGTGTTTCCGGCCTCGTGGGCGACGACTCGACCGCCACGGGACAGGGTCCGCCCGCCCCCAGCTCGGACGGCCGGACCGGCCAGCTTGTCGTAGGCAGTCAGCCCCTCAGGGTCGGAAATGGCGCGGTAGACACTGACCCAGTAGCCCTTAGCCATGGAAACCCCCTGTGTTCGGCCGGACATGTCCGACTTCGAATCGACGCTCAGATCGATCGATCCCGGCGACGGAGCACGGCTCTCCCGTCGAGCTCGTTTCGGAATTAGAAACGCTGGATGGATGTTAGTGTTTCGAATAGCGAAACACAAGGAGGCGTATGCCAACGCCGCGCCCAGGAACACCGGTTCGTGGATCGACGACCGGCCGTCCGATCATGGCCGCGATGGACCTGTTCGGCCGCCGGTGGGCGCTGCGAATTCTCTGGGAGCTCCGCTCGGGCCCGCTCGGCGCCCGCGCGCTGCTGGCACGATGCGAAGGCATGTCATCCAGCGTCCTCTACCAGCGGCTCCGCGAACTGGCATCGAGCGGGATCATCGCCCCTTCGGCCGATGGCTACGAGCTCACTCGGCTGGGGACAGAACTCGGTCACGCCCTCCGCCCGCTCGACGAATGGGCGGCCATCTGGGCGCAGGAGCAAGAACACGACGATCAGGTGCCCACGGAGACCTGAAGATGACGCCCAACCAGGGGTGTCGGTAAGGCTCGTGTCATCAGGTACAAGCGTTCGCGTTGTGCTTGGTCAGAGGCCAGCCATTCGAGGGCGCAGAACCTGCAGAATGCGTTCTGTCCTTGCCATAGGCGTTGACCGACGTGTAGCCGGACAGATCGGCGACGTTCACGCCGAGCCCGACCTTGGCCGCCTGGTGCACCACGGCCTCCACGCCGGGCAGCACCCGGTCAAGGACGGTGCCGGCGCACGTCGTCGCCGTTTCGTAGGTCGGCGCCCCCACGTCGGTCCCGGCCTCCTCTAGCGCCTCGACGACATGACTTCCGATGGACCCGGCCGAACCGGTCACGAGTACCCTCACCTCGCAGGTGCTCGCCGCCGGGCCCCCGCGGCTCGTGGTGCTCGGCGACGTGTGGTTCGACGACCAGGACGCCGCGACCGGTACATCCCGGGCGCTGATGCGGGAGCACCACGCGGTCGTGGGCGCGGTGGCGGTCGCCCCCGACGGCAGCTGGCTGGCCAGCGCCGGCTGGAACGGCACCGTGCGGATCTGGGACACCGCCACCTGGCAGCAGAGCGCGATACTCACCGGGCACAGGCCGTCGATCACCAAGCGCACTCACTCGGTTCGTGGGATAGCCGCGGCGCCTGACGGCACATGGCTGGCGAGCGCCGGCAGCGACGGCACCACCCGCGTCTGGGACACCGCCACTTGGCGGCAGCACCTGAAGCTCACCGACCCGGCGGTGACCACGCTGGCCGTCGCCCCGGACGGCCACACGCTAGCCACCGCCGGCCACACCGGCGAGATCCGGCTCTGGGACCCGTCGACCGGCCGACCGCACGCCATGATGCGGGTCGACGGCGGCGTGCGCGCCCGCACCTGGAGCCCGACCGGCGACCGCCTGGTGGTCGGGGGCGCCGCCGGGCTGTACCGGTTCACCATAACGCCGTGAGCGGCGCCCACCGTTACTGTCGGGCCGACCGGCTTCCGGGCTGAACTCGACTGGCTAGCGGTAGTTCGTGAACTGCAGGGCGATGTCGAGGTCCTTGCCCTTCAGTAGGGCGATGACATCCTGGAGCTCGTCCTTCTTCTTCGAGCTGACCCGCAGCTCCTCCCCCTGGATCTGCGCCTTGACCCCCTTGGGCCCCTCATCTCGGATGATCTTCGAGATCTTCTTCGCATGCTCCTGGTCGATGCCCTCCTTGAGGCCGACGACCAGGTGGTACTCCTTGCCGGACAGCTTCGGCTCGCCCGCGTCCAGCACCTTCAGCGACAGCCCGCGCTTGATGATCTTCTCCTTGAACACGTCAAGGACGGCGCTCGCGCGTTCCTCGCTGTTGGCCTTGATCTCGATGTTGTTCTGACCCGACCAGGCGATGCCCGCGCCCGTGCCCTTGAAGTCGAAGCGGTGCCCGACCTCCTTGACCGTCTGGTTCAGCGCGTTGTCGACCTCCTGACGGTCGATCTTGCTCACCACGTCGAAACTGCTGTCGGCCATCGGTATAGGTGTCCTCTCTCGTCCCTCCGACCCTAGCGACCCAGGAGGTGTCGCGTGTGGATCAGGGCGTCGGCGGCCGTTGTCACAGCCGCCCCGGAAGTCCGCTATTCTTCTACCTGTCGCCGCGAGAGCGAAGACACGGCAGGTTGCCCGAGTGGCCAAAGGGAGCGGTCTGTAAAACCGTCGGCTCAGCCTACCCAGGTTCGAACCCTGGACCTGCCACCACAAGCAGAAACGGCCCCTGGCCAGCAGAGATGCGGTCAGGGGTCGTTTTGTCATGTCCGCTTATGTCCGGCCGTCAGCTGCTCTCGACAGGTGGCTGTGCCCAATGCGTGCCGAAGGACCAAGCCCTTATCTCCTTCTGTTTGACCGTGTTCGAGAAGGGCTGCTCCGCTGGATGAGCGAGGGGGTGCGCTGCTGTTGTCTCACCGCCGGTGCCACTGGCTGACTCGGCCAGGAGCGGCCGGCGGGTCAGCGCATGCCCGGTCTGACCAGGCCGCAGTCGTAGGCGAGGACCACGACTTGGGCGCGGCTGCACAGGCCCAGCTTGGCCATGAGCCGGTTGAGGTGGGTCTTCACCGTGGCCTCGCTCACCTGCAGGGTCTCGGCGATCTGCCCGTTGGACAGCGCACGGCCGACCAGCCGCACCACCTCTGTCTCCCGCGGGGTCAACCCGGCCAGGCTGGGCGGCGGCACTTGGACCGCGGGGCTGTCGTACGCCTCGATGAGGCGCCTGATGGCGACGGAAGCCAGCAGGATGTCACCGGACGCGACCGTCTGGACGGCGGCGATCAGGCGCTCGGGCGGGGTGTCCTTGAGCAGGAAGCCGCTGGCGCCCACGCGGAGGGCGTTGTAGACGTACTCGTCGAGGGCGAACGTGGTCAGGATGATGACCTTGGGGGCGTCCTCGCCGCACGTCGTCAGGATGCGCTCGGTGGCGGTGATGCCGCTCATGCCGGGCATGCGGACGTCCACGGGCATGACGTCGGGACGCTGGGTGGTGGCGAGCCGGATCGCCTCCTCGCCCGAGCCCGCCTCGCCGACCACGTCGATGCCCGGGGCGGCTCGCAGCAACGCCGCCAGGCCCGCGCGGACCAGGATCTGGTCGTCCACCACGGCTACCCTGACGTTCACTCGCATCGCCGATCGGTGTCCGGAAGCCCTCTCTCCTGCGGGGACGAGGGCATGGGAAAGGACGCGGCCACCTCGTAGCCGCCCTCGGGGAGCGGACCGGCGGTGATCACGCCACCATAGAGCTTGACACGTTCTGTCATGCCCAGTAAGCCGTGCCCTCCTGAGGAGGTGGGCGCCCGCGTGCCGTGCCCGTCGTCGGTGACGCGGAGGGCGAGGTGGGCCGGGGCGTAGCTCACCACGATCCGTACGTGGGCGTCGTCGCCGGCGTGCTTGAGCACGTTGGTCAGCGCCTCTTGAACGATCCGGAACGCGCACAGATCCAGGCCCGGAGGCAGCGGCCGCGGCGTTCCCTCGACGGTCATGTCGATGGACGGTCCCGCCCGGCGTATCCGCTCGACCAGCGGCGGCAGGCGTTCGAGACCGGGTGTCGTGGTGTAGAGCTCATCGTCCTCGCCGGCGGGCTCGACGCGCAGGATCGACAGCAGCCGCCGCATCTCGTTCAGGGCCTCGCTGCTGGTGTGGGCGATGACCTCCAGCGCCTGCCGCGCGGTCTGGGGCTCGGACGACGCCACGTAGCGGCCGAGCCCGGCCTGTATGGAGATCACCGACATGTGGTGGGCTACCACGTCGTGCAGTTCGCGGGCGATCTGCATGCGCTCCAGCGTGACCGCCCGATGCGCGGCGGCCTCCTGCTCTTGATGCAGCCGGTCGGCCAGGTCCGTGAGCTGCCTGGTTCGCGACTGCAGCAGTCGCACGCCCGCGCCGACGCACACGGCACAGCCGGACACCATCAGGGCCTGCCCCAGCGCGGACCACACGGCCACGCGCGGCTCATGCAGGGAGGAGGAATGCGTCCACTCGGCGACGACGGGCATGGAGCAGACGAGCGCGGCGCGCATGGGCCGGTGCGCGGCGACGGTGTAGAGCGCCACCAGGGGACCCATGTTGTTGAGCCCGTAGTGGTAGCCGAGCAGGTGGTAGACGATCGCCCCCGATACGCAGATCACCAGTACGGAGTAGGGCGCGCGACGGCGGGCCGCGAGAGGGGCGTTGACCAGCAGCGTCAGGGCCAGCGATGGCAGGTCGGCCGGATGATGTCCCTGGGCCGGTTCGATCAGGGCCCACAACCAGCTTGTGATGATCATGAACAGGGCCAGGGCGGTGTCGGCGATCTCCGGTTTGACCTGTGACAGCCGCTGAACCGACGGTGGCGCGCCGTAGAGCATCCGTCAGGCTAACCCCGCGCGGTCCCGGCTCGCATCAACCCGGAGGTGAAACCGTGTACCGCGGAAGTCGCACTCCCAGGGGTGTAGCCAGATCGCTCTTACCGCGAAAGTCACGGTGGGATTCGACTCCTCGTCCGATGGAGAACGAGGGTTCGCGCGCTTCCATGGAGGCTGTTCGCCCATCCACAGGACATCCCTCGGGAGAAAGCGAGAGCACCCATGAGTTCCAGGCATCGCAGGGGAGTCGGGCAGAGGTTACGCAGAGCCGTGGTGACGGTGGCCACCGCGCTGGCGGTGACCGCGTCCACGGCGACGGTCGCGGCGCCACCGGCCGCCGCCGCGCCGCCCAACTACAGCGAGGACCCCACCCAGTACTGGAACGGCGTACTGATCGACGTGTTCCGGAACCTCAAGGGGAGGGACGCGACGCCGGGCAAGCTCGCCAGGGCCGCGGCGATGGTCAACGCGTCGATCTTCGACGCCGAGACCATGTTCCAGGACAAGTGGGGGGTGCGGAGATACCAGCCGTACCTGCAGGCCGGGACGTACTTCTCTCTGGCCAGGACCGACGGCGAGGAGGAGCGGGTGATCGGCCGGACGGCCTACAACATCATGCTCGACCTCTTCGGTGCCGGGAAGCTGGCCGACAGCCCCGACCAGACGGCCTTCCTCGACCAGCGGTTCCGGGCCTGGTTCGGCACCTCGCCCACCGACTTCGACTACCTGGACCTGCAGGTGGTCAGCTCGGTCGTGAACAGGATGCGTAACTTCCGGGCCGGGGACGGCTCCGAGGACACCCCGGGGTACACGCTCGCCAACGTGCCGGGCGCCTGGCGGCCCACCGGCGGGCCGGGAAGCTCGTGCGCCGGCGGCGCTGACGCGGTGGACCCGAGGTGGGGCGTGGTCAGGCCGTTCGCCATATCCAGCGGGTCGGTGTTCCGGCCGGCCACGCCGGGAAAGTACGCCGACTACGCCGCGCTGATCCGCGATCCCGAATACCGGGCACAGGTCGCCGAGGTCCGGAGGCTGGGCGGCGCCACCTCCACCGCCGCGACCCCGAACCAGCGCGACGTCGACCAGACCGCGGCGGCCTGGTTCTGGTCCAACGACCTGGACGGCACCTACAAGCCGCCGGGCCAGCTCCTCGAACACACTCGCCTGGTGGCTCGGCAGCGCGGCCTGACCAGCAAGTACGAGAACGCGCGACTGTTCGCCCTGGTATCGCTGGCCCTGGCCGACGCCGCCATCGCCGAGTGGGACGTGAAGTACCTGACGCCGATCGACCTCTGGCGGCCGGAGTCCGCCATCCGCGACGGCGGCCTCGACCCCGACTGGCGGCCGCTGTCGGCCGACCGCAACGGGGTCAACTTCTCGCCGTGCTTCCCGGCATGGGCCTCCGGCCATGCCACGTTCGGCGGCGCCTGGGCCGGGATCATGCGGCGCTTCTTCGGCAACGACGACATCCCGGTCCGGCTCACCAGCGAGGACCCGCACGCCCCCGTCCGGACCAAGGACTTCGCCGGCTTCAGCCAGGCCGCGCGGGAGAACGCCGACAGCCGGGTATGGCTGGGCGTCCACTACCCGTGGGACGCCCGGGACGGGCTGGAACTCGGCGAGAAGATCGCCAATTACGTCTACACGAACAAGCTGACCTGCATCTCCACCCCGTGCCCGGCGCCCGCCTGACGGGCGGGACGGAGCACGGTACAACGGGGGCATGAGCACCGCGTACGCGCGTGGTGCTCATCGCCGAAGTCGCCGGTCCGCGCATGGAGATCATCCATGGTGCCGAGGCCGTGACCGGGCAGGCCGCCACGACCGAACCGTCGCCGAGCCTACCCAGGTCCCGCCGGAGCTCCGGGATTTCAACTGGCTCGCGTGCGGGTTCCGAAGCTGATGTATGAAACGGTTTCGTAGCTCCCGAGATCTCAGATTTCGCATCGGACCCCTTGGAAGGCCATGCTTCTCCGCCTTGGCGGTGGAGTCCTGTACGGTCTGGGGCGCATCGTCCCAGCGGCGTACCGAGAAACCTGTAAGCGCTCAAGGTCGGCCGCTGTCGAAAGGTGCATGCTCGGCGAGCATCAAGGGGACATGAATCGCTCCGAGCAATCCCTGTTGTGCACCTATCAGCAGAGATGCCGGTCGGGGGCTTCTTCGTTCATGGCGCCCTGAGTGACCGTGATTCCCCTCCTTTTCCGTGAGATCCGGCACGGATCCGGCACGCGATCATGCCGCTGACTCTCGCGTGACGCGCACGGTTTCCCCTGCCTGATCTTTCCGTCTGCTGGGCTTGCCTGGGTCGGGGCAGGCGGGACGACCAGGCTTCCACCTCGGCCACGTACGGTCCTTGGCGTGCACCGTTTCCGCCCGGAGCCGAGGCCCCCGCCGGAGGCATGGTTTTGGGGTTGCAACCTGTACCGGGGTACGGGCCTACCGTCGAACTGTAGGGGGCGCTCGCGTGAGAGTCGGGCGCTCTTGGCACGTGGAGGGCTCATGGAGTGGGCACCGGCTGCATGCACGCTGCCGACGGAGGAACGGCCGTTGAGGGTGGCGGAGTTCGATGAGTTGTTCGCCTCGGCACTGCGCGGGCTGGAGCGTGTGACGTCTACGCGTCTGCGGCTGGTGCTGGGTGGTGGTGCGCAGGTGGAGGAGGCCGCGAGGGATCTGGCCGCGCGTGAGTCGGCCTGCTGCTCGTTCTTCGTCTTCACCTTCGCTGGCGACGGTGAGGGCCTGGTCCTGGACGTCGAGGTGCCCGCGGTTCACGCTCATGTGCTTGATGGGCTGGCGGCTCAGGCGGTCAAGGCGGCTCCCCGGGTGGCGTCGTGAGCGGGAAGTGGTTGCGTACGGGAGAGGTCGCGGAGGCGGTGGGGGTCAACGTCCAGACGTTGCGTTACTACCATCGGCGGGGTCTGCTGGAGGAGCCGCGGCGGAGCAACGGAGGGCATCGGCTGTATCCGCCGGAGACCGTCACGGTTCTTCGTGTGATCAAAGTGGCGCAACGGCTGGGCTTCACGCTGGATGAGGTGGCCGGTCTGGTGGAGGCGGTCGCACATCGTCATGGCAGACCGGATCGGGGTTTGCGGGTACGGGCGTCGGCCAAGCTGGCCGAGGTGGAACAGAAGATCGCCGACCTTCAGGCGATTCGCGAGACGCTCGTCCAGGCGGTGGATGCCGGGTGTGACGACCTGGTGGCGTGTGCGGGGAGTCCGTGCTGTCCGCTGCCGTTCTCGGACGTGGCGGACGGGAGCCGGCATGGCGAGGTCAACTGATCCCGGCCGAGGCCGGCGACTGCTTCCGGCCGGCGTGACGGGCTTGGCCGCACTGGCCTGCGCCGCTTGCTGTGTGCTTCCTGTACTGCCGGCGGCAGGGGTGATCGGTGGCGCTGGAGCTGTTGTGCTGACGAATGTGATGCCGATGGTGGCTGTGGGCCTGGCGGGCGTGGCCGTGCTGGCGTGGGGACTGGCGTGGTTCCTCCGGAGCCGCAGGCGGGCCACTGCATGCGCGGGCGGAGACGGCTGCGGCTGCCACAGTGCGAAGATCCGTCGGCACTCGGTGAGCGACCCTCTACAGTCACGGCTGTGACTGTCGCGCGTTCCCTTCTGCTGTTCGTGGTCGCCGCGCTCGCCGAGATCGGCGGGGCCTGGCTGGTCTGGCAGGGGGTTCGAGAACAACGCGGGCTACTGTGGGTCGGCGCCGGGTTCATCGCCCTGGGCCTCTACGGGCTCGTGGCCACCTTCCAGCCGAATGCCGACTTCGGCCGCATCCTGGCCGCCTACGGCGGTGTGTTCGTGGCGGGGTCGCTGGTGTGGGGCATGGTGGTGGACAAGTTCCGCCCGGATCGGTGGGATCTCATAGGGGCGGCGATCTGCCTGCTGGGTGTGCTGGTCATCATGTACGCCCCACGCGGGTGACCACAGTCGAACAGATCGACCCGCGCCGCCGTCACCAGCGGAAACGCAGAGAAGCCTCTTGCTGTGTGTCCGGCTGTTGGTGGTCATCAGCGGCGTTCTGCGGGGCGTCGCGGCCAATACGCGGCCGAGTCCGCTGCGAGCGTGCGAGGCGATGTCCGGCCGGACGACTCGCAGACCTCTAGGGCGCGGATGACGGGTTGGTTCGCTGTACTGCCGCTGTTGGAGGGTGCATGCTCAGCGACCATCAAGGGGACATGGATCTCATACGGGAGTGCTGCGCTTCGAACCAGTCGGCGGCTATGTCCGTTCGCGTGACCCGTCCGATGAGCGCCAATGCCGAAGCCAGACTCTCGTCCGAATCGACCCGATCATCGGTGGCCTCGTCCCCGCTGATCTGGAAGCGCAATCCTTCCATCAGGTGATCGAGCGCGTGCGGATCATCGCCGAGCCGGTCGCCTGGGCATCTGGGTTCGAAGGCGACGACCATGCGTCCATCGCGGGCGTACTGGAACAGGGCGTTGTTGTTGATGTCCATGTCGAGGCTGAGGGCTTGCCCGCCGCCGGCGGCGAGGGATCGTACGAACGGGGCATCGGTACGTGCGGGCAGGACACAAGTCCAGTCGCCGACCTCGGCCACCCACAGGGAACCGTCGTCGATCGCCTCATCGAGGATCTCGCTCAGGTAGCACGGGGTGCGAGTGCCGGGGTCTAGTGAAAAGTGTGCTGCGATGGTCGCGATGTCCACTCCCTGTACCCATACGGCGCAGAATCCCAGCGACCAGAGGTCATTGTGGTCGTCGAGTCCTTCGGTGAAGAGGGTTGATTCCAGCAGGTCGTACAGGTGTGTTCTCGACTGCATGCTCATTGCCTCTCTTCCAGTCGCTGATCATGCGCCGATTCGACGGGGTCAGCCATTGTGTGTCGCGGCCTGTACGAGGGTGACGGCCGGCCTGTGACCTGGCGCAGCGGTCGCCCGTGGCTCGGATGAATCAGAATGGAGCCATCGGTTCCGCCCATGGTAGGTACTCTGCGTATGGAGTTCTTCTGTTACCACCGGGATCGGCGTGACTCCGCGGCATTGCGCGATGAGCTGCTGGAAGAGCACTGGTCCTATATGGACCGGTACGCGGCGGAGGTGATCGCCCGTGGCCCGACCCTCGATCGTGGCCGCGATACGGCCACCGGCAGCGTGCACATCGTTGACCTGCCCGATCTCGCCACTGCGCGTGCGTTCGTCTTCGACGAGCCCAACTACCAGGCCGGCGTGTACCGGGATGTGATGCTGCGTCGGTGGCAGAACGTGCTGGGGCGCACCATGTGGGACTTCTCCGGCGGCCGAGACGGGGGTGACCGGTACCTGGTGCTGGGGCTCGGCTCTGGTCAGGCTGCCGACCTTGTCCCGCCCCTCGGCCAGGACGAGCTGATCGCGTATGGGCCGCTGCTGTCGGACGACGGCACCACCTGGCTGGGCACGGCCCTGTTGATCCGGGCGCCGGACCCGGAAGCGGCACGCGCGGTCCTGACCTCGGACCGTTACGCCGACATCGAGGTCCACGACTGGCAGTTCGGCGGGCGACGGTGACGAGCATCTGACGGGCGCCGAGATCAGAGCCAATACGACGGGCGGCCGCATCCCTGCCGTTCGCCGGCTCCACCGGTGCCAACGCCGCACGGCCGGCCGGCCGTACGGAGCGGGCGGCCGTACGGAGCGGGCGGCGGGCTGGGCGGCGGCGCGGAGCGCTGGTCAGGAGGGGGGCGGTGGTTCCTCCTCGGCCACAACGTCCCGGGCTGCCATGGATCACAGTGGGAGGTGAAGGGCGTAGGGAAGGCTGTCGATGAGTTCGTCGTCGAGTCGCACGCCTGTCTCCAGTTCGAGAATCGTCAGCATGACGGCTCGCAGATAGACGGGGTCACCCCCCTCCTCGTGTGCTTCCTCGTCTTGGAGGTAGCGGTGGAACAGGTCGGCATAGGACGCGAGCGGACCCGCCCGCCATCCCGCGATGAGTTCCTCCGACGACTCCTCATGGCCGCGTCGTTCCTCGTCCCAACTGCCGCCGCTGCCGTCGGACCGGATGTAGGCGAAGGCCAGGTTGTAGAAATCCCACTGGGCGATGCCGTGGTCACAGCCGTTCCCCAAAGCATGGGCGTTGGGCATGAAACGGGCGGCACCTACTTCGTCGTAAGTGACGACCGCCGGGCCGACCTGCCCGATGAGCAGGCATCCGTCCTCGCCCAGCGTTTCGCGTCCGGGAGCGGGGACAAGGTCGGCCCGCCGCATGCCGATGCGCCGCACGGCTTCGTCCACGGTCAGCGGCGTGGTGACGGTGTAGCAGAAATGCTCGATGTAGTCGATCAGCTTGTGGTTGCGGCGTAGCGGATCGCGGTACGGCTGAGGGATGGCGTCGTACATCACACCATGATCGAGCACGATGGCCGTACGGTGATCGCCACAGCCAACGCATGGGCCGCCAACCGGTTCCAGCAGGCGACCACGGACGCAGCATGACCAGGCCACAGGTGGAAGAGCGGAGGTCGAGGGGCCGGTCAGGCGCGGTGGCGGCGGTGAATGTATGTGGATATGGAGTGGATGGCGTTGGGAGCGCAGGCCGCGGCGAGGCCGATGACGACGCCGGAGAGGAACAGCATGCGTTGCGCGATCGCTTCGCCGTTCACGTCGACGTAGCTGGCGCGGACCTGCAGGGTGGCGAGCTCGCCTTCGCTCTTCCAGCTGAAGCCGGGCGTATTGCCCGCTTCGACAGGCTCGACGCTGAGGTAGTCCACCCGCAGTGGCGCCTCGTCGAGGATCAGCACCATTTGCGTGTACCGCTTGAAGTCGGTGAAGTCGCACGCGCTGGAGATGCGGTCCCACTCGGCGAAGGTCAGGCCGGACAGATTCCCGTTATGGGTGGCGGCGGCCAGCCCCGTGCACTGCATCTGGGAACCGACCTGCGGGGACGCGAACGCGATCCGCGAGTTCTCGGCGCTGATCGGCGGTATGCGCATCTCGCCGGTGAGCCGGCGGGAGTCGTCCAGGAGGACGAGTTGACGGTCGCCGAGTTCGACCGATTGGAGTTTCGTCTCACCGATGCGAGGTCGGTCGATACGGGCGCCGCCGCGGAACTCCAGGATGACCGGGAATGGGTTCGCGCGCGCGGTGTCCCAGTAGAGCGCCAGAGACTGCGTCCATTCGTCCTGATGGCCGGGCTCCTGGGATTTCTCGTAGGAGACGTTGAGCGAGGACTCGGTGAGCTTGGCCTCGCGGGGGAGGTAGATCGTCACGTCGCTGTCGAACCCGTAGTCCGGGCGCAGATGTGGGGACAACGGTGCGCCGGGACGTCCCGCGTCGAACAGCGCCCAGGCCAGCCCACACAGCGACACCGCGGTTGTGAGGAGCAGGATGCCGGCCACGGGAAAACGGACCTGCCGTCGCTGTTCGGGGGGTGGCTTCAGAGAGGGGGCCGGGACACGTGGCGCCGGTGCGGGAGGCGGCGGGGTCTTCGGCGTCGGCGGGGTCTTGGGCCTCGGCGTCCGTCCGGCCGCCCGCCGCAGTATCGCCCGGGCCGCGGAGAACAGCAGTACTGCCGCGACGAAGGGGAGGTGGCGGATCACCGGAGATCGGTGGCGCTGGTCAGGGGACGACTTCGGGCGGGGTGCCGGTAAGCCCTGCCGGGGAATGGGTCCGTGGCGCGGTGGGGTCTTCCGTGGTGGCGGTCGTCTCGTCATCGGACCTGCCGTCAGCCGGTGGGCAAGATGAGCCCGCAACCGTCCGGCATGATCGCGTTGATCACCTCCTGGGTCGACGTGCCGATGTCGGAGGTCACGGTGACCTTCAATGGGTACTGCGGGACACAGTGGTAGCTGCCGTCGTCCAGGCGGTTCAGCCGGAACAGCGGCCCCAGGCGCTCCGACAGGTCTTCGTCGGTTCTCAACGAGACGTCCCGCCCGTCGGCGGTCAGGGTGAGGTACTGGTGGAAGCGGACCAGCACGGTGGCGCCCGGTTCAAGCGCGAAAGGCGGCCGTTGCGTCACAGAAGGCGTCCGGGAAAGGACCGCCGCGTTGTTCTGGTAGATGTCGACCTGACGCGTCCCTCTGGCCGTCTTCAGCGCTGATAGCGCGCCCGCTTTGTCGCGATTCGTGGGGAATGTCGTGCTGATGTCGACGATGCAAATCCTGTTCTTGGTGAGATTTGCGATCGAGTAGACGGGTTTCCATTCGATCTCGGGTGTGCCACCCCCGTCCGGTGGGTCGACGATGGCCAGCGCCATGGTCAGGTCGAACTTCCCGCTGATGCCGATGCCGCCCGCCGAGGACCCGTTGCCGACGGCGACCTCGTCACAGTTCCTGTTCGGCGGCGTGGTGGAGGTGGCGCAACCGGTCGTGGTGAGGACGATGGCGGCGAGAATATTCGACGCGTTGCATCTGAGATGGGTGATTCCACGCTGACGCACGCTGCCTCCGGGGAGGATGACCGCCGGGTCGGCTCTCGATAAGGGGGACGATATTCAGTTTAGTGGCTCAAGCGGTCCCGTGCTGTCCGTGCGTTGTGGCCGATATCCATGCTGGATTATCGGGTTGCGTGGTGCCCGAATATGGGGGAATTATCCCCGCCATACCTCGTTGTTGGTTCCCTGTGACGGTCGAGGAGGCGGCCTCGGGTGCCGGGGGGCGGTAGAAGGTGGGCCATGCGGTGGCGGTCACTCGGGTACGACGGTGAAGAGTTCGTAGCTGTGGCCGTCGGGGTCGCGGACGTATACGCCTCGGCCGCCGGCGAGGTGGTTGATGTCGCGGTCCCAGCCGTGTGCGGGGCCGGAGCCGTAGTCGACCGACGGGGCTCGGCCGAGCCGTTCCATGACCGCGTCGAAGGTGTCGTCGTCGACCAGGAACGCGTAGTGGCCCGGCTCGGGCCGATGGCGGTCGTCGAAGTCGAGGGTGAGGTCGTCGTTGACCCTGACGGGCGTGAACGGCCCGGCGGGCGGGCCGACCCGCAGGCCCAGGAGGTCGGCGAAGAACGTGGCGGCCACGGTCCGGTCGGTGGCGGGGACGATCAGGTGGTTCATGACGATGGTCATGGAGAGCCCTTCAGGAGGGTCGAGATGCGTGCGATTCGCACATAATCATATGTGCGAATCGCACGCAACCGCCCGTAGGGTGAGGGCATGAGAGAGGGGCACGACGGAGGACCCGCGCTGTTCCGCCTGGTGCGCTTCTGGTCACGCAGGTGGGCCGGCCGCGCATCGGAGGAGCTGACCGGCGAGTCGCGTCACGTGCAGCACATCCTGGTCGTCGAGGCCGTGGTCACGAACGCGTCCCGCGCCGTCGCCGGGGAGGACGCGGTGGTCACCGTGGGCACCGTGGCCCACCAGCTCGGGCTCGACCATTCGGGCGCCAGCCGCATGGTGAGGGACGCGGTCGAAGCCGGCTACCTCGCCCGCGCCACCTCCGAACGCGACCGGCGCCGCGCCTGCCTGCGGCTCACCGAGAGCGGGGAGGAGTTGCTGGCGACCGCCAGGCGATGGCAGCGCCAGGCGTTCGATGAGCTGACGGCCTCCTGGCCGGAGGACGACCGGCGGCGGTTCGCGAGCTATCTGCGGCGCCTGGCCGACGACGTCGGCGCATAGCCGCCGCGACGCGTCCGGCCGGCCGGCCGCGTCTTGCGCCGCGTCTTGTGCCGCGTTTTTGTCTGACCGCCGCGTCTGATGCCGCGTCCTGTGCCGGTCTTGCGCCGCGTTGGCCGGTGCCCCGGAGCCGGCGCGCAGGTTCGTGGGCGCGTGCGGGACCGCCGGTGCGGGGGACGGGCCGTTACCGGCAGCTCGCGGTCTCCGGGGTGCAGAACTCGACCTCGGGATAACGGGGGGACGGCTCGTTCAGCAGGGGTTGCGGGATGCCGCGCAGGTGCAGGTCGAAGAAGGCGCGGACGTACCGGCGGGTGATCTCCACGGTGCGGGTCGCGGACAGGTCGCCGCCGAGGTCGACGCCGATCTGCTGGGCCAGCAGGTCATAGTCGGTGAAGGACGCGTGCACGGCTCCGGCCACGACGAGCCAGCGTTTCCACCCGGTCAGGTGCTCCCAGTCACGGTCCCACGTGGGGTCCTCGCCGCCCGGGCTGTGCAGCGTCTGGCCAAGGAACAGGAACGGCCGCGCCACTCCGCTCGCGGAGATCGGGGCGAACATCGTGCCGTCCATGTTGATCCCGGCGCGCACCCGGGGGTCGTTCAGCATGGTCTCGGCGGCGCTCGCGCCTCCGAGGGAGCTGCCCGCCATCGCGATCCGGGACGGGTCGATCAGCGAAGCGCCCCGCCACGCGGGGTGCGGCCCGGTCAGCTCGTCGACCACGAAGGAGACGTCGACCGCCCGGTTCTCCACCGCCTTCTTCCCGAAGTCGTCGGTCTCGAGTTCGCAGGCGGCGCAGGTGGTCAGCCGCCCGCCGGGGAAGGTGGTGGCGAAGGCCTCGTAGGTGTGGTCGATGCCGGCCACCACGTAGCCCCTGCTCGCCAGCTCCTCGGCCAGGGCGGTGAGCGAGCTCCGGGGGTCGGTGAAGCCGGGAGACAGCACGACGAGGGGGAGAGTGCGCCGGACTCCCGCCGGTCTCGCGTCGGTGTGGGCGTTGGTCCGCGTTCTGCTCAGCACGTCGGCGGGGACGCCCGTCACCCCCTTGCCTTGCAGGATGAGCTCCGACTCCTTGGGCGTCACGTACGGCGCGCGCGGGCCGCTCCGCGACGTCGCCGGGTACCAGAGGGAGACCATGAGCTCCCTCGCCCCGGCCTCGGGGACCCACGGATCGGGGCGGGAGGCGTCTTTCAGGTACAGGGATGTCGTGCCGACCGGATGGGGACCGGTCGGCGCCGGCAGGTACGGGGCGCCGCTCGGCGTGGCCGAAGGACCGGCGGAGGAGACGGAGACAGGGACGGAGGCAGAGGCGGACGCGGGCGCACAGGAGGTGGCGGCCACCAGCGCGAGCAGTCCGGCCACGGCGGCCAAGCCGCCTCGCGCGGCCACGGCCCGCGGCCTTCTCCTGCTCGGACCGGGGCCGGTGGGGGTGGGGTGACTCTCGTCGTGCTCGGTCAGGCGCTCGGTGCGCTGGGCCGGAGCGGAATCGTCGTAGGACATGGAGCGATCTTGCGAGTTCAGGACGGCCCTGGTATCGACCGAAGGTGCGGTCGGCGCGGTTTCCGAGCAGTCCTTTAGACCGATGGCCGGCCCTTCACGCGGATCGGCCCTGCGCGTCTCACGACGGCGATCTCGGGAGCGGCAGGCGACACAAGCATGGTGGAGCGTGGTGGAACGCGGTGGAACGCCTACCGGGTGGGTGCTGAACGGGCACCGTTTCAGGACGATCAGAGGGGCGCACATGAAGGAACGTCCATCAGGTCACCCGGAAGGCCGTGGTGACGGATGACCTCCACGCCGAATCACCGCGACGACGATCGCCTTTCGTCGTCCCCGTCATCAGGAGAAGCGCATGTCCGGGCGTGATCGAAACCACCGCGTCTCCCGCCGCGTGATGCGGGTGCTCGGCGGCGCGGCGGCGCTGGCCGCCCTGCCGGCCGTTCTGTCCGTGCGGCCCGCGATGGCGGCGCGGCCCTGCTACGGCGACTGCCAACCGGGTGTGGTGCGGTCCGCCGGGGTCCTCAAGTACGACGCCCCCGTGGGCGTGGACGACCAGATCACCGTCAGCGCGGCCGGCGGGTTCCTCACGGTCGCCGATCCCACCGCCACGCTCACCGTGGGCGCCGGGTGCACGCTGGTGACCTCGCACGAGGCGCGCTGCGCGTCGGCGAACGTCGGCTCGATGGTCGTCCGCGGGCTGGACGGCGACGATGTGATCACCAACTCCACGGGCCTCGCCGCACGCCTGATGGGCGGGGACGGTGACGACCGGCTCGTCGGCGGCTCGGGCGACGACACGTTGGTCGGCGGGTTCGGCGGCGACCTGCTGCGGGGCGGCGCCGGCTCCGACACCGTCGCCTACTCCGAGGTGTCGAACAGGCTCGGCGTCCGGGCCGATCTCGACGGTGCGACCGGCGACGACGGCAGTTCGGAGGACGGGCCCGCGGGCGCCCGCGACACCATCGCCGCGGATGTGGAGAACCTGGAGGGTACCAACGCCGACGACGTGCTCATCGGCGACGCGGGCCCGAACGTCATCAACGCGTCGAACGGCCACGACCTGATCCAGGGCCTGGGCGGCGACGACCGGCTCACCGGCAGGGGCGGCGGCACCCTCGACGGGGGCGCCGGCGCCGACCGTTGTACCTCCGACCTGCGAGGTCTGCTGGAGACGGTGGACACCTTCAGCGGCTGCGAGACCACGGAGATCGTGACCTAGCGCCGTGATCTGATCGGTGGCGGCAGGGCGGCGCCGGTCGAAAACGGTTTCACAGCCCGCGGGCCGGGTCTCTACCCTGTACGCCGTGACGACTCAGGTGATCGTGCTCAACGGCGGGTCCAGCGCGGGCAAGTCCGAGATCGTCCGGTGTCTGCAGGCCGTCCTGCCGCGGCCATGGCTGGCTTTCGGGGTCGACTCGCTCATCGAGGCGATGCCCGCGTCCATGCGGGCGTCGGACGCGGGAATCGAGTTCGACCAGGACGGCGGAGTGAACGTCGGGCCGGAGTTCATGGCGCTGCAGACCGCGTGGATGGAGGGGATCGCCGCGATGGTCCGCGCCGGAGCCCCGGTCATCATCGACGATGTCTTCCTCGGCGGAGCGGCGACCCAGCGGCGGTGGCAGGCGGCTCTCGGCGGACTGGAGGTCCTGTGGGTCGGGGTCAGGTGCGACAGCGCGGTCGCCGCCGAGCGCGAGAGGACCAGGGGGGACCGGGTCCCGGGAATGGCGGTGACGCAGGCGGAGATCGTCCACGAGGGCATGGTGTATGACCTGGAGGTGGACACCACGCGGACCGGCTCCCTGGCGTGCGCGGAGATCATCGCCGATCGCGTGCGGCGATCCGGCGAACCCCTCTAGACACCGAGTCCGGCCGCGAGCCGCGGGCGGATCTCGAGTCGCCGTCCAATCGTTGCGGCTTCGCCATCTGCCAGAGGTCTGTGACGGCTGTGACCGGTGGGAAGATTGCGGCCTCCGGGAATAATGTGGAGTTTCCGGACAAGACGGAGTCAGAGCTGCTAAGTGTTGTGCGGCCAGGATTCACAGCAGAGAGGTTCGGCATGGACCGCGACGGCCACCCGAGATCCCACGAAGAGGATCCTCTCCAGCAGGTGGGGCCCACGGGCGTCGACCGGGACGACCAACCGGTGCGCCCGGGCGGTGACGTGCTGTCCGACGGCTGGACGCCCGGACACGAACCCGCTCACGCCCCAGACGACGAGGCGTCCGACCCTGACCGGGCCGACCATCAGTGGGCCGAGGGTGACGAGCGGCTCGAGAGTCTCGAAGAATTCGACTATCTCTACCGCCGCGAGGGCGAGGAGATGGTGCTCGACGACGAGCGGTCCGAGTCCGAGGACCCTGAGCGGCCGGGTCGCGAGGAGTGGGACACCGAGAGCGGAGGGGAGCGCGGCTTCCTCGGCTCGGGGTGGACCGGCGAGGCGGACGCGGAGGAGAAGGGCGGCAAGAACAAGGGGTTCATCGTCGCCATCGCCGCGATCGTGCTGCTCGCGGTGGCGGGCGGCTGGATCGTGTCCACCTCGGTCGGCTCCAAGCCGGAGGCGGCCTGCTCGGCCCCCGGCAAGTGCCCCTCGGTAGAGCAGTCGGATCCCGCGCTGACCGACACCCCCAGCGCCGGGCCCAGCATCGGCGACCCGGCCACCGAGCCCACCGCCGGGACCGGCGAGACCGCGGAGCCCCCCAGCGGGACGCCCACGCCGACGGCCGGCCAGGGACGGCAGACGCGCCCGCCCACGTCCCGGCCGACGCCGACGCGCACCCGGGTCCACTCGCCGCGGCCGTCGCCCAGGTCCAGCGGCCGCCCGCAGCAGACGCAGGACCCGCGGATCGAGGACGACCCCGAGTCGTCCCCGAAGCCCCCGCCGACCACGCAGGCGCCCCCGCCGCCGGCGCCGAGCCCGACCCAGAGCGAGAGCGGCGGCGGCCTGCTGGACTGGATCTTCTGATCGTCCTGCTGGACGATCGGCTCGGCGGACGTGACGGCCCTGCCGCCCGGCCGGCGGGACGTGGCCATGGTGTTCCAGGACTACGCCCTGTTCCCGCACATGGACGTCACCGCCCCGAAGACCCGCCGGCCGCCCGAAGACCTGCGGGCCGCCCGAAGACCTGCGGGCCGCCTGAAGACCTGCGGGCCGCCTGAAGACCTGCGGGCCGCCCGAAGACCTGCCGGACGTCTGAAGCCTCCGGGCCGCCTGAAGTCCCGGAGGCGGCCGGCCAGGTCGACGGACGCCGGAACCGATGTGGACCTTGATTGGGGTTGAGTGCAGCGCGATGCCTAGCCTTGTGCCCGCGGTCGTCGTGCCGGGATCGCTGAAGCGTGCCCCGCAACCGGTGCTGTCGTCGGAGAACGACCTGGTGCTGCGGCCCTGGACGGCGGCGGACGCGCCCGCGATCGTCGATGCCTTCCGGGATCCGGACATCCAGCACTGGCATGCGCGCAGCGTCGAGTCGCTCGCCGAGGCCGAAGAGATGATCGAGGCCTACGCGCAGGGCTGGCGCGCCGAGTCCAGCGCGCACTGGGCGGTGGTCACACCCCGGGGCGAGGTGCTCGGCCGGGTCGCGTTCCGCACCTTCGACCTCTTCTGGGGACACGCGGAGGTGGCCTACTGGACGCGGGCGGCGGCCCGGGGGCGCGGTGCGGCCACGACGGCGGTGCGGGCGCTCACCACCTGGGCCTTCGGCATCGGCTTTCACCGGCTGTACCTCTACCACTCGACGCTCAACGACGCCTCCTGCCGTCTCGCGCTCAAGGCCGGCTTCGCCCTGGAGGGCACCGAACGCAGTTCCATCTTGCACCCCGACGGCTGGCACGACATGCACCTGCACGCCCTGGTCAACCCCTCCCACCTCTCCCAGGCCACGGCACTCCCGGCCTGACCACAGCGGCGTCCGTCTCCCCCCACTCGCGTCGGCGTGCTGGTCATGATGTACGCGCCGCGCGGGTGACCGACCCGCCCGTACCGGCCCGTCCCGGCCTTCACCCGGGCCGCCGCCCGCGCCCGGTCGCTCGGGGGCGGCGGACGGTCGGGTACGGGCCGGTCGGGTACGAGCCGGTCGGGTCAGGTCAGCGGACGGTCGGTAGGAGCAGGTCAGGGCCGGTCAGCGGACGGTCGGGCATGAGCCGGTCGGGCCAGGTCAGCGGACGATCTGGAGGAGGGCCTGGGTCCGGGCCTGCGCGGGTTCGGCGAGGCGCTGGAGTTGCCTGCCGGAGGCGTCCAGGACGACCAGGGTGTTGTGGCCGGAGCCGGCGACCCGGACCACCAGGCGGCCGTCGGGCAGGTAGAGGGCGCCGATGAGACGGCCGCGGACCGCGATCGGGACCTTGGCGCCGGTGGTCGTGTCGACGATCGTCGGGCGGAACCACACGGGCCAGCCGCCGTCGCCGCCGGGGTCCTTGGGAGACAGGGTCGCCACGACGACGCGCTCGCCGTGCGGCGACAGGCTCTGGACGTGGTTGGCGAGCTTGACGCCCTTGACCCTGACCGACGTGCGGGCGCGCAGGTCGAGGCGGTAGACGCCGTCGGTGGTGCCGGCGTACCCGGCCAGGTAGCGGCCGTCGGCGGACCAGGCCAGGTGGCAGACCCCCATGGTGGTGCCCGCCCTGCGCGTGCCGCCGCCGGCGGCGCCGGCGATGGCCACCGGCGAGGCGTCGCTCTCACTGCTGGGCAGGAAGGCCACCTTGGCGGAGTCGGGCGACCAGACCGGGGTGAGGCAGGGGGCGTTGGCTCCGGCGCCCTTGGCGAGGGTGGTGACCTTGCCGGCGGCGCTCACCTGCACCTTGCCCAGCCCGGTGATCCAGGCGATCTTCCTGCCGTCGGGGGAGGCGGAGAACTGCCCGGTCTCCGGTGTGACCCCCAGCCGGGTGGGGCCCTTGCCGGGCTCGAAGCGGGTCACGACGTACCCGCGGTTGAACCGCGCGTAGACGGCGACGCCCTTGATCGGGGCCGGCTTCGCCGCCGCGGTCGTGGAGGTGGGCGCCGATCCGGCGGCGGAGAGCGGGGTGGTGCTCGCCGAGGCCGGGGCGACGGCCAGGGGGGCGAGGAGCGCGGCGCCGAGGACGGCGCCGAGCGGCAGGTATCGGTTCATAAAGGCGCCTCATCATCTGTGGTCTTGTCTGTGTGCCCTTGTTCGACGCTCGTCCGTCCCGATGAGTTCGCTCGGATCGCGTTCTACGGCGCGACAGGTCCGATCTGGCTCTGTGTAAAAGGAGATGCGTCCAGGCGAGGGCGTTCGCGAGGATCGGCGCATGGCTGAAGCATGGATGATCGACGAGCTGGCCTACGCGGGCCATGAGCATCTCGACCCCGAGTTCATCACCGGCTACGACCGCAAGCAGGGGTATCCCGACCCCTCCGCGGACCTGGCCGTCCTCGCCGAGCACGGGGTGGGCGAGGACGCCACCGTGGTGGATCTCGCCGCGGGCACCGGGCAGTTCACGCTGGCCGCGGCGCGGCGGTTCCGGCGGGTGGTGGCGGTGGACGTCTCTCCCGTGATGCAGGACGCCCTGCGCGGGCGTGCGGAGAACGCCGGGCTGTCCAACATCGAGCTCGTCCGGGCGGGTTTTCTGACCTACGAGCATGTCGGGTCGCCGGTCGACGCCGTCTACACCAGGAACGCGTTGCACCAGTTGCCCGACTTCTTCAAGGCGATCGCGCTGGAGCGCATCGCGGGCCTGCTGCGGCCGGGCGGCGTGCTGCGCCTGCACGATCTGATCTACGACTTCCAGCCGTCCGAGGCGGGGCGGGTGTTCGACGGCTGGTTCGCGGGCGCGGTGTCCGATCCGGCGGAGGGGTACACCGCGGAGGAGTACGCCGAGCACGTGCGCACGGAGTTCAGCACCTTCCGCTGGCTGCTCGAACCCATGATCGCCGCGGTCGGCCTGCGTATCGTGGACAGCCGGTTCCAGGCGGGTGCCTATGGCGCGTATACCTGCATAAAAGCGTAATTGATGACCGGTCGCCGCACGGATGAGGCTCTCTGGTGCTTTCGGCGAGGCAGGGGAATTCGCGGCGCCGGAGGGCGGCGGCAACACGGCGCGGCGGAGGGTTGATGACCCGGGCGGGTAGCTGATTGGCTGGAAGCGCGGGACGAAGCGTGTCCCGCCCTGGTGTGGACCGAGGTGCGTCCCGCCCTGGCGCAGACGAAGGCGTGTCCCGTCCCGACGCGGACGAAGGCGTGTCCGCTCTGGTGCGGGACGGCGGCGTGTCCCGCTCTGCCCTGGTGTCATGGTCATCGGGACGTAGGGGACGTTAGCCGTTCCTTAACCAATAAGTCCGCATCAGGGGAGGAAGCGTTCATATGTAGCGGCTTGGGTCCATTAGGTCTACACACCATGCGAATGGAAAAGGTGCTTTCATGACCTCCTCGATGTCACGCCACGAGGCGACCGGCGCGACCGGCGGTGACGTGTCCGACGGCGACGTGTCGAGCCGCGGCCTCTCCCGCCGTGACCTGTTCCGCGCCGGCGCGGTGGGCGGTCTGGGCATCGCCATCGCCGGCAGCCTGGAGTCGATCGCCGGCCCCGCCGCCTTCGCGCAGACCGGGGCCAAGGGCGCGACCGGCTACGGCGCCGTCGTGGCCGACCCGGCCGGCCTGCTGGCGCTCCCGCCCGGCTTCTCCTACAAGATCGTGGCGCAGGCCGGCAAGACGCTGCTGGAGACGGGCGAGCCGACCCCGAGCGACGCCGACGGCACCGGCTGCTTCCGCGCGCCGCACGGCTTCGTGCTGGTGAACAACCACGAGATCGGCGGCGGCGAGCCCTACGGCGTGCCGGCGCTGGACGGCCTCACCTACGACCCGGGCGCGCACGGCGGCACGACCAACATCGAGGTCGACAAGCAGGGCGACCGCGTCCGCGAGTACGTCAGCGTGGCCGGTACGCACAACAACTGCGCCGGCGGCATCACCCCGTGGGGCACCTGGCTCACCTGCGAGGAGACCGAGCAGCGCGCCGGCGGGGCGTTCCAGAAGGACCACGGCTACGTGTTCGAGGTGGACCCCTTCGACCGCGACGCCAACAAGAACCCGGTCCCGCTGAAGTTCCTCGGCCGGTACTCGCACGAGGCCGTCGCCGTGAACCCCCGCAGCTCAGAGATCTACCTCACCGAGGACGCCAGCAGCCCGAACGGGCTCTACTACCGCTGGACCCCGCCGCGCGGCTTCCACGCCCGCAAGGGCGCGCTGCGGGCGCTGGCCCTGACCAACGGCGGCGACACCGCGGGCACGCTGGAGGCGCTGAGCGCCTACAAGGGCGGCAAGCACATCAAGGACCTGTCCGAGGCCACCCAGCCCGGCACCCGGTACAAGGTCAAGTGGGTGGCGGTGCCCGACCGCGACGCCAAGACCGTCTCGGTGCGCAAGCAGTTCACCGACGACCAGATCACCCGCAGCCGCAAGCTCGAGGGCGCCTGGTTCGCCGACGGCGGCGCCTACTTCGTGGCCAGCTACGCCCGCCACGACGACGGCAGCGTCAACGAGCACGACGGCCAGGTCTGGTTCTACGACCCCGAGTCCGAGACGATCACGCTGAAGACCATCTTCGGCGTGAACCCCGACCCCGAGGCCGACACCGACTACGACGGGCCGGACAACATCACGGTCTCGCCGTACGGCGGCGTCATCCTGGCCGAGGACGGCGAGGGCGTCTCTCACCTGGTCGGTGTCACCAAGCAGGGCACGCCGTACCCGATGGCCCGCAACGAGCTGAACGACAGCGAGTTCACCGGCCCGACGTTCAGCCAGGACGGCAGGATCCTGTTCGCGAACATCCAGACCCCGGGCTACGTGTTCGCCATCACCGGCCCGTGGCGCCGTCCGTCCGACGGCAACGGCCACGGCGAGCACGGTCACGACCACCACTGATCGCCACTGACCACTACCGGACCATCGCCACCGCCGGCTGACCGGCCGGCCGGCGCGCTGACGCGGCGCCGTCTCCTCCCTTCGGGGCGGGGGCGGCGCCGTTTCGCGTCCGGGACGGGCCGCTCGCGCCGGTGGGTGCACGCTGGGAGGCCGGGAATAGGACAGACCCCCCTAAAGGTTGCCTTGGGCAATAATATATATTTGCCTAAGGCAACTAGATGGAAGAAGGGTCATGGCATCCGACGGCGACCGCGGAGAACTGCTCGTCCGGCTGGCCGAACTGGTGCCGGTGATCAAGGCGGTCAAGCGCGACCTGCCGTTCCCCGGCCCCCGTGCGGGCCTCAGCCTCCTGGTCGTGCTGTACCGCTGCGGCGCGATGCGCCTGGGCGAGCTGGCCGACTGCTCGGAGGTCGACCAGTCGGTGATCAGCAGGCACGTCGCGGACGTGGAGGAGCGGGGCTGGGTCGAACGCGTGCCCAACCCCCGCGACGGGCGTTCATGGTACGTCCGCCTGACCCCGGACGGTGAGCGGGTGGTGCGCGAGGCGCTCGCCCACGCGCGGCACTCCATCGAGGGAGCCCTGGACGGCTGGACGGACGAGGACGTCGCCGAGCTGTCGGGACTGCTCGGCCGCTTCCGCGCCGGCTTCGACGCCCACCGCGACCGGCCGCTCCATCGCGACCGCCCCCCACACCCCATGCCGGACACGGCCCCTGTGCCGGACACGGCCCAAGCTCAGACAGTGAAGGGACTTCGATGACCACCGCAGTACCGGCGGAGACGCGGGAGGCCGCCCCCGATCCGGCCGCACCCATGTCCCACAGGGAGATCCTGGAAGCGCTGTCGGGCCTGTTGCTCGGCCTGTTCGTGGCGATCCTGTCGTCCACGGTCGTGTCCAACGCGTTGCCCACGATCATCGCCGACCTGCACGCGGACGAGAACACCTACACCTGGGTGATCACCGCGACGCTGCTCGCCACCACGGTCTCCACCCCCATCTGGGGCAAGCTCTCCGACCTGGTGAGCAAGAAGACGCTGGTCCAGCTCGCCCTGCTGATCTACATCATCGGCTCGGCGATCGCGGGCGTCTCGCAGAACCCGAGCATGCTGATCGGCGCCCGCGTCATCCAGGGACTCGGCGCCGGCGGCCTCACCGCCCTGGTCCAGGTCATCATGGCCGCGATCATCGCGCCCCGCGAGCGCGGCCGCTACTCCGGCTATCTCGGCGCGGTGTTCGCCCTGGCCACCATCGGCGGGCCGCTCATCGGCGGCGTGATCGTGGACACCTCCTGGCTCGGCTGGCGCTGGTGCTTCTACGTCGGCGTGCCCTTCGCCCTCATCGCCCTGGTCGTCCTGCAGAAGACCCTGCACATCCCGGTGCGCAGGCGCGCCGTCAAGGTCGACTGGCTCGGCGCGCTGCTGATCACCGCCGCCGTCTCGCTGCTGCTGGTGTGGGTCTCCTTCGCCGGCCACAAGTACGACTGGCTGTCGTGGCAGACCGGGGCCATGGTGGGCGGCGCGGTGGTGCTCGCCCTGCTCTTCCTGCTGGTGGAGTCCAGGGCCGCCGAGCCGGTCGTCCCGCTGCGGCTGTTCGGCAACGCCGCCATCAGCCTCGCCGTGGTGGCCAGCCTGCTGGTCGGCGTCGCCATGTTCGGCGCGACGACCTTCCTCAGCCAGTACTTCCAGCTCGCGCGCGGCGAGACGCCGACGATGGCGGGCGTCATGACCCTGCCGATGATCCTCGGCCTGGCGCTGGCCTCCACCATCGTCGGGCAGGTCATCACCCGCACCGGCCGGTGGAAGATCTTCCTGGTCACCGGCTCGCTGCTCCTCACCGCGGGCGTCGCGCTGATGGGCATGCTGCGCTACGACACCGACTACCGGCTGCTGGCCGTCTACATGTTCCTCATCGGCGTGGGCCTCGGCATGACCATGCAGAACCTCGTGCTGTCGGTGCAGAACCAGGTCCGTCCGCAGGAGCTCGGCGCGGCCAGCTCGGTCGTCGCCTTCTTCCGCACGCTCGGCGGCGCGATCGGCGTCGGCGCCCTCGGCGCGGTGCTCGCCCACCGCGTCATCGACTACATGGCCGAGGGCCTGGGCAGGCTGGGCATCCGCGGCGGCGGCGGGCTGAGCGAAGGCGCCGTCCCCCGGCTGTCGGAGCTGCCGGCGCCCGTCCGCACGGTGGTCGAGGACGCCTACGGGCACGGCGTCGGCGACCTGTTCCTGTACGCCGCGCCGTTCGCGCTGCTGGCGTTTATCGCCATCCTGTTCATCAAGGAGATCCCGCTGCGCAGCGCCAGCGGCGAGGAGCTGCAGGCAGCGACCGCCGACGGCGTGCCCGCCCCGGTCGGCGGCCCCGGCCGCCACGCCCAGCGCAACGGCGAGGCGCCGGTCACCGCGGGCCTGTCGGCCAACGGCACGACGCAGCCCGCCGCGGCCCTGTCGGCCAACACCATGACGCCGGTCACCGCGGCGTTGTCCGCCAATGGGATGGCGCAGGCCGGCGCGGCGCTGTCGGCCACCCGGACGGCGCAGGCCACCGCGGCCTTCCCCGGTGAGGAGATCGGCGCCGAGCCGCAGGAGGGCAGCGGCATCCGCGGCGTGATCCGCGGCGGCGACGGCACTCCGGTGGCCCAGGCGACGCTCACCCTGATCGACCTGCGCGGCCACCAGCTCGGCCGGGCCGTCACGCAGGCCGACGGCGGGTACAGCATGTGGACCCCCGGCCCCGGCAGCTACGTCCTCATCGCCTCCGCGGGCGAGCACGACCCGCAGGTGGCCACC
This sequence comes from Sphaerisporangium sp. NPDC005289, assembly GCF_040607455.1. Lineage (NCBI taxonomy): Bacteria > Bacillati > Actinomycetota > Actinomycetes > Streptosporangiales > Streptosporangiaceae > Sphaerisporangium > Sphaerisporangium sp. NPDC005289. The sequence continues at coordinate 290,237 of NZ_JBEXGS010000004.1, forward strand.
CTGGCCGTCGGGGAACGGCCGCTGGACTTCGACCTGACGCTCGTCGGGTCCGGACGGCTCGCGGGCACGGTCCGCGACCTGGACGGCGCCCCGGTCCCCGCGGCCATGGTCGTCGTGGCCGACGTGCGCGGCGAGGTAGTCACCACCGGCCTGACCGGTCAGGGCGGCGACTTCGGCTTCGCCGGGATCGTCGCGGGCGACTACACCCTCGCGGTCAGCGCCGAAGGCTACCGCCCGGCGGCGGTGCCGGTCGCGGTCGGCACCGGCCAGACCAGGCAGGACGTCGTCCTGCTGCACGGCGCCCGGGTCAGGGGCACCGTCCGGGTTCAGCAGGACGGACGGCCGCTCGCCGACGCCCGCGTGACCTTGCTCGACGCGGCGGGAAACGTGGTCGGCTCCGCCACCACCGGCGAGGACGGCGAGTACGCCTTCGCCGACCTCACCGGCGGCCAGTACACGGTCATCGCCACCGGGTACCCTCCCGTGGCGAGCACGGTCACCCTCAACGGGCAGGGCGAGGACGCCCACGACGTCTGGCTCGGTCACCCCGAATGAGCGGCGAGTGGAACGCCACCGGGCCCGGCGTCGTCGCCGGCGCCACCGCGTCGCACGGGCTGCGGGCCGTGGTGCGCGGCAAGGACGGGTGGGCGGTAGGGCACGCGGTGCTCACCGTGACCGACATGTCCGGTCACCAGGTGGTCCGGGCCGAGGTGGACGCGGACGGCGCGGTCGCGACCGCGCCGCTGCCCTCCGGCGTGCACACCGTCGTGGTCACCGCGGTCGGCTACGCGCCGGCCGCCGTGACGGCCATCGCCTCCGCCTCGGGATCGGCCGACCTCGGGGTCGTCGAGCTCGCCCGCCAGGGCGGCGTGGAGCTGCCGCCGCCCGGGCTGTGGACGATCGACCCTGCCCACTCCAAGGTCGCCGCCACCGCGCAGCACCTCGGGCTGTCCAGCGTGCAGGGCAGGTTCGCCGAGTTCGCGGGACGCATCCAGATCGGCGCGACGGCCGAGAGCTCCTCGGTCGTCGCGGAGATCGACGCCGCGTCCATCGACACCGGCAACCGGACGCGCGACGAGCACCTGCGCTCGGCCGACTTCCTGCACGTGGCCGCGCACCCGCGGATCTCCTTCCGCAGCACAGGACTGTCCCCGGCCGGCCCGGACCGCTGGACCATGCGCGGCGAGCTCACCCTCGCGGGCGTCACCCGTCCGGTGGACCTCGCGCTCTCCTACCTCGGCGCCGGGCCGGACCTGTGGGGCGGGCTGCGCGCCGCCTTCCGCGCGGTCACCGAGCTGCGCCGGGAGGACTTCGCGATGAACTACAACCAGGTGGTGCAGGCCGGCATCGCGCTCATAGGAGCGACACTGAAAGTGGAGCTCGACGTCCAGGCGGTACGCGACAATGAGTCTCCGAACGGCGCGGGCGCCCGGACCTCCGGCGCGGACGCCGTGCGCGGCGCGTGAGGGGAGGCAGGCCGAGATGACCACGACGGAGACGCAGACGGCGGTGCCCGTCGAGCAGTACGAGGCATACTGCGCGCTGGAGCGCCAGCTCGGCCTGCTGTTCCGGCGCTCCCGGGCGCTGTCGGCCGAGGTGGCCCGCGAGGTGCACCCCGAGCTCGAACCGGGCGCCTACAGCCTGCTCGTCCGCATCGACGAGGCCGCGCCGGCCCGCCCGAGCGACCTGGCCGCCTACTTCGGCGTCGGCAAGGCGACGATCAGCCGCCAGATCAAGGTGCTGGAGGAGCTCGGCCTGGTCGGGCGGCAGCCGGACCCGCTGGACGGTCGCGCCCAGCTCCTGGCCCTCACCGGCGAGGGCCAGGCCAGGCTCCACCGGGCCCGGGCGGCCCGCCAGCGGCGCTTCTACGCCATGCTCGGCGCCTGGCCGCAGGAGGACGTCGAGCTGCTGGCCGGCATGCTCGACCGCTTCAACGACCTCGCCGCCACCCATCTCGGCCAGGTCTGACGCCGTCCCCCGTCACTTGGTGGGCAGTGACAGCGCGGCGCCGTTGCCGGGGGCGTAGACGGTGATGCCCTGGGGGAGGGCCTTGAGCTTCTCGATCTCGGCGCAGGTGCGGCACCGGTCGTAGCCGTCCTGGCGGGCCTTGTTGGCGTCGGCCTGGGCGCGCGCCTGGGCGACGGCGGCCTGGGCCTCGGCCACTCCGGCGAAGGCCGCCTGGGCGCGGTCCACCGCCGACTGCACCTGCGTGGGCAGGGTGATCCTGACCAGGTTGAACCGCAGGTCGACCAGGAAGTCCGCGCCGAGCATCTGGCGCAGGTCGCCGGCGAGGGTGCTGTTCACGGCGTTCTGCACCTTGACCAGGGCGGCGTTGTTGTCCCGGGGGGTGAGCCGGACGGCCTTCTGGGCCGCGCCGCTCTCCACGAAGGCGCAGGAGGAGACGAGCTCGGCGCAGCGGAACACGCCGATCTGGCTGCGCAAGGCGTTGTCCACGACGGGCCTGATGGCCTGGCCGAAGAAGCCGGACCAGCCCTCCTCGCCCTCGTAGGCGTAGCGCATCTCGTTGTCCTGGCCGCGGAACCTGCGGGTGCCGAATTTGTCGTCGAACAGCCGCAGGGTTTGGTGGTCGAGGTTGAGGGTGAAGTACAGCGTGCCCTCGATGCCCATGTTGACGCCGTCGCTGCTCGGGACGGTCACGACGTCGACGCCGAGCAGGGTGCTTCGCTTGGGGTCCGCCGTGATGGTGTAGAAGCGCTGCTGCGCCGGATATCGGTGCACTTCGGACCACCAGCCGGTCCAGGTGAGGCTCGAGGCGGGGTCGATCACGCCGCGCACCCGGTTGTCGTCGAGGGGCCCGCCGTCGCGGACCACCGCCACCTCGCCGCCGTCGGTGCTCTCGTAGCCGCTGAGCAGGCCGATGACGCTGACGATGGCGACGATGACGGCCACGACCGCCGCCACGGAAGCCGATACGGCGCGCACGGACATGAGGGCCTCCAAGGTAGAGCCGCTGTGAGATGGGGGTGGCGCTCGTACGGAGTACCCTCAAATGTAAGTATTGTTGAACAACTCCACAAGTCTCCTGCGGGGCCCGTCTTCGCGGCCGCATGCCGGCGTGGACCGGTGCCACTACCACCGTGTCCGGCGGTGACGATGGTGATAGAGCGAATGCCGATAATTCGGGCAACTGTCGGGCATGAGGCATACTCTGTGCGGCTATGGAGACGCGCTGGGTCGGACCGGACGGGTACGAGATCACCGCCGCGACGCGCGGCGGGTGCCAGGTGCTCCGCTTGTGGCGGTACGGCGAGTTCGTCACCGACTGCTCCGCGGTCGACGAGCTGCGCCGATATCTGGATCTCGCCGACCTGTGCGAAGTGATCACCGTGCCGTTCGGCGTCCGCTCCCCGCGCGCCCGCACCGAGGCCCTGCGCTAGCCCCCGCCGGGCCGTCGCGGAGGCGGCTGCGGTGGACGTTCTGATTCGCGTCGACCGCTGGGGGAGTGTATGGTTACACCTGTCCGAAGCGCGGAGCGGTAACGCGAAACGCGGCGAGGCCGGCCCCTTTAGCTCAGTCGGCAGAGCGTCTCCATGGTAAGGAGAAGGTCTACGGTTCGATTCCGTAAAGGGGCTCCACAGCGTAATCGCCCTCTCCCGGAATTCCGGGTGGGGCTTTTCGCTTGTGGGATACCAGTGCTCGCCGGTCGCCTGAAATAGGGGAAGTATGGGGGTCCCGTGATCAGGCATACTGGGAGCGCCTGGTCCCGATCGGGCGCGCGATGGGCGTGCGCGATCGTCAGACGGGTCGGGTATCCTTTCGTGGCCGGTCCAGTTCGCCGGCCTGAGGCGGAGTAGCTCAGTCAGGCAGAGCAAGCGGCTCATAATCGCTGTGTCGCCGGTTCAAGTCCGGCCTCCGCTACTACCCTGCCGGGTCCCCTGTGAAGGGTGACCGGGTTCGGGTTGTCCATGTGTCCCAAACGTAGAAAGGCACTCCCACGTGGCTGCCACCGACGTTAGGCCGAAGATCACGCTGGCCTGCCAGGAGTGCAAGCACCGCAACTACATCACGCGGAAGAACCGGCGCAACGACCCGGACCGGCTTGAGCTGAAGAAGTACTGCCCCAACTGCAGGTGCCACCGCCCGCACCGCGAGACCCGCTAGGGTCCCACCGCCCGCCGCGCCGCACGGCCGCGACGGACGCCGCCGTCCACTGGACGGGCGGCGACAGGGCATGGTGAGCACGAAGGCCCGGCGCCTTCGGGCACCCCTGGGCACCATCACGCACGACCGGCGTTCTCCCTGAGGGCGCCGGTTTGTCGCGTCCGGAAACGGCCCGCGCGCGCACGCCCGGCCGCGCCGGTGGTTCGCGACGGCCGAAGGTTGTTCTGTTACGGTCGGGCTGGCGCGGTGTCCACCAGCCCTCGCCGGGCGGCCCGGCGAATCGTCCGTGGGCACCGCCTCCGTCAGCTCCGCGCGCGCGTCGAAAGGCACCGGCACGATGGCTTTGAACCGAGATTTCGTCGGACGGACCTATCCGGCGTCCGGCTCCTACGAGGTCGGCCGAGTCAAGATCAAGGAGTTCGCGGCCGCCATCGGCGACCAGAACCCGATCTACCGCGACCCCGAGGCCGCGAAGGCCGCCGGCCACCCCGACGTCGTCGCCCCGCCGACCTTTCCCATCGTGTTCAGTGTCACGGGCGTCGGCGCGGCCCTCGCCGATCCCGAGCTCGGACTCAACTTCGCCATGGTGGTCCACGGCGAGCAGCGCTTCGAGTACACCCGGCCGATCTACGCGGGCGACGAGCTGCTGTGCACCTCGACCATCTCCGAGATCCGCAGCGTCGGCCGCAACGAGCTGCTCACGGTGACCAGCGAGGTGACGACCGTCCAGGGCGAACCGGTGTGCAGGACCTACAACACCCTGATCGAGCGCGGAGGGGCGGCGTAACCGATGACGGCGACCGTGAAGTACGACGAGGTCGAGGTCGGCCAGGAGATCCCGGCCGTCGAGTACCCCGTCCACCGCGTCAACCTGGTGATGTACGCCGGGGCCTCCGGCGACTTCAACCCCATCCACTGGAACGAGCGGCACGCCAAGGCCGTGGGCCTGCCCGACGTGATCGCGCACGGCATGTTCACGATGGCCCAGGCCGGCCGCTTCGTCACCGACTGGGCCGGCGACCCCGGGGCGGTCGTCGACTACGGCGTCCGCTTCTCGTCCATGGTGGTCGTCCCGGACAACGACGAGGGCGCCGTGATCACGGTGAGCGGCCTCGTGGAGGAGAAGCTGGACGGCGACCGCGTGGTCATCGCGCTCACCGCCAGGTCCGGCGACTCGCGCGTCCTGTCCCGGGCCCGCGCCACCGTCCAGCTCGCCTGACCGTCCGCTCGCTTGACGGTCCGGCTCACCAGGGGCACCGGCCCGCCCGGGGGCACCGGCTCGCCGCCGAATCGGGGGGGCGAGCTGGGGCGGCCTGAATGCTTCGGTGCCAGGTGGGTACTGGGCGAGCGTGACAGAGCCACCGAACCACGTATATGGACTCGCCGAGCAACGGGCGAAGGCCCGTGCGGAGCGTGACTTCGCCGCTGCCGACGCACTGCGCCAGGAGATCGAGGACGCGGGCTGGCTGGTCCGTGACGAGGCCGGCGGATTCGAGCTGACGCCCAAGCCGTTCAAGGTCTGGCCCACGGTCGCGTCGATTCCCGTCCCGTTGACGCCCGACTGGCCGGGCGGTGGCGCCGACAGAGCCTCTGACGTGGCCGAGAGCACCGAGGCCGAGACCGGCACCCGGAACATGGTCGCCTCGCAGATGCTGTGGGACTCCACGCTGGCGGCCTCCCGGCTGGACCAGGCGGCCGGCGCCGCGACGCCCGCGCGCGACCACGCCGAGGGCGCCCCCGGAGCGGTGACCGTGGCCCTCCTGGTCGACGGCGGCCCGGCCGAGCTGCGCACGTGCGTCGACGCGCTGGTGGGCCACACCGAGGCCAAGATCCTCGCCGTGGACCTCGGGAACGTCGAGGAGGCCGGGGTCGTCCTGCACGAGCTGGCCGAGCGTCATCCCGGCCGCATCGAGGCATGGCACGTCGCCGAGGCCACGCACTGGCGCGGCGGTCCGGCCGGGTGGGGCGCGGTCCGCAACAAGCTCCTGGCGCTGGACTCCGGGGACGTGCACGTCGTCATGGAGACCTCCACGATCCTCGACGGCGACGCGATCACCCCCCTGGTCGCGGCGCTCGGAGGCGACGTCGTCGCCGCCGGCTGGAAGGGCGTCGACCCCGACGAGGGCGGCCTCGACTGGCACGACGCGGGGCCGGGCCGGGTGCGCGGGCTGCTGGGCTACCTGTTCGCCGTCCGGCGTGACCAGGCCCTGGCGGCGGGCGGCTTCCCGGAGAAGGCGCGGTACTACCGCAACGCCGACCTGGAGTTCTCGCTGTCGCTGCCGGGCACGCTGGTCGTCCCGCACGAGCCCCTCCCGGTCCACCAGGAGCGCCACCGCGGCTACCACGACGTCGACCCCGACTACCGCGAGCGGGAGTCCCGCCGCACCTACGACCGGGTGCTGGCCAAGCTCCGCGCCGGCGGGGACAGGCCGGACGACGAGGACAGGGCCGAGGACGCGCGCAACGCGGACGCGCCGCGCCGTTACTGACCAGGCGGGGCGCCGGAGCCGGGGCCCGGTGACACCGACGGATGCCGGAGCCGGGGCCCGGTGACGCCGGCGGGCGCCGGGCCGGCACTAGGCTGATGGCCGGCACGCGGCCTTCGCGTGCCGTTCCGCATGTCCTTGGGGAAGACGCATGGCTGACCGAGTGGCCGGGGTGCGGCTCGCGCCGTTCACCACGTTGAGAGTGGGCGGCGCCGCCCGCGCCTTCGCGGAGGCGTCCACCGACGAGGAGCTCGTCGAGCTGGTGTCGGTCGCCGACCGCGCCGGTGAGCCCGTGCTGGTCCTCGGCGGCGGCAGCAACCTGGTCATCTCCGACGAGGGCTTCGACGGCCTGGTCGTGCGCGTGTGCACGCGCGGAGTCGAGGTGCGCGACGAGGCCGATCGTGTCGTGGTGACCGCGCGGGCCGGGGAAGACTGGGACGCGCTGGTCACCCGGGCGGTCGCCGAGGGCTGGTCCGGCGTCGAGTGCCTGTCCGGCGTGCCGGGGCTGGTCGGCTCGACCCCGATCCAGAACGTGGGCGCGTACGGGCAGGACGTCTCGCAGACGGTCACCGGCGTGCGCGTCTACGACCGGCGGTCGGGCGAGGTGCTCGACCTGGACGCCGCCCAGTGCGGGTTCTCCTACCGGCACAGCGCGTTCAAGGCGGACCTGGCCCGCTATGTCGTGCTGTCCGTGACGTACGTGCTGGAAAGGTCGGACAAGTCTGGACCGATCGCGTACAAGGAGCTCGCCGCGAAGCTCGGCGTCGCCATCGGCGACCGGGTCACCCTGCACGAGGCCCGCCACGCCGTGCTGGAGCTGCGCCGGGGCAAGGGCATGGTGCTGGACGCCGCCGATCCCGACACCTGCAGCGCCGGGTCGTTCTTCACCAACCCCGTGCTTTCCGCGGAGCGGGCCGCCGAGCTGGAGGCCCGGGCTCCCGGGTACCCCCGCTGGGACATGCCCGGCGGCGCGGTCAAGGTGCCGGCCGCCTGGCTCATCGAGCACGCGGGCTTCGCCAAGGGCCACCGGCGGGGCCCGGCGCGCATCTCCACCAAGCACACCCTCGCCCTCACCAACCCCGGCGGGCACGCGGTGACCGGCTTCCCGAGCGACCCCGAGGAGGTCGCCCTCGGAGTCCCGTCCCGCCCGTCTCCGGCCCCGGCGACGTCGGCCGACCTGCTGGCCCTGGCCCGCGAGGTCCGCGACGGCGTCCATGCCGCCTTCGGCGTGACCCTCGTCCCCGAGCCGGTCCTGGTCCGCCTGACGCTCTGATCGCCGCCGGTCAGCCGATGAGGGCCTCGGCGATGAGGAGGATGCCGAAGACGGCGAAGGCGGCGGCGGCGCCGTAGCGGATGACCTTCTCGGGCAGGTGCTTGCCCAGCATGCGCCCGACGAGGATGGCCAGCGCGTCGGCGGCGACCATGCCGATCGTGGAGCCGACCCAGGTGCCGAACCAGCCGTGCTGGGTCGCGAGGGTGATGGTGGCGAGCATGGTCTTGTCGCCCAGCTCGCTGAGGAAGAACGCCACGGTGACGGCGACGAGCGCGTTGCGGGTCGTGCGCTCGGCCTTGCGCGACTCCTCGTCGCTCAGCTCGTCGCCGCGCAGCGTCCACAGCGCGAAGCCGAGGAAGGCCACGCCCGCGACGATCGAGATGGCCGTGGTCGGCAGGGCGTCGCCGATGAGGCCGCCGAGGCCGACGCTGAGCAGGTGGACCACCGCGGTGGCCAGGGTGATGCCGGCGAGCACCGGCAACGGCTTGAAGCGGGTGGCGAAGGTCATGGCCATGAGCTGGCTCTTGTCGCCCAGCTCGGCCACGAAGATGACGCCGAGGCTTATCCAGAACGCTTCCACAGGGGGGTCGCCCTTCTTGTTCCTGCGACCGGGCCGGAAGCGGCATCACCAGAGAGCTCGGGGAGTCGGCTTCGGCCCGGCCGCGCACGTGCACGACAACGGGCCGAAGGTCTCGTCCGCCTCATCGAGGCCCACGCGACCGGGCTTACGCCAGCATGTCGACCACGCGGTTCGGGACTACTCCCCTTCGGTGTTCGCCCCACCCTACCCGACGGCGCTCAGGGGGTGGACCGGCACGTCGGGTCACCGGCTCCGGCGCAGGTCAGGTGAACAGGGAGAGGCGGTGGGCGGCGGCGGCCGCCTCGCCGCGAGTGGAGACCGCCAGCTTGCCCAGGATGTTGGACACGTGCACGCTGACCGTCTTCGCCGAGATGAACAGCTCGCCCGCGATGTCGCGGTTGGAGCGGCCGAGCGCGACCAGCCGCAGCACCTCCAGCTCGCGCGGCGTGAGATCAGGGGCCGCCGAGGCGTCCACCAGGGCCGCGGGACCCGCGGTGACCGTCACCCCGACGCGGCGGGCGAGCGCCTCGATCTCCCCCATGAGCGGCCGGGCGCGCAGGCCGGCGGCGATGGCGCGGGCCTCGGTCAGCCGCGCCGCCGCCCCATCGCGGTCGCCGGCCTTGGCGCGGGCCGCGGCGGCATGGGTGAGCGACCGGGCACGCGGGTACGGGCGGCCCAGCCGCTGCCAGGCTTCGGCGGCCGCGTCGTGCTCGCCGGTGAACATCAGCCCGAAGGCGTCGGCGACCGGGCCGTCGGACTTCATGGTCGCGAAGAGCCCCTGGGCCCGGTGCCACACCTCCCGCGCCCGCTCGGGGTGCGCCGCGGCGGCCACCTCGCAGGTCAGCCGGGCCTGCGCCATGAACTGCCAGCCGAGCATCGCCTTGTTGGAGTGCGGCATGTCGCCGGCCCGCAGCATCTCCTCGACGTCGTCGAGCGCCGGGCCCGGCCGGCCGCGCAGCAGGTGGAGCTCGACGCGCAGGCGCAGGTTGGTCAGCCACTCCTGGGCGTACTCGTCGCGTTCGTTCTGCAGGGCGCCGACCTCGGCGAGGGCCTGCTCCAGCAGGTCGACCTCGCCCCGTCCGGCGGCGACCTGGCCGCGCAGGCGCCGCAGGTGACCGCGGATCTTCGGGATGGGGTCCAGCGCCAAAGCCTGTTCGATGACCTCCAGGGCCTCGTCCCAGCGGCCGAGCGATTCCAGGGCCTCGGCCCGGTTGTTGGCGATGAAGGCCCCGTTCGTGCGGTAGCGGCCGTACTTGCGGGCCAGGGCGTCGCCCTCCAGCGCCAGGGCCACGGCCTCCTCGGAGCGGCCGAGGTTGTTCAGGGCGTCCACCTTGTTGCCGATGGTGCGCAGGACGATGCGCTGGTTGCCGAGCTCGGCGGCGGCCTCCATGGCCCGCTCGTTGGTGCGCAGCGCGCCCTCGAGGTCGCCGGCCAGCGAGTGGCCGAGGGCGAGGGTGCAGAGCAGGTCGGCCTCCATGCACACGTCGCCGAGTTCGCGGGCGATCTGGAGGGCCTCCTCGGTGAGCACGGTGCCCTCGTCGGTCTCGTTGCTGAACATCAGGAACGAGCCGAGCCGGGACAGGACCTGGGCGCGGGCGGCGCTCGGCGCGGGCACGAGCCGTTCGGCGTAGCGCAGGTCGGGCAGCGCGCCCCGCCGGCCCCGGTCGATGGTGAGCTGCGCCCGGCGCACCAGAAGGTAGGCGACCCGTTCGGGCTCGGCGGCCTCGTCCAGCTCGGCCATGGCGCCCTTGACGAACTTCAGGCCCCGCTCGACCTCGCCGCTGATGGCGGCGGCCTCCGAGGCCCGCTCCAGGATGCCGACGTGGTCGGCGCCGATGCGCTCGGCGGCGTCCGGCACGCGGTCCCACAGCGACAGCACGCGCTCCAGCAACTGCATCTGCTCGGTGTAGGCGAAGGCGTCGGCGGCCTTGGCCGCGGCCTCCCAGGCGGAGGTCAGCGCCCACAGGTGGTCGCGCGCGGAGTACCAGTGGTGGGCGATCTCGATGGCGGCGCGGCCGGGCGGGACGAGCTTGCGGTCGCGGTCGATCTCCTCGGCGAAGCGCGCGTGGATGCGGTTGTGCTCGCCCGGGAGCATCTCCTCGTGCACGGCCTCGCGGATCAGGGCGTGCCGGAAGACGTACGCCCGCCCGTCCACCAGCATGACGTTGCCGGCGATCGCGGGGCGCAGGGCGTTCTCCAGGTCGATGTCGGACAGGCCGGTGACCGCGGCCAGCAGTTCGTGGCCGACGCGGTTGCCGCCGGCCGAGGCGACGCGCAGCACGCGCTGGCTGTCCTCCGGCAGCCGTTCCACCGAGCCGATGATCAGGTCCTGGAGGGAGTCGGGGACGCTGGAGCAGTCGTCGCCGCGTTCCATCAGCGCCTCGACGAACAGCGGGATGCCCTCGCTGCGCTGGTAGACCTTGCGGACGACCGCCGCCTCGGGCGCGTCGCCCCGGATGCCGGCGATCTGCGCGGCGACCTCGCTCTCGCTCAGACGGGGCAGGTCGATGCGCGCCACCCCTTCGACGCGCATGAGCTCGGCGAGCACCGGGCGCAGCGGGTGCTGGCGGTGCAGCTCGTCCGAGCGGAACGTCATGATCATCAAGATCGGGGCGGTCCTGAGGTTGCGGCTGAGGAAGGCGATCAGGTCGCGGCTGGACCGGTCGGCCCAGTGGATGTCCTCGATGACCAGGATGACCGGCCGGCGCTCCGCCAGCCGTTCGAGAAGGGTGAGGATCTGCTCGAACAGCCTGGCGCGGCCGGTCTCGGTCTCCCGCTCGCCGCTGGGCTCGCCGAACTCGGGCAGCAGGCGGGCCAGGTCGCGGGCGGCGCCTTCCGGGAGCAGGGCGGCCACCTCGGCGGCGCCCATCTCCCTGACGAGCTGGCGCAGGGCGGCGGTGAACGGCGCGTAGGCGAGGCCCTCGGTGGACAGCTCGACACAGCCGCCGGCCAGGATGTGCGCGCCGGTGCAGGCGGCATCGTCGGTGAAGCGCAACACCAGGCGCGTCTTCCCCCCGCCGGCCTCGCCCCCGAGGAGAACGGCGGAGGCCGCCTGCTTGCGCGCCTGCTCGAAGGCGTCCGAGAGAGTGCGCAACTCGGCTTGTCGGCCCACGAAGACAGGACTCACCATCCGGCCCACCATGTCTGCCAGCATGTCATGCCCAATAGCGTCTTTCGTACTGCTTTTCGGTCAGGGTGAACAGGATGGGGAGCGCCCCTCCGGGTCCGTTACGGCGGCTGTGACGCCCGGCCGGGAGGGAGGTCCCGGCCGGGCATCGTGTGCGAGGGTCTCAGCCGCGATCGCCGCGGATGAGCTTGCGGGGTTCGCCCCTCCGGCTCGCCGTCGGCCCGCGACCGGGCCCGCGGCACGCCGGGGAGGTTGTGACCGAGGGCGGTCACGAGGTGCGCAGCTTGCCGAAGGCGGCGCGCAGGCGGTGCTGCGAGCCCTCGGACCGGGCCTTGCGGCCGGAGGCGGCCTCACGGGCGCGGCGGTGCTCGCCGGCCTCGGCGTGCAGCTCGGCCACGCGGCTGATGATGAGCTGGTAGTGGAGCTCGGGAGCCATTTCGGCTTCTCCTTCGATGTCGTCTTCTCTGACATCTCTAGACTCGGGCTAAGGCGCCCCCTCCCACATCGGGCGGATGCCTTATCTCCCGGGCGTCCTACGGCCTAGGACCGTCTAAGGCGCTCTGAGCCGCCTTAGGCCCCTTAATGGGGCCGTAGGCGACAGGTGATGAGATGCCGCAGGCCCCGCCGGGCGGGCGGCCCGGTTTGGAACAATCAGGCCGGTCGGCGATGCTGGTGAGGTGTCAACACTGACGACCTCGCCCACGGAGATCGCGTCGTCGAACGCGTCCCTGAGGGCATTCCTGCACGGCCTGCCCGGTGTCGATCGTGTGGGTGCCGATCAGCGCGCCGCGATGCTGGGCACCCGTTCCATCAAGACGACGGCCAAGGCCCGAGCCATCGACCTGGCCATCTCCATGGTCGACCTGACCACCCTGGAAGGAGCCGACACCCCCGGCAAGGTGCGCGCGATGTGCGCCAAGGCCGTTCGGCCCGACCCCGCAGACCCCTCCGTCCCCAAGGTCGCCGCCGTCTGCGTCTACCCCGACCTGGTCCCCCAGGCCGTGGAGGCGCTCGGCCGGTCCGGCGTGAAGGTGGCGAGCGTGGCCACCGCCTTCCCCAGCGGCAGATCGTCCCTCGGCGTCAAGGTGGAGGAGACCAGGCAGGCCGTCCAGGACGGCGCCGACGAGATCGACATGGTGATCGACCGCGGCGCGTTCCTGTCCGGCGACTACCGCAAGGTGTACGACGAGATCGTCGCGATCAAGGCCGCCTGTGCCCGCGACGCCGGTGGGGAGGACGCCCACCTGAAGGTCATCCTGGAGACCGGGGAGCTCGCCACCTACGACAACGTGCGGCGGGCGTCCTGGCTGGCCATGCTGGCCGGCGCCGACTTCATCAAGACCTCGACCGGCAAGGTGTCCCCGGCCGCGACGCTCCCCGTCACGCTGGTGATGCTGGAGGCCGTGCGCGACTTCCGCGAGCAGGCGGGCCGCGTCGTGGGCGTCAAGCCGGCCGGCGGCATCCGCACCACCAAGGACGCGATCAAGTATCTGGTGCTGGTCAACGAGACCGCCGGCGCCGACTGGCTCGACCCGGCCCTGTTCAGGCTGGGCGCCTCCAGCCTGCTCAACGACCTGCTGATGCAGCGCCAGAAGATGGCCACCGGCCGCTACGCCGGCCCCGACTACTTCACCCTCGACTGAGGCGGCCCCCATGTTCGAATACGCACCGGCGCCCGAGTCGCGCGACATCGTCGACATCCGGCCGTCCTATGGCCTGTTCATCAATGGGGAGTGGGTCGACTCGCTGGGGGACGAGCGCGACAAGACCGTCAACCCGGCCACCGAAGAGGTCCTGTCGGAGTTCGCCCTCGCCGCAGGCGCCGACGTCGACCGGGCGGTCTCCGCGGCGCGTAAGGCCTACGAGTCGGTCTGGGGGCGGCTCCCCGGCCGCGAGCGCGCCAAGTACCTGTTCCGCATCGCCCGCATCATCCAGGAGCGCGCCCGCGAGCTGGCCGTGCTGGAGTCCCTGGACAACGGCAAGCCGATCCGCGAGTCGCGCGACGTCGACCTTCCCTTGGTCGCGGCGCACTTCTTCTACTACGCCGGGTGGGCCGACAAGCTGTCCTACGCCGGGCTGGCCCGCAGGACGCCCGACGGCGGCTTCGCCGACCCCCGGCCGCTCGGGGTCGCCGCGCAGGTCATCCCGTGGAATTTCCCGCTGCTCATGCTGGCCTGGAAGATCGCGCCCGCGCTGGCCTGCGGGAACACCGTCGTGCTCAAGCCGGCCGAGACGACGCCGCTCACCGCGCTGGCGTTCGCCGAGATCTGCCGCCAGGCCGACCTGCCGCCCGGCGTGGTCAACATCGTCACCGGGGCGGGGGCGACCGGGCAGGCGCTGGTCTCCCACCCGGACGTGAACAAGGTCGCCTTCACCGGCTCCACCGAGGTCGGCCGCCAGATCGCCCGCTCGGTGGCCGGGACGGGCAAGAAGCTGACGCTCGAGCTCGGCGGGAAGGCCGCCAACATCGTCTTCGACGACGCCGCGCTCGACCAGGCCGTCGAGGGCATCGTCAACGGCATCTTCTTCAACCAGGGCCACGTGTGCTGCGCGGGCTCGCGGCTGCTGGTCCAGGAGTCGATCGAGGAGGAGCTGCTCGCGGCGCTCAAGCGTCGCCTGGCCACGCTGCGGCTCGGCGACCCGCTGGACAAGAACACCGACATCGGCGCGATCAACTCCGCGGCGCAGCTCGACAGGATCAGGACGCTCAGCGAGGCGGGCGAGCAGGAGGGCGCCGAGCGCTGGTCGCCGCCCTGCCCGCTCCCCGACAAGGGCTTCTGGTTCCCGCCCACGCTGTTCACCGGGGTCGCCCAGTCGCACCGCATCGCACGCGAGGAGATCTTCGGCCCGGTGCTGTCGGTCCTCACCTTCCGCACGCCCGCGGAGGCGGTCGAGAAGGCCAACAACACCCCCTACGGGCTGTCCGCCGGCGTGTGGACCGAGAAGGGGTCGCGCATCCTGTGGATGGCCGACAAGCTCCGCGCCGGGGTCGTGTGGGCCAACACCTTCAACCGCTTCGACCCGGCATCGCCGTTCGGCGGCTACAAGGAGTCCGGATACGGACGCGAGGGCGGGCGGCACGGACTGGAGGCCTACCTCGATGTCTGACCCCTGTGAGCACCGCCGGGCGCCCCGCCGGGCCCGCCGGGCGCAGATCACCCGCGGGCACGCCCACGCCCGTTCCGGCCTTACGGCCACGACCGCCCGCCAGGGCTGGTTCGCCCATCGTTGCGGGGTGAGCCGCTGCCGCCAGGTGATCCTGACGGCGCGGCTCTCGCCGGAAGAGATCACCTGGAGAGGCGATGACTGAGCCGGGCAGGCTCGCCGTGCGCAAGACGTACAAGCTTTACATCGGCGGGGCGTTCCCGCGTTCGGAGAGCGGAAGGTCCTACGCCGTGACCTCCTCCAAGGGCGACTTCCTCGCCAACGCCGCCCTGGCCTCGCGCAAGGACGCCCGCGACGCGGTGACCTCGGCCCGCAAGGCGTTCCCCGGCTGGTCCGGCGCCACGCCCTACAACCGGGGCCAGATCCTCTACCGCATCGCCGAGATGATGGAGGGGCGCCGGGCGCAGTTCGTCGAGGAGGTGACGACCGCCGACGGGGTGTCGGCGCGCAAGGCCGGCGAGCTGGTGGACGCCGCCGTCGACCGGCTGGTCTGGTACGCAGGCTGGTCGGACAAGATCGGCGCCGTCCAGGGGGCGGCCAACCCGGTCGCCGGGCCCTACTTCAACCTGTCCACCTCCGAGCCGACCGGCGTCGTCGCGGTCATGGCGCCGGGGGAGGGCCCGCTGCTCGGTCTGGTGTCGGTCATCGCCCCGGTGATCGTCACGGGCAACACCTGCGTGGTGGTGGCCTCCGAGCGCGCGCCGCTGCCGGCGATCACGCTGGCGGAGGTGCTGGCGACCTCCGACCTGCCGGGCGGGGTGGTGAACCTGCTGACCGGCAGGCTCGCCGAGATGGCCCCGTGGCTGGCGTCGCACATGGACGTCAACGCCGTGGACCTCACCGGCTGCCCGGAGGAGCTGGCGGTGTCCTGCCAGCAGGCCGCGGCCGAGAACCTCAAGCGGGTGCTGCGCCCGGCCGGCAAGACCGACTGGCTCGCCGACCCCGGCACAGACCGCATGACGGCCTTCCTGGAGACCAAGACCGTCTGGCACCCCATCGGAGTCTGACCCGGCGCGAGGTGGCGATGCGGTGCGACGGCCTTGGCACGCCGGGGTCGTCGCACCGCTGTCCGGGCCTGGCGCGGGTTTGGGTGCTGGCGCGACGCCGGCTCAGCGGGCCGTGCGGTCCGGTTCGGCCTGGTCCTGGAAGACCTCGTTGATCAACTCGGCGATGTGCTCGGCGGAACAGGAGCGCATGGAGTCGCGGGTGTCGCGCAGCAGCGTCCGCACCTGCTCGCGGTCGCGGAGCGTCGGGAGGTCGGGGAGCGCGCGTGACCGGATGTACTCGATGGGCTCGACGACGTAGACCCCGTCTGGTCGTTCAGCGGTCATAGGCGGCACCACCTCGTCAGTTAATCGTATTGTCATCGACGGCGGACTCCTTTCGCAAGAGACGGCGGTAGGCGCTGGAGCGGATTACCAGCTGGATCGACACGTAACCGAAGTTGGCGCCGGCGAGGTAGGCCAGACCGACCCATGCCCACCATCGCATCCCGTTGTCCATCAGGGGCAGTGAATCGGCTTTCTGTGCGTCTTCGATGGTTCGGGTAACGATAAACAGGGCGCATGCCACTAATGACGTTAAACCGCCCAAAATCAGTGAACATCGGGCGGCGAGCGAGGAGCGCAGCACGGCCTCGTTGTCGGAGGAGAAGCCGAACCACGAGGCCGCGACGGCCGGCAGCGCGAGCAGCAGGGCGGGCACGTCGCTGGTGCGCGGCAGCCCTCTGGCCTCGGCCAGCGCCACCGCGCCGATCAGGGACAGCGAGGTGGCCGCGGTGACGACCGCGCTGGCCAGCGTGCCGGGCGGCACCTCCCCGAACGAGGAGGTGAACTTGATCTTCCGCCAGTCCATGCCGGTGAAGCCGCGCATGTACAGGTGGGCGTAGTTCTGGCCTCTTTTGCCGAGGAGCTGGAAGTAGGGCTCGGTGTCCTGTGACAGCTTGAGGTGGACGCAGGTCTGCGACCCGTCGGTCTCGATCTCCGAGGCGCTGAGCGGGTCGCCGCAGTCGGCGCAGCGCAGCGTCTGCTCCATGAGGTACTGCGACTCGGGCGCCTTGATCTGCAGATGGTAGGACGTGGAGTTGTGCGCCATGCCCGGCGCCATCTGCATGGTCACCGGCCGCAGCCCGAGAGCCAGGCGCAGGCGGTGGCGGGGCTGCCGCGACGTGCTCGGGGGCACCATCGTGCGGCGGTAGGACACCTGCAGGCGCCGCGACTTCATCGCCTCGGGGACGACGGCGACGATCGGGCCGGCTTCGCCCAGGGTGTTGACGAACTCCCGCAGCCACTGCACCTTCTCGCAGGGGCTGTCCGCGCGGACGCCGATGTAGCCGAGGCCCTTGTCGATGGCCGTGGCCGCGGCCTCGTCCGACAGGCGGCCGCAGATCGGCATCAGGAACGACACCGCGGCCTTCTGGACGCGCTCCGTGGAGACGGGCGCGCCCGCGTGCGCGTCGCTCAGCACCAGCTCGATCAGGAAGTACAGAGACGAGGAGATGAGCTGGATCGTCTCGTCATGGCAGAGGATGTCGAGCAGGGCCCCGTCGCGCGCCCTGACCTCGAAGTTGTCGACCATCTCGCGCTTGAGGCAGGTGAGGATCGGCACATACGTCTCACCGCCCGGCCGCTCGGCCGGAGCCTGCTCCGCCCCCCGCCGCCGGGGGCGCCGGCCGGGGCCGGGCTCGGGACGCGGGAGGGTCCAGGGCCCGTCCTCCAGGGCGGGGAAGGACATCTCGATGCGCACGTCCTGGACGACGACGCGGCTCTCCAGGGAGATGGTCTCCACCGTCCGCGTCCGCGACTTCTCCGGCTGGAGGATCATCGACAGGAAGACCGGCACCGATGCGAGCATGTCCGGGCGGGTGGCCTCGTCACGCAGCGCCAGGACCCTTTGCATGGTGGCCACCGTGACGCCGTCCCAGTGGGAGGGCTCATGCGCCTTGGCCCGCCTGCGATACCGGCCGTCACGCAGGATGACGAGCGCGATGGCGGCGGCGAGGCAGGCCGCGAGCATCCAGGGGCGCGGATGGACGAGCGGAGCCGGCCGCGCGGTGAGCATGCCGTCGTCGCCGGGGAGCGGAAGCAGGGCCAGCCAGCCGCACACCGCGCTCACCGCCCCGAGCGCCACGCAGCAGATATTCGACCATTTCATTGAGGGACCCGAACCTCTCCGGTGTGTGGGTGCGGTGCCACGCGTACCTGACACAGGAAAATCGCCCGACCGGCACCGGAGGTTGACACGGAGAGTAGCGGCCCCGGCTTTCTTGATGGAAACGAGACTCGGGAGCCGATGTTCGTACGGTTATATTGCGAAAACGGCCGTCTATCAAATTTCTCGGCCTTTGAGTGGCATTTTTCGATATCAACCGCTTCGAGGGATGAGCGGGGCGGTCAGCCCGGTCCTCGGCGGTTGGTGTGGCGGGTGGGGGCGGCGGTGCTCGGGTCCTCGGGCCAGGGGTGGCGGGGGTAGCGGCCGCGCAGTTCGGCGCGGACGGCGCGGTAGCCCTCCCGCCAGAAGGAGGCCAGGTCGGCGGTGACGGCGGCGGGCCGTCCGGCCGGCGAGAGCAGGTGGACCACCAGCGGGACCCCGGCGACGCGCGGCGCCGCCTCCCAGCCGAACAGCTCCTGGAGCTTGACCGCCAGCACCGGCTGGTCTCCCGAGTAGTCGACGCGGACGCGGGAGCCGCTCGGCACGGTGATCCGCTCGGGGGCGACCTCCTCCAGCCTGGCCTGCCACGGCAGCAGCCGCCTGAGCGCCGCCGCCACGTCCACCCGCGCCAGGTCGGCGCGGCGGCGCAGGCGCGGGAGGTCGAGCCAGGCCGGGGCCGTCTCGATCAGGGCGGCGTCGGAGACGTCCGGCCAGGGGGCGCCGAGGACCCGGTGGCAGAAGGCCATGCGGTCGCGCAGCGCCACGGCCTCCGGCGTCCAGCGCAGCAGGGACAGCCCCTCGGCGCGCAGGCCCGCCATGATCGCCTCGCCGGCGCGAGTGGCCGGCAACGGGGTGGACGACAGCTCGACGGCGCCCAGCCGTTCGACCAGGCGCGCCACGACCTCGCCGTCCCACCCGATCTCCTCCTCGACGCGGTGGAACGGCGCCGCGGCCATCCTGGCGACGTCCTCGTCGATGACCACGGCCTGTGCCACCCGTGCCGAGGCGGCGCCGGTTGGCCGGTCGGCGACCGCGATGGCCAGCCATTCCGCCGAGGCCAGCCGGGAGTCGCGGGGCAGCGTCGCGGCCGTCCCCGACACCATGAGGTACCCGCCGCCGCGGCGGCGCGCCACCCGCTCGGGATAGGCCAGCGCCACCACGAGCCCGGCCACCGCGTCGTCTCCTGCTCCGCCGCGCGTGCCCGCCTCCTCCCAGGCTCGGTCGTGTGCCTCCACTTCTCTCCGGGCTCCGCCGCGCGACGCTGTCTGCCGCCGGGCTCCCGCGCCGGCCGCCGTGTCCCCGGCATCGGCCGCCGTGTCGTCCTCCGTTCCGTGGACGGCGGCGTGGGCGGCCTGGGTGAGGCGGCGGGTCTCTTTGCGCCAGGCCGGGGATCCGCCGCGCCGGGCCTCGCGCCACAGCGCCACCAGGTCGTCGGAGGCCGTGCGGGGAAGCTCCTCCGACAGCAGCGCCACCACCTCGGCCGCCCGGGGCGGGCCGTCGAGCAGCGCGCGGGCGAGCCGGGGATGGACGCCGACCCCGGCCATCCGCCGGCCGCGTGCGGTGACCCGCCCGTCCGCGAGGGCGCCGAGCGCGTGGAGCGTGCGCAGCGCGGCGGCCATGGACGCGGGGGGCGGCGGGTCGAGCAGCGCGAGCCCGGAGGCGTCCGGGGCGCCCCAGCAGGCGGCCTGGAGGGCGAACGCCGTCAGGTCGGCCAGGGCGATCTCGGGCTGGGCCTGCTCGGGCAGCCGCTCGTGCTCGGCCTCGGTCCAGCACCGGTAGACGGTGCCCGGCCCCTCGCGGCCCGCGCGCCCGGCGCGTTGCTCGGCGGAGGCCCGGGAGACCCGCACGGTGGTGAGCGATCCGAGGCCGCGGCCGTGGTCGGTGCGCGGCTCGCGCGCGAGCCCGGCGTCCACCACCACCCGCACCCCGGGGACGGTCAGGCTGGACTCGGCCACGGAGGTGGCCAGGATCACCCGCCTGCGCGCCCCGGGCGACAGGATCTCCTCCAGCCCCTCCGCCCTGCCGTGGGCCCGCAGCACGTCGATCTCGGCGGGCAGGCCGGCCAGCGCGGAGGCGACCCGCCCGATCTCCCCCACGCCGGGCAGGAAGCACAGCACGTCGCCCTCCCGCTCGTCGAGGGCCCGCCGGACCACCCCGGCCACGTGGGCGAGCAGGGCGGGGTCCACCCGCATGCCGTGCGGTGGGGCGACCGGACGCGGGGGCGGGGCCCACACCACCCGCACCGTGTGCGCCGTGCCGGGGGCGCGCACCACTGGAGCGTCCCCGAGCAGTCGCGACCAGGGCGCGGTGTCGGCGGTCGCGGAGGCGGCCAGCAGTCGCAGGTCGGGCCGCAGGGTCGCCCGGACGTCGAGCAGGAACGCCAGCGCGGTGTCGGCGTCAAGATGGCGCTCGTGGCACTCGTCGACGAGCACGGCGTCGACGCCGTCCAGGTCGGGGTCGTGCTGGAGCCGCTGGAGCAGCACGCCGGTCGTCATGACCTGCACCCGCCGGCCGGGCCGGTGCTCGCCGCGTACGGTGAAGCCGACCTCCTCGCCGACCCGCGAGCCGAGCAGCCAGGCCATGCGCCGGGCTGCCGCCCGGGTGGCGACGCGCCGGGGCTCGGCCACGATCACCCGGCGCGGCGGGCCGCCGGAGTACAGCCCGGCCAGGGCCAGCGGCACCAGGGTCGTCTTGCCGGTGCCGGGCGGCGCGGCCAGCACGGCGCCGCCGGCCCCCTCCAGCGCCGCGCGCAGTTCGGGCAGCGCCTGGCGGACGGGCAGGTCACCCGCGCGCGACTCCTCCACGGTCATGTACCGAGCTTGCCGCACCCGGCGGAGTGCGGGGCACCGGCCGATGATGAGGCTCGTCACGATCGGGCGGGTGCCGGCACGGCCGGCGGGCCGCGACCTTCGTCGGCGACGGAATGGCCGACCTGGCCGCGGCCGACGTGGTGGCGGCCTACCGCCTGATCTCGTACGGGGCCGTGCTGGACGCGGGACGGGCCAGACGGGCCAGACGGGCGTCGCCGGGCGTCATCGGGCCTGGAGCGCGTCCAGGGCGACGGCCATCGCGATGATCACTCGCCGGTCGAGCCGGGGATCCTGGATGTCCACGATGTAGCGGTCGCGCAGGCCGTACTTGCGGTCCACCGAGAAGGCGATCTGCGCCCCGGCGCCGAAGTCGAAGTGGTACGGCAGCCACGACAGCGAGTCGACGAACCGGCGCAGGATGCTGACCAGCACATTGCGCTCCTGCCCGGTGAACGTCGGCATGCCCGGCTGCTGGAAGTGCCACGTGGAGCGCAGCAGCGACGCGCCGAACTCCTTGCGGAAATAGCCGATCGGCTGGCCGGCGTGGTCCACGACGTCGTAACCGCTGCCCAAATCGAGCACCTTGCGGGCCTTGAACCCGGCGAGCACGTACTGGCGCGACTCGTCGGTGTAGAGGGTCACCTGCTCCTTGAACGCCAGGCGCTTCTGCTCGGCGAACGCCACCATCGGCCCCTCGGAGCCGTCGGGCTGCTCTATGTGGACCACATAGCGGTTCACCATCATGGTGATCTTCTGCCGGACGAGCAGGCGGCGCTGTGCCTGCAGGGTGGGGAGGTCCACGTTGTTCTCCATAGTCAGGGGATTGCCACCCTAAGGCTTGTCGGCCTTCCGGCGGCGTACGTGGGCGGGTGATGACGAATGTCCACTCCGGAACGGGGCAGGAGTCTCGTTCGTTGGTCAAGACAACGGAACGGGGGAGGAGTCTTAATGTATCGCTCGAGAAGGTACAAGATCATCGCTGGTGTCTGCGGCGGCATCGCCGAGAAGTGGGGCTGGCCGCCCACCATGGTGCGCCTGCTGTTCATCCTGTCCTGCATCCTGCCGGGCCCGCAGTTCGTCATCTACCTGATCATGTGGGCCTTCGTGCCGAAGGCCCCGGCGGCCTACGACTCGGCGGCCGCCTACCGGCACTGACGCCGCGCGGGCCCGTGGTTCCCGGGCCCGTCGTCCCTGTGCCCGCGGCCGGCGGCGGCCGGTCGCGGGGGCGAGGCCGTCCCGCGACGACGCGTGAGCGGTTTGTCATCCTTTCATGGGACGTATGCTCGGAGCCGTGAGCGAACGAAGCGTACGTGCGCGGCCGCTGACCCTGGTGGACGACGACCTCGTCGACTACGAGCAGGCCATGGACCGCATGAACGACCTGGTCGCCGCGCGGCAGCGCGACGAGTCGCCCGACACCCTGTGGCTGCTCAGCCACCCGCAGGTGTTCACGGCGACCAAGCGCACCGCCGCCGAGCACCTGCCCGATCCCTCGCACGGCATCCCCGTGGTCCTCACCGGCCGCGGGGGCCAGCTGACCTACCACGGGCCGGGGCAGCTCGTCGGCTACCTGATCGTCCGGCTCCGCCCGGACGAGGGCGTCGTGGACTACGTCCGCGAGGTGGAGCTGCGCATGGTCGAGGCGCTGGAGAAGCTCGGCCTGCCGGCCGAGCGCCGCCAGACCCCGCCGGGGTCGGAGCTGCTCACCGGCGTCTGGACGCGCGGCACCGGCCGCAAGGTCGTCTCCATCGGCATGCGCGCGAGCCGGGGCGTCACCAGCCACGGCTTCGCGCTGAACGTCGACGGCGACCTCGACCCGTGGCACTACGCCATCCCGTGCGGCATGCCCGACGTCGACATGACCTCGCTGGCGCGTGAGCTGCCCGAGCCGCCGTCCATGGACCAGGTGCGCCGCGTGGTCGCCGAGGCATACGAGGCGTCCACCTCCTGAGAGTTCGTCGGCGCCGACCACGGGCCGGATTTCCCGCCATGGGACGGCGCGGCGTGCGTCGGTGGCCTTCTCGCCGGCGCGGCGCCGGCGAGAAGGCCACCAGGAGCGGCCGGCTCGCGTCCGCGGGTCAGCCGACGGGCTCGTCCATCGGGAGCTCGTCGACGTTGCGGCGCGGGCCGGTGAACCAGTGGCGCGCGGACAGCGTCCACCACAGGGCGATGCCGAGCAGCACGGCCCCGACGGCGATCGGCGCGTAGTTGACCGACGTCCAGGTGAAGTCCGCCGACCCCGGCACGCCGGCCGGGCTGATCGGCAGGACGAAGTACACCGAGATCACGATGATCTCGATGACCGCGATCCAGCCGAGCACCTTGTACTTGCCGCCCAGCGTCCACGGCCCGGGGCGGAAGGCGGCGCCCATCCGCAGCCGCAGCCAGATCGGGATGAGGAAGGCCAGGTACAGCCCGATCACCGCGATGGACACCACGGCCAGGAAGGCCACCGGGGTGGTGGTGCCGGCGGGGGCGTACAGCGCCGGCAGAGTGATCAGCAGGGCGACGGCGCACCCGGCGATGATCGCGTTCACCGGCGTCCTGTTGCGGTCGACGCGCGACCACAGGCGCCACCCGGGCACCGCGCCGTCGCGGGAGAACGCGTAGGTCATCCGGGACATCGAGGTCACACAGCTCATGCCGCAGAAGAACTGGCCGATGGTCGAGATGCCGAAGATCACCGTGGCCAGGCTCGGCGTGAGCGACGAGGTGAAGATCGCCCCGACGAAGCCGGCCTCCTTGTTGACGGCGTCCACGTCGGTGGCCGCGAACAGGAAGGCCAGCAGCAGCACCCATCCGCCGATGGCCGAGTAGAAGATCGACTTCCACAGGCCCTTCGCGGCGGAGGTGGCCGCGCCGTGCGTCTCCTCCGACACGTGGGCGCAGGCGTCGAAGCCGGTGATCGTGTACTGGGTGAGCAGGAAGCCCAGCGGCAGCACGTACAGCCAGAACGTCGGCCCCGACGCGCCCGAGCCGAAGCCGGAGTTGTTGAACCGCTCGAACAGGAAGCCGACGCTCTGGTGCTCCGACGGCCCGAAGATCAGGATCAGCACGACGACCGCCGCGCCGAACACGTGCCACCACACCGAGATGTTCTGCAGCAGTGAGATCAGCCGGTGGCTGAAGATGTTGATCAGCGCGTGCAGCACCAGGACGATCGCGAACAGCAGGAACGTCTGGTGCAGCGGGTCGCCCTTCGCCCAGCCGTCGCTGAACCGGCCGATGGTGATGTTGAGGAACGTCGCGCAGCCGTAGTCCACCGAGGCGGTGACCGCGATGAGGCCGATCAGGTTCAGCCAGCCGGTGAACCAGCCGTGTACGGGACGGCCCAGCTTGGCGGCCCACCAGTAGATGCCGCCGGCCGTCGGGTAGGCCGAGACCAGCTCGGACATGCAAAAGCCGATGATGAGGATGAACGCCGAGATCAGCGGCCAGCCGATGGAGATGGCGATCGGCCCGCCGTTGTTCCACGCCTGGCTGAAGGTGGTGAAGCATCCGGCCAGGATGGAGATGATCGAGAAGGAGATCGCGAAGTTGGAGAAGCCGCTCCACGATCGCGAGAGTTCCTGCTTGTATCCGAGTTCGGCGAGGCGTTTGGCGTCGTCGTCGAGGGTGGGCTGGGCCATAGAGGCCTCCTTGGTGGCGCGGGTGGTGCCATGGTGCGGTGCGGGGGGTGCGTACTGCGAGGGAACCGCCGGGAGGTCGGGTGACCGCCGGGAGGTCGGGCGGGTCAGCCGGCCCGCGGGTCCCGCCCTCCGGGGGCGTTTCCGTGGGGCGGGCCGGTGGAGGGCGCCGAGGCCGGGCCGGTGGTGGTGTTTCCCGGGGACGGCTCGGAGATGGGGGCCGGAGGCGGGGCGGTGGAAGAAGCCGGAGACGGGTCGGTGGAGGGGGCCGGAGGTGGGGCGGTGGGAGGAGGGGCCGGTGAAGGATGCGCGGACGGCGGGGCGGAGGGCGGCACCGCGCCTCCCGCCGGGCGTCGCCCGCCTCGGACGTCGTCGAGGAGCCGGCCGAACCGCGGATCGTCGAGATCGCGGACGGCCTGGGCGTACTTGTCGGCGGCCTCGGCCTCATAGTCGAAGTCGGCCGCCGCGGCATGCTCGGCGAGCAGGCCGTGGTGGACGCTGAACCACAGCGTCCAGGTGAAGTTGGACATGAGCAGGTAGAGCCGGACTCTTGCCGCGGGATCCTCGTCCCCGAAGTAGGCACGCGTCAACCGCCCGGCCATCTCGGGGTCGTAATCGGCCTCCGCCGCGATGTCGCCCAGCTCGAACGCCGGGTCGTTGTTGCCCGACAGCTGGTAGTCCACGATGCGGACCGCCGAGCCGTCGAAGATGAAGTTCTCCGGCAGCAGGTCGTTGTGGCAGGGCACGGTGGGCGCCGGCCGCGCGGCCATGGCGGCCTCGATCGCCGCGATGGCGGGCAGCCGGTCCTCGTACCCCTCCGGGATGCGCAGCGCGTGGCCGCGGCACAGCGACAGCAGCTCGTCGAGCTTGCGGAAGATCGAGAAGTCGGTGGCGAAGCGCGGCCCGGCGTGCAGGCGGCGGCAGGCCAGGGCGATGCCCTCGGTCATCTTCGGGTCGCGCACGGCGGCGGCGTCGAGCGTGGCGCCGTCGATGTACTCCAGCAGGACCGCGCCGGGCAGGCGCAGCAGCACCTTGGCCCCCACTCCCGCCTGGGCGGCCCGGACCGTGTTGACGATCTCCAGGTCGAGGGGGATGCCCAGCCCGGCGACGGAGACGCGCGGGTCCAGGACGCGCAGCAGCCAGCGGTCGCCGGCCTCGGTGTCGACGCGGACGATGTGGTGGCTCAACCCGCCCTTGATCGGGGTAGGGATGACCGGCCGGCCCGCCCAGGCCGCGACGAGTTCGAGTGCCGAGCCGAGGTCTGGCACGCGGGCCTCCTTTGGTCTACCTTCAGACCATTGATCCGATTCTGCGGGCCGGTCGTTACACGGGGGTATCGATGGTGGAACTTCCCGCCGAGGCGCAGGCCGTGGTCGTCGGCGGCGGCGTCGCCGGGTGCAGCGTCGCCTACCACCTGGCACGACTCGGCTGGACGGATGTCATCCTGCTCGAACAGCACGGGCTGACGGAAGGCACCACCTGGCATTCGGCGGGATTCGTCGGCCAGCTTCGCTCCACGGTCACCCAGACTCGCATGATCATGTACTCGGCGGGGCTGTACCCGGAGCTGCGCGAGCTGACCGGGCTCGACCCCGGCTGGCACGGCGTGGGCGGGCTGCGGCTGGCCACGACCGCCGAGCGGCACGAGGAACTGCTGCGCCAGGCCGGCGCCGCCGAGACCTACGGGCTCGACATGGACCTCGTCTCGGCCCGCGAGGCCCGCGACATGCTCCCGCTGATGGAGGTCGGGGACGTGCGCGCGGCCCTGTGGCTGCCAGGGGACGGCTGGCTGGACCCGGCCAGCCTCGGCCGCGCCCTCGCCGCCGGCGCCGAGAAGCTCGGAGCGCGCATCGTGACCGGCGTCCAGGTGACCGGCTTCGACGTGCGGGACGGGCGCGTGCGCGGAGTCCGGGTCGGCGAGCACGTCATCGCCACCGGGACCGTCGTCAACGCGGCCGGCGCGGCGGCCGGGCGGCTCGGCCGGCTGGCCGGGGCCGACATCCCCATCGTGCCGATCAAGCACCAGTACGTCGTCACCCGGCCGTTCGGCGTCCCGGCCTCGACGCCCACCGTGCGCGACCCGGACAACATCGTGTACTTCCGGGAGGAGGACGGCGGCATCCTCGTCGGCGGCTACATCCGCACTCCGCAGGTCTGGCAGGCCGCCGAGCCGCTGTCCGAGCCCCGGACGCTGTTCGAGCCCGACATGGGCAAGTTCGCCGAATCGTGGGAGTCGGCCCGGCGCAGGCTCCCCGGCCTGTGCGAGACGGGCGAGACGGGCGGGCGGGACGCGGCGGACTTCGCCAAGGTGGTGCACGGGCCCGAGGCGTTCACCCCGGACGGGGAGTTCCTGCTCGGCGAGACCGCGGTCGCGGGCCTGTGGGTCGCGGCCGGATTCTGCGTCCACGGCCTGGCGGCGGCGGGCGGCGTGGGCAAGGTCATGGCCGAGTGGATCGTGGACGGCACGCCGGAGTACGACGTCTTCGGCATGGACGTGCGCCGGTTCGGCGCGCACGCCCGCGGCGCGCGGTGGGCCCGCGCGAAGGCGCTGGACTCCTACAGCAAGTACTACGACGTGGTCTATCCCGGCGAGGAGCGCACGGCCGCGCGCCCGCTGCGCCGTTCTCCCGCCTACCCGCGCCACCTCGCGCTGGGCGCCGAGTTCGGCGAGAAGGCCGGCTGGGAGCGGGTGAACTGGTTCGCCGCCCCTGCCCCCGCTTCCGCGTCCACGGGCGCCGCCGTCGCGGCCGGGGACGGCGACGGCGACGGCGACGGGGAGGAGTTCCGGCCGGCCGGATGGGCGGGAAGGTTCTGGTCGCCGGCCATCAGGGCCGAGTGCCTGGCCGCCCGCGACGCCGCCGCGCTGTTCGACCAGACCTCCTTCGCGAAATTGGAGATCACCGGGCTGGCCGGCCTGCAGCGACTGTGCGCCAACGACCTCGACCGCCCCGTCGGCTCGGTGGTCTACACCCAGCTGCTCAACGAGCGCGGGGGCATCGAGGCGGACGTGACCGTCACCCGCCTGGCCGCCGACCGCTTCCGCATGGTCACCGGCACCGCGTTCGGCGTGCACGACGCCGCCTGGCTGCGCCGCCACGGGCTCGACGTGCGGGACGTCACCTCGGCCCACGCCTGCTACTGCCTGTGGGGTCCGAAGGCTCTGGAGGTGCTCGGCGAGCTCAGCGACGACGACCTGACCTTCGGCTACATGCGGGCGCGCGAGATCAGCGTGGCCAACGTCCCGGTGCTGGCCCAGCGGGTGACCTTCGCCGGCGAGTTCGGCTGGGAGCTCTACTGCCCCACCGAGTACGGCCTGACCTTGTGGGACGTCCTGACGGAGGCGGGCGCGCCGCACGGCGTGCGCCCGGCCGGCTACCGGGCGCTCGACTGCCTGCGGCTGGAGAAGGGGTACCGCGTCTGGGGGCTGGACATCACGCCGGAGACCACGCCGCTGGAGGCCGGTCTCGGCTTCGCCGTCGCGGCGGGCAAGGACTTCGTCGGGCGCGACGCCCTCACCGCCCCGCGGCGTTCGCTGCGCTGCCTGGTGCTCGCCGACCCGCGGCAGGTCTGCCTGGGCGGCGAGCCGGTGCGCGTGGACGGCGTGCCCGCCTCCCGGGTGACCAGCGGCGGCTACGGCCACCGGGTCGACCGCTCGATCGCGTACGCCTACCTGCCGGTCGGCGAGGAGGGGCCGGACGCCGCGCCGCCCGGCGTGGTCGAGGTGGGGGTTCACGGCGGGTGGGTCCCGGCCGAGATCGCGGCCGAGCCGCTCTACGACCCGGGCAACAGCCGGGTCCGTCACCTTCCCGGAGCGTAAGGGCGGCTTCACAACCGTTCCACAGTTGCGGTGCGGCAGGATTGAAAATCATTCCTACCGCGCATACCTGTACGCGGTCCTCCTGATTCCGCGGTGTCCTGTTCCGGTGGCGGCCGGCGAGCGCCGAGCGTCCGACGAGGAGGGGCACACGGCGCGACCTCACCTGACGCTCCAGGAGGCGAGCATGGGCACTCCCGCACACCCCCGCACGTCCGGCGGTCCCGGCACGTCCGGCGGTCCCGGCACGTCCGGCGGTCCCGGCACGTCCGCCGGGGCGGGGGATGCCGTCGACCTGATGGACTTCGAGCTCATGCGCGACCCCTTCCGCGGCTACGCGCGCCTGCGCGAGCGGGCCCCGCTCGTCCGGGGGACGTTCTTCGGGCGCGGCACGCCGATCTGGCTGGTCACCCGGTACGCCGACGTCAAGACCGTCCTCGGCGACCCGCGCTTCGTGAACGATCCGGCGAACGTGCCCGGCATGGACGTCGGCGACATCCGCGAGCGCGAACTGGCCGCGCGCGGAATCCCCGAGGAGTACGCGCCGTACATCCTGGACAGCGTCCTGGACGCCGACGGAGCCGACCACCTGCGGCTGCGCAGGCTGGTGTCGCGCGCCTTCACCGCGCGCCGGGTCCTGGAACTGCGTCCGCGCGTCCAGGAGATCACCGAGTCCCTCCTCGACCGCCTGGAGGGCCTCGGGCGGCACGGGGCGGTGGACCTGATGGAACACTTCGCCTACCCGCTACCGATCACCGTCATCTGCGAACTGGTGGGCATCCCCGAACAGGACCGCCCGCAGTGGCGCGAATGGGGCAAGGCCCTGGTGACCCTGGAGGCGGGCGGCATGGCCGGCGCCCTGCGGGACATGGTGGAGCACATCCACGCCCTGATCGAACGGCGCCGCGCCGCGCCGACCGCCGACCTGCTGACCGGCCTGATCCGCACCCACGACGAGGACGGCGACCGGCTCGGCGACACCGAGATGGTCACCCTCGTGCTGACCCTGGTCCTGGCGGGTCACGAGACCACCGCCCACCTGATCGGCAACGGCGTCGCCGCCCTGCTCACCCACCCCGAGCAACTCGCCCTGCTGCGCGGCGACCCGGGGCTGACGCCGCGCGCCGTGCACGAGCTGATGCGCTGGTGCGGGCCGGTGCAGGGCACCCGCCTGCGGTACGCCGCCGAGGACGTCGAGATCGGCGGCATGCCGGTGCGCAAGGGGGAGGCGGTGATGGCGGTGCTGGTCGCGGGCAACTACGACCCCCGCGTGTTCGACGACCCCGAGCGGCTCGACGTCACCCGCGAGCCGGACGGGCGCAGGGAGACCCATGTGGGGTTCGGGCACGGCCTGCACTACTGCCTGGGCGCGGCGCTCGCCCGCCAGGAGGCCGAGGTGGCCTTCGCGGGGCTGCTGCGGCGCTTCCCCGGCATGGCCCTGGCCGTCGCACCCGAAGATCTGGAACGCCAGCCCATGCCCGGCTCCTGGCGCCTGGCCCGCCTCCCCCTCCACCTCTGACGCCGCTCCCCGCCTCCGCTTCCACCACGCCGGCCACCCGCTTCCGCTACCACCACGCCGGACACCGGGCTTCCTCCGACCGGGTCGGCCCCTGGATCCGCTTCAACGACGATGGCCCCTGGATCCGCCCTAATCGCGCCGGCCCCTGGCTCCGTCCCGAACACGCTGGCCCCGGCTCCGGTCGGACTGCGCCGGCCACCGGGCTCCGCTCGGCCGCGCCGCCTCCCGCTCCGCCCTTTGACCGCGCAGGACACCCTGCTTCGGTCTGACCGCCGCGGCCGGCCTCAGTTCGCGGTGTCGGTCGTCTCCTGCGGAGCGCCGGGTATCGGGGCTCCGGACGGCATGCCGGAGGAGACATGCGCCTCGTACATCTGCCGCCACGGCAGCGCGGTGTCGCTGTGCGGCCCGCCGGCCGCGGCGCCGGCCAGGTGCTTGTCCAGCTCTGCCAGGCAGACGGTCCAGCCGGCCGCGTTGCGCGCGGCCGTGTCGGCCCGCTCCAGGACGTTGACGAGCGTGAGCCGGCAGCCGTGGTCGCCGACTGGTTCGAGGTCGAAGTGCAGCTCGTCGCCGCCCCAGGTGAAGGCCAGGCGGCGTGGCGGCTCGAACGCCACGACGGTGCCGGTCATGGTCTCGAGGTTCGGGTCACCCGAGAAGGTGATCTTTCCTCCGGCATGGGGTTCGAGCTCGACCGCCGAGGGGAACCAGTGCGCCAGCCCTCCGGGCGTGGCGACGGCCTCCCAGACCCGCTCGACCGGATGGTCGTAGACGCGCTCGAAGCGCACCGCGGGGCGGCCCCGATGTTCGATGGAGGTTCCGAGATCCATCAGTTCTCCTTGGTGGTGTCGAGGTGGCGCCCCAGCGCGTCGAGCCGGTCGTTCCACAGCCGCCGGTAGGGGGCGAGCCAGGCGTCGAGCTCGGCCAGCGGGGCCGGGTCGATGGTGTAGACACGGCGCTGAGCGTCCCGCGCGACCTGCACGAAGCCTCCGTCCCGCAGCACCCGCAGGTGCTTGGACGTCGTGGGCTGTGACAGGCGCAGCGCGTCTACCAGCTCGCCGACCGTGCGCGGACGTTCACGCAGGAGGTCGAGCATGGCGCGGCGATGCGGATCGATCAGCACGGACCAGATGACATCGGGCACACCAGCCAGTATGCCCCTCCATGCATATACCGGTCAAGGCATGTAACACCGCTGGGCCGGCGAGCCCGAGCGACGCACGTTCGCGGTCACCGTGCACGGGTGAGGCTGGGTGGGGCGGCGAAAATTTCACCGGGTTCGGGGGCGGGTGGTGCGCTGGCCATGGCGGACGTGTGTCGGGTCCGGCGCGGGGTTGACCGGCTCGGGCGCGGGTGCGTTGATCCGAGGGTGAACCGGCTCCGCACGTGCGGCGGAGCCCGTACGGAGGTGCGGCCGGAGCAAGAGATAGGGGCCGCTCGGTGTTCGTCCGAGAAGGGGGTAGTCCATGTCCTTACGCCGAGGCGCGCGTCTGGTCTCGCTGGCCGTGCTCGCGGGAGCCGCCGCGCTGTCGTTCGCCCCGCCCGCGGCGAACGCCGCCGCCGAGGACTGCAAGCCCGGATCGATCTGCGCGTACAGCGGATACAACTACACCGGCAAGATGGTCTACCTGCCGCCGGGCGGCGGGTGCGTGGCCGCCCCGTTCCCGATCGCCTCGATCAGGAACACCTTCGGCTCGCCCGGCATCCCCGCCGTGGCGGCCGTGTTCGCCGGCGCCGGCTGCACGGGGACGCTGGTCGGCGGTGTGGGCCAGCAGAGCAGCCTGCCCGTGCTGTGGCCGAACGGGCTCAGCGTCGGCTTGGCCTGGTAGCGGCCGGAGCAGGGCCGTCGGCCTGGCCTGGTAGCGGCTAGAGCAAGGACAAGGCGCGGACCGGTCGGATGGCCGTCCCAGGCGCGGCCGGGGCATGCCCCGGCCGGCAGGGGCGTTCGAGGCGCGGACCGGTCAGAAGGTGAGCGGGGGGAGTTCGGAGCGGGTGGGCAGGCCCTGCCAGGGGCTGTGGCTGGCGACGGTGAACGCGGCCAGCGCCGAGCCGCGGCGCAGCCGGTCGGTGGGGTGCAGTTCCTCCAGCATGCCGCTGAGGTAGCCCGCGACGAAGGACCCCCCGGCGCCCACCGGGTCGACCACGGTGACCGGCGCGGCCTGGGCGTCGTAGCGCATGCCGTTGATGGTCGCGCTCGCGCCCTTGCCTCCCCGGGTGACCACCAGCTCGCGGACCGTTCCAATGGCCGGCTCGATGAGCTGCAGCTCGTCCTGGTTCGCGAACAGCACGTCGGCGCTCATCGCCAGCTCGGTGAGCGCCTCGACGGCCTCCTGGCGGTCGACCCAGAGCTGCGGCCGGTGGTTGACGTCGACCGACACCGCGACGCCGGCCTCCCTGGCCAGCTTGATGGCGTGGTGGGCCGCACTCCAAGCGGTGCCGCTCAGGGCCGGGGTGATGCCGGTGACGTGCAGCACCTTGGCGGACTGCAGGGCGCGCGCGGGGATGTCGCCCGGGCCGAGCCGCGAGCCGGCCGACCCGCCGCGGTAGTGGACGACGTGCCCCACCCGGCCGATGCGCCGCTGCCGGATGGCGAGCCCGGTCGGCGCGGCGGAGTCGGTCTGGGCGTGCGAGACGTCCACTCCCTCGCCCCGCAGCACGGTCAGGATGCGGGCGCCCAGCTCGTCGACGCCGACCCTGCCCAGCCAGGTCACGGAGTGCCCCAGCCGGGCCAGGCCCACGGCGGCGGTCAGCTCGGCGCCCGCGACGTCCAGCCGGACGTCGGTGTCGTGCCGGAGCCGGTCCGCGGAGACGACGCCCAGCGCCTCGCCGAGCGTGAAGATCTCGGTCATGTCAGGTTCTTTCCTGCCACGCGACATGCCCATCTGCCGCTGATGGCGGAAAGCATGGCAGAGACCGATATCGCTCACAACGAGAAGGCGGGGTTTGGGCTCCGATCACCCTCGGGGACCGGCCGGTCAGCCTCCGCCGAACGCGTCGACCGCGGCCTGGCAGAAGGCCTTGAGGTCGTCGGGCTTGCGGCTGGTGATGAGGGTGTTCGGCCCGTTGGTGCAGACCACGACCTCCTGGTCGGCCCAGGACGCGCCCGCGTTGTGCAGGTCGGTCTTCAGGCTCGGCCATGACGTCATCGCGCGGTCGCCGACGACGCCGGCCTCGATCAGCGTCCATGGCGCGTGGCAGATCGCCGCCACCGGCTTGCCGGCGTCGAAGAACGACCGGGCGAACCGCACGGCGTCGTCGTTCATCCGCAGGGCGTCGGGGTTGGCGACCCCGCCGGGCAGGATCAGGCCGTCGAAGTCGCCCGCGCTCACCTCATCGACGGTCGCGTCGATGTCGAAGGCGTCGGCCTTGTCGAGGTGGTTGTACGCCTGGGCCTTGCCGCGCTGGGTGGACACCAGGCGCGGGGTGCCGCCGGCCTGTGCCACGGCCTTCCACGGCTCGGTCAGCTCGACCTGTTCGATGCCCTCGGGGGCCACGAGAAAGGCGATCGTCTTGCCCTGGAGCATGGTGCCTCCTCTGAGCTGCGTTTTCTCCCTTACTCGACGTCCCGTGCCCGACTTTTCGCCTTATATACGCGAATATCTGGAACCCTTCACATCTCCGTGCGGAGCGCCTCAAGGAAGCGCCGGGACTCCGCCACGGTGGCGGCCTCGACGCAGAGACGGTCCATGACCTTCATGTACGGGTCGGTCTCTTCGCGCTTGTCCAGGTAAAGAGCGCTGGTGAGCTGCTCCATGTAGACCACGTCGGGAAGGTCGCGCTCGTTGAAGCGCAGGATCGTGAACGGGCCGCCCGCCGCCGCGTGGCCGCCCTGGCCGAACGGCACGACCTGCACCGTGATGGTGGGCGACTCGGTGAGCTCCAGGAGGCGGTCGACCTGGGCCCGCATGACGTTGCGGCCGCCGAGCGGGCGCCGCAGGGCCGCCTCGTCCACCAGGGCCCACAGGCGGGGGCCCTCCGGCCCGATCACCTGCCGCTGGCGGGCCATGCGGAGCGCCACGCGCCGGTCGATCTCCTCGACCGAGGCCTCGGAGTGTCCCAGCATGATCACCGCACGGGCGTAGTCCTCGGTCTGCGTGAGGCCGGGGACGAACTGGATCTCGTAGGTGCGGATGACCGACGCGGCCTCCTCCAGGCCGACGTACAGCTCGAACCACGACGGCAGCAGGTCGCTGTACTTCTGCCACCATCCGGGGGCGTTGGCCTGCTGGGCCAGCTTGAGGAACGTGGCGCGCTCGTCGGGGTCGATCACGCCGTAGAGGGTGAGCAGGTCGGTGATGTCACGCGTCTTGAAACCGACCCGGCCCAGCTCCAGGCGGCTGATCTTGGCGTGCGAGGCGCGGATGGCGTCGCCCGCGGCCTCGCGCGTGATGCCCTTGGCGATGCGCAGCCGGCGAAGGTTCGCGCCGAGCAGGATGCGCAAGGCGGTGGGGCCGCCTCGCGAATAGGCGAGGATATGTCCGTCAGGTACGTCGTCGTCTTGTCCGAGGGCCGTGATCATGCGAGCTCCTGGAGCCACGGATGAATGAGCAGCCGACAGTGTCTCATCCCTGAGTGGTGCTCGTACACCACGCGACATCGGCGAAGGTTTTTGGTCCTCTCTTTGCATAGAAACGGTCATAGACGGGCATATGTCTGAGTTCCGTGGGGAAAAGTAGCATTTGCACGTGCATCGGCACTTGCATCAGAACGTGTCGTGAAGAAAGATTGACTCGCCCCGTCATGTCCGGACCGCGTGAACGGCCCCAACGTAGTGAGGACCTTGATGACCGCACACCACCAGGCTTGCCGGCAGTCCGTTGTACGGGGTGAGGCTCCCTGGTGGCTGCTGCCCGCGATGGAGGGCGACTCCTGGGAGCCGGTGGCCGCCGAGCTGTGCTCACTCGGCCGCACCGGTGCGACGATCAAGATGGCCCGAGACTTCACCATGGCGACGCTGAACAACTGGGGGCTGGGCGAGCTGGCGTACGACACCCGCATCGTGGTGTCCGAGCTGGTCACCAACGCCATGCGGCACGCCGGGGAACCCACCCGGCTGCGCCTGCTCCACCGGGCCTCGCACCTGGTCTGCGCCGTCTCCGACCCCTACGACGGGCCGCCCGTCGTCACCCGCGCCGACTACTTCGCCGAGAGCGGCCGGGGGCTGCACCTGGTCGAGAGCCTCAGCTGCTCCTGGGGCTGGAGGATGACCGAGGGCCAGGGCAAGCTCGTCTGGGCCGCCTTCATCGCCCCCGCCGTCACCGTCGCCTACGGGCACGACCGCGCCTCCGCCTGAGCGCTCTCCGGGGCCCGCCGGCCTTGAGCCCGACGGCGGATGCCCGCGCCGGAGCCGGGCGCCCCGCTTGATCTCACTCCGGCCGGTCCGCGCCGTTCGTGCCGTCTGTGGCCTCTTGGTGGTGGTGCCGCTCGAGCACGAGGCGGGTCAGCTCCACCCGCGATCCGATGCCCAGCTTGCGGAAGATCTGGCGCAGGTGGAAGGCCACGGTGTGCACGCTGATGAACATCTGCTCGGCGACCCGCCGGTTGGTCCATCCCTGGGTGACCAGCAGTGAGACCGTGCGCTCTGTGTCGGTGAGGCTGGCCCAGCCGGTGACCGGCCGATCGGCGGTGGCCCAGTGCCGGTGCCGCACGCCCAGCCGGCGCAGCCTGCGCCGCAGCCGGGCCGCGTCCCTGGCCGCCCCGCACTCCTGGTAGCCGGCCAGCGCCTGGTCCAGGGTCCGCACGCACGCCCGCCGGTCGCCGGCGGCCTCCAGCGTCACGCCGAGATCCTCGGCGGCCGAGGCGAGGGCCCAGGGGTCCACGCCCTCCTTGACGGCCGGTTCGAGCGCTTCGGCGTCCCCTTCGAGCAGGCCGCGCGCGTGGATGGCGGCGGTGCGGACGGTGGGGAACCCGGGGGCGCCCTCCGCCAGGCGCTCGGCCGAGGCGACGGTGAGCCGGGCGCCGGGCCGGTCGCCCGCCGCCAGGGCGACGCGGACCAGCCACGGCGCGGCGGCCGGGTCCGCCACCAGGAGGCCCGGCCGTTCCCGCACCCCGGCGTAGAGCGGGCCGAGCCGCTCCAGCGCGGCGGCGGGACCGTCCCGGGCCTCGACGACCTGCGCCGCGGCCATCGCGCACCAGCAGGCGGCCGTCCCGGCCTGGAGCGGCCACCCGTCGTCACCGTCCGCGTGGCGCTCGGCCGCGCGCAGGTCGCCCCGGCGCAGCGCGACGGTGGCCAGCACCGCTGCCGCGACGGCGCCGGACAGGCGGGCGCCCGTGGCCTGGACGAGGTCCAGCGCCCGTCTCGCCCGGGCCGCGGCGTCCTCCGCACGCCCGGCGGCCAGCTCGGCCCGCGCGGACAGGGCCGCCGCCCCCGCCGCCCACGGGCCGTGACTGGGCACCTCGCCCGTCGCCCAATGACCGGGCGCCTCGACCGCCGCCCATGCGCCGTGGCCGGACGCCTCTCCTGCCGCGCACGCGTCGTGGCCGGGCGGCTCGCCTGCCGCGCACGCGTCGTGGCCGGGAGACTCGTCCTCCTCGGCGGCCTCGCCGATGACGGCGCGGGCCTCGTCGAGCAGGCGGACGTCGGTCAGCATCGCGGCCAGCGCGAGCCGCGTGCAGGCCCGCCCCTCCGGATCGCCGGCGTCCTCCGCCCGCCCGACGGCCTCTCTGGCCGCGCGCAGACCCTCGGCGAGGCGTCCGGACTCCCACCAGATCGTCCCGAGCACCGCCGTGGCCGCCGCCTCCGCCGCCGCCTCGTGCCGTCCGGCGTCCGCGAGGACCCTGAGGGCCTCCCGCTCGGCCCGTTCGCGGTCGGGCAGGGCGGCCAGGCCGTACAGCAGGCCGAGCGTGGCGCGCTCGCGCCAGGGGGCGGGCAGCGCTCGCTCGCGGAGCGCCGCCTCCGCCTCGGCCACCGCCTCGGCCGGCCGCCCGGCCGGCAGCAGGACCCCGGACAGGGCGCAGTGCAACGCGGCGGCGGCCGGGGACGTCGCCCGGGCCGGCGCCGAACGCGCCAGCCGTTCGGCGTCGGCGAGCCGTCCGGCCTCGGTGGCCGCCTCGACGGCCGTGACGACGCGCGCGGGCCGGCGCGGGTCGGCGGGGTCGCTCAGCTTGACCGCCTGGACGGCGAGGTCGGCGGCGGCGCCGGGCGCGGTGGCGCGGACCTCGGTGACCGCCCGGTCCAGGTCGGCGAGGGCGCGCGTGTCGCCCGGCCGGACGCCCTCGACCAGGTGCCCGGCGGCCCGCTCCGCCGCGCCGCCCCGGCCGAGCAGGAGGCGGCCGGCCTGGTGGTGCAGCGCGTTGCGCATCGCCGCGGGCAGATCGCGCAGGACGGCCCGCCAGACCAGCTCGTGCCGGAACTCCAGCGTGTCGCCGGCGGCGAGGAGCAGCCCGGCGTCCAGCACCTCCTCGACGGCGGGGAGCAGCGCCGCCGGGCCCCGCCCGACCAGGTCGCCCACGTCCTCGGGGGAGAAGCGCCGGCCGAGCACCGCCGCCACCTCCACCAGCTGGCGCCCCTCCCGGCTCAGCCCCCGCAGCCGCGACCGCACGGCGGCGCGCACCCGCTCGGGCGGCGGGCACGGGCTCTCCCCGCCGGGCCGGGCGGCGGCCGGGGAGGGCCGCGGCAGCCGGGCACGGCCGCCGCGCACCTCGACGGCGCCCTCCTCGCGCAGCCCGCGCAGCAACTCCACCAGCAGGAACGGGTTGCCGCCCGCGCCCGCCGCGAAGCTCAGCAGACCAGGGTCGGGCACCGCGCCGAGCACGTCGGCGGCCACCGCGGCGACCGCCTCCTCCGGCAGCGGGCGCAGCGTGAGGCGGGTGGCGCCGTGGCTCTCCAGGACCTGGAACAGGTGTTCGCTGCACTCCCCGGCCCGCGTCGCCGGGCAGGGGCGCCCGGCCGTCGTGACCGACCGGGACAGCAGCCACACCAGGCGGCGGCATCCGAGGTCGCGGTGCAGGGCGCGCAGCGTGGCGAGTGTGGCGAAGTCGGCCCGTTGCAGGTCGTCCAGGCCCACCAGCAACGGGCGGCCGGGCGCGCCGCGGGCCAGCCGGACGCGCAGGTGCTCCAGCGCGCGCGTGCCGAGGCGCTCGGGCGACAGCCGTTCGGCGCTGCCGGTGGCCAGCGCGAAGCCCCGCCGGGAGGCGTGGGCGGCGGCCTCGGCCAGGAGCAGGGTCTTGCCCGTGCCGGGCTCGCCCTCGACGAGCAGTGTTCCGCCGCCGCCGTGTTCGGCCGCGCTCAGCAGCCGGCCGAGGATGTGCCACTCGGGCTCGCGTCCACGCATTTCTCCCCCGTGACAAGGGTCCGGGTCGTCGCGGCGTGCTCCGCCGGCCGTCGGAGGCCGCGCCCGGGCCCTCTGGACGATGGGGCACGGCACCCGTTCTGACCTGCTCTTTCAACAGTACACAGGGGCTCTGGCGGCCAACGACTACCCGTATTGAGGATGTGCGGCCGTCCCTCGCTGGCCAGTGTCGAAGGTGTGGGCGTGCGCGCTGCGCGACGACGCGTCAGCGTGCACGCCGCCATCCCCGGCGTCCTGCGGGAGGCAGCAATGGCCAAGGCAGTCGGCATCGACCTGGGAACGACCAACTCCGTCATCGCCACGACCGAAGACGGCCAGCCGGTGGTCATCCCGAACGCGGAGGGACAGCGGACGACGCCGTCGGTGGTGGCCTTCACCGACACCGGGGAGAGACTCGTCGGCCAGCTCGCGCGGCGGCAGGCCATCCTCAACCCCAAGGGCACCCTCTACTCCGTCAAACGCTTCATCGGCCGCCGGTACGACGAGGTGGAGAGCGAGATCCACGCCGTCTCGTTCGACGTGGCGCCCGGCCCGGACGACGCGGTGCGCTTCAAGGTGAAGGACAAGCTGTACGCGCCGGAGGAGATCTCCGCCCTGGTGCTGCGCAAGCTGGTCGCCGACGCCGCCAAGTTCCTCGGCGAGAAGATCACCGAGGCGGTGATCACGGTGCCCGCGTACTTCAACGACGCGCAGCGGCATGCCACCAGGGACGCCGGCAAGATCGCGGGCCTGGAGGTCATGCGGATCATCAACGAGCCGACCGCCGCCGCCCTGGCCTACGGGCT
Organism: Sphaerisporangium sp. NPDC005289; assembly: GCF_040607455.1. Classification (NCBI taxonomy): domain Bacteria; kingdom Bacillati; phylum Actinomycetota; class Actinomycetes; order Streptosporangiales; family Streptosporangiaceae; genus Sphaerisporangium; species Sphaerisporangium sp. NPDC005289. The sequence goes on from NZ_JBEXGS010000004.1 coordinate 328,979, forward strand.
GGACAAGAAGGGCAGCGAGACGGTGATGGTGTTCGACCTCGGCGGCGGCACCTTCGACGTGAGCATCCTGGACATCGGCGAGGGCGTCATCGAGGTGCGCTCCACCTCCGGCGACACCCACCTCGGCGGCGACGACTTCGACCGCCGGCTGGTCGACCACCTGGCCGACGAGTTCCAGTCCCAGACCGGCATCGACCTGCGCAGGGACCCCCAGGCCCTCCAGCGGCTGTTCGAGGCCTCCGAGAAGGCCAAGGTGGAGCTGTCGTCGGTGACCCAGACGACCGTCAGCCTGCCGTTCATCACCGCCGACGCCAACGGGCCCAAGCACCTGAACACCACCCTGATGCGCTCCACCTTCGAGGAGATCACCAGGGACCTGGTGGAGCGCACCATGGGCCCGGTCCAGCGCGCGATGGAGGACGCCAAGCTCTCCGCCGACGACCTGGACGAGGTCATCCTGGTGGGCGGCTCCACGCGCATCCCGGCCGTGCAGGCCCTCGTGCGCCGCCTCACCGGAGGCAAGGAGCCGAACATGACGGTCAACCCCGACGAGGTGGTGGCCGACGGCGCCGCGGTCCAGGCCGGCGTGCTCAAGGGCGAGGTCAAGGACGTGCTGCTGCTGGACGTCACGCCTCTGTCGCTGGGCATCGAGACCCTCGGCGGGGTCATGACCAAGGTCCTGGAGCGCAACACCACCATCCCGGCCCGCCGCACGGAGACCTTCAGCACCGCCGAGGACGATCAGAACGCCGTGGACGTGGTGGTCCTGCAGGGAGAGCGCGAGCGCGCGGCCGACAACCGGGCCCTCGGCCGGTTCCGGCTGGAGAACATCCGCCCGGCGCCCCGCGGAGTGCCGCAGATCGAGGTCACCTTCGACGTCGATGCCAACGGCATCCTCAACGTCGCCGCCAAGGACAAGGACACCCGCGCCGAGCAGCGCATCACGATCAGCGAGAGCTCCAACCTGGACAAGGGCGAGATCGACCGGATGGTCCAGGACGCCGAGCGGCACCGCACCGAGGACGCGAGGGTCCGCGAGGCGATCGACGCGAGGAACGAGCTGGACTCGGTCGCCTACCAGGTCGAACGGCGGCTCGCCGAGCTGGGCGAGGCGGTCCCCGTCCACGAGAAGGCCCGCGCCGAGCAGCTCGTCGCCGACGCGCGGCAGGCCATCAAGGAGGAGGCGCCGGTCGAGCGGCTGCGCGACCTGTCCTCGGAGCTGCAGCAGGTGTTCCACAGCCTGGCCGCCGTCACCGCCCAGCAGGAGGGGCCCGCGGGCCAGGAGCAGGGCGCCGGCCCGTCCGCCTCCCAGGGGGCCGCGCAGGGCGGCGGGGCGAAGGGCGGCGACGACGTCATCGACGCCGAGTTCACCACGTCGGACTGACCCCCGGGACCGCACGCAGGATCGACACGCAGGATCGACACGCAGGATCGACACGCAGGATCGACACGCGGGAGTGACGACGCCGGACCGACACGTCGGACCAGAAGGAAACGGACATGGCCGAGGAACGCGGTGAGACCCCGGGGGGCACGGGGCGCCCGCCCCCCGCCGGGGCGTACGGCGAGCCCGCCGGGCGTCCGCCGGCCCGGGCGCCCGGCCAGGGGCCGGACCGCTCGTCCGCCGGGGACGGCGGGAGCGCCGAGGACACCGACGCCAGGATGGCCGAGCTGGAGGACCGCTGGCTGCGGTCGGCGGCGGAGCTGGACAACCTGCGCAAGCGCGTCGCCAGGGACGCCGAGCGCATCCGCGCCGAGGAGCGGGCCCGCACCGTGCGCGAGTGGTTGCCGGTCGTCGACAACCTCGACCTCGCCCTGCGGCACGCCGACGCCGAGGCCGGCGCGGTCGTCGAGGGCGTGCGCGCGGTACGCGACCAGGCCGTCGCCATGCTGGCCCGGCTCGGGTTCGCCCGGCACGAGGAGCTGGGCGTGCCGTTCGACCCGGTCCACCACGAGGCCGTGGGCACGGTCGCCGACCCGCAGGTCCCGGCGGGAACGGTCGCGGGCGTCGTGCGTCCCGGGTACGGCGACGGCGAGCGCCAGCTCCGCCCGACGGCGGTGATCGTCGCGACGGCTCCGGAGCGGCCGGAACCGGCGGGCTGATGGCGGCGCGGGATTTCTACCAGGTGCTGGGAGTGCCGAGGACGGCCACTCAGGACGAGATCCAGCGCGCCTACCGCAAGCTCGCCCGCGCCTACCATCCCGACGTCAACAAGGACCCCGGCGCCGAGGAGAGGTTCAAGGACGTGTCCGAGGCCTACGACGTGCTGTCCGACCCGGCCAAGCGGCGGCGCTACGACGCGTTCGGCCCGGACTGGCGGTCGGTGCCCGAGGACGTGGACCCCGACGCCTACCGCCGGGCCGGCGCGGGCGCGGGGGCGGGCTGGGCCGGCGCGCCGTGGGATGCGGCGGCCGGCGCGGGCTCCGGGCGCGGCCAGGGCTTCCGGTTCACCTCCGACCAGGCCGGCATGGACATCGATCTGGAGGAGCTGCTGGGCGGCATGTTCGGGCGGGGAGGGGGCGGCCGGCGCCGCTGGGGCCCGGTCCCGGGGGCCGACCAGGAGGCCGAGATCACCCTCGACGTCGGCGAGGCGTTCCACGGCGGGCGCCGTCCGATCACGATCCAGGGCGCGCAGGGGTCGCGCACCTTGCAGGTGACGATCCCGCCGGGCGTGACGGACGGCCAGCGCATCCGGCTGGCCGGCCAGGGCGGCCACGGCGCCGACGGCGGCCGGGCGGGGGACCTGTACCTGATCGTCCACATCGCCGACCCGCGTTACCGGGTCGAGGGGCGGGACATCCACGTTCCGCTGCCGCTGACCCCGTGGGAGGCGGCGCTCGGGGCGACCGTGCCGGTCGACACGCCCGGCGGGGAGGCGAAGGTCAAGGTGCCGCCGGGCACGTCCTCGGGCCGCCGGCTGCGGCTGCGCGGGCGCGGCCTGCCGAACCCCAAGGGCGCGCCGGGCGACCTGTACGCCGAGGCGCGCGTCATGGTGCCGTCGAAGATCACCGACGAGGAGCGCGCCGCGTTCGAGCGGCTGGCGGCGGTCTCGCACTTCAACCCCAGGAGCGGAGCGCCGTGACCCGGCGCCGGTCTCCCGCTTCAATCCCAGGAGGTGAGCGCCATGACCCGGCGCCGGTCTCCCGCTTCGACCCCAGGAGGTGAGCGCCGTGACCTCGCGGAGGCGTCCCATGACGACGGCCCTGACCCCGGCGCCGGGCATCGGCGTCGAGTCCTTCGCCCGGGCGGGCGGCCTGCACCCGGACCTGGTGCGCAGGCTGGTCGCTCTCGGCCTGCTGGAGCCCATCGACCGGTGCGGGGAGGAGCTGAGGTTCGCGCCGTCGCAGCTCGTCGTGCTCGGGCGCATCGAGCGCCTGCACGAGGGCCTGTCGCTGAACTACGCCTCGCTGGGCGTGGTGCTCGACCTGCTCGACCGCATCGCGGAGCTTGAGGCGGCCCTGCGCCGTCACGCCTCATCGACGACGGGAGTGTCATCGTGGACCCGAACCGACTGACCCAGAAGTCGCAGGAAGCCCTGCACGACGCGCAGACCAAGGCGATCCGCCACGGGCACACCGAGGTCGACGGCGAGCACCTGCTGCTGGCCCTGCTCGGCCAGCAGGACGGACTGGTGCCCCGGCTGCTGACGGCGGCGGGCGGCGACCCGGACAAGCTCACCCTGGAGCTGGAGTCGGAGCTCCAGCGGCGTCCCAGGGTCGGCGGCCCCGGCGCCTCCCCCGGCGAGGTGTACGTGACCCGCCGGCTGTCGCGGCTGTTCGACCAGGCCGACCAGGAGGCCAGGCGGCTCAAGGACGAGTACGTCTCGGTCGAGCACCTGCTGCTCGCCCTCGCCGACGAGGGCGTCGAGACCTCGGCCGGGCGGCTGCTGCAGGGGCACGGCATCGCCCGCGACCGGCTGCTCTCGGTCTTGACGCGCATCCGCGGCAACCAGCGGGTGACCTCCGCGCATCCCGAAATCGCCTACGAGGCGCTGGAGAAGTACGGCATGGACCTGGTCGCCGCGGCCGGGGCTGGCAAGATGGACCCGGTCGTCGGGCGGGACGCCGAGATCCGCAGGGTCGTGCAGATTCTCTCCCGCAAGACCAAGAACAACCCGGTGCTCATCGGCGACCCCGGCGTCGGCAAGACCGCGATCGTCGAGGGGCTCGCCCAGCGCATCACCCGCGGCGACGTCCCCGAGGGGCTCAAGGACAAGACGATCTTCAGCCTGGACATGGGGTCGCTCATCGCGGGCGCCAAGTACCGCGGCGAGTTCGAGGAGCGGCTCAAGGCCGTGCTGACCGAGGTCAAGGCGTCCGAGGGACGCATCCTGCTGTTCATCGACGAACTGCACAACGTCGTCGGGGCCGGGGCGAGCGAGGGCGCCATGGACGCCGGCAACATGCTCAAGCCGATGCTGGCCCGCGGCGAGCTGCACCTGATCGGCGCGACCACGATCGTGGAGTACCGCAAGCACATCGAGAAGGACGCCGCCCTGGAGCGCAGGTTCCAGCCGGTGTTCGTGGAGGAGCCGTCGGTCGAGGACGCGGTGTCGATCCTGCGCGGCCTGCGCGAGCGGCTGGAGGTCTACCACGGCGTCAAGATCATGGATGCCGCGATCGTCGCGGCGGTCGTGCTGAGCCACCGGTACATCTCCGACCGCTTCCTGCCGGACAAGGCCATCGACCTGGTGGACGAGGCGTGCGCGATGCTGCGCACCGAGATCGACTCGATGCCGGCCGAGCTGGACGAGCTGACGCGCCGGGTGACGCGCCTTTCGATCGAGGAGGCGGCGCTGGCCAAGGAGGACGACCCGGCGAGCGCCCAGCGGCTGGAGGGCCTGCGCAGGGAGCTGGCCGACCTGCGGGCCGAGTCCGACGCCATGCGCGCGCAGTGGGAAGCCGAGCGGCACGCCCTGAGGAAGGTGCAGCAACTGCGCCAGGAGATCGAGACGGTGCGGCGCGAGGCCGAGCGGGCCGAACGCGGGTACGAACTCGACCGGGCCGCCGAGCTGACGCACGGCACGCTGCCGGAGCTGGAGCGCAGGCTCCGCGCGGCCGAGGAGCAGCTGGAGTCCAAGCAGGGCGCCCACCGGCTGCTGCGCGAGGTGGTGACCGAGGAGGAGATCGCCGGCATCGTCTCCCGGTGGACCGGCATCCCCGTCAGCCGCCTGAAGGAGGGCGAGCGGGAGAAGCTGCTGCGGCTGGAGGAGATCCTGCACGAGCGGGTCGTCGGCCAGGACGAGGCGGTGAAGGCGGTGGCGGACGCGATCATGCGCGCCCGGTCGGGCATCAAGGACCCGCGCCGGCCGATCGGCTCGTTCATCTTCCTCGGCCCCACCGGGGTCGGGAAGACCGAGCTGGCCAAGGCGCTGGCGCAGGCGCTGTTCGACACCGAGGAGAACATGGTCCGCGTCGACATGAGCGAGTACCAGGAGCGGCACACCGTCAGCCGGCTGGTCGGCGCCCCGCCCGGGTACGTCGGCTACGAGGAGGGCGGCCAGCTCACCGAGGCGGTGCGGCGCAAGCCGTACTCGGTGGTGCTGTTCGACGAGATGGAGAAGGCGCACGCCGATGTGTTCAACATCCTGCTCCAGGTGCTCGACGACGGGCGGCTGACCGACGCGCAGGGCCGCACGGTGGACTTCCGCAACACCGTGATCATCATGACGTCCAACATCGGGTCGCAGTTCCTGATGGACAGCGTGACCGCCGTGGGCGAGATCGACCAGCCGGCGCGCGACCTGGTCATGGCGGACCTGCGCGGGCGCTTCCGCCCGGAGTTCCTCAACCGGGTGGACGACACGGTGCTGTTCAAGCCGCTGACCGAGCCGGAGGTCGAGCGGATCGTCTCGCTGATGTTCGACGACGTCAGGACGCGGCTGGCCGACCGGATGATGAGCCTGGAGGTCACCGGGGCCGCGCTGCGGTTCATCGCCGAGCAGGGCTTCGATCCGGTGTACGGCGCCCGCCCGCTGCGCCGGTTCATCGCCCGCGAGGTCGAGACGCGCATCGCCCGCGCGCTGATCGCCGGGGACGTGCGGGACGGGGCGGTCATCCGCGTCGAGGTGACCGACGGCGATCTCGTCGTCTCCTACGACAATCCCGGCGGCGCGTGACCGCCGCCGCCGGGATGGCCGAGGCTGATCGTCATTCGGCGCGCACCGGTGCTCTCGTCGCCGGGGACCGCCCGGCGTGATCGTCCCTCCGGCGGTCGTCAAGGAATTTCGTCCACGGCGGAACAGGGCGCGCGGCAATTCGCCGGAAGCGGAAAAGGCGCGGCCGGTGACGCCGACAGTGAAAAAGCTGCCGGCCGGCCGGAACGCCTGGCACCGTTGAAGACGTAATTCGCCGTGCCGGAAAGGCGCGGCGTTCACGCGTCCGATTCGGGAGCAGGTGGCAATGGTGTCCTCCGGCGTTCATTCCTTTGATCCGTTCGCGTCCGCCGGCGCGGGCCGCGTCGTGGGTTCACACCCGGTCGAGGCGCCCCTGCCGGGGATGCTCGATGTCCTGGGCCAGCGACTGCTGCGCGAGCGCATCGTCTTCCTCGGAAAGGAGGTGGACGACGATATCGCCAACAGAATCTGCGGCGAGCTTCTTCTGCTGTCCGCCGAGGATGCCAAGCGGGATATCTTTCTCTACATCAACTCGCCCGGCGGCTCCGTTTCCGCCGGAATGGCGATTTACGACATCATGCAATATGTCCCTAATGACATCTCCACGGTGGCGATGGGGCTCGCCGCCTCGATGGGGCAGTTCCTGCTCTGCGCCGGAACGGCGGGCAAGCGTTACGCGCTCCCGCACACCCGCATCCTGATGCACCAGCCGCTGGGCGGCATCGGCGGCACGGCCTCCGACATCAAGATCCAGGCCGAGCAGATGCTCTACACCAAGAAGCTCCTGGCCGAGCGCATCGCCTTCCACACGGGTCAGCCGGTGGACCAGATCGAGCGCGACTCCGACCACGACCGCTGGTTCACCGCCGAGGAGGCCCGCGAGTACGGCTTCATCGACAAGGTGGTGGGCAGCGCCGCGCTGGTGCCCTCCGCCGGCCCGGTGTCCTGACCCGAGACGAGGAGGGGACAAGCCCATGTCAGAACGCCGACCCGAGCTCTCCGCCCGCGTGGCGCCCATCGCCGCCAGGTACGTCGTGCCGTCCTTCACCGAGCGCACGACCTACGGCGTCAAGGAGATGAGCCCGTACAACAAGCTGTTCGAGGACCGCATCATCTTCCTCGGCGTGCAGATCGACGACACCTCGGCCAACGACGTGATGGCCCAGTTGCTGACGCTGGAGTCGCTCGACCCCGACCGCGACATCAGCATCTACATCAACTCGCCGGGCGGGTCGTTCACGGCCATGACCGCGATCTACGACACCATGCAGTTCGTCCGGCCCGAGGTCCAGACCGTCTGCATCGGCCAGGCGGCCTCCGCCGCGGCCGTGCTGCTGGCGGCCGGCGCCCCGGGCAAGCGGGCGGCGCTGCCGCAGTCGCGCGTCCTGCTCCACCAGCCGTCGATGGAGGGCAGCTTCGGCCCCTCCAGCGACATGGAGATCCAGGCCCGCGAGATCATCCGCATGCGCGCCCTGCAGGAGGAACTCCTCGCCCGGCACTCGGGCCGCACGGCCGAGAGCGTGCGCGCCGACATCGAGCGCGACAAGATCTTCACCGCCGAGGAGGCCAGGGCGTACGGCCTGGTCGACGACATCTTCGCCAACCGCAAGCGCGTCGCCGCCCTGGTGCGCTGACATGACGACGGCGCCGCCCGCGGGGATGCATCTCCCCGCGGGCGGCGCCGTTCGTCCGGGTCAGACCTGGCCGGCCTTCTCCAGGCCCTCGCAGCAGGTGCCGACGATCAGCCGGGTGACCACGTACGGGTCGCAGTTGGCGTTCGGGCGGCGGTCCTCGATGTAGCCGTGCTTGTCGACCTCGACCTGCCACGGGATGCGCACCGAGGCGCCGCGGTCGGAGACGCCGTAGCTGAACTCGCTCCACGGGGCGGTCTCGTGCATGCCGGTGAGCCGCTTCTCGATGCCCGAGCCGTAGCCCGTGATGTGCTCCTGGGCCTTCTCGCCCAGGGCCTCGCAGGCGGTGATGATGGCGTCGTAGCCCTCGCGCATGGCCTTGGTGGAGAAGTTGGTGTGCGCGCCGGCGCCGTTCCAGTCGCCCTGCACCGGCTTGGGGTCGAGCGTGGCCGACACGCCGAAGTTCTCGGCGATGCGGTAGAGCAGCCACCGGGCGATCCAGAGGTGGTCGGAGACCTCGACCGGCCCGGCCGGGCCGACCTGAAACTCCCACTGACCGGGCATGACCTCGGCGTTGATGCCGGAGATCGCCAGGCCCGCGGTCAGGCAGGCGTCGAGGTGGGCTTCGACGATGTCGCGGCCGTACACCTCGTCGGCGCCGACGCCGCAGTAGTAGAAGCCCTGCGGGGCGGGGAACCCGCCGACGGGGAAGCCGAGCGGGCGGCCGTCCTTGAAGAAGGTGTACTCCTGCTCGATGCCGAACCAGGAGTCCTGGTCGGCGAAGCGCTCGGCGACCGGGGTGAGCAGCGCCCGCGTGTTGGTCGCGTGCGGCGTCATGTCGGTGAGCAGGACCTCGCACAGGACGAGCACGTTGTCGCCGCCCCGGATCGGGTCCGGGCAGGTGAACACCGGCTTGAGCACGCAGTCGGACGCCTTGCCCGGTGCCTGGTTGGTGCTGGAGCCGTCGAAGCCCCAGATCGGCAGGTCGGCTCCGTCGGCAAGAATCCTGGTCTTCGACCTGAGCCGGGCGGTCGGCTCGGTGCCGTCGATCCAGATGTACTCGGCCTTGTAGGTCACGACGATCCCTTCAGCAAGGCAGACCCCTCTCGTGTCCGCAACGCCGAGGTTTCCAATCAGCCGTTTCGGAGCTGTTGCCCGTTTATGAACGCCGTGTGAAATGGTGTCAGGGACGCAGTGGCCTTGCTCACACGTCCTCGCTGGTCAGCGCCATGATCGGGCGGGCAGGTCTAGACCTGTGGCGCCGCCGGCGAGGCTGTCTCCTCGGCGAGGACCAGGGCCGGCAGGCCGGGGAAGCGCGCGTCGAACTCGGCCCTGCGGAGCCGGTTGAACCGGCGCGGCCCCCTGTCCGGTCGAACACTCGCGACTCTACCTCTCACACCCCGCGTCGCATGGCGCGGGTGCCCCACGTCAGGCCGATCGCGGCGACGGCGGCCGCGGCGGCCACCCCGTACAGCACCGACAGGTCGGCGAACCGTCCCGCGAACAGCGCCCGTTCCGCCTCGACGACGTAGGTCACCGGGTTCAGCGCGGCGGCCGTCCGCAGCCAGGCCGGCCCGTGGTCGATCGGCAGCAGCACGCCCGACAGCAACATGAGCGGGAACGCCACCACCTGCGTGACCGCCCAGAACAGCTGCCCGCTGGGCTGGGAGGCGATCGCCAGCACGAACGACAGCGAGCCGAGCCCCGTGCCGAACACGATCAGCAGCGCCAGTGCGGCCAGCACGCCCGCCACGGGCAGCCGCAGGCCCAGCGGCACCGCGAGGCCGATGAGCACCGCCGCCTGGGCCAGCAGGATCACGAACTCCTTCAGAATGCGCCCGACCAGCATCGCCGCGCGGTCGAGCGGGGTGACGAGCATCCGCTCCATCGAGCCGCCCAGCAGCTCCAGGAGCAGCGAGTACCCGGCCAGCATCGGCCCGGACAGGCACATCATGATGAGCGTCCCGGGCACGAACCACTGCCACGGCGAGGCCGCCCCTTCGCCTCCGCCCCACCCGCTCTGGCCTGTCGTGCCCGCGAGCAGCGGGCCGAACAGGAACAGCAGCAGCAGCGGCTGCGCCATGGCGAAGACCGTGCTGTACGGCTCGCGCAGCGCGGGGACGATCTCCCGGACGAAGACCGTGCGTGTGTCCTGGAAGAAACGCCGGCTCATGCCCATCCCTCCTTCCGGCCGTCCCGGCCGTCGCGCCCGTTCTGGTCCTGTTGGTCCTGCTGGTCCTTCGGGCCGTCCTGATCGGCGGACCCGGCCGGACCCGCCGTGGGGCCGTGGCCGGCATCGTCGCTCTCGAGCAGGGTGCGCCCGGTGAGCGTGAGGAACACGTCGTCGAGCGTGGGCCGGGCCGTCTCGGCGGCGGCCACTCGCACGCCCGCCTCCTCCAGCGTCCGCAGGTACGCCGGCAGCGCCACGGCGGCGTGCGGCACCCGTATCTCGACGGCCGTCCCGGACACGCCGACCCCCTCGGGGCCGGCGACGCGCTCGGCGGTGACCGCGGCCCGTGCGGCGTCCTGCTCGGACGCGCAGGTCACGGTGATGCGGTCGCCGGCCAGGTCGCTCTTGAGCTTCTCGGCCGTCCCGTCGGCGATGATCCGGCCACGGTCGATGATCACCACCCGCTCGGCCATGCTGTCTGCCTCCTCCAGGTAGTGGGTGCTCATGAACAGCGTCGTGCCGTGCTCGGCGCGCAGGCGCAGGATGTGCCGCCAGATGTCGGCGCGCCCGCGCGGGTCGAGCCCGGTCGTCGGCTCGTCCATGAAGAGCAGCTCGGGCCGGTGGACCAGCCCGAGGGCGATGTCCAGACGGCGGCGCTGCCCGCCGGACAGGGTGCCCGGCCGGCGGTCGGCCAGCGCCTCGAGCTCCAGCATCCCGAGCACCTCGTCGGCCCGCCGCCGCGCCACCGGCACGGGCAGGCCATAACAGCGTCCCTGCGTGACCAGTTCGTCGCGGACGCGGAAGCTCTCGCCGGCGCTGTTCTTCTGCCCCACGTATCCGATGCGGGCGCGCACCCCGGCGGGGTCGGACACCACGTCGCGGCCGGCGACGGTCGCGGTCCCCGAGGTCGGGGGCAGCAAGGTGGTCAGCATGCGCAGGCTGGTGGACTTTCCGGCGCCGTTCGGGCCGAGGAAGGCCACCAGCTGTCCGGGCTCCACGTCGAGGTCGATACCGCGGACGGCCTCGACGGTACGGCGTCGCGCCGTGAACCGCCGGGTCAGTCCTCGGGCATGGATCATCGTCCCCTCCTCAAGGGGTTGCGGGCGTTCACGGGCATGGCGAGAGAACCCCGGCCGGGGGTGTTTCGGTGATGATTCATCTTCGACCGGCCCGGCCGGAACTGGCAAACGTGAACGTCGCATTCACATACGGCCGCCACCTGCGGGAACGCCTTTCACCGCCATTCGGGAAAAGGCCGTCGCGGTGGCGATTTCCTCCGCCGTGGACCCCTCTGACCTGCTCTTTCCCGGCAGGAAAGGGAAAAGGCGAAAAAAGATCCGAGGGCTGCCCGCCCGCCGGCGCGTCCGGCCGGTACGGACGTCCGGGGGGCGCCGTCAGCCGCCGGTTTCCAGGGGGACGCGGAGCCAGTACGGGGAGCGGGCGCCGGGCAGGTAGGGGCTGTCGAGGCGCTTGGCGAGGACGGCCGGGATGCCCTGGTCCCTGGCCACCTTCAGCACGGCCTCGCCGTCGCCGGGGAACCACGGGGTCGGCTGCCAGTGGCGGTCGCGCAGGGACAGGTGGTCCAGCGTCCTGCGCCGGTCGCGGTAGGACCTGCCGAGCAGGTCACCGGTGTTCAGCCGCAGCACGTCGAAGATCATGTAGATCACGGTGCCGCCGACCTCGGCGATCCGGCCGTCCAGCACGGCGGGCAGGCCCCAGGCGGCCTTGCCCAGACCGGCGAGCTCCTCCAGGCCGGGAGTGGTCCGGGGGGTGAGCGGCACGCCGTCCGCGCCGACGAAGCGGGCCTTGCCCTCGCCCAGGATCGCCAGGGCGCGGGTGCCGCCGAGGTCGAACTCGAAGCCGTACGCCTCCTGGTCGCGGGGCGGCCGCTTGCGGTCCTCCGCGAGCATGGGACGCAGGCCCTCGGCGGGCGGCAGCCCCTCCCGCGGCGGCGGGTCCATCCGGTGGATCATCCAGTTCTTGCCGTCGGTCGGGAACAGCACGTACCGGCCCGAGGACCGGGAGCCGTGCAGCACGAACTTGATCTCGCGGTCGGTCCACTTCTCGGTCTCGTAGGTGCCCCGATCCCAGATGAGCATCAGCCCGCCGCCGTACTCGCCCGCGGCGATCTCGCCCTCGAACGTCGCGTACTCCAGCGGGTGGTCCTCGGTGTGCACGGCCAGGTGGTTCGGCGTGCGGTCCAGCGGCAGGCACTTCGGGATCGCCCACGACACCAGCACGCCGTCGCGCTCCAGCCGCAGGTCCCAGTGCAGCCGGCGGGCGTGGTGCTCCTGGATGACGAAGGTGTCGTCGTTCCCGGTGGGCGGCGGCCCGGGCTCGGGGACGGGTTCGGGGGTGCGGGCGGCGTCGCGCTTGCTCCGGTAGGTGTCGAGCTTGTCGGCCGGCATTGCCGGTTATTACCCACACTCGGGCGGCGCGCACCTCCGTATCGCCTGTCCGGGCGTCGATCCCGTCCAGCCGGGTCGGCCTTCGACCACGCCGCCGGGCCGGCCCTCGACCATGCCCCGCCGGTCAGCTATCGGCCCCGGCCGCCGGCTCCTTCCGCGGATCCGGGACCTCGGGTCCGGCGGGCGGCGCGCCGGGTGCGTCCTGCGGGACGGCGGCGGCCGGGTCGTGCGGGACGGGGGTCCAGGCGGCGGTCAGCGCGCCCCCGAGCAGCCCGAGGACCATCCCCAGCAGAAAGCCGCCGACGTTGACGTAGACGACCGAGGCGATCGACAGCAGGATCGCCACGACGCCCAGGAACACGCGCTGCGCCGGCTGGAAGACGATCAGCACGCCGAGGACGATCATCGTGATCGAGAGCAGGTACGCCAGCCCCGCCTCCACCGAGTGGATGATCAGCGGTATCGCGTCGAGCGAGAAGGGCAGGCTGATGAGTTCCACCCCCGCCAGCAGGGTGAGCAGGCCGCCCCAGAACGGCCGCGAACGCCGCCACGCTCTCATCGCCGCCCGCCCTTGCGGCCGTGCGGCGGGCGCGGCGGGAGGATCGGGAGCGTCGTCCACGGGGGGAGCGCCGTTCACGCCGGGCGTCCGGTGCGGGCCCGGGCGCTCGGGCAGAGGGTGGCGGTCATCGGTCGTCAGAAGCACTCGTGATCGCCCAGCAGGATTCGGAGCGTCAGATTCGGCAACTCGAGCCGCGCGGCGCTGAGCGCCAGGAACACCTGCCGGCTGTTGCGCGAGACGACCTTCGGCGCCTGCACGCCGGGCGTCCCGGGCGGGCCGGTGATGCCGGGGATCTGGTCCAGCGTGCTGGCGTCACGGCCGAGTTCGATGCCGGTGTAGGTGACATCGCCGGAGATCATCGTCGCCTTGAGGACCTGGCGGATGGCGACGACCGGCCGCCCGTCGTTCCCGGCGGTGGTCCGCACGGTCACCGGCCCGATCGGGGTGTTCAGCAGGTAGCTCTGGCACAGGTTGAAGGTCTCGAGGCGCCCGCTGGCGACGATGTAGACGGGGATCTTCTGCCCGTCCTTGGTCTCCACGAAGCCGCCGAACTCCTCGTCCCCGAACGCCTTGACCAGGTCGGCCGACGACTTGATCGGCGTCCCGGCGACGACGAACGACGCGCCGACGGCGCCCTGCACGGTGGCGCCGACCAGCATCGCCGCCGCGGCCGTCGCGGGGATGAAGATCATCGCGAAGCGCTTCCACCGTACGCGACCCTGTTCACGCATGGCCACACTCCATGTCGCCGGCAAGCTGACGGACACCTGCCGTGACGATCCGCACGGCTACCAGGCGAGCATGAGGATCAGCCGCTCCTCCGATCAACCGGCCACGCCGGATATCGTCGTACGTTTGCGCTGATCAGCAGCCGGTGGGCGAGAAATGGGCCCGGAAGGAAAAGATCTTGACAGGGCTCTGGGCTACCCCTGACGCGGCCCCGGCGTCCCACGGGCCGGCCCGGACGTCGCCCCGGCCGCGAGCCTGCCGGCCCGCGCTCCGCCGTCCGGGTCGCCATGCCCGATGCCGGCGACCGGTGTCAGGCGCGCCACGGCATGTGCTGGAGCGTCCAGGTGTTGCCGTCCGGGTCGGCGAAGAAGGCGTAGTAGACGCCGCCCATGTCCTCGACGGGGCCCACCTCCGCGCCGCGCGCGATGAGCGCCGCGCGTGCCTGCTCGATGTCGCTCACCACCAGGTGCAGGGCGCGCAGCGAGCCGGCCGGCATGTCGGCCTGCGGAAGGCCCTCGGTCAGGGTGATCGAGCAGGCGGAGCCGGGCGGGGTCAGCTGGACGACCCGCACCCCCTCCGCCGGCCGGACGTCGACGTCCACGGCGAAGCCGAGCTTGTCGGCGTAGAACGCCTTGGCCCGGTCGATGTCGAAGACGGGGACCGGCACCAGTTCGAGCAGATACGCCCCAGGACGCACGGGCAGCGTGACGCCCGCCGGCGCGGCGTCCTCGACGGTCCCTCCGGGCTCGGCCTTCGCGTCATGGATTTCGGTCATCGTGATCCGCCTTTCGTCATGCCGTCGAGCAAGGTCATCGTGGGCGACGGCGTCACCGAACTCGTCCGCGCACGCCGCGATACCCCAGTGTGATGCCGCATGCTCACGGAAGCCGCGCCCGGCGTGGCCGGGGGATACTGGTGAGCATGGGACGAGAGGAGCTCGCCGTCGAGTTCGACGCCTTCGAGCGGGCCGGCTGGCGTGGCCGCAGCGAGGCGTACGAGCAGGGCGTCGCATTGCTGACCGCCCGCCTGATCGAGCCGCTGCTGGACGAGGCGCGGGTCGGCGCCGGCGGCCGCGTCCTGGACGTCGGCTGCGGCCCCGGCGGGGTGAGCGCGGCGGCGCTGGCCCGGGGAGCGGAGGTGACGGCCGCCGACGCCGAGCCCGAGATGGTCGCGGCCACCGTGCGGCGCCTGCCCGGCGTGCGGGTCGAGCACGCGATCCTCCCCGTCCTGCCGTTCGAGGACGGAGAGTTCGACGCCGCCGTCGGCAACCTCATCATCAACCACGTCGGCGACCCGCGCGCCGCCGTACGCGAACTGCGCCGCGTCGTTCGCCCGGGCGGCAGGGTGGCGCTGACCTCCTGGTACTACCCCAAGATGCGCGCCACCGTCGTCTTCGACGAGGCGGTCGCCGCGGTGGGGGTGCCCCGGCCCGCCGACGTCCCCGAGAAGTCCCCCTTCCAGGCGTACGGCACCCCGGAGTCGTTCGCGGGGCTGCTCCAGGACGCCGGGTACACCGAGGTGCGCGCGCGGACGCTGGAATGGGAGCACACGGTCGACCCGGAGGAGTGGTGGACCGCCATCCTCACCGGAACCGCCCGCACCGCCGCCGTGATCGCCCGGCAGAACCCGGCCACCATCGAACGCGTGAAAGCCGCCTACCACGCCATCCTCGCCCCCCACCTCACCGAGGACGGTCGCGCCACCCTCCCCGCCGCCGCCCTCCTCACCTCGGCCACCCGCTGACCCACCACCGGCCGTCCCACCACACGTTGGGCGGGTAGCCCGCGCGACCTCCTACCGCGGCTCGACGGTCGCGAAGACTCCCCGTGCGGTCGTCCCGTCCGGCCAGGTCCACCCGGCGACGAGGTGTCCGGGCAGGCTCCGCGCGGCATCCGCCGGCCGCAGGACGCGGTTGACCCGAACCTCGCCCCCATCGCCGGGGATGTTCGCTTGCACGGTGACGGTCGGGTCCGGGGTGTCGCTCTGGCTCTGGTGCTGCGGGATCGCCTCGCCGCGCAGCAGGGCGCGCAACCGCGCCATCACCACCGGGTCATGGACGCCGTCGTAGATCCACCGGGTGCCGAGCACCCCGTGCTCGGAGGTGCCGATCAGCGCCTCGCCGGTGACCTCCTCCAGCGCCGCGTCGCGGTACCCCATCGGCACCAGATACGCGACCGGTTCCCGTCCGGCGGCGTCCACCACGACCATGAACTCGATGCCGACCGCGCCCTCCGGATCGTCCAGGCGGAACCCGCCGGCCCTGACCAGCTCCGGCGTTCCCGCCTCGCCCACGTACCAGCTCTGCTTGGGCAACCAGCCGGCGAGCAACTCCAGCTTGGTGGGCGTCATGGTGGTGTGGTGGATGAAGGCCATGCGTACTTCCTCACGCGCAGGGTGTGGGCCCGTCCTCCAACGGGAGGGCGCCCTTCCGAAACGCTCCCTATTCCAGCACCTTTCGGTATCCGGGTGTCATTGGCGGAGCAATCCGGGCCGGCGCCCATGGCGCACCGGCCAGTGACCCTCTCCCCGAGGCGGCACGCCGCGACAAACCGCCAATATGCGGAGAAATACGGACGAAACGTGATCGTCGGATCATGGCAATAGATCACGCTCACACTTGCCTCCAGAGATCTTGGAGGTGTCTGTGGACTACAGCAGGCGTGGATTCCTCACCGCCGTCGGTGCCTCGGGCGGCGCCGGCGCACTCCTGGCCACGATGGGCGCGCTCGGACTCGCGCCCACGGCCGAGGCGGCGAGCCGCACCAGGTTCGACCCGCCCCGGCCGTCCGACTTCACCCTCACCGGCAGAGGGGCGAAGAAGGTGATCGTCCTCGGCGCGGGCGTCGCCGGCCTCGCCACCGCCTACGAACTGGGCAAGGCGGGATACGACTGCACCGTCCTGGAAGCGCTCGACCGGGTCGGCGGCCGCAACTGGACCATCAGGGGAGGCGACCGGATCACCGAGCTCGACGGGTCCACCCAGATCGCCCGCTTCTCCGATGGCATCTACATGAACGCCGGCCCGGCGCGGCTCGCGCAGTGGATGGTCACCATGGACTACTGCCGCGAGCTGGGCGTCGACCTGGAAGTGTTCACCAACTCCAACGCGCAGACCTACATCTTCAACGCCTCGGCCGGGATGACCGCCCCGGTCACCTGGCGCACCGCGAAGGCGGACGTCTACGGCTACATCTCCGAACTGCTCGCCACCGCCACCGACGGCGGCGCGCTCGACGCCAAGCTGACCGCGCAGGACAAGGACCGGCTCCTCACCTTCCTGCGCGGCTTCGGCGCGATCGGCACCAAGGCCAACGGGTACGCCTACACCGGCAGCGGCGACCGCCGCGGGTACAGCACCGACCCCGGCGCGGGGGAGCAGCCGGGCGTCCCCCTCGGCCCCGTCCCGTCCCTGTCGGACGTCCTCGCCAGCGGCGTCGGCCAGCGCTTCTCCTTCGAGCTCGGCTACGACCAGGCGATGCTGATGTTCCAGCCGGTGGGCGGCATGGACGCCATCCCCAAGGCGTTCGCCGAGGCCATCGGCAGGCACAAGATCTGGCTGCGGTCGAAGGTCACCAGGATCACCGACCTGCCGAACGGCGTCGAGATCGAGTACCAGGACAGGAACGGCAAGGTCCGCACCGTCAAGGGCGACTTCTGCGTGGCCGCCATGCCGCCGCACCTGCTCGCCAGGACCCCGCACAACCTCGGCCCGGACGTCCAGGCGGCCCTTGCGACGCCGACCGTCACCTCCTCCGGCAAGATCGGCCTGGAGTACCGCCGCCGCTGGTGGGAGACCGACGAGAACATCTATGGCGGCATCACCAACACCGACCTCGACCTGTCGGTCGTCTGGTACCCCTCCTACGGGTACGGCAAGCGGCGCGGCCTGGTCATCGGCTACTACAACAACGGCGCCAACCAGGACGCCTACGCCGCGCTCCCGCACGCCGAACGGGAGAAACGCGCCATCGAACAGGGCATGAAGATCCACGGCGCCAAGTACCGCGACGAGCTGGTCACCTCCGTCTCGGTGTCATGGAAGCGCCAGCCGTTCATCGAGGGCGCCTGGGTCGGCTGGCCGTCCCGCACGGGCGCCTACCAGCTTCTCAACAGGCCGGCCGGCCACGTCCACTTCGCGGGCGACTGGCTCAGCTACCTCATCGCCTGGCAGGCCGGCGCCCTGGAGTCCGCCAGAAAGACCGTCACCGACCTCCACCAGCGCGTCCTCGCCCACTGAGGAAGCACGGCGCCCGGGGCGACCCTCCCTGTCCCGGGCGCTTTCGCGGTCCGCCGACGGCGGCGGACGCGGGACCCTCAGGCCCAGATCACCCGCCGGCCGGCGTGGCGTAGACGGGGCGGGCTCCGCGGACGTTGAGCATGATGGCGTACACCGATGTCGAGGCGGTCATGAACAGCCAGTTGCGCTTGAGGCCGCCGAAGACCAGGTTGGAGGTCTTCTCCGGCAGGCGCAGCTTCCCGATGAGCGTGCCGTCGGGGGCGAAGCAGTGCACCCCTTCGTGGGTCGCCGCCCAGATGCGGCCGGTGTCGTCCAGCCGGATGCCGTCGAACGAGCCGGCCGTGCATTCGGCGAGCACCTTCCCGCCGGTCAGCGTGCCGTCGTCGTGCACGTCGAACACCCGCAGGTGCTTGCGGCGAGTGTCCACGACGTACAGCAGCCGCTCGTCGAGCGAGAACGCCAGCCCGTTGGGCCGGACGAAGTCGTCCGCCACCACCCGCACCTCGCCCGTGACCGGGTCGGCGCGGTACACCTGGTCGGCCCCGATCTCGCTGTCGGCCCGATGACCCTCGTAGTCGCTGGTGATCCCGTAGGAGGGGTCGGTGAACCAGATGGACCCGTCGGACTTCACCACCACGTCGTTCGGGCTGTTGAACCGCTTGCCCTCCCACCGGTCGGCGATGGTGGTGACCGAGCCGTCGTGCTCGGTGCGCGTCACCCGGCGTCGCCCCTGCTCGCAGGAGATGAGCCGCCCCTGGGCGTCCAGGGTGTGCCCGTTGGTGTACCCGGCCGGCGTCCGGAACGGCCCCACGGTGCCGGTCGGCTCGTCCCAGCGCAGCATCCGGTCATTGGGGATGTCACTCCACAGCAGATAACGCCCCGCCGGCACGTACACCGGCCCTTCGGCCCACCGGCAGCCCTGGTAGATGCGCTCGACGCGCTCGTCGCCCCCGACCGTGGCGAACCGCTCGTCCAGCTCCTCCAGCTCGGTGGGAATGGTCTCCGTCATGCCCCCAGCAAAGCCTACCGAACACCATATCGTCAATCGGCCTTATACCGATATCTCGTCTCATGAACCTGCATAGACGCAAGATGAGGTTCGGGAGTCGGATGATAACGTCCCCCCATGGACGACATCGACAGGGCGCTGATCGGCCTTCTCCAGCAGGACGCCACCCGCTCCTACGCCGCGCTGGGCGCGGCCGTGGGTCTGTCCAGCGGCGCCGCCCACGAGCGCGTCCGCAAACTGCGCGAACGCGGCGTCATCCGGCGTACGACGGTGGACGTCGATCCCGTGGCCGCCGGCCGGGGCGTCCTGGCGTACGTGATGGTCGACGGCACCACGTGGATGGGCGACACCCGCCAGGCGCTCAGCGCCATCCCCGAGGTGGAGGAGGCCCACGTCATCGCCGGCCCCGCGTCCCTCCTCCTCAAGATCAGGGCCGCGAGCACCCAGGACCTCCAGGACGTCCTGCGCAGACTCTTCGAGGTCGACGGCGTGGCCAGAACCCAGACCATCGTCGCCCTGGAGACCTTCTTCGAACGCCCCCTCCACGTCCCCGCCCCGGACATGCCACGGTGAGCGGACGGGATGCGGCCGGGGTGGCGGCGGGTCGCTAACCTGGGGCGTGATGAACCGTTTGACGACGTCGACAGGTGGGTTCGACCTCACCCGCTTCCCCGAGAGTCCCCGTGACCCGCTTCGCGCCTGGGACGCCGCCGACGAGTATCTCCTGCGGGAGCTCGAGGGGATCGATGGCGCCCCGACGGAGCTGTCGGGCACCGTGGTGGTGCTGAACGACCGGTGGGGCGCCCTGGTCACGGCGCTCGCCGATCACCGTCCCGTGCAGATCACCGACTCCTACCTCACCCAGCAAGCGACCCAGGCGAACATCGAGCGCAACGGGGTCGCGGCGGACGCCGTGCGACTGGCCACGACCCAGGACCCGCCGCCGGACCGCATCGACGTGCTGCTCGTCCGGGTGCCGAAGAGCCTCGCCCTCCTTGAGGACCAACTGCACCGCCTGGCCCCGCACGTGCACGCGGGCACCGTGGTCGTCGGCGCCGGGATGGTGACCGAGATCCACACCTCGACGTTGAGGCTGTTCGAACGCATCCTCGGGCCGACCAGGACGTCGCTGGCCGTGAAGAAGGCGCGGCTCATCTTCTGCGCGCCCGATCCGGGGCTGTCCCGGGGCGAGAACCCGTGGCCGCGAAGCTACGCGCTGCCCGCCGGCATCGGCGCGGTGTCAGGCCTGACCGTCACCAACCACGCGGGCATCTTCTGCGCCGACCGCCTCGACGTCGGCACCCGCTTCTTCCTCCAGCACCTGCCGTCGCGCCGCGGCCCCGAGCACGTCGTGGACCTGGGCTGCGGCAACGGGGTCGTCGGGCTCGCCGCGGCGCTGGACAACGGCGAGGCCCAGGTGACGTTCATCGACGAGTCCTACCAGGCGCTGACGTCGGCGGAGGCGACCTTCCGGGCGCACGTCGACAACGCGGACGCGAGCACCACCGCGCGGTTCCTTGCCGCCGACGGCATGTCCGGCGTCCCCGCCGGCACGGTGGACCTGGTGCTGAACAACCCGCCGTTCCACGCGCACCGCACGACGACCGACGAGACGGCCTGGCGGATGTTCAACGGGTCACGCGCGGCGCTTCGCCGCGGCGGTGAGCTGTGGGTGGTCGGCAACCGGCATCTCGGCTACCACGCCAAGCTGCGCCGGCTCTTCGGCAACTGCGAAGTCGCCGCGAGCGACCCCAGGTTCGTCGTCCTGCGAGCCGTCAAGCACTGACGCCGCCACCGGCATCTGGGCACTCCATCAGGGCTGATCACCCTTGTGCGCATTCATGCGCCGGCGTAGAGGCGGTCCAGGTCGACGAGTTGGACGGCGGGGTCACGCCGGGCCAGGGTGCGCAGGTCGTCACTGAAGCCGGTGCCACTGAACAGGAGCAGGCGTGTGCGCTCGGCGTCGACGCCTTCGCGGGCGCGGAGCAGGTCGCGGATCCGGTCGAGCCGGCGCAGGTGTCCCGGGCCCATCATGTCGTTCCATTTGCATTCGCCAATGGCCAGGAGCCGCTCGCGACCGGCCTCATCATGGCCGAAGGCCGCGACATCGACCTCGTGAGCGGTCCGGTCGGTCGCGTCGGGAACGGTGCCGGCGGTCACCGTCGAGGGAAAACCGTCAATGGTCTCGGGGCGGCAGTACCAGCGGGTCCACTCGCGGCAGATGCGCTCGAAGTGCGGTCCGACGACCTTGCTGCGAAAGGTCGGCTGGAGGCGACGCCAGACGTCCGGCGCGCGGCCGGGCCGTTCCAGTTCCCCCCAAGCGGATCGCATGACCGCGTGGTAGAAGGCGAGAAGAGGTTCGGCGATCTGGTAGGTGGAGCGGTTGCCGCGGAAGGCATCCCGCTCGTGGGTGATCATGCCGACGTCCTGGAGGATGGTGAGCGGGTGGGCCAGGTCGGTCGACTTGCGGCCGAGATAGGAGGCGATGCCGCCGCGGTTGTGATTGCCGTCGGCGATCGCGGCCAGCACAGAGTGGTACAGGGCGGTGTCGTGCAGCTCGGGTTCTTCGGCGAGCAGGTAGCGGCCTTCGCGGAAGAGCGGGCGGCCGGGGTTGAGGACCGCGCGGACGATCCAGGAGTCGAAGTCGCCGGCGTCGGCGGGCGTGTCACCCTGGGTGAACTCCCGGCGGTAGGCGGGCGTGCCACCCACGACGGCGTTGGTCAGCGCGGCGGTGCGCGGGTCGGCGATGTCCCAGAACCGGGCGGCGAGACGGAAGTCGAGGGTGGGCACGACCAGTTCCAGTCCGGCACGGCCGCGCAGCGGAGCGTTGCCCGACAAGATGCGTCCCATGAACGACAGGGCGGACCCGCACAGCAGCAGGCGGACGGGAGTGTTGCCGCGCTGGGCGGCCGGGTCGAGCGCGCGCTGGATGATGGAGGGCAGGGCGGGGGAAGCCTTGGCGAGGAACGGGAACTCGTCGATGACCGCGACCGTGGGACCGGCGGTGGCGATGCGCAGGAGCCGGGTGATGGCCTCGTCCCAGGTGGCGAAGCGGAACGGATGCGGCTCGCCGACGTGCGCGGCGAGTGCGTCGCCGAACTGCCGCAGCGCGTCGGCTTCGGTGGTCTCCGTACCGGTGAACATGAACCCGCCGGTCGCGGTCGTGAGCGCGTCGAGCAGGAAGGTCTTGCCTTGGCGGAGACGCCCGGAGACCACGCCCAGGGTCGCCTGGGGGGCCTCGTAGGCGGCGAAGCGACTCAGCTCCGCCCACTCGAAGTCCCGAGCGAAGATCTCACTGGGCTTGTCCACACGCGCCTCCAATGTATAACCGCATCTATTATAGGTGCGGTTATACAAACTTTGCGTGTCGACAGGCCACTCTCTGCTTGCGTGAGCCCCACGAAGCCGATCGCGCCGGTACCCCCGGCGCGTAGGCGATTCCTCGCGCGGGAAGCGCCCGATCCCCTATGGTCGGACCGACACGCTGGAGGGGTGGATGTCCGACCTGTCCCCGTTACGCGCCGGTGAGCCGGGCCGGTTCGGTGACTACAGGGTGCTCGGCCGCATCGGTCAGGGCGGGCAGGGCACGGTGTATCTGGCCGAGTCGTCCGCGGGGGAGCGGGTCGCGATCAAGGTGCTGCACCCGCACCAGGCGATGGACCAGGACGCGGAGCGCAGGTTCCTGCGCGAGGTCGCCACCGCGCGGCGGGTGGCGACCTTCTCCACCGCTCGCGTCATCGAGGTCGGAACGGCCGACCACCAGCCCTACATCGTCAGCGAGTACGTCCAGGGCGCCTCGCTGGAGCAGCGGGTCCGCGAACGCGGGCCGCTCAGCGGCGACGAGTTGGTACGGCTGGCGCTGGGCACGGCCGGCGCGCTGGCCGCGATCCATCAGGCGGGCGTCGTGCACCGCGACTTCAAGCCGAGCAACGTGCTGCTCGGCCCCGACGGGCCGCGCGTCATCGACTTCGGCATCGCCCGCGCCCTGGACTCCTTGACGGTCACCGGCAGCGGCGTCGCCGGCACCCCGACGTACATGGCTCCGGAACAGATCGCCGGTGAGCAGGTCGGCCCTGCGGCCGACGTGTTCGCCTGGGCGGTGACCATGGTCTTCGCGGCCACCGGCCGCCGTGCCTTCGGCGGCGCGAGCGTGCCGTCCGTCCTGCACGCCGTCCTCACCGCCGAGCCCGACCTCAGTGGGGTTCCGGAGTCGCTGCGTCCACTCCTCGGCCGATGCCTGGCCAAGGACCCGCAGGCCAGGCCCACAGCCGCCGAGATCATGCTCCAGTTGGTCGGCCACGACGCGGCCCGGCCACCTCGGCCTCCCGGGCCACCTGGGACGACAACCGGCGAGCCGCCGCCTCTCTCCTCCACCGCCTCCGTGGCTTCTCCCTCCGCCGTCCTGCCGTTTCCGGCGCAAGCGACCGTGCCTCCCGCGCAAGGGACCGTGCCTCCAACGGACGAGACCGTGCCGCGGGCGGCGGAGGCCGCCACCGCTGCCGGAAGGTCAGGCACTTCACCCCAGACGGGCCGCCTTCGGCGCGGCGCGGCGCGGGCGGCGATCCCGCTGCTGTGCGTGCTGCTCGCCCTCGCGGTCACCGTCGGCATCTGGCTCTCGAACGCACCCGGAGACCACGCCTCCACCTCGGGCGCCGCCTCCGCCTCCGGCGGGGCCACGTCTTCCTCCACCGCCGCCGGCAAGCTGGGCAAGGTCGGCATCGCCCTGGACATCGGCGGCCGGGGTGACCTCTGGTTCAACGACTCGGCCGCGCGGGGCCTCGAACGCGCCAAGAAGGAGCTCGGCCTGGGCGAGGTCGAGGAGCTCGCGGCCAAGGCCGACGAGACGGACGAACAGAAGACGCAACGGCTGCGGACGCTCGCCCGGAGCGGCCGCAACCCGATCATCGCGATCGGCTACCCCTACTCCATGGCGATCAGCACCGTCGCGACCGAGTTCCCGAACACCAGGTTCGCGATCGTCGACAGCGAGGAGGCGAGGGGGAACAACGTCTCGAACCTGGTCTTCGCCGAGCAGGAAGGCGGCTTCCTCGCCGGTGCGGCGGCGGCCCTGAAGTCGAACAATGGACGCGTGGGCTTCCTCGGGGCGGTCGAGGACGGAGGCCCCATCCAGAGAGCCGCCGCGGGCTTCGTCGCAGGCGCCAAGTCGGTCAAGCCGAACATCGAGCTCGACGTCAGGTACATCAGCGCTTCTCCGGACTTCAGCGGCTTCGACGACCCGGCCAAGGGCAAGCGCGTGGCGGCCGCCATGTTCGGCGAGGGCACCGACGTCGTCTTCCAGGCGGCGGGCGGCTCGAACATCGGCATCATGCAGGCCGCCAAGGCGGCCGACGGGCACGTCATCGGCGCCGAAGGCGACGAGGCCCGCACCGCGGACGACGCACTGCGCGGCGTCGTCCTCACCTCGATCATCAAACGCGTCGACACGGTCGTCTTCGACTACCTCGAAGACTTCTCCACCGGCTCCACCAAACCCGGCCCCACCGTCTACGGCGTCAAGTCCCACGGCTTCGCCTACACCACGACCGGCAACCAGATCGACGGCATCAAGTCACGCCTGGACGAGGCCGAACAGAAGATCGCCAGAGGCCAGATCGTCGTCCCGAAGCAGTGATCGGAGACATCGACCTTATGACCGCGACCCGCCTCCCTGGAGTGCGGAAGCGATCTTCGCGGACGAGCCACGTCCGCCGGCGACGATCGCCGATGACGGCGGCCTTCTCCGACGGCGTCACTGGGTCATGCCGGCGGGGCAGCTATCAGATAATCTGATTCCATGAAGGTGATGACGGCGACCGAGGCATCTCGGAGCTTCGCGGCGGTTCTCGACGAGGCTGAGCGAGGCGAGACAATCGTGGTGACCCGGGGCGGAAGGCAGATCGCGGTCATCGGCCCCGCGCCTACAGCGCCAGGGCGTATGGTCAAGGCGTTTCTCGCGAGAAGCGCGGGAACATTGGACGCTGACTTCGCCTCTGATGTCGCGGCGGCCAGGGAAGCGGTCGATGACGAGATGAGGAGCCTGTGGCCCGACGCTTGATCCTCGACACAGGTGTGCTCATCGCCGCGGAGCGAGGCAAGGTCTCGGTGGATACGGTGATCGGCGACGCCGACGACGTGGCGATCGCGGCGATAACCGTGGCGGAGTTGCTCGTCGGCGTGGAGATGGCCGATACGGCACGCCGTCCCAACCGGCAGGCCTTCGTAGATGATGTCCTCGCCTTGATCCCGGTCGAGGAGTACAGCACGGATGTCGCACGGGTTCATGCTCGACTCATGGCGCACGTCCGACGGGTGGGAAAGCCGCGTGGAGCGTACGATCTGCTGATCGCCGCGACGGCTGCGGCGACCGCCAGAACGGTCATCACAATGGACTCCTCCGCCGCATTCGATGATCTACCCGGGGTGCGGGCACAAGTCGTCCCGCATTGAACGACCTCGGTGGCTGGTCACATGTCCGAAGGCCACCCGGTCTCACCTCGGCAGACCGGGCGGAAACCAGCGGTCGCCCATGAGCAGCAGGGTGTCCAGGCCTGTCGCCGGGCCGTACCCGTACTCGTCCACGAGTTAGCGAAACTGATCACGACGCTATCCGGTGGCGTATCGGCGTCTTCTCACGAGGAGATCGCGTGATCCCCTATTGTCGGACCGACACGCTGGAGGGGTGGATGTCCGACCTGTCCCCGTTACGCGCCGGTGAGCCGGGCCAGTTCGGCGAGTACAGGGTGCTCGGCCGCATCGGTCAGGGCGGGCAGGGCACGGTGTATCTGGCCGAGTCGTCCGCGGGGGAGCGGGTCGCGATCAAGGTGTTGCACCCGCACCAGATGATGGACCAGGACGCGGAGCGCAGGTTTCTGCGGGAGGTCGCCACTGCGCGGCGGGTGGCGACCTTCTCCACCGCGCGGGTCATCGAGGTCGGTACGGCTGATCACCTGCCCTATATCGTCAGTGAGTACGTCCAGGGCGCCTCGCTGGAGCAGCGCGTGCGGGCACGCGGGCCGCTCAGCGGCGACGAGTTGGTACGGCTGGCGCTGGGCACGGCCGGCGCGCTGGCCGCGATCCATCAGGCGGGCGTCGTGCACCGCGACTTCAAGCCGAGCAACGTGCTGCTCGGCCCGGACGGGCCGCGCGTGATCGACTTCGGCATCGCCCGCGCCCTGGACTCCTTGACGGTCACCGGCAGCGGGGCCACCGGCGGCGGGGTCGCCGGCACCCCGAGGTACATGGCGCCGGAACAGATCGCCGGTGAGCAGGTCGGCCCTCCGGCCGACGTGTTCGCCTGGGCGGTGACCATGGTGTTCGCGGCCACCGGCCGACGTGCCTTCGGCGGGGCGAGCGTGCCGTCCGTCCTGCACGCCGTCCTCACCGCCGAACCCGACCTCAGTGGGGTGTCGGAGTCGCTGCGTCCGCTGCTCGGCCGATGCCTGGCCAAGGACCCGCAGGCCAGGCCCACGGCGGCCGAGATCATGCTCCAGTTGGTCGGCCACGACGCGGCCTCACTGCCGGGCGTCACAGTCGGCGTCTCGCCCTCCACCACCGCCACCGCATCACCGGTTTCGCCGCCTTCGTCGCAGGTGACGGCGGGGACCACGTCCGGTCCGGCCCAGACCGGACGACACCGCCGCGTCAGGCCGCGCACGATGGTCCCCTGGCTGAGTGTGCTGCTCGCTCTTGCGGTCATGGCGGGCATCTGGCTGTGGAAATCGCCCGGCGGCCACCCCGTCGACTCTGCCGGTCCCTCCACCACTCCCTCCACCACTCCCTCCGCCTCCCGCCGAGCCACCGCCTCCTCCTCCGCCATCGCCGCCGTCGCCGGCAAGCTGGACAAGGTCGGCATCGCCCTGGACATCGGCGGCCGGGGTGACATGTGGTTCAACGACTCGGCCGTCCAGGGCACCGAACGCGCCAAGCGGGAACTCGGCGCCCGCGAGGTCAAGGAACTGGCGGCGAAGGCCGGTGAGACGGAAGAGCAGAAGGCGCAGCGACTGAGAGGACTCGCCAAGAGCGGGCACAACCCGATCATCGCGATCGGCTACGCCTACTCCGAGGCGGTCAGAGCCGTCGCGACCGAGTTCCCCGACACCACGTTCGCGATCGTCGACAGCGATGAGGCGAAGGGAGGCAACATCTCCAACCTGGTCTTCGCCGAGCAGGAAGGCGGCTTCCTCGCCGGCGTGGCGGCAGCCCTGAAATCGAAGAACGGGCACGTGGGCTTCGTCGGAGCGGTCAATGACGACGGACCGATCGAACGGGCCGCCGCAGGCTTCGTCGCGGGCGCCCGGTCGGTCAAGCAGGACATCAAGGTCGACGTGAAGTACGTGACCCGCTCCCCGGACTTCGGCGGCTTCAACGATCCCGACCAAGGCCAGACCGTCGCGGCCGGCCTGTTCCGCGCGCAGGCCGACGTGCTCTTCCAGGCGGCGGGAGACTCCAACCTCGGTGTCATGCGAGCCGCCGAGGCGGCCGGCGGGCACGTCATCGGCGCCGAGGGTGACGAGGCCCACGCCGCGGACGACGCGATGCGCGATGTCGTCCTCACCTCGATCATCAAGCGCGTCGACACGGTCGTCTTCGACTACCTTGAAGACTTCTCCGCCGGCTCTACCAAGCGCGGCCGCACCGTCTACGGCATCAAGGCCCACGGCTTCGCCTACACCACGACCGGCCACCACATCGACGACATCGCGGCCCGCCTGGACGAGGTGGAACAGAAGATCGCCAACGGCCAGATCGACGTCCCGAAGCAGTGATCGGACACAGCGACCTTCATGACCGCGGCAGCCTCCCGACGGCACGTCCGGCCCCGGCGGGCGCGCCACCCTGCGCGTATCGCATGACGACGGCGTAGACCATGGATCACCACCCGTCGGTCATCCGCGACACCACTCTTCTGAGGTCAGTCACCACGTGTCGGCGCGGGCTCTTCCGGACGGCGTCCCCAGGCCGAGATCAGCGGCGCGAGGGTCAGGTCGAGCTCGCCGGCGTGGATGGCGGCCAGGTGCGCGTCGATCTCGGCGTCGTCGGCCAACCCGGCCGCGAGCAGCTCGCCGCGCACGTGCCGTATGGTCGCCGCCTCCAGCCGGTCGCAGGCCGGTCCGCCGACCGGGAACGAGCCCGCCGCGGCGACATCCACCAAGCCCACCTCACGCAATGCCCGCGGCAGCGTCCGGCCGTAGCGCAGGTCCGCGCCGCGGCGCGTCAGCAACTCCCGGACCGCGTCGCGCAGCCGGTTGGCCCGCCGCTGCGCGGGGCCGCTGTCGTCCAGGCACGCCAGTGGCTGCAGAGCGGTATCGGCGTCCTCGACCAACAGCCGGCCGCCGGGCCGTAGCGCCGCCGCCATCGTGGCCAGCGCCCGGGCCCGGTCGGGCAGGTGGACCAGCACGAGGCGGGCGTGCACCAGATCGAACGTCCCCGGCTCTGGGGGCGGATCAGCGACGACGTCGTGCCGGCGCACCTCGTACCCGTCGCCTGCCTTCAGCCAGGACGGGTCGATGTCGGTGGCCAGCACGTACCCGGTCGGGCCGACGGCCGCCGCGAGCGCCTCGGGGATGCTGCGGCCACCGGCTCCCACCTCCCAGCAGCGCGAGCCGGCCCTGACCCCGAGCCGATCGAAGTGCGCGCGCGTCACACCGTCGAACAGCTCGGCCAGCCAGACGAATCGCTCGCCCGCCTCGGCGCGCGCGTTGTCCAGCAGGTACCCGCGGGCGGGCTCTCCACCGGGCACGGTGGTCACGCCGGTCGGATCCGGTCGGCCGCCGACGTCCGGCGGGCGAGGCGAGGAGGTCATCACCACATGGTCGACCTCCCCGCGCCGCCACGCCACAACGACGGCAGAGGCATATCTCACACAACGACACCGCCACCGCCATCAGCCGCAAGCGCCGTGTTCTGTGCTCTACCGAGCCGCCCGTGACCCGAGGCACGGCGAGACGGCGCGTCACTAATTATCATTTATCGGCCCTTGGCGAATTGCTACATTGGTCGCATGTTTACCTGGCGTGGGAAGACTCACCAGATGGCGCTGATCGTGTTCGTGCCGGGCGCGGATGAACGCTGACTCGCCGGATCCCGAAGGTCCTGGTCAGGATTCCGCCGTCCCTGAGTCCGGTTACTCGGTGGAGGTCAGGGAATCGCAGGGCGTCCAGGTCGGTGAGCGGAACACCCAGATCAATTACACCTATAACAGGCTGACCTGGGTGGACGGATTGGCGCCGCCGCCGCTGGTGAGCGTGTCGGGAGAGATCGATTCCCCCTACCGGGGGCTGAATGCGTTCGAGGAACAGGACGCCCCATTCTTTTTCGGGCGGGAAGCGGCCGCGGGCGAGATACTTGACCGGATGGCGCGCCAGTTGACGGGAGCCGGCCTTCTCGTCGTCTCCGGGGTCTCGGGCGCGGGCAAGTCCTCACTGCTGCGCGCCGGGGTCATTCCCCGGATCAGGGGGACCGGGCTGGCGGGTGCACCTGAAGCGGCCACCTGGCCATGCCTGGTGCTCACCCCCACCCCGTCCCCGCTCGATGAGCTGGCGCTGCGCATCGCCGTACTCGGCGGCGCCGGTGCGGGCGTGCTGCGGCAGGCGGCACAGTCGGACAGGGCGGCCTTCGCGCTCGCCGTGCGGCAGGCCGCCCTGACGGCGGCACCGCCGTCCGCCGGGCCGCCGGACGCGGCGGCGGGGCAGCGCAGGCCATCCAGTCCGCGGCTGCTGATAGTGGTGGATCAATTCGAGCAGGTTTTCACGCAGTGCCCGGATGAGGCGGAGCGCGCGGCGTTCATCGCGGCCCTCCACGCGGCGGCGACGCTGGAACACGGAGCGGAACAGCAGCCGGCCGCGCTGGTCCTGCTCGGCGTGCGCGCCGACTTCGAGGCCCGCTGCGCGAACTACCCGGCGCTGGCCGACGCGGTCCAGAACCGCTACCTGGTGACCGCCATGACCGCGCGGCAGCTGCGGCTGGCCATCACCGAGCCCGCCCGGCAGGCCGGCGCCGAGGTTGCGCCCGACCTGGCCGACGTGCTGCTGGCCGAAATCCGGGCCCGGCAGCACGGCGGCTCCGGGCCGGGGGTGCTCCCCCTGCTGTCACACGCGCTCGACCAGGCATGGCGGTCCCGCTCAGGCCCGAACCTGACGCCGGCTGACTACGAGCGGACCGGCGGCATCGAACGGGCCGTCGCCGACAGCGCGCAACGCGCCTATGACCAGTTGACGGCCGGCCGGCAGGCGGCGGCCCGGCAGGTGTTCATCCGGCTGACCGCCGTCGGCGGGGACAACGTGGACACCGCGCAGCGGGCCACGCGAGCCGAGCTGACCGGTGGCCTCAGCGCCGCGCAGGCGCGCGACGTGGCGGCGGTCCTGGAAGCGTTCGCCGCCGAACGGCTGCTCACCCTGGCCGCCGACAGCGTGGAGATAAGCCACGAGGTGCTGCTCACCGCTTGGCCGCTGCTGCGCGACAGCTGGCTGGCGGATACCCATGCCGACCGCGTAGTCCGGACCCGCCTGCGGAACGCGGCGGCCGAATGGGACCTTCACTCCCAGGACCCCTCTTACCTGTACGGCGGCACCCTGCTCGAAGCCGCCACCGAGACGGTCGGCAGGATCGACGCCGATCCCGGGCGTAACCCGCCGCTCAGCCAGGTCGAGCGGGACTTCCTGCAGACTAGCGACCGCTCTCGCCTCGCTCAGGCCCGCCGCCGCCGCGCGGTCCTGGCCGGCCTGCTCGCGCTCGCCCTCGCCGCCGTGGCGGGGGGCGGCGTCGCGCTGGTCAACGCGGCGAACGCCAACCGGCAGGTGGCCATCGCCAACCACCAGCACGCCATCGCGCTGTCCCGCCTGCTCGCCACCAAGGCGGTGTCCCTCGACCCCACCGACGCGGTCATCGCACGACGGCTGGCGGCGGCGGCCTGGCACGCGTACCCGACGAGCGAGGCCGGCTCCGCCATGGTGACGCTGCTGGCCGAGCAGCAGCAGTGGGGAATGCTGCCCGTCTCCACGCGCCAGGTGTCCCAGGTGGCGTTCAGCCCGGACGGGAAGCTGCTGGCGAGCAGCGACAATGATGGCACCGTGCGGATATGGGATGTGGCGACGTCCCGTCCGGTCGGCCCGCCGTTGCCCACCACCTCGCGGCCGGACGGCTACCCCGACTCGCTGGGACTCGCCTTCAGCCCCGACGGCAGGCTGCTCGCCGCCGCCGGTCACGACCACAGGCTGTGGATCTGGAATGCGGCCGACGGCAAGCCCGTCGGGGTCCCGCTCCGGCCTGACGACCGGAACGCCTATACCGCACCGAATGTGGTGGCGTTCAGCCCGGACGGCAAGCTGCTGGCCGCCGGCTGCAACGACGGGACGGTCCGCCTGTGGGACATGACGGCCGGCCACCCGGCCGGCCCGCCGGCGCGGCGGTTCACCGGCCCCGACCGCGCCGTGCAT
This sequence comes from Sphaerisporangium sp. NPDC005289, assembly GCF_040607455.1. Lineage (NCBI taxonomy): Bacteria > Bacillati > Actinomycetota > Actinomycetes > Streptosporangiales > Streptosporangiaceae > Sphaerisporangium > Sphaerisporangium sp. NPDC005289. The sequence continues at coordinate 360,272 of NZ_JBEXGS010000004.1, forward strand.
GCCCTCGCGTTCAGCCCGGACGGCACGGTGCTGGCGGCCGGCACCGGCCACGACGACGGCCGGGTGCGGCTGTGGAGCATGACCACGGGCAGACTCCTCGGCGCGCCCCTCCGGGCCCAGCCCACCGGTCAGGACATCGGCGTCAACACGGTGGCGTTCAGCCCGGACGGCAAACTGATGGCCACCTACGCCGAGTCCGGCCTGGTGCGGTTGTGGGACCCGGCGACGGGCCGGGTCGTCAGGCAGTTCCCGTCCGGTGCCCCGGCCACCTTCGCCGAGGGGATGGCGTTCAGCCCGGACGGCCGGCTGCTGGCGGTCGCCGACGGCAATGATGACCTGATCCGGCTGTGGAATCCCGCCACCGGCCGGCAGACCGGCGAAACCCTCGCGGTCAACTCCACCGTTTCCTCGTACGTCAACGGCCTGGCGTTCAGCCCGCGGGGCCACATACTGGCCGGCGCCGCCGGCGACGGCACGGTCCGGCTGTGGGACCTGGCCGCCCGCCGCTTCGTCGGCCAGCCGCTGCGCGCCGCGACGGGGAACGCCGCCCCGGTCATCTACGACCTGGCTTTCCGCGGGCAAGGTGACCTGCTCGCCGTCATCAGCAGCGACGGCCGGGTGCGGTTGTGGAATCCTGCCACCGGCCGGCAGGAAGGGGCGCCACTCCAGGCCGGCGACACGTCGTTCGGCGGCGGCTCGCTGGCGTTCAGCCCGGACGGCACCCGACTCGCCACCGCCGGCTACACCTTGAAGCGCGGCTACCGGGCGCAGGTCCGGGTGTGGGACCCCGTCACCGGGCGTCCCGCCGGACCGTGGCCGCAGCCGGCCGGCACTACTTGGCTGATCAGCACGGTTGCCTTCAGCCCGGACGGCGACCTGCTGGCCGCCGCGGGCGACTCCCCGATGATCACCCTGTGGGACCGGTCCGGCCGGCGCCGCGTCATCACGACCGGGGGCGAGAAGGACCCCGATCCGTTCCCGCTCGCGTTCAGCCCGGACGGGACCCTGCTGGCCAGCGGTCTCGGCAACGTGCTGCGCATGTGGAATCCCATCACCGGCCGGCCCGCCGGCCCGCCGGTCCGGGTGAGCAGCGACACGAAGGTGACCATCTACGCGATCGTGTTCAGCCCGGATGGCAAACTGGTGGCCACGGCCGACGGAGCGGGCACCGTGCAGCTGTGGAACCCGCTCACCGGCCACCGCATCGGGCTGCCTCTGCCGCGCTCGGCTGGCATTAACAAGCTCGCGTTCAGCCCGGACGGCAGCCTGCTGGCCGGCGCGGGCTCCGATGGGACCCTGCGGCTGTGGGACCCGGCGACCGGCCGGTTGGTCAGCGAGCCCTTCCGGGCCGCCGACCTGAACGCCAACCTGCGGACCGTCGCCTTCAGCCCGGACGGCGCGGAAGTGGCCACCGCGGGCAACGACGGGGCGATACGGCGTTGGCGCGTCTGGCCGCTCGCCCACCCCTACGAGGCGCTCTGCATCACCACGGGCGCCCCCACCAGCCAAGAATGGTCGAAGTACGCCCCTGGTGAACCGCAGCCCGCGGTTTGCTGACCCGCCCGAGGAGAACACGGCCCTCCCTGACCGGCCGCGGTCGTGTTCCGGTCAGCCGGCGCGGCCGTAACGCCGGTCGGCCGCGGGCGTATGACCGGGTATGCGGTATGCGCGGCGGGGCGGTCAGGCGACCTGGTTTCCGGGTCCGGCACGGCGACCGGTTGGACCCAGCGGTCCCGCCGCACCAGCCTGACCAGACCGGCCCGCACCGACGGGCTCGATGCGTGAGCCGAGGGGGAATCGATGGAATCGGTGGCGTTGATCGTGACGGCACTCGCGGCCGGAGCGAGTTCCGGGGTGATCGAGGGACTGGCCGGCACCGTCAAAGAAAACGCGAACGCCGCCTTCGCCAAGCTGCTCGATCTGACGCGGCGCCGGTTCAAGGGAAACGCCGGTGCCGAGGTGATCCTGTCCGAGCACCAGAACGACCCGGCCACCTACGAGGCGCCGCTCGCCAAGAAACTGGCCGCGGCAGGTGCGGCCGACGACACCGAACTTCTCGCCGCGGCCAAGGCCCTGATGGAGCTCCTGGACCGATCGGGCGCGAGTCCCGGCAAGTACAACGTGACGATCAAGGATGCAAAGGGCGTTCAGGTCGGCGAAGACAACACCCAGTTCAACAAGTTCTGAGTGTCGGTTCGAGCAGGCTTATCGGTCGCCCATGAGCAGCAGAGTGTCCAGACCGCGTACCAGGCCGGTGTGGCCGGTCACCGCCCGGACGGCGAGCAGCGTGCCCGCGACGTACGGGGCCGGTGTGGAACCGGCGTCATGGCGGATGACCAGGCGCTCGTCCGGCAGCGCGAAGACGACCTCGGTCGAGACGACGAAGCTGGGCAGCCGCACCGAGTGCACCTGGGTGCCCGCTACCGTGGCGCCGCGCGCCTCGGCGTACCCGCTGGTCTCGCCGATGGGGACCTGCAAGGTGGGCGTGTTCACCTCGGCGAGCCGCTCGGCCAGCTCGCGGGCCGTCCCGCTCGGCGCGTCCGGCTTGCCGGCCTTGGCGTAGTCGATGATCTCCCGATTGGGCAGGTAGCGGGCGGCGAGCAGGGCGGCGGCCTGGGCCATCGCGGCGGTGAGGGAGAAGTTCCCGGCCGCGGCGACGCCCACCCCCGCCTCCCGGGCCGCGGCGTCGATGCCGGCGAAGTCGTCCGCGCTCAGGCCGGAGGTCCCGATGACCACCGACACCCCACGGCCGATCGCCGCCCGCACGTTGCCGAGCACCGCGTCGTGGGAGGTGTAGTCGACGAGCACGTCCACGCCGTCCAGCGCCTCCTCGACCCGGCCGGACACCGGGACGCCGTTCGGTGCGCCCTCCCAGACCTCTCCCAGGTCCTTACCGGCGGCGGACCGGCTGACCGCCGAACGCAACCGCAGATCATCGGCGGCCAGCACGGCCTCGGCGACCGGCCGTCCGGTCCACCCGGTCGCACCTGCCACACAGACAGAAAGCATGGACGTTCCTCCGGTCGCTCCGCGAGGAGATCAACGGTAGCGGCACCCGGACGTCCCCTCCCACAGGGATGCCGGCGCTTCAGCGGAAAGGCGTCCGCCCATCGTTGATCGGCCTGTGGGCCTCATACCCCGGTATGAAGCCGGGTCATGTCGATAGGTTGGACGGTGGGGTCCTGCCGGGCCACGGCGCGGCGGTCGTCACTGAAGCCGGTGCCGCTGAACAAGAGCAGTCGGGTGCGCTCGGCGTTGACGCCCTCGCGGGCACGGAGCAGGTCGCGGACCTGGTCGAGCCGACGCAGGTGCCCCAAGCCCATGACGTCGTTCCATTTGCATTCGCCGATGGCAAGGAGTTGCTTGCGCCCGGTCTCGTCCTGGCCGAAGGCCACGACATCGATCTCGTGAGCGGTCCGGTCGGCCGGGTCGGGGACGGTGCCGCCGGCCACGGTCGAGGGGATGCCGCCCAGGGTGCCGGAATCGCTGTACCAGGGGGTCCACTCGCGGCAGATGCGCTCGAAGTGAGGGCCGACGACCTTGCTGCGGAAGGTCGGTTGCAAACGGCGCCAGACGTTCGCCGCGCGGCCGGGGCGTTCGAGTTCGCCCCAGGCGGCTCGCATGACGGCGTGGTAGAAGGCGAGAAGAGGCTCGGCGATCCGGTACGCGGAACGGTTGCGGCGGAAGGCGTCCTGCTCATGGGTGATCATGCCGACGTCCTGGAGGACGGCGAGCAGATGTGCCAGGTCGGTCGACTTGCGGCCGAGGTAGGAGGCGATGCCGCCGCGATTGTGATTGCCGTCGACGATCGCGGCCGGCACCGAGTGGTAGAGCGCGGTGTCGTGAAGCTCGGGTGCTTCGGCGAGCAGATAGCGGCCCTCCCGGAAGAGTGGACGGCCAGGATGATGGAGGGCAGGGCAGGGGACGCCTTGGCGAGGAACGGGAATTCGTCGATGACCGCGACGGTGGGGCCGGCGGTGGCGATGCGCAGGAGCCGGGCCATGGCTTGGTCCCAATCGGCGAAGCGGAACGGGACGGGCTCGCCAACATGCGCGGCCAGCGCGTCGCCGAACTGCCGCAGCGCGTCGGTCTCGGTGGTCTCGGTGGTATCGGCGTCTTCTCACGAGGGGATCGCGTGATCCCCTATTGTCGGACCGACACGCTGGAGGGGTGGATGTCCGACCTGTCCCCGTTGTGCGCCGGTGAGCCGGGCCGGTTCGGCGAGTACAGGGTGCTCGGCCGCATCGGTCAGGGCGGGCAGGGCACGGTGTATCTGGCCGAGTCGTCCGCGGGGGAGCGGGTCGCGATCAAGGTGCTGCACCCGCACCTGATGATGGACCAGGACGCGGAGCGCAGGTTTCTGCGCGAGGTCGCCACCGCGCGGCGGGTGGCGACCTTCTCCACCGCACGGGTCATCGAGGTCGGCACGGCGAATCATCTGCCCTATATCGTCAGCGAGTACGTCGAGGGCGCCTCGCTGGAGCAGCGGATCCGGGAACGCGGGCCGCTCAGCGGCGACGAGTTGGTACGGCTGGCGCTGGGCACGGCCGGCGCGCTGGCCGCCATCCACCAGGCGGGCGTCGTGCACCGCGACTTCAAGCCGAGCAACGTGCTGCTCGGGCTCCAGAGCTGCGGTGGACTCTTCCCAGATCAGAGCCCTAAAAGGGGGGCGCAGACCGGCCCGTCACCGGTCGATCGAGGACGGGCCGGCAGCAAGCACCACCTGATCACCGACGCCACCGGCATCCCGCTCGCGGTCATCCTCACCGGAGCCAACCGCAACGACGTCACCCAGCTTGTGCCGCTGCTGCACGCGATCCCCAAGATTCGCGGCAAGCGCGGCCGTCCCCGCCAGCGCCCCGATGTGGTGCTGGCCGATCGCGGCTACGACCACGACAAGTACCGCCGGTTGGTCCGTGAGCTGCAGATCCGGCCGCTGATCGCCCGCCGCGGCACCGAGCATGGCTCCGGCCTGGGCAAACACCGCTACGTCGTCGAGCAGACCTTCGCCCTGCTGCACGCCTTCCGCCGTCTGCGCATCCGCTGGGAGATCCGAGCCGACATCCACCAAGCCTTCCTCAGCCTGGCCTGCGCCCTCATCTGCTGGCGCCGCCTCACTTCATTGCGTTAGGAGTTCTTAACGGCTGATCTTGGTTGTTGAAGTGTTCAGAGGTTGGCAGGGGTGAGGCGGCCTTCGAAGGCGATCTGGAAGGCGTTTAAAGGTGCCTTCCAGCGCATGGTCCATCTCTTGCGGCCCTGCCCGGTGGGATCCAGACTCATCAGGGCCATGAACACACACTTCAGGGCGGCGGTCTCGTTCGGGAAGTGGCCGCGGGCTCGCACGGCCTTACGGATGCGGGCGTTGACGCTCTCGATCGCGTTGGTGGAGCAGATCACCTTGCGGATCTCGACGTCGAAGGCCAGGAAGGGCACGAACTCCGTCCAGCTGGTCTCCCACAAGCGCACGATCGCCGGGTACTTCTTCCCCCAGGTCTCGCAGAACTCATAGAACCGCTCCAGCGCCGCGTCTTCGGTCGCGGCGGTGTAGACGGGCTTAAGCGCACGTGCGATCTTGTCCCAGTCCTGGCGGGATGCGTAGCGGAAGGAGTTGCGCAGCAGGTGGATCACGCAGGTCTGCACGATCGTGCGGGGCCAGACCGCCTCCACCGCCTGCGGCAGGCCCTTGAGGCCGTCGCAGACCAGCATGAGCACATCGTCCACGCCACGGTTCTTCAGCTCGGTCAGCACCGCAAGCCAGTGCTTTGCGCCCTCACCGCCGTCGCCGGCCCAGATGCCCAGGATGTCGCGGTGCCCGTCGACGGTGACGGCCATGGCCAGGTAGATGGGCCGGTTGGCGACGTGGCCGTCTCTGATCTTGACGTTGATGGCGTCCACGAACAGGACCGGGTACACGCGATCGAGCGGCCGGTTCTGCCATTCGGCCATGCCGTCCATGACCTTGTCGGTGACGGTGGAGATGGTCTGCTTGGACACGCTCGCCCCGTAGACCTCGGCCAGGTGGGCGGAGATCTCCCCATGGGTCAGTCCCTTGGCCGACAGCGACAAGACCATCTCGTCCACCCCCGACAGCCGGCGCTGCCGCTTGCGGACGAGCTGGGGCTCGAAGCTACCCGCCACATCCCGTGGCACCCGCACCTCCACCGGACCGACATCGGTCACCACGGTCTTGGTGCGGCTGCCATTGCGGCTGTTGCCGCTGTTCTTCCCGGCCGGGTCGTGCTTGTCGTAGCCGAGGTGATCGGTGATCTCGCCTTCCAGGGCCGACTCCAGCACCCGCTTGGTCAGATGCTGCAGCAGGCCACCCTCACCGGTCAGTTGCAGCCCCTCACCCCGGGCCCGGTCCACGAGCATCGAGATCAGCTGCTCATCCGTCATCGAGCGGTCCGGCTCGACAGGCAGTTCGTTCACGGACAGTGACTCCACGGCGGTCTCGGACATCAAACGTCTCTTCCTTGATCATCAGATCCGCCGTTAGTTTTACAGTCCCCCACCCCAGTCTGCTGCATTGAAAATCGCTGAGCGCCACCGATCCCGTGTCAACCTATAGCAGTGACGTTTCAGCGGTATGTCGCTGAGGAACCGCCCTCTAGTGAGGGGCAGCAGCACGCAGGTAGTGGTAGAGGTCCCCGGCGATGGCCTTGGCGAGGTCGACGGGGACGGCGTTGCCTATTTGGCGGGCTATCTGAACTTTGCTGCCGACCCACTTGTAGTCGAGTGGGAATCCTTGTAGGAGAGCCGCCTCCAGATGAGTGATCGGGCGGTCGGCTTTGGGGTGGAGGTAGCGGCCTTTCTCGGGCTTGTAGAACTCGGTACGGATCGTCACCGAGGGCCGGTCCCACCAGAGGCGACCCATGACGTCGCCGGCGCCGTTTCGATGCTTGATCCAGTTTGGGGTGGACAGCTCTTCCGGAAGGTTGTGGCGATTTCCCCCCTCAGGGATAGCCTGGTAGCGCTTCAGGGAGTGTTCCGTTGGGTTACGGCCGATATGAAGGTCGGTGGTGCGGAAGGTGCCTGGGAGCATCCCATCGAGAAGGGTGCAGGTACGGGTGGGGAGTTCCGTCGTCAGAGTCTCCGGCGGCGTCATGCTGAAGACAACGCTCGAAGGGATCCAGTCCTTGAGTGACACAAATAGGGTGCTGTCTTCGTGCCCTCTATCCGGCTTCCGGTGGGTCGGTGCGGGATGCTGAAGGGGCTTTCGAGATGGATGCGAGCTGACAAGGTCACGGTGCGTCGCGAGGACGATCACTCGCCTGCGGGTCTGCGGAACGCCGTAGTCGGCTGCGTTAAGGAGTTTCGTCGTTAGGACGTAGTCTCGTAGTTCACCAGTAGGTCCGGTGGAGGCGGTGAGTAATTCGAACTCTCGGGACCGCAGAAACCGGTCAACATTCTCGATGATGAAGACCTTGGGCTGGAGGTCCAGGACAACCCGGACGTATTCCTTCCAGAGCTTGTTGCGCGGGTCGCTCGGATTCTCTTTCCCGAGGCCGGAGAAGCCTTGGCAGGGAGGGCCGCCAAGTATCACGTCGACGGTCGAGCCCAAGTCCTTGGCGTTCCACCGGGCGATGTCGCCGGCATAGATATGGTCGGTTCCACCCGCCTCCTCGGCGAAGTTGGCGGCATAGGTGGAGGCCGCTGCAAGGTCCCACTCGACCGCGCCGACGGTGCGGAAAGCGTCCGGCATGAAGGAATGAAATCCCTGGGTCAAACCCCCGCACCCGGCGAAGAGGTCAACGATGTTGATGGGTTGGGTGGTGCAGGAGGTCATGGGGGTCACCTTACCGAGATCAGCCTGTCAGCGCCGCTGCGATCCGGCGACCCACCACCTCGGCCACGGGAGGTGGGAACGCTTGGGCGACCTGTCTGTAGCGCGCGGTCTTGCGCCCGGTCACGATCCAAGCGTCCGGCAATCCCTGAAGCCTCATCACCTGCTCGACGGTCAACTTGGGAACCCCATCCCGGCCGAGATCGGGGTCGAGGATGAAGCCGTCGTCGGGTACGTCGTCGCCGATGCCGTGGGCGTTGACGGCCAGTTCCATCCACTGGCGCTTGGTTCGCGTAGGGCCGAGGTCGGCACCGCCATGATTCCTGGATCCGCCTACAATCGTTGGTGCGACGCGGTTGGCCAACGAAGCCCAGGCGTCCGCGGACCTCCATCCCCTGCGCGTCATGGAGTCCCGGAGGACCTCGCCCACCGTCGCAGCGGTCTGATGGGTCGGGGAAGGCCACTGGAATCGGGCGAAGTCATCGGGACGCATGGCGACCAACAAGCAGCTCCGCCTGGTCTGGGGGACACCGAAGTGTGCGGCGTCGAGGACGTTCCAATTCCAGGAGTAGTCGAGGTGCTTCAGCTCGGCTTCGACTTCCTCGCGTACGTGCACGAACTTGGGCTGCAGTAGGGATGGCGTCGTCTCCAGCAGAATCGCTCGAGGTTGTAGCTCAATCGCCAGATAGATCGCCGCCGCCAGGAGATCACGTTCGTCGTTGGTGCCTCCCTGCTTACCAGCGATCGAGTAAGGACTGGAGGGGATGCCGCCGGATAGCAGGTCGACCGTCGAGATATTGTGGTCGGCCCCGACGAAGTTCTTGAAATCCATCTCCAGGACCCGCCAACCCGGTCGGTTGGCGTGCAAGGTCCGACAGGCGTGTGGATCGTTGTCGATCAGGACGACCGGATCGAACCCCGCACGCTCTAGACCGAGTGCTTGCCCGCCGACGCCGGCGCCGATTTCGAGGCTGGTGAGCCGGCTACGCATCGGGGATGCCTCCTGATACGGTCCTCGGGCGGTAAAGGGATTGGTCCTGGAGTGCGCATGAATGAATTAACTAACTCGCTAGGTCTCTTGCGCTGGGCTTTCGGTGAAAAGTTTCTTGAACAGGGTGGCCAGATAGTCAACGGAGGTGGGCCGTGCCCGTCCATCCGGAGGCCCGGTCGGCAACGAGTCGTACGGGACGAGCACACTCGTCAGTTCTTCGATCCAATCGCGGTAGGCGTCCGCATCGCGGGGGTCGTCCGGTGCGAGCGCTTCGTAGGACAGTGTGCTACCCGCAGTGTTCACCACTTGAGCCAATAGGTTCACCTGTCGCCCGGTACGGATCACCCCGGTGCCGAGCAGTCGAATGATCGCTTGGGCGGTCGGCCGATGGAGGATGACGTCCAACCTCAACACCGTGTTCAACACGTCCTGGTTGCCGCAGGCCAGGACGACCGGTTTGTAATCCGGTCCATCTCGGAACAGTTCCGCCGCCCACCACAGTCGGGCGAACGCCTGAGAATGGAATGGTCCGATGAGCCGGGTACGGGCCACACTGGCAGGATTTCCACGGCTCAGGTGCCGCCAGTAGACGTAATCGGGTGCCATCCTGACGGCCAGGTGGTTCCATATTCGAGGGTCGGAGGCCTCACGACGGGTCAGGCGCAACGTGGCATGCAGGATCGGAGCCAGCCAAGCGTCTGCTGAGGTGCGCTCCGCAGGTGTGAAGCGTTTCATCGCCTCGTCGAAGAGCTGTCGTACCGGCTCGGCCTCCCAGTGTGTCGGCTCCGACACCTGGTCGATCGCGGCTAACGGTAGCGGTTCGCTGTTCTCCAGCACACCGGCGGTAAGGAACCTTGCGGCGGCCTCTTCGGACAGCAGACCCAGCGTCGTATTCACTCGTCGTCCAGCCCGGTGTTCTGTAGTGATCGAATGAAGCTCCCCAGGCTTCGCGGCATCCGAGCCTGTTTCGCCGCCGCGTGCAACACCCGAGTCTGGATCCCGCCGACGCCACGGTTCACGATCTCACGGAGAGCGTCGTCCGGCGAGTGCTGAGGGAACAGGTCAGGAAGCATGCGACGCAGCACCTGACCGCGCCACCCGTCAGGCCATTCATGGCCCTCGACATGGTGAGCGGCTTCATTGAACAGCGTGGCCCACATGTCCACCGCGATCTGCGCCCCCAAGGCTTCACGCATGGGCCGGTCTGCGGCTTTGATGCTTTCGAGTATGCCGCGCAATCCGTCGAATGCGCTGTTGAGGTTGAGCGTGGCCGCCTCGTCGGTAGTGGTCACCGCCCAGGGGTCGGTCTTACACCAGACCAGCTCCGGATCGTCGGTGAAGTTCACCCACCGGGTCTGGACGGAGTCGCGCCGTGTCGCTACTCGAGCCCGTAGGTCGACGATCCAAGGCTGGTCGACGGTCGCGATCACACGACCCGGCACATCCTCCACCGTCGCGACGAGCCGGCCGGAGATCTGTACCCGATCGAAGTGGTCGTCACGATGGAGCTCCACATCACCGGTCCACTGGCCCGGCTGCCCCATCATGAGCTTCACCGCCGAATGAGTGTTGGTTCGCCGCTCCGACGATGTGGCCAGGAAGGCGAGGCTGTACCAGGGGCCGGTGTCCAGCTCATGTCGCGGCGCCTGCACGTCGAGCGCTAGGCGTACGACACTCCAGTCCTCCCGATCGAGCAGATGCAGCGCAATCGTGTGGTCTTGTTCGGAGACGATGCCGTACGACAACGCCACATCATCGAGCCTGACCTCGCGCACGGTCATGGTGACCTCGCCGGCCAACACCGGGTAAGGCGTGATCTGCTTCATCGGCCGCCGTCCTTGGCCTGTACCAAGTCGACCTCGGCGATCGCCATTCGTCCGGCAACGGGATGGCTCGCCACATCGCTCACTCCCATGAACACCGCAGACCGCTTCTGGGCGGCGCACAGCAGCACGTCGCCGCTGACCTCGCAGTTCGATTCGGCGGACAGCTCGGCCCAACGCGCCTCGGGCTTGGGACCGGAACGTGTCGCGAATCGGAGCAAAGGACGAAGCACCCAGGGGTCTTCTCTCTCGGGCAGCCTGATCTCGACCCTGATCCGCCACGCGCCCTCCTCGTCGACCGTACCGGTCGCGCTTTTGACGGTCGGATAAGCCTTGACGCGGGGCGACGGCGTGGGATCCAGACCGGTCAGATCCCGCAGGATGGAGGGGGCACCCTCCCCCTGGAGGGGTTCGGCGGGTTTCACGGTGGCCCGGACCATGCTGAAAATCGTTCTTCGGAACTCCTTCAACCTGGTTGTTGCACCCCGTGCGTAGGTCGAGGTCAAGTCTTCGGTGGGTTTCCAGTCGTTGTGCTCCGGAGGCTCGGCTGCCCGCAGAAACGCCTCCGCGGCCTCGTCTGTAGGAAGCTCGGCACCCGTGGCGATCCCAGCGAGGAGCACGGCCTGGAACTGCATCGAACCGAGCGGTACAGCGGTGACCGGTCGATCCAACACGGTCATCCTGGTGCCGCGCATGCCGACGAGGCGATTGGGCTTCTGGTCGCCCTCAGTCGCTGGGGTCACCAGAAGCACCGCCCGATGTTCGATCGGACGGGCATCGGTTTCTGTCTTGCGCGGTGGCACGGTCATTGGAAGGGATAGCTCGACGACGTCATCGGCCTTGGTTAACCGCGACACCGTGGTCCGATCGAAGAACGCTCGTACGGCGCGTGCCCGGGCGGGCTGGTAGCGATATGGATCCACCCGTTCCTCGGCGACGACCACCTGCCCATCGCGCAACGCCTCCACCGAGGCCTCCAACATCGGGGCCCGACCGTGTCCGGCGACCATGGAGGCCCAGAAGTCAGAAGCCAGGCCGCGGACCAGGACGGTGTGCATCTCTTCGAGAGTGTTCGCCTCGCCCGAGGGGTCGTGTGCGCCGACGATCAGGAAGCTCGTGCCTGGGTCGACGCTGCCTCGCTGCAGGTATAGCTCCTCGACGGTGCGTTCACCGGCCCACCAGGACCGTGCCGCCGCTTCTCGGATGGGGTCTCGGCTGCCGAGCCAGGCCGGTCCCGCGTATTGCACTCCGTTCAGCTCATGCCAAGGCAGATCGATACGACCGATCAGGCGACGCTCGTGAAGCTCCTCGTACGGTTCAGAGAGGGTGCTGTTCAGGATGACCATTCCGAATCGGCTGGCTCCCCACATCGTGGCCTTGCCGAGACCGAACGACCCGCCGGCAGTCCCCCTTTTGTGGCTGTCCAGCTGTCTGCGGACGACTGCCGCGAACCGGCCGTCGTCATATTCCGGGCCGGTGAGACCGTTGGCGTTGTAGTCGTCAATGCGGAGCAGGAGCAGCTTGCCGGTCTCCCGGAGCTCACGCAGTCCGTCGGCCAGCACGCGGCCGACCTTCTGCTTGGGATCGCCGGCCGCCTCGACATGAGGCGCGAGATCGTCCCAGCGCAGGGCTTCCTGCAGTCGACGCAGGCGTTCACCACTGATCTCGTGCAGAGTGAAGCGGACACGTACAGGGCGCGTCCGGTCCCAGCGTTCGTCCAGGCTGTTCTGTGTCGCCTCTCGGGCGGTGATCGCCAAGGAGGAGTCGAAGGCGAAGGCCGCGGCATTCCCCAACTCCCGGCCACCGTCGGAGTGGGCCAATCGATGGTGCCAGGCGACGTAACCGCTGGATTCGGGAAGCTCGTCACGGGTGACCGAGGAGCCGGCGGCCAAATCGAGAATCTCCTCGATTGCCTGGATCTTGTCGATACGAGGGGTCGCGCGGCCGGTGATCCAGGCTGAGACCGCGGCACGGGTCACGTCCAGGGCGGCGGCCAGGTCGGACTGACTCATGCCCTTGCGTCGTAACTGTCTACCAAGCCAGGTCCCGAAGGCCTCCGGGTCTCGGGTGACGCCGTCACCGTCCTGCGTCATCGCGAGGTTTCTCCAGGTGAGAGGGGGTGTGTTTGACAGCTAAGGCTAGCGTTAAACGCCAGTTGACACCACCTGGTCAGTGTTGTCCCTATGAGAGGTTGGCGATCTGTGCTTAGCAAGGTGGGCATTGATGGCGATATGCGTATTTTGAGCCTCCAAGTCCGGAAAATTGCCCTCTTGTGGATCTGTCGCTTACTGTGCAATCCTGGGTTGGCTACCAAGAGGCAGAGAAGAGAACCTTCCGGCCGACTCATCTCCTTTCTTGACCCATATCAAGCCCTATTTTAGTGTGCTCGGGTAAGAGGGGCATCGACGCGTATCCCTGGCGTCCTGATATGTCCGAATTAGTTTCACGATCGTGCTCAACCCCCTTCAATTGAGTTCCACTGTTGTGAGGCAATTGCTGTGAGCATCGACGAACCTTCCGTTCTCCAGGTCATCCTTGAGCAGACCGCGCGGGTGCTCGAGACCTACGAAATCGATCCCGGTCTGATCCAGGAGCATGTCAACGGTGAGCGTCGTATCAAGGAGGGGGGCTACGGCGAACGTCAGATCTACGAACTCGTCCAGAACGGCGCGGACGAACTGCGGAACGAGCCTGGTGGGGAGATCGCCGTGGTCCTCACAGGCACTCACCTGTACTGCGCCAACCAGGGGACCGCGATCACTCCCGAGGGCGCGGACACCATTCTGCGCATGGGGGTGTCGCGGAAGCGAGGTGGCCAGATCGGTCGGTTCGGTGTCGGAGTCAAGTCCGTCCTCAGCGTGACGGATGTCCCCGAGTTCTTCAGCAAGGAGGACGAGAAGAGCTTCGGATTCGACCGGGAGTGGGCCGAACTGGAGATCAAGCGGGTCCAACCCGTGGCCACGGAGACGCCCGTACTCAGGATCGCCCGTCCGCTCGACCGGGATCGGGCCGCTGCCTCTGACCCGATCCTCAAGGAACTCCTCTCCTGGGCGACAACGGTCGTGCGACTGCCGCTCAAGCCCGCCGCCGTGCCCCGACTGGCCAAGGACATCGACGACTTCCCTGCGGAATTCTCCCTGTTCTCACCGCATGTGGGAACGGTAACCCTGGAGAAGCGGCTGTCCGGACGGATCTCCAGGCGACAGATCTTCCAGCAGGTCGACGGCGACCGTCGCACCTTGCAGAAGATCCTGTCCGTCGATGGCAAGGATGAGAGGGAGGAGACCGAGGAGTGGCGAGTCTTCACCAGCGTTCATCGTCCCTCGGGCGAGGCCTTGGAGGATGCCGGTGAGCTTCACGACCGCCCCGAGATCGATCTTGCCTGGGCTGTACCCGACGTTGCGGGTCGTGCGCAGGGAAGGGGGCGGTTCTGGGCCTACTTCCCGACCCACTACACGACCACCCTTCGAGGGATCATCAACGCTCCCTGGAAGACCAGCGAAGACCGAGGGAACCTCTACGCCAACAACCGCTTCAACAGTGATCTGATCATCCAGGCCGCCGAATTGGTGGTCGCATCCTTCCCGGCACTGGCGCGGTCGGGTGACCCGGCGGCCTATCTGGACTTCGTGCCCGCCCGAGGGCGCGAAGAGCCGCAGTGGGCGGCAGAGGACTTGGTGGAGAGCATCTGGAAGATCGCTCCTGATCGACCGGTCTTTCCTGACCAGAATGGACACTTCGCTACACCGTCCGAGGTGCGCATGCACCCTGCCGACCTGCGTCCGGAATGGCTTCAGTGGTGGGGGGAGCACTCCGGCCGGCCGGCCGGCTGGGTCCACCACTCAGTGGAGAAGGCGAAGCACAGGCGAGACGGGGCCAATCTGATCCTGTCCCATTCCAAGACTCCCGTCGCCACGGCCAAGGAGTGGCTCGAGGCGCTTGTCTCCGACGGGTCCCCGGAGGGGTCGGCCCGTGCGGTGCTCATCGCGGCGGACATGCTGCGGTACAAGCATCCGCAGGCCGAGGATGCCGTGCGGGCCAAGATCGTTCTCACCGAGAATCTGGGGATGGTCGCACCGTCCACGAGGGTCTTCAGGCGGTCAGGGGCCGACGGCCTGGCGGACAACACGGTTTATGTGGACGAGCGCGTTTACACGGGCAACGACGTCATCGCTCGCGCGCTGGACTCCCTTGGCATCCATGAGGCCGACCACGTGGGCCGGTTCGCATCCGTCGTGCAGCGCGGGTTTTACGGCTACGCCTCCCGAGATTGGGGTGCGTTCTGGGAGCTCGCTCGGTTGGCGGGTCCTGCTGGCGTCCGGGCGGCGTTTCAGGGGCGGGGCATCAACACGGCCAAGGAACTCAAGGTCAAGACCCTGACGGGTGAGTTCCGGCGGATCAAGGACTGTCTGATTCCCGGGCGTCTCGTTCCCGGTGACGGTTCCCGGGACGAACAACTCGCTGTGGACATGAACTTCCATCGGGAGGACCGGGGGTTACTGGCCGACCTTGGGCTGCTCGAGGGCCCGATCCTCAATGTGGACCCCGAGGGAGACAAGTGGTTCGAGGAGTACAAGGAATCCTGCTGGGAGCAGTATCTGTCGACGCTTCCGGCTAATGAGCCTCGTCCCAGCCTGGCCAAGATGCACTTCGAAGGAACGAATCCGCCTGGCCCGCTGCACTTGTTCACCGCCCTCTCCCCAGAGGGTCGTGCTGCCTTTCTCGGTGCCATCCCGGCGGGTGGGGCGGTCGCGAAGTGGACCATGCAGCCTGGTAACAAGGGGGTGGCGGGCCGGAAGAACATCGCGTCACCGCTTCGATGGCTCGCGCGCAAACATGGCTATCTGCAGACCTCCCAGGGCCTGCGAAGGGTCGCACGCTGCGTTGCGCCTGACCTGGCCGCTCACAAGGACGTTCTTCCGGTGGCCGACGTGTCGCCTGGCGTCGCCTCGATGTTGGGGCTGCCGCACACGGTTGACGAGATGCAGGGGTCGCTCTGGAGTGAACTTCTCCAAGCGGCGTCCTCGTCGACCGATGACGCCTTCCCCGGGAAGGTGTACGCCTTGATGTTCCAGGTCGAATACGAGTTTCCCGAGGGCGCCACGACGCGATGCCGGGTCGGCCACGAGTGGCGTAGCGATGTCGAGGACAAAGACATCGCCGTCACCGCGATGCGATCCGAATACGACGCACTCGTACGTGAGAGAGTGCCGGCACTTCTCGTCCCGACGGATTCGCTCGCGGAGACGATGCGAGAAGCATGGGGGATGCTCGCGCCTGCCGACGCGATCCAGAAGGAGATCAGGTATGTCGGGCAGGCGGAAGCCATGCCCCTTCTTGAAGAGTTCCCTTACCTGAAGACCGTGCGACGGTCACAGGTCGACGGATGGGCCACCGTACGGTGCGAGGAACTGGAAGAGGTCATCAGGACCCCCAACGGCATGCGCACCGAGCCCATCCCCGCCGCGGCGATGCCACAGGAGCGTAAGGTCCTCGTCCGGATGCCGGCAGATGATCTGCAGGTGCTCAATGCGGTGGACCGGGTGTTGAAGCTCGCTCTCGGTCCGGCGAATTGCAAGAGCATTCTCGAGCGGCGTGAGCTGGAACGTAACAACGAGCGCATCCAACGCATACGCCAGACCGAGAGCCTGGCTGAAAAGCTGCTGATGCTCGTGGGAGCAGAGGCTCTGAAAAAGGGACTCCCCGAAGGGCTGCTCGAAAGTGACCGGGCGAACAAGGGCGATCCTCAGGATCGTCGCATCGCCGAGCTCGCGCATAACGCCTGCGGGGCCGAGGTCCTTCGGCATTACCGCAAGGACATCGAGGTGCAGTTCCCCCAGCTCGCCGCCGGCTTCCGCGGCGACGCCACGTCGGTACGCATCGTCAACGACCTCGGCTTCCCCGGAGAGTACGCGGGAAGTAGAGGGGAGACGTTGCCTCCGGTGGAGAAGGTCTACGGACCCACCGCCTTTCCACGACTCCACGACTACCAGGAGAGGCTGGCGCGGAAAGCGGTCGAACTGCTGACCAAATACGACGCGCCGCGTGCCATGCTCTGCCTGCCGACCGGCGCAGGTAAGACCCGTGTGGCAGCCGAAGCGGTCATTCGCGTGATCAGGGAACGTGGTCTTGGTGGCAGGCCGGTGCTCTGGATCGCTCAGAGCGAAGAACTCTGTGAGCAGGCGGTCCAGAGTTGGTCCTTCGTGTGGTCCAAGGTCGGGCCGGGCGAGCTTTTGGTGATCAACCGACTGTGGTCGAGCCGCGAGGCCGCTCACAGCAGGGACAGTGCCCAACTCGTCGTCGCCACCGACGCGAAGCTGGAGGCCTGTCTGGAGAAGCCGGAGTACGCCTGGCTTCGTGACCCGGCACTTGTGATCGTCGACGAGGCGCATGCCTCGATCACGCCGCGATACACCCGGCTTCTCACGTCGATGGGCCTGACGTTCAGGGAGACCTCCCGTCCCCTGCTCGGCCTGACAGCGACGCCTTACCGGGGCTTCAACGAGACCGAGACCAACCGCCTGGTCGAGCGCTACGGAGGGAACCGTCTGGATGAGGGAATCTTCGATAGCGGAGATCCGTACGCCGAGCTGCAGGACCTGGGCGTTCTTGCGCGGGTGGACCACCGGCAGCTCGAGGGCATCACGCTCACGCTCTCGCCGGAAGACCTCAGGCAGGCGACCGCTTTCGAGGGCGCGAGATTGCCCGCTTCCGTGGAAGAGAAGCTGGGACGCGACATCGACCGCAACCAGACGATTATCGGCGAAATCCAGGCGCTGCCTGCGGACAGTCCCATCCTTCTCTTCGCCACCTCGGTCAATCACGCCAAGCTCATGGCCGCTCAACTCAATGATCTGGGCATCAGGTCCGCTGCCATCGACTCCGGCACTCCGGATGCCGAGCGGCGATCGCTTATAGAGAAGTTCCGTCTCAAGCAGATTCGGGTGTTGACCAATTACGGCGTGCTCGCGCAGGGCTTCGACGCCCCGGCCACAGAGGTGGTCATCGTGTCCCGGCCCACCTACAGCCCGAACGTGTACCAGCAGATGATCGGTCGCGGCCTCCGTGGCCCGAAGAACGGCGGCAAGGAGACCTGTCTGATCCTCGACGTGGCCGACAACATCAGCAACTACGACCGCCAGTTGGCCTTCACCCAGTTCGAGTACCTCTGGAGCAAGAAGTGAGCGATGCCTACGAGGGCACCCCTCCGCTCACGGCTGAGCAGCGGGCTGTCGTCGATCAGCCTGCCGATGCCCTGATCCTGGTCACCGCACAGGCCGGCGCGGGCAAGACGCACACTCTCGTACGTCGGCTCGACCGACTGGTGGCCGAAGACGGGCTCAGCGCGGGGGAGATCCTCGTGCTCACCTTCTCACGGGCCGCTGTGCGGGAACTCAGGAATCGCCTCGCTCGGTACGGCGAGACGGCGAGGAACGTGCGGGTGCAGACCTTCGACTCCTGGGCGCTGGATCTGTTGACGCAGGTGGACGCCCAAGGCAACTGGGCTGAGAAGTCGTTCGACGCCCGGATCGAGGGCGCACGTAAGGCGATCGACGAGTGCCTCGCCGACGAGCTGTACGAGCATGACCTGCATCACGTGGTGATCGACGAGGTCCAGGATCTAGTAGGGCATCGACGGGACCTGGTGGAGGCCCTGCTGGATCGGTTCGATTGTGGATTCACGGTGGTCGGTGACCCTGCTCAGTCGATCTACGGCTTCACGATCAAAGGCGACGCAGAGCGCAAGGGCGAGACCAACAGATTCTTCGAATGGCTCCGGGGCACCTTCGGCGAGGAACTGACCGAGCTGAGCCTTACCGACAACTTCCGAGCCCGCACCCGCGATGCCAAGGTGGCGCTCGACTTCGGGCCGCGGCTTCGAGCGCTCTCTGAGTCCGGCAACGACGATGGCGGGACCCTCTACGACGAACTTCGAAAGGTCCTGACCGGTCTCATGGACTTTGGAGCGTTCGACGGGCTCACCGCCGACGCGCTCACCGCTTACGACGGCACGACCGCGGTTCTCTGTCGGACCAATGGGCAGGCGCTGGTGGTCTCGGAACGGCTACGGGCGATCGGCGTTCCGCATCGACTCCAGCGCTCCGCGCGCGACCGGGCGGCTCCAGCTTGGATCGGTCTCCTCATGTCCCGCTGCGATGCTTCGACACTGCACCGTGACCGGTTCGAGAAGCTGATCGGCGATCTGCCCGCGGGCGCCGGCGGGAACGCGGAAGCTTTGTGGCGGCTGCTGCAGCGGACGGGGTCCGGCCGCGGCTCCGACCGTGTCCTCGACCTGTCTCGACTCCGCGCGGCATTGGCCGCCGGGAGATTGCCCGATGAACTGACCGCCCAGCCTGCCGCACGACTCGTGGTCTCGTCCTTCCACCGTGCGAAAGGGCTGGAGTTCGACCGGGTACTCGTGGTCGATCCGGGCTCGTTGCGGCCAGCCACGACCAACAAGCGGAAGGACGTCGAAAAGGACGCGGCCGAAGAGGCTCGGCTTCTCTACGTGGCCATGACCAGACCACGAGACGAGCTGTACCGGTTGTCCGCTATCGACATGCGTAACATCCGAATCGACGGCGGGACCGAGCGTTGGGCGCGCTTCTGGTACCAGCACTGGAGGCGTGACGGCCTTGAATTGCAGGCTGGAGACGTCGCCACCGAATACCCAGCCGGCACGGTCGACTTCGAAGCGGTGGCCACGGATGTTCAGCACTATCTGGCGACGGCTGTGCAGCCCGGGGACGCGGTCGAATTGGAACGCCTCTACCCGAACCCGATCGGCCTGCTGCAGAGCCCGCCGTATCTGATCAAGCATCAGGGGCGGCCGATCGGCACCGCCTCGGAGAACTTTCGTAGGACCATATACAGATTCCTGAAGTTGGGTCCGACTTTCACTCCGTATGCCTTCCCCGCCGTGATCTCTGGGGTCTGCATCGACACCGTAGAGACCGTCGCCGGTGACGAGGCCGCCGGCATCCGTGCCGGACTGGATCGACATGGTGTCTGGCTGGCTCCGCGCCTGGTCGGTCTGTCCAGCTTCACCTGGGACAAGAAGGAACCCGATGTCCAAGCACAGTGAGCACTATGCCTTCCGGGCCGACCTGGTCGAACGTCTTCGCTTAGACATGATCGGGCCGGTCGGTGGATCGGACGAAATACTCAAGGACTCGCCTGTCACGACGTACGCCGCCGGAATTCTGTACCCGCGGCGTCGTGACGTCGCAGAGGTGGTCGAGGAAGCCCGCGAACGTGACCACGATCCCTCTCCGGAGGTCAGGGACGACCCGCCTGACACCGGAGTGTCACTGGCGAACGACCAGGCGCCGTCCTCGATGGGATTGACCTTCGGGGTGGATCCGAACCTCTCTCCCACCCTCACGGTGACGATCACGGCCGCGGTCTATGAACCGATCGACAGCGCAGGGCGGCCTGTCAAGGCTCAGCGTGCCGAGCGCCGTGCCACCGAAGAGCAGGAACTGCGGTGGCGCCGGCGGGAGTTGGACCTTGCCCCCTGTGAGATAGACCTGGGGAACCCCGATCCGCACCCTAAGCCCCTTGCATCGGGTGTAGAACTGCGCGTACGGGTACGCCCACCGAAGGACGGGGCCGTCTCCATCACTGTCGCGCTCGTGAACGTGAACGAGACCGAGAGGTTCGATATCCGCGACGCCTATTGCCTGTACCAGCCGAAGATTCATGTGAGGGGCGTCGAAGGCACGAAGCCGTTCGTTGAGCGGCCGGTCCCGGCTGGCGGAGACGAAGAGGAGATCAAGACAAACCGGCTCCTCTACCGTTACGCACCCAACTTCGCTGTCGGGCACGGATGCGCGGCCGACTGGCACTGGACGCCGCCCCCTCCCCGAGACGAGGCATTGCTCAAGGGTGCACCGGCTGCGGTGGAGGCGATCTGGAGCGAGTTCGTACCGACGAAGGAGGTCCTGCTCACCGACTCCAACCCAGAGATCGACGACTCGGCACTGCGCATGATCGAGCTGAAACGCAAGTCCGATGACGAGATCCTGGCCGGGCTCCGTGGCTTGGTGAGCGGCTATCGGGCATGGATCGCCGAGCGGGCCGAGGAGTCGAGGCTGCTTGGGAACACCGACTACGCCGATGCGGCAAGGGAGCAGATCCGGCGCTGTGAGGTGGCCTGCGATCGGATGGATTCGGGCATCGAGACGCTCCGGCGTGAGCCGAAGGCCATGACCGCCTTCCGGTATGCCAACGAGGCGATGGCGGTCCAGCGGGCCCGGACCAGTTGGATCAAGAAGCAAAGGAAGGGCGAGCCGGATGTGGAGATGGGCAAGTGGCGCCCGTTCCAGATCGCCTTCCTGTTGCTCTGCGTGGACGGGATCGTCGATCCCGAGCACGACGATCGGGGTTTCGCGGACCTGCTCTGGTTTCCTACCGGCGGCGGTAAGACCGAGGCGTATCTCGGGATCATTGCGTTCACCGTCTTCCTACGCCGGCTCGCCAAGCGTTCTGAGGGCGGCGGGGTTACGGCGATCATGCGATACACGCTCCGCCTTCTCACGCTTCAGCAGTTCGAGCGGGCGGCTGCGCTGATCTGCGCGATGGAGATCATTCGCGGCCGAAGGCCACAGGAGCTCGGCGAGGAGACCATCTCCATCGGCATGTGGGTCGGTGCAGCGGCCACCCCCAACAGGCTCAAGGACGCAGACGAGAGCCTCAAGAAGCTCCGGGCCGGCCATGAACTGCATACGGAGAACCCGGTCCAACTCCGCTTCTGCCCGTGGTGTGGCACGGCCATGGGGCCGGACGAGTACGAGGTGGACGTCTCCGCCTCCCGGATGCGCATCTTCTGCGCCGATGGGGATTGTGTGTTCCACGACCGGCTTCCGGTCCATGTGGTGGACGAGAAGATATACGCGGTGCGGCCAACGCTGCTGATCGCCACCGTGGACAAGTTCGCGCAGATCGCCTGGCGCTCCGAGGTAGCGGCCCTCTTCAACCGCGATAGGGCTGGCACTGTTCCGCCGGAGCTGATCGTGCAGGACGAACTCCACCTCATTTCGGGGCCCCTGGGAAGCCTCGCCGGCCTTTATGAGACGGCCATCGACGTTGCCGCAGACCGGCCCAAGGTGATCGCCTCGACCGCGACCATCCGCCGCGCCGAGGACCAGGTCAAGCGGCTGTTCAATCGAGAGGTGGCGCAGTTCCCACCAGCTGGCCTGGATGCGCGGGACTCTTGGTTCGCAGTGGAGACTCCGGCCAAAGACAAGGCGTCCCGCCTCTACATGGGGTTGCTGGCGCCTAACACCAGTCAGGCCACCTTGCTCGTCCGCTCGTACGCGGCGCTGCTGCACCATGCGGACCACATCGGCGGCGCTGATTCGATCCGCGATGCCTACTGGACTCTGGTGGGCTACTTCAACAGCCTCCGACTTCTGGCGGCCGCCGAGCTCCAAGTACTTGACGACGTGCAGGACCGACTCAAGCTACTGGCAGATCGTCATGAAACCGAACTCCGGCGGGCCGAGAAGCTCACCGAGTTGACCAGTCGGGTGAAATCAAGTGACATCCCGAAGCGGCTCAAGGACCTGGAGCGCATGCTTCCGGACGAGAGCGTCTTCGACACGGTGCTCGCCACGAACATGATCTCCGTGGGAGTGGACGTGGACCGACTCGGCCTGATGGCCATTATGGGTCAGCCGCAGACCACGGCCGAATACATCCAATCGAGCAGCCGTGTCGGACGTCAGCACCCCGGCCTGGTGGTGATTCTCTACAATGCCAACCGGTCTCGGGACCGTTCGCACTACGAGAGCTTCGTCCCTTACCACTCGGCGCTCTATCGGCAGGTCGAGTCGACCAGCGTCACTCCCTTCTCGCCACGCGCCCGCGATCGGGCACTGCATGCCGTTCTCGTCGGCATGGCACGCCTCATGTACCCCGAGCTTCGGCTAAACGGGGCGGCGGCCGACGTCCTGAAACACGAGAGCCGGATCGAGGCACTGAAGGAACTCATCCTGATCAGAGCGAGGGCGGTTGACGAAGAGGAGTCGGTCGGCGTCGAGAAAGATCTCAACGAGCTCATCAGCCACTGGGGTGACCTTGCGGACGGAAACCCGGACCTCGTCTATGAGGCCAAGCCGCGGTTCAAGCGGAGCGAGATGCGTAATGCCGACGAGGCTCTTCTCTGCACCTTCACTGATACCGATCTCACTGAAGCCCTTCCTACTCTGTGGAGCCTCCGCGATGTCGATGCGGAGTCCGACCTTTACCTGGAGCGATGACGATGCCACTTCGTAGCGGACGAACCCGGCAGGCGGGTCGGAACGGCGAGGCGGCGGTCACCCGCAAGCCACTGGGCGCGGTACGCCGGGCACAGACCATCACTACGTACGGCGTGGGTTCGATGATCGCTGTCGAGGATCAGTCGTACATCGTGAGCGGACTCGACAGTTGGCGGGTATGGCCGTCGGACGTGGTCTACGAGCCCCGGCTTCAGCACTGGCTCCAGGTCGAGAGATTCCAGCTGCCTCCGGCGGACGAGCCGGCATCGGGAGACGGGATCAAAGTGCGACTCTTTCCCGAGACGTACTCCTGTGGCAAATGCAAGAAGCTCCAGGAGTTCAAGAGGTTCGGTTCACCCGCAGGTAAGAGCATCTGCGGCGAGTGCGAGAAGCCGCTGACTCCTTCACGCTTCGTGATCGCCTGCGAGAACGGGCACCTGGATGATTTTCCGTACTTCGAATGGGTTCACAAGAAGTCCGAGCCGGCCAGCGAGGTGAACGGGACGGGCGGGCACAAGCTCACGCTCGAGAGCACCGGCCAGACCGCGTCGCTCCGCTCGGTCGTGGTGAAGTGCTCGTGTGGGGTACGGCCGGCGTCGCTAGAAGGTGCCTTTGGCGGCGGTGCGATGTCCGGCCTGGGAATCAAGTGCAAGGGGCGGCGGCCATGGCTCGGTAGCGACGCACGGGAGCCCGAGTGTAGTGCGACACCTCGTACCCTGCAGCGCGGTGCGTCGGCGGCCTGGTTCGGGATCACTCGATCGGCACTGTCGATCCCGCCTTGGTCGGAAGCGCTCCAGCAGAAGCTCAACCCGCACTACGAATTGCTGGGCGTCCTGTTGGACAATGACCTGCCCGACTTGGTGATCCTCAATGCGATTGAGAAAACCGACATCATGCACGACGGTCGATTCACGAGAGAGGAGGTCCTAGCGGCCGTCCGCCGACGTCGGGAACTGCAGGCTGGCGCCTTGCCTGACTCTGATGAGGCGCCCATATTGGCGTCGGCGAACAAGCTGCGGCATGAAGAATACGATCAACTCTACGATGGCACCGGGAGTGTTGCTCGCGACGCCCAGTTCGAGTGTGTGACTGCCCCTGGCGACGGAAGCGCGCTGCCGTACGGCATAAAGCGATCCATGCTGGTCAAACGACTCCGGGAGGTTCGGGCGCTGGAGTCGTTCACCAGGGTCACCATGCCGGACCCGGCGGGTGGTGATACGCGCCGTGCCGCGATGGCCAACGGCTCGGTGAACTGGCTGCCCGCGATCGAGGTCAGCGGCGAGGGCGTCTTCCTCGCCATCGACGAGCAACGTCTGATCGAGTGGGAGGGACGCCGAGGGCCGGTCGAACGCGCTCAACAGATCTGGCGCAACCACACCGCGATCCTCCGCGAGCGCGCTGAGTGGAGCGGAAGCACGAAGCCGCCCAGTGAGATCAAGTCGCCCGTGACCGCCCGGTATATCCTCTTGCACACTCTGGCTCATGTGCTGATCAACGAGTGGAGCCTGGACTGCGGCTATCCGACCGCGGCGCTCCGCGAAAGGCTCTACGCGGACAAGAACATGGCCGGAGTGCTCATCTACACCGCCACGAGCGACTCCGCCGGCTCTCTTGGTGGGGTGGTCGCCCAAGGTGAGCACCGCAGGCTCCACGAGACCCTGGAGTCGGCGCTGAGTCGCACCGAGTGGTGTTCGCAGGACCCGCCGTGTATGGAGTCCGAGGCAGGTGGAATCGACAGTCTGAACCTGGCGGCGTGCTACGCCTGTGTCCTGCTCCCGGAGACCAGTTGCGAGGCCAACAACGTCTTCCTGGACCGGGCCATGCTGATCGGCACGCCTGAGGATCCGACGACCGGTTTCTTCTATGAGGGTGAATGAGTAACGTGCCTTCCGGCTCGATCGGGACCAGATCGGGCCAGAAGCCCAACGAGGAGGTGCGGTGGCACGTTTAGGCATCCACCAGGACTTTCTACAGGACCTTGTGCGATTGGAGCGGCCTATTCAGCAGAAGGTCGTCGACACGATCGCCAGGTTCGAGCAGACCGCCCACGCAGGGGCGCACCTGGAAAAGCTCAACAACATCCGCGACGATCGGTTCAAAAGCATTCGGATCGATCGAAAGTACCGCGGTATCGTTCTGGCCCCCAAGTCGGGTGATGACTTCACTCTGCTACGCGTGGACACCCATGACGAGGCCTACGAGTGGGTGAGGCACCGCCGCGTCTCGGTCAATATGGCCACCGGCCATATGGAGATCCGCGATGACTCCATCATCGATCGCACCATCGAAGGGCTCACGCGGGTTCCGGTCGAGTCCGCACGCCCGCTCTTCGCTCACGTCTCCGACGCTGACATGGTTCGGCTGGGCATCGATGATCAGATGCTGGCGTTCGCCCGAATGCTCACCGATGTGGCCATGCTGGAGGCATTGGACGGCAAGCTGCCACAGATCCAGTACGACGTTCTCTTTGGCTTGGCCGCCGGCATGTCCCCGGAGGACGTCTGGGACGACGTGGTAGGCGCCCCAGAACCGGAGCAGATCGACCCAGAGGATCTGGTCGCCGCCGCTCAACGGATGCCGCACAAGGTGGCGCTGGTGCAGGGACCGGACGAATTAATGCAACTGTTCGCCGCGCCCTTCGCCAGGTGGCGGATCTACTTGCATCCTTTGCAGCATGAGGCGGCCTTCCGGTCTTACACGGGCGCGGCACAGGTGACGGGAGGCCCAGGCACCGGAAAGACCGTGGTTGCGTTGCACCGTGCCCGGCACTTGGCCCGCGAGGGCGGTCGAGTATTACTGACGACCTTCACCGCGACATTGACCCGTTCGTTGGCAGAGTCACTGCGACTGCTAGAGACCGATGACGAAGTGCTGGGCCGAATCGACGTACTGACCGTGGATCAGATGGCGCGGCGGGTGGTAGACCAGCACGTCGGGAAGTTCACTCTTCTTCGTGATGAGGAGGAGAAGCAGATCTGGCGGCGGATCGTCCGGCATCGGGGTCTGGACTTCACCGAGAGGTTCCTCAGGGAAGAATGGAGGCAAGTCGTCCTGGCGCAGGGGATTACGGCCTCCGACGGATACCTGTGCGCGCGTCGGACGGGGCGAGGTCGGCGGCTAGGGACGCTGCAGCGTGCCCAGGTTTGGCAGGCGATCGCCGAGTTCGAGCGCGAAATGACGGAGCACAACTATCGCACCTTCGAGACCATTTGTGTCGCGGCAACCCAGGCGCTCGTTACTTTGGGGGCTCTGCCGTACGACCATATTGTCGTCGACGAGGCGCAGGACCTCCATCCGGTGCGCTGGCGAGTGCTTCGAGCTGCGGTTGCCGAGGGACCGAACGATCTGTTCATCGCTAGCGATACCCACCAGCGCATCTATGACAATCGGGTCTCCCTCAATTCGTTGGGCATTCGTCTCGCGGGCCGATCGACCAGGCTACAGATCAACTACCGGACCACTCGGGAAATCCTTGAGTGGAACTGCGCGATGCTGGCAGGCGAGAAGGTAGACGATCTCGACGGACGGCCGGCGAGCCTGAGCGGCTGTCGCTCCGAGGTGCATGGCGCGCCCCCTGAGTTCTACGGCGCGCCGACCCAGAGCGCCGAACTCGAGTACCTCGTCGACATCGTACGGAGCTGGCTCGACACCGGGGTGCGACCGGAGGAGATCGGGATCGCGGCCAGGTCCGAGACATTGGGGCAGTCGGTGGTCGAGACCCTTACCCGTGCTGGCGTTGGCGCGTGTTACCTGTCGCGCGACCGTGACGGGGCGGAGGGCCAGATTCGAGCCGCGACCATGCATCGAATGAAGGGCCTGGAGTTTCGCTGCGTCGCGCTGATCGGCGCGGGCGCCAACCAGGTGCCCGCCGCCAACGCGGTCACCCCCCTAGAGGAGGATGCCACCACACACTGGAATGACCTGCAACGAGAACGTTGTCTGCTTTTCGTGGCAGGCACCCGTGCACGCGAACGCCTACATGTGTCCTGGCATGGTGAGCCGAGCCCGTTCCTCAACCTCGCCAGTGATCGACGACAGCCCTGATCTCTTCGTCAGAGATCATCGCTAGGCCGATCTCGTAGGGTGGGCCGTTCCTCCCGGCGAGGAAGAGCCCGTTGCCCGGACGTAGTGACTCGGCGCCCAACCGGTCCAGGATGCATAGGCTTTCCGCGGCCGTGGTCGTGGGGAGCGCCAATCGGGCCGGAAAGTAGCCCTTGATCCGGCTGTTCAGCACCTGATCGGAGGGCGCAGCGACGTGGGCGATCACATGAAACCCAACCGCCCGGCCCTCCCGGACGAGTTCGATGATCGCATCGTCTTGGCCGAGGTCGGCCAGTTCGTCGATCACTACCACGACCTCCGGATGCGCCAGTTCGGTGTCGCCGAGGGCACCGCTGGGCACGGGTATCCTCAGCTCGCGCACCTCCCGGTTGAACTGGTCGGTGGTACGACAGTGAGTGGTGGTCAGATCCGCGTAGCGTCCATCCATCTCGGCCAAGGCCCAGGCGATCGGATTGCTCTCGGCCTGGGAGACCACATGGGGCAGGCTGGCGAAGGGATCCCTTCCTTCAGTGAGCACCAGGCGAAGGCTCTTCGGCCGGTGATGCATCGCCAGTGAGGCGATGATGCTTCGCAGCGGATACAGGCGCCCGCCCTTGCCACCGATCAGAAGATGGGGTGATGCGCCGAGGTCTAGGAGAACGGGATTGCCATCTTCGGTCCGACCAAGACCGGCGAGTAACGAGCTACCGTTTGGCACTTCGCGAAGGATGTCACCGAGGCTGAGCAGGTCGGGAGCCCTGTGGGGTACTTCGATGCCGATCGCCACGACGCCTGGCAAGGGAGATGTCGACCGTTTCATGGGGACGAGTCTGGCCCCACTGTTGTCCACCGCTGTGGCGAAGTCGGAGGCCAGAGCGAGGACCACCGTCTCAGGCGTCGTGGGACCCAGCCTGACTTCGAATCGGGTCAATCGCGGCGTGCGAGTGTATCCGGCGACCTTGGCATCGATCCTTGCCCGGTTCAGGACTTGTTCGATGGCCTTCACCATGGCGTCGTCAGCGTCGGTGTGCTTCCGCTCAGGGGTTCCCGACTTCAGGAGCCGGTCCGGCGGAAGCCCATCGACCTTCTTCGGCCCTGGTTTCGGCGCAGGGGCACGCATGGCCTGAAGGCGGGCCGTCACCTCGGTCCCCGACTGCGGACGATCTTCGGGGTTCTTGGCCAGAAGTTGGAGGATCAGCTCCTCCAACGGGGAGGGCACCTCGCAGCGGAATTCGCTGGGAGGCTTCGGCATCTTCGTGGCGTGCTGAAATAAGAGTTGCCAAGTGTTGCCGTGGAACGGCCGGTCACCGGTCGCCATCTCGTAGAGCACGCAACCGAGGGAATAGAGGTCGCTGCGCTCGTCAGGAACGCCGTCGCTCTGTTCAGGTGCCGCATAGGCGGGAGTACCGGCATGGGCTGTGGCCCTGCCGGAGTCGATGACCCTGGCGATGCCGAAGTCGCAGATCTTCGGTCGTTCGCCGGGGAGGATCATGATGTTGGCCGGTTTGATGTCGCGATGGATGACCTTGCTGGCGTGCGCCTCGGTGAGGGCTTGGGCCAGGCGGACACCGATGGTGATGGCCCGCTCGATGGGAAGCCCGTTCAAGTTCTCGGTCATGACCTTCGCCAGGTCCTTGCCGTCGAGGAGTTCCATGACGAAGAACAGGCGCCCGTCATCCTCGTCCGCGTCGTGTACCACGACGATGCCGGGGTGCTGTAGTCGGCCACAGAGTTTGGCCTCCGCACGAAAGCGCTCGATCCGCCGAGGATCGGGATCGACATGGTTTGGAAAGATCTTCACGGCCACCCGGCGATCCAGGCGCAGGTCGAAGCTCTTCCACACCTCTCCCATGGCCCCAGCGCCCAGCTTCTCATCCAGACGGTATCGGCCGGCCAACGTGACACCGCCCAGCACGGCACCCTCCTGACCCGATCAAGATGTCGGTATCCCCGATGCGGATCGTAGCCGCTTCGTGAAGGCATGCTGCTATTGCAGATGTCTGAGCGGTTTTCGAAGGCGAGAGGCAGACCTCTCGCTATGCTCTCCTTCGCCTTCTTCAGCGACCTGGGCTCTCATGTGGTGGTCGTCCTGCACGGCGTCACCCCCGACCTCAGGGAGGTAGACGCTGTCGGCTTACTGGATACATGGCCTTCGTACGGTGGAGATATGGCAGTTGTGAGACCGGTGGGCGCGTCCAGCGAGGGCGTGCGTAAGAGCATGCGGGCGAACAAGGGGAGGGACACCAAGCCGGAACTGGCCTTGCGAAGTGCGGTGCACGCCCTTGGTCTTCGGTACCGAGTCTCGGTCAGGCCGCTGCCGAAGGTCCGGCGCACTGCCGATCTGGTGTTTACCAAGGCGAAGTTGGCGGTGTTCCTGGACGGGTGCTTCTGGCATGGGTGCCCTGATCACCACACGAAGTCGGCGACCAACGCCGCCTACTGGGCGGAGAAGGTCGTCCGCAACCGGGAGCGCGACGCCGAGACCGACCAGAAGTTGAGTGAGGCCGGGTGGCATGTGATCCGCGTGTGGGAGCACGAGAATCCTGAGGACGCGGCCGGCCGCATTGCCGAGCGGGTGCGCAGCATTCGTCAGCGAGACTTGGCGCGCAAGTGATGTAGCTCCGCGACGGCCGGACTCAACGATCGCGGCCCTGTACCGGATCTGGGACGGCCTTGTTGGACCTCGCTGATCGGATTCGCTGGTTCGGCTGGAGTGTGCAAGAAGAACTACAGGCCTGGTTCGCGGAGTAGGTAGTGGCCTGGGGAGGCGATCAAGCCAGATAGGTCGCCGTGGAAGGTCACGATGGGGAAGATCTCCTCCGCGACGTCGTCCGCGTTGCGCCGGTTGCTGTTGATGCCGGCGAAGTGGTCGCTGGTCAGGGCGATCGCCTGGCCAGTGGCCGAGTGGGAGTCTTCTGCCTGTACTACGCACACGAGTGGGTCGAGGTCGCCGCGTGATGATGACCAGTCGAGGACGCGGGTCCAGACCGGCGTCTTCATTTGATCTTCGATAGAAAGGCGCTCCACTCTTGGCGGCGCAAGATGAGGATGGGGCCGTCGGGGCACTTGGAGTCTCGTACTGCGACGTGCGAGTCCATTCGGGCGACTTCTACACAGTTTTCGCCTTGGCCTGTGCTGTAGCTGCTCTTGCGCCAGTCGATGTGTGACAGGTTTACGTCGTGACGATCGATCATTCTTCGCTCCCGAAGCCGGGCTGGACCGATTGGATGAACCTGACAGACTCCGCTGGGCTGAGGGCGATTGCCCGCAGGTGGTCGAACATCAGCGTATATTGCATTACTTCTTCCGTCTCCTCCAGATACAGCCCGGTCGCCGCGGTCTCCAAGTAGATGATCGGTGCGAAGAACTGCGGCGTCGGGAAGTCGAGGATGACGAATGGACCTGAGAGGCCGGGGTGGGCGCCGGCCGACGTGCGAATGACCTGCATCGTGACTCGCGGGTGCTCGCTCATCTCGATGAGCCGCTGCAACTGCTCGCGCATCGTGTCACCGTCGCCCACAGGGCGCCGGATGGCCACCTCGTCCAGTATGACCCACAGCGTCGGGCCATCGCCGTCTCGGGTGAGCAACTGTTGCCGTGCCATGCGCGCCTCGGTACGTCGCCTGACCTCCTTGGGGTCCGTGATGAGCGTGGCGCGGATCACGGTCCGGGCATAAGCCTCGGTCTGGAGGAGTCCTGGAATGACCTGTGGCTCGAAGTTCCTGATCGTGGAGGCTTGAGCCTCCAGGTCAAGGTAGGAGCCGGTGAGGACATCGCGGTACTCGGTCCACCAGCCCTTCTGCCGGCTGTGTCGGGCGAGTGCGAGCAGCGCCTCGCGACGTGCCCCCTGCACCTCGTAGAGGTCGAGCAGATCCCGAAGGTCGCCGACGCTGATACCG
Source organism: Sphaerisporangium sp. NPDC005289 (assembly GCF_040607455.1). Lineage (NCBI taxonomy): Bacteria > Bacillati > Actinomycetota > Actinomycetes > Streptosporangiales > Streptosporangiaceae > Sphaerisporangium > Sphaerisporangium sp. NPDC005289. The sequence continues at coordinate 391,072 of NZ_JBEXGS010000004.1, forward strand.
GAGCGAGCGCTCTCCACTCGCCACACCTTCGTCGCGTGCCAGTCGAGTCGTTCGGCGATTTCTTCCCTGGAGAAACCGGCCGCATCGCGTAGACGCTCCAACTCGGCGGCGAGTCTGCGATGCCGGATGGTGGGGTTCGTCCGTTGCGGCATTTTCGTTCGGCCCTTCTGCTGTTCGGGGTGATTTGCTGCTTTCTTGCTGCGTCGGCTGGTACTGGCTGTGATGTGCGCTCGTCGCTCCGCAGCAGGTGTGATTTCTCAGAAGTTTTTTAATAGCGGTTGCGTGTTAGTAATCAAGCGGTCACGCTCGGTAGAGCTTGCCATCGGGCCGGCTGCTAGCGCAGCAAAATCGCGGATCTGGAGGTGCTGGGCGATGACCATGGACCAGGTGGGGGCCGTGGAGGGGCACGTCGCGGTGGGGGAGTTGGTCGGGGCGCCGGGTGGGTGGAGTTTGGTGCCGAATCCACCGGTGGCGGGCGAGGCGCTGCGGGTGCGGTCGGTTCGGCGGGAGACGTTCCGGGCGACCGGGGACCAGGTGTCCTGCGCGCGGCGGGTCACAGAGCAGACGCTGCTCGACCACCCGGCCGCGGAGATCGCGGTGCTGCTGGTGTCCGAGCTGACGTCGAACTCCGTCCGGTACAGCGGATCGTCCTTCTTCACCCTGGCCATCGTGCGGACGTTCGCCGAGGACCTGCATATCAAGGTCATGGACGAGGGGAACAACGGCCTGCCACGGCTGTTGCGCGATGATCAGGGCGCTGAGAGCGGCCGGGGCATGCGGCTGGTCGATGTGCTCGCCAAGCAGTGGGGCATCACCCGGCGGCGCGGCGACGGCATGGCTGTGTGGTTCGACGTGGACGAGAAGCTGCCCGAGACGTGGGTCGATCTGCTGCTCGTCGGCGAGAGCTGAACGGAGGCGGCCGGATGTGTCACCTCACCGATCGCGACCGCCAGGCGCTCCGCCTGGCCGCCGAGCTGCGCAGGCGCATGCAGGAGTGGCTCGGCCGTCGGGGGATCGCCGCCTCCCCGGTCATCTCACCGTTCATCGACCCGGCCGGAGACGCCAGCGTCCTGATCAGGATGAATGCGCACGCGGCACTGGCGATGATCGTCGGGTTCGAGGAGCAGCGCCGAGGAGACGCCGGGATGCGCGACGCTCGGATCTGGCCGCCGGAGGAGGACGCCGGTGGGCGTGTTCCCGGCAGACGGTGAGGGCGGGCGCAGCGATGAGACCAGAGTCGTCGGCTCAGCAGTGCAGACGCCGAGTTCTGATGTCATCGTCCGGCGACGTCTGCCGGCCGTGCTTGACCCTCGATACCTCCGAGGACTGCCATCCGATCAGGTCAGCGCCCGGACCTGATCAGCCGGAGGAGCGGTCACGGTCGTAGCACCCCAATCGGAGAAGGTGATCTCCATCGGCGTCTTCGCGTTCAGTCGTTGCCGCACTGGCCGTCCCTGGCCATCGAGCCAGAGCTCGTACGTGGTGCGCGCACCGAACTCCTTGAGCAACTTTTCGCGAAGCCGGGTCTGTGCCGCCTTGTCGCCGGCCCGGACCAGGGTGTACTCGTCTTCGGTGTCCTGCCCGAACGGCAGCGGGTCGTACACCTTGAGGAAGGCGTCGAGATCCAATTCATCGAGTGCCTTCCGCATGTCGATGGTGACCGTGTAGTGGTCGAGCCCGCCTTCGGATGCCGGGCCGCTCGCTCGTCCTGTCGCCGCCAGCAGTGCGTGCACCCGGTGGCTGTTCACCAGGGTCATGGCCTGTTTCGTGAGCAAGCCGATGCCCAGTAGGTTGTACGGCTCGTGCTCCTTGGTGATCTTGTCCCATGCCTTGCCCGGCGCCACCTCCTCCCCGAGCATCTGCGTGTACCCGGTACCGCCCGTCTGGATGAGCCGTCCGCGAAAGCCTTTGCCGAAATCGGCGGAGATGTCCTGGTCCTGCCCCTTGATGACCACGGTGGCGCTCTGGATTCCCTTCTTCGCCACCCGCTTGACGTCCGGGTGCGCCTGCAGATACGTCTCGACGTATCCGGCGATCTCGAGAGCGGTCTTCGGTCCCGACCCGCAACCCGCCACCAGCACCGCCAACACGGCGATCAGCACGTATGTCCGCACGCCGGGAATGCTCGCACAGGCGCGTGCAGAACCCTCTGGCAGCGACGTGCAGATCACGTGCAGAAAGATCTGCCCATGCCCCCGGAGCCGGCATCGGTCGCGTTCGGCCGACCAGATACGAGGTCATCATGAGGCTTGCGCGCTGCGCGATGCTGGGCGTCCGGCCAAAGCTCTCATCTGTCCAAGGCGGTGATGGCTGAGGCGATCAGGGTTCGTGCGGCCGGGCCGTACGATGCCAGGTCGGCGAGCTCGGTGAACGCCTTGGCGTACAGGGCGACCTCGCGGGGCTGGGTCACGGTGAGCTCTGCGGACAGGGTCTCCACCAGTACCCGTTCCTCGTCGAAGATCCAGAATCCATTGGTAGGCCACATGGCACGGTCGCGGATCGGGATGATCCCCAAGCTGATGTTGGGACGGGTCGCCACGGTGAGCAGGCGGCCGAGTTGGCCGGCCATCACCTCGGCGCCTCCTACGCGGTTCCGTAACGCCGCTTCCTCCAGGATGACCACACAGCGGCGACCGCTGGAGTCAAGGACCTTCTGCCGCTGCAACCGGGCCTCGACCGCCTGTGCGGTGTCGTCGGGGATTTCGCGGAACGCCACGACGGCACGCATGAGTGCAAGCGCGTACTCGGCCGTCTGGAACAGCCCGGGGATCAGCGACGGTTCGTAGACGCGAAAGCTGGTGGTCCGCTCGTACAGGGGAACCGCGGCCTGCTGTAGCCGCTGCAGGCCGGTGCGCTGCATCCGCCGCCACTCGACGTACATCTCGTCGATAGTGCGTAGCGACGCGACCAGGTCACCGGCCTGGTCGCCCGCTCCGCAGTGTCGGCACCACGTCCTGATGTCATTGTCCGACGGCGTCTGCCGGCCGTGCTCGATCCTCGACACCTTCGAGGAGTGCCATCCTGCCAGCTCACCGAGCTCCTGCCCGGTGAGCCCTGCGACGAGGCGGATCTCGCGCAGGCGGACGCCAAGGGCTTGTTTGGCCTGCGCGACGGCGTGTGACGGCGATGGCATGGTGCTGCTTACCGGCTGTGCGGACAGAGACAGGGGATCAGACAGGCCTGTAGTCGCCGTGGTCGATACCCGCCGCCCACACCGCGTCGAACGCCCCCGCGCACAATTTCGCCACGTCGGGCTCTTCGCACCACTCCACTCCAGCCCAGGCGCCTTCTCCGGTGAAATGGTTGAACTGCACCCGGTGCCCATCGAACAACCAGAAGTCATTGCCGGGCAAGGCGATGCCGGACGCGAGGCGCCGAGGAAGCCATCGTCCCTGTTCGCCCGCCAGCAGGTTGGTGAAGGAGACGTCGTACTCGAAACGGATGTACTCGGTCACCGGTTCCGACACGATGCGGGCTCGCCTGACCTCCACACCTCTGCTGGTCGTCTCCCTCATCAAGCTGAGCCACGGCCGCCACCACGACTTCTCGTCAGCCGGGTCGTAGCGGTGGCCTGCCTTCCATGCCGAGAACATCGGGTCCTCGACGGATACGGCGTACAGATCCCGCATCTCCAGGTGGACGGCCGACCGCTCGCACGAGCGGAACAGCGCGGTCCATTGGTCAAACGTCGGCGCTCCGGCGCTCCAGACCACTGGTCACCTCCAGCGCGGTCTTCGCTATCTCGATCACTGTCTCATGGCTGGGCATGTCCAGTTCAGCCAGCACGGCCGGGTCGGTGATGAGCGGCCCTCGGAACACGTAGGTCTCGCCGCGATCGAGCACCAGGGGTGACTTCGGCGGGACGACCGCGTCCTCCGGCAGGAACGTCATCAGCTTCTTCGGTACTTCGACGAGGGTCTCGTGTTCAGCGAGGGCGACCTCGCGGAGCACGGCCGGATCGGTGACGACCCAGCCTTGGAGCACGTACCTGTCGCCGTCGTCGAACAGCGTCGGCGAACCTCCGTCGATGGTGTCCTTGCCGAGGAAACGTAGCGCCATGGGGAGCCTCCTTCGATCGGGAGCGGATGGCTACGCCACCGAGTTTGTGCGCACTGCGTTACCGCCTCAAGGAGTTTGCGAGACTTTGCGCGGCATGCCGAAGCCGTCGCCCGCCGTGAAGGCCGTTCCGCAAAGACGCTCAAACTCGTTGAGGTGCAGGTAGAGGCGTTCCTAGCGTCAGTGCAGGCCCTTGTTGGCCTGCTATCTGTCTGGACGTTTTGCAGTTCACTGTCCGTAACGCGCCCTTCGGCCGCCAGGAGAACGGGCTCAGTGGCGATCGGTGGAGCGCACGGTTCGGGCGAATGTGAAACCTGCAACTCCTGCGACGCATCGAGAAAGGACGCAATGATGAACAACCTGCCCAGGTCGCCATGGGGCCTCACCCGCTCGACCCCGTTCGCGTCCCCGACGGCTACGCCGTACAGGGTCGAACTCGACCCGGCTACCCAGACCGGGGTCTATCGCGACGCCACGACCGGCCGGCTCGTCGAGGCGGGCAAGCACGGCACCAATAAGCAGACCAGCAAGACCGAGCGGACAGGCGGCAGCGGAGATGGTCGTGACCCTCAGCCCTCCGACCAGACCACGGTCACCGACTACGACAGCGACTGATGGCCGCCCCCATGGTCCTGGTGTTCACCTGCCTGGACGATCCGACAGCGGACATGGTCATCAAGCACCTCAATGAACGTGACGCGCACGTCGCCCGGTTCGACCCCGGCGCTGACTTCCCCGCCGACGTTGAGCTGTCGGCATGGTGCGGAGAACAGCACCCACGTGGTGTCCTGACCACGCGGTCACGAAGGGTCGTCCTGGAGCAGGTGCGGGCCGTCTACTACCGGCGGCCCACTTCTTACCTGTCCGAAGGCCCCTCGCAGGTCGAGCGGTTCGTCAGGACGCAGTCACGGTTCGGGCTCGGTGGACTTCTCGCTGCCCTGCCGTGTCCGTACGTCAGCCACCCCTGGGCGATCAACGCGGCCGAGCACAAGCCCCTGCAACTCGCGACCGCGCGCCGGATCGGATTCGAGGTACCTGCCACTCTGATCACCAACCGGGCGGACGATGCGCGCGCGTTCGCGGCCGAGCATGGTCCCATCGTCTACAAGCCACTGCGAGCCACCCCGTACGCAGGTCCCGACGGGGAGCCCGCCACCATCTGGACGGCTCAGGTCCAGTTGTATGACCTGGACGACAGCATCGGTGGTGCGGCGCATTTGTTCCAGGCGCGGGTCGACAAGGCAGCCGACCTTCGGGTGACCGTTGTCGGGGAGCGGGTTTTCTGCGTCCGGCTCGACTCCGATCTGCTCGACTGGCGGCAGGACTACGACCGCCTCGCGTACACGGTGATCGAGGCTCCGGCCGGCCTCGCCGAGGGCTGTGTCGCCTACCTCGACGCGTTGGGCCTGCGCTTCGGCGCCTTTGATTTCGCGCTCACCAGGGATGGTGTTCCGGTATTCCTGGAGTGCAATCCCAACGGCCAGTGGGCCTGGCTGGAAGACGCCACGGGGGCACCAATCGCCGCCGCCATCGCCGACCTGCTCTTGGAGGAGCCGTCGTGACCGTTCATGAGGGGATGCGGCTCCGTTGTGCGCTGGCCGACCGGCTGGCCCGGGCCGGGTCGCTGCACGACCCCGGCTGGCGGGATGCGGTCGAGTCCGTGGCCCGGGAACGCTTTCTCGGGTCGGCGATCGCCGAGGCCACCGAGTACGGCGACCGGTGGAAGGTGATCCGCCGCGAGGAGGTCACCGAGGGCGAATGGCTGGAGCTGGTGTACCGCGACCAGACCTGGGTGACGCAGATCGACGGCGCTGTGATCGAGGGGGCGCGCGGCACCGTTCAGGGGTCGCCGACATCCTCCTCGACCTCGCCCGGCCTGGTGGTGCTGATGCTGGAGGCGGCACAGATCTCCAACGGAGACAAGGTGCTCGAGATCGGCACCGGCACGGGCTATTCCACCGCGCTGATGTGCCACCGGCTCGGCGACAGGGCCGTGACCTCGATCGAGTACGACCCCGCCGTGGCGGCCCGGGCTCGTGACGCGCTCACCGCCGCCGGGTGCCGGCCCACGCTCGTGACCGGTGACGGTCTCGCGGGTTATGACAAGAACGGCGAGTATGACCGACTGATCGCCACCTGCTCGGTGCGCTACGTTCCGATGCCGTGGATGTGGCAGGTCCGCGATGGCGGGACGATCACCGCTCCGCTTACCGGGTGGATGCGCGGGGCCGCGTTCGCGCATCTCACGCTGGGCGACGACGGCACGGCGAGCGGGCGGTTCCTCGAAGAGGACATCTACTTCATGACCGCCCGCCCTCACGGCCCGCCTCCGGTGGCCTCTCCGTACCTCGCGGGCGGGGAGGTGAGGGAGAGCCGGGTGGATCCGCGAGTCCTGGACGATCCGGCCGGGCTGTTCGGGGCACAGCTGGCCGCGCCGTCGGCGATCCGGCTGGGCGGTGGTGACGAGGTCATCCTGTGGGACGTGGCCACCGGTTCGCAGGCCGTCACCCGGCCCGACCCGGCAGGTGGGTGGACGATCCGCCAGCGCGGGCCGCTGCGACTGTGGGACGCGGTCGAGCACGCCGTCCTGGTCTGGCAGAACGCGGGCTCTCCCCGCCAGTCCGCGTACGGGCTCACCGTCACGGGCGATCGTCAGTACGTCTGGCTGGGCGAACCCGACGGACCGAGCTGGGACCTGCCGGTCTGAGCGAGGGGGAAGAACTGCGTCTGTCCCACTCCGCAACCCGCCGATCAGAAGATGTCCAGCCCCTTCCCAACGGTCTACCCGTCGTGCCCCCTCAGAGGGGCATGACCTGGGTGAATGTGATCATCGGCAGGCACAGCGGGGGCGGGGGAGCGCTGGGCGATACTCGGATGACCGGCGAGTGGCTCGTGCGCGAGAATGCGGCTCATGTCTCAGGCGAAATTGCGCACCGACCGCATCGAGCTTGTTCCGCTGTCTGACGAACACCTCGAGGACGAGATCGCGCTCGACGCTGACCCGGAGGTCATGCGGTACCTCGGCAACGGTCGTGCTCGTAGCCGTGAGGAGGTCGAGGTTCTTCATGGGCAGCGGCTCGCGGCCGCGGACCGCGTCGCGGGACTGGGTTTCTGGGCCGGATTCGTCGACGGGCACTTCGTCGGCTGGTGGATTCTGCAGCCGCCGGAGCGCGTCGATCAAGGGCCGGTCGAAGGGCAGGCCGAGCTTGGCTACCGGCTCCTGCGTCGTTACTGGCGTCAGGGGTTGGCCAGCGAGGGAGGCCGCGAGCTCATCCGGCACGGGTTCGAAGATCTCCGGCTGCACCGCATCTTCGCCGAGACCATGGTGGTCAACACCGCCTCCCGCGCGACCATGACCGCACTCGGCATGGAGCATGTCCGTACGTTCCACATGGAGTGGGACGAGCCGATCCCCGGCAGCGATCTAGGTGAGGTCGAGTACGCGATCACCCGGGAGCGGTGGCTCGCTTGCCAGGCGGCCGAAGCTTGAGTGCTCGCCGAAGACCTCACCACGAGGATCGCGCCGTTCGTTGTGTCCTGCTCGCTTACCGTGTCAGGCGGCGGTGCGAGAGCTCGTCGGACGGAAGTCGTCTGAGATGGCGCCCAGCCGCAGTGGGGGTTCAGGCGATCAGTAGGCGGAGGCCGAGTTCTGCCTCTTCGAGGTCGAGGAGGGCTTGGTTGCGTTCGTGCCATCGGCCGGAGGTGAGGTCGTCGCGGAGGCTGTGGACCGCGCGCTGTTCGGCGTCCTGGCCGACTGTGGTGAAGACCGATATCCCGCGGCGGACGTTCTCGTCCAGGTATGCCTCCGGCCGGCGCCAGTAGGCCTCGAAGAAGCCGTCGGCGCAGTCCCACGGGATGGGCACCGGTTCGATCCGGGCTCCGATCGCATCGGCCAGCTCGGTCACCGAAGGCCGGCCGACGAGGAGGTTCGCGACCTCGGGCAGGTAGTCGCGGGTGAGCCAGAACCGGTGAAGCCATCCGGTGTCACTGGTGTCGTGCGTGAACACCACCACGCGGCGAGCGACCCGCCGCATCTCGCGCAGGCCGGCGATCGGGTCCGGCCAGTGGTGGATGGAGGCGACGGCCATCGCGGCGTCGAACGACTGGTCGTCGAACGGCAGGTTCTCGGCGGATCCGACCAGGCACGGCGCCGCGTCCGCAGGGCGCTGCGAACGCATGAGCGCCGACGGTTCCACCGCCAGGACGTGGCGGTCGGGGGGCTCGTAGGACCCGGTGCCCGCCCCGACGTTCAGTATGGTCCGGGCATCGCCGAGTGCGGCCCAGATCTGCGCGGCGATGCGCGGTTCGGTGCGCCGTGTCGCGGTGTAGGTGGCTCCGATGGTGTCGTACAACTGCGCGCTGGACATTGACGCCGCCTTTCTGGCTGTCACCCTCGCCGGCTCCGCGTCGTCCCGGTGGCCTGGGGGCGTGTCCCTGCCCGGGAGGTCGCTTGATCGCTATTTCACCCTACTGATGGAACAGGGACTTGAGCATGCGATCAGAGGGCCGGCTGTGAGGGGAGCGGTGCTTCGCGCGGGAGCCCGACCTCCCATCGAGTTGTTCGGCTCACGTCGAGGGCGTGTTCGTCAGGTGCCTCATCGCCGCCAGGGTCTGGTTGATGGTGGCCGGGAGGTCGGGGTCGCCGTGCTGGTCGATCCAGCGGGTCACCGCTATCCGGAACGTGGTCACGGCGATCTCGGCCGCCAGCCGGGCGGTCAGGTCGTCGACCCCGCGGTCGCGGAAGCCCTGCTCAAGGGCATGCGACATCAGCGAGAACTTGCGCAGCTCGCGCTCGTGCAGGGCGGGTTCGGCGTCGATGGCGGCCCGTCGGCGTAGCAGGTAGTCGAGGCTGCGGCCCTGGAAGATCTCGGTCGCGGCGGGGGCCAGGCCCTCGGCGATCAGTTCCATCGGGCCGAGCGACGGCGGGGCCTCGGCCATGAGGCGGGCCACCTGCTCGGGCACCAACTCCTCGCCGGCGAACAGCACCTCACGCTTGTCTGCGAAGTGCCGGAAGAACGTACGGGTCGTGAGCCCGGCCCTCGCCGTGATCTGCGGCACGGTCGTCTCGGTGAAGCCCTGCTCGAGGAAGAGATCGAGCGCGGCCTGTTCGAGCCGTTCTCGCGCACCCGGCTGCCATCGACCCATGCGGCACATTCTAGTGATGACACGCCATGTCGTGCCATGCGATAGTGATGACACGACGTGCCATGACTGTGGAGGAGAACATGACAGGTGAGATCTGGGTGCTCGGCGCGACCGGACGGGTCGGCCGGGAGGCGGTGGAGCGTCTGCGGCGGGCGGGCGCCGAGGTGGTGGTGGCCGGCCGTGATCGGGAGCGGCTGACTCAGGTGAGTCCGGACGCCCGGGCGGTGACCGGCTCGCTCGACGAGGTCTGCGCGCGGCTGGCCGCCGAGGCGCCGGCCGTCGTGATCAACACGGTGGGCCCGTTCGCGGTCACGGCACCGCGAGTCGCGCGGGCCTGTCCGCCAGGCACCCACTACGTCGACGTCGCCGCCGAGCTGAGCGCGTTCGAACTGCTCCACGGCATGGACAGGGAGGCGGCGGCGACCGGTCGCACGCTGGTCTGCGGGGCGGGCTTCGGCGTGCTCGCGACCGAGAGCATCCTGCTGCATCTGCTGGCGGCCGAGGAGAAGCCATCGCGAGTGCGCATCGACGCCGTCGCGTCGGTCGCGATCGAACCCGGCGCGCTCGGCGAGGCTCTGGCCGCCACCATCGTGCACGCGTTGCTCGACGGCGGCCGCGAGGTGCGGCAGGGCCGGTTGGTACGCGCCCGGGCCGGTGGTGCCGCCGAGCGGCTGACCACCCCCGACGGCGACGTGGTCACCACCGCTTCCCTGGGTGGCGGCGAGCTCCTCGCGGCCTGGTGGGCCAGTGGCGCCCCGTCGGTGATCGGCGCCTCGGCTCTCGTCCCGGCCAACCCGGCCGTCCGAGCGGCTCTGCCGGTGGTCAGTGGCGTGCTGCGGTTGCCCGGCGTCGCGGGCTTCGTCACTCGGCGGCTCGCCGGCATCACCACGACCACGGCCAAGGAGCGCCCGCGCCGATCGTCCTGGGGCCGGGCCCGGGTCGAATGGCCGTCCGGTCGCGTGCGTGAGGGCTGGCTGCGCACCGGCGAAGGCATGACGTTCACGGTCGGCGCCGTCACCGAGGTGGCCCAGCGCCTGGCCAAGGGCGAGGGTCGTCCAGGCGCGTTCACCCCGGCCAGGCTCTTCGGGCCCGAGGTGGCGCTGGCCGCGGGCGCCGAGTTCGTCATCAGGGACTGAGGACTCATGTCGTCTTGGCAGGCAGCCGTCTGGCTGCCTAAGTTAAAGGCAGCCGAAAGGCTGCATATCAGGCGGCGACCGGGGTACGAGGGCGGGCATGGACGAGGTATTCAAGGCGCTGGCCGATCCGAGCCGGCGCGCGCTGCTCGACTCGCTCAACGCCCGCAACGGGCAGACGCTGCGCGAACTGTGCGCCGGGCTCGACATGGCCAGGCAGTCCGTCAGCAAGCACCTCGCGGTGCTGGAGGAGGCCGGGCTCGTCGCCACCGTGCGGCGGGGCCGAGAGAAGCTGCACTACCTCAACGCCGCGCCCGTGCACGAGATCGCCCACCGGTGGATCAGCCGCTACGACCAGGCCAGGGTCCAAGCCCTGGCGGACCTGAAACTCGCCCTGGAGGAACCCCCGATGGACGCGCCGACCTTCGTCTACACCACCTACATCCGCACCACCGCGCAGAAGCTCTGGCAGGCGCTGACCGAGCCGGCCTTCACCCGCCGCTACTGGGCCACCGAGTTCGACACGGACTGGGCCGTCGGCTCGCCGATGACCTGGGACAACCACGGCGTGATGATCAGCGACCCGGAGCAGGTCGTGCTGGAGGCCGACCCCTACAAGCGGCTCTCCTACACCTGGCACGCCATCACCCCGGAGCTCGCCAAGCGCTTCGGCTGGGACGACGAGATGCTCGCCCGGCTGTCCGGCGAGGCCCGCTCGAAGGTCACCTTCACGATCGACGAGGAGGCCGCGCAGGTCGTGAAGCTCACCGTCGTACACGACGGGTTCGAGCCCGCGTCGAGCCTGGCCGAGATGGTCGGCCACGGCTGGCCGAACGTGGTGGCGAGCCTGAAGACGCTCCTGGAGACCGGCGAACCCCTGCCGGGCGACGCGTGACCTCGCGATGTAAGACGTCCTGAACAAGCCGGCACTGCCACGCGATGCCGCCGGGCACACCTGGGCACCCCGCCGCTCACCCCGCCCGCCCCGGACAAGTGGCGCCACCGGCTCTTGGGGCTGGTACCGGCGCAGGGCCGCGGGTGGGTGGCGGCATCGATCGCGGGCCTCGGCGGCCGGTCAGCGACACGATGCGCCGCCAACGACCCGGCCGTTCACGGAGCGATCGTCGATCAGTGCCCGGTGACGGCGAACCCTCGGCGATGGACGGCGAAAACCGGTCCGCTCAGGCGGGTTGCTCGGTGGGCGGCGTCCAATGCCTGCTCACCCAGGCGTCCAAGGTGGTCAGAGTCTGGTGCCGGGCGCGCAGTGACGGCAGGTCGGCCTTGAAGCCGATGGTGTTGAACCAGTCGAACATGTTGGCCAGCTCTTCGCTGAAGGCGCGCACCTGCTCGATCGGCTGGGAGTGGAATCTCACGGACGTGCCGGCCGCACGCGCGAAGACCTCGGCCATTTGCGAGCCGGTCAACTCGTCCCCGGCGATCTCGATGCTGCGACCCATGAACTCCGCGGGGGCGTCGAAAGCGTCCGCGGCGATGACGCCGATGTCCTCGGGCGTGATCATCTGCAGCCTCGTCCGCGGGGACAACGCCAGGGTGAGCACGAGTTCACCGTCCACCCACCGCGGGCCCAGGTCTTTGAAGTTGCTGATGAAGAAGGGGCACCGCAGGATCGTCGCGGGCAGGCCGAGCTCGGTGATGTGCTTCTCCACCGCTCTCTTGCTCTCGAAGTGCTCCACCTTGCTGGGATGGTCCGCACCACAGACGGAACCGTAGACGAAGTGCCTCACCCCTGCTCGGACGGCGGCGTCCGCGACGGCCTTGCCCTGACGGATCTCACCGGCCGTGCCGTCGGGCCCGGTGAAGGTCTGCACGCTGTAGAGGCCGTGTACGCCGCGCAAAGCCGCGTCCAGCGATTCCGGATCTTCCATGTCCCCGCGGACCAGGATCGCGCCGCCCTCCTTCAGCGCGACCGCCTCGGGCTTGTCCGGGTCACGGACCAGCGCATGCACCGTCCGCCCGCGGGCCAGCAGTTCGCGCGCGGTGGCCCCGCCCTGCCGTCCGGTCGCTCCCGTGACGAGAATGATCTGGCTGTCGGACATGACACGCTCCTCAACGCTGCGGTGCCGGGCTGCCGTGTCGGCAGCCCTCGCACGCACAACACCTTGCTCCCTTAACCAAGGTTGAGGTCCAGCGCATGTGGCCTACATCTTCCGCGCACCGCCGCCGGGGGCATGGCCTCCCGGGCCGTTCGGTCTCCGGTGTCCGTCAGGGCGAAGGGTGGACTTTCCCGGGAGCGGTGGAGCGCTCGATCGCCCTAGGCTTCTTCGCCTGCCGGCTCTTCCGGCGCCGGCTGCGGGGAGGCGGCGTCGAGGTGGGCGGCGATGAACTTCTCGAGGAGTTCGTCGGCGAGCTTGCCCCGGGCGGGGACGTCCAGGCTCTGCTCGCGCGCCCATTCGCGGACGTCGGTGAGGGTGTAGCCCTGCAGGCGGGGGGAGGTGTCGGCGGCCTTCTTCGCGCGGGTGGCCTGCTTGACCTCGCGGGAGCTCTCGAGGACCTGCTCGATGAACGCCAGGGCCTCGCTCAGCCGTTGCTGGTTGGCGTCGGACAGGTCGATGGCGAAGGTCCGGTTCAGCAGCGGGAACTCCCGTCTCGCCACGTCATCGCCCTCGGAGTGGTCGAGGTCGTCAACCAGTATCACCTTCTGTGCCACGTGCGGCCCTTTCCGGATGGATCATCAACTGTCTGTCTGGACCGTGGCATCATACTGGTGTTCGAGAAATGATCGTGCGATTGACTCGCCCGGCAGGGCCATCACATAGCGGACGTCGCCGGCGGGGGCGTGGGTCTCATGAGCGGGTCGATCTCAGTCAGCCGCAGGGCCCGCCGAAGCGCCTCGTCGTGGTGGCGATCTAGATCCGGCTGTCCGGCCGCGCCTCGCCGGGGTTCACCAGGCGTTCGACGAGGCGCCGGTAGTCGTCCTTCATGGGCAGGTCGGGTTCGACGTGGACGCGCCGCCGCCGGGTGGTGACGTCGATGCCGCGGATCGGGTCGTGGCCAGGGTGGTCGTAGGTCTCCCACCACATGCCGATGCCGCGGCGCTGCCAGGTGGGCAGTTCGTTGAAGTTGACGCCGTGCCGGTACAGCAGCTCGTTCTTGTCGGCGATGCTCGCCCGTTCCAGCAGCTTGGTGGCCTCGCGCCGGGAGCGGCCGTCCTCGCGCAACGTCCAGTAGCACCAGCCGTTCAGCGCGCAGCGCGCGGCGTCGGCCTGCCGCCAGGACAGGTAGTCCACGACGTCCTCGACGCCGTTGCCCAGCCAGACGCGGCTGTCGAAGTGCACGGGCTCTCCGGCGGCGTGGGTGAAGGCCGCGGCGACGACGGACGCCGACAACGACACCAGCTTCTCCACCTCGCGGCCGAACAGGTCGAAGGACGGGGGCAGCACGAGGGAGATCTCGTCGCTCTCTGTGTAGGCGTACCGTCCGCCGAACTCTTCCAGCAGGCTTTGCGCGGTCTCGGTCATGAGGGTGGAGAAGCGCTGGTCGAAGGGCTTGTCGAAGCGCTGCTCGGTGTAGCGGGAGAAGCTGCGGCCGTCCACCCGGATGACGGCCCACGCGCCCGGCAGCAAGGTCAGCGAGTGGAACCATTCCCGCGCTCGCATCCGTGCTTCCAGCTCATTGCCGTTCACGGCTCTCCCTCATCGTGAGACCTCTATCTTGAGACCTCGATCGTGAAACCTCCGTCGCCGTCGAAGCCGACCTGGAAGATCTGGTCGAACCCGTCGGCCGGGCGGGGGCGCCTCAGGCGTTTGAGCGTGGCATGGATGCCGACCTCCGGCACCCGGGTTTTCCCCGCCCGTACGGCGTTGCGTTCGAGCGAGGCGGCCACGTCCGGCGGGAACCAGTAGCCGACCACCGGGGCGTTGTTCGCTTCCGCGACGTCGATGAGCGGACGCCATTCGTCGGCCGAGGGATTGGTGTTGTCCACCGCGACGTTCAGGCCCTCGGCCAGCGCCTCCTGGACCATCCGGAGCTGGCGCGGCTGCCGTTTCCGGGCGTTCGGAAACGCGTCCTTGCTCACATGGACATGCGTCCCCGCCAGCACCTGCCGGTAGAACGTGGTCTTGCCGGACCCCTGCAGTCCGACGAGGATCGCCATCTCTGTATCGCCCACTTGACGATTTCACCATGAATCGCGGAACGACCCTCGGTCCGGGTGGAAGCCCCGACCGCCCTGTCCCGGACAGCGTCGCAGCGAAAGTGCGACAGTGCGGTGAGGCCCGATTGGAGGACCGCGGCGAGCCGGTCGCGTCAGGCGGTGGCGTGGGTTGCGGCAGGTCAGGAGCGGGTCAGGTGGAGGTGGATCATGGGGAGGTTGTCGACGGGGGCGCCGGTGGTGCGGCCGATGTGCTCCAGCATCAGCAGACGCGAGCCGAACAGGATGCCCAGGCCGGCCCGGTAGAGCCAGATGGGTGCGCGCACCAGGCGGCGGGTGCGCAGTACGCGTGCTCCGATCGCGGTCATCACGTCCGTTGTCTTCACGCGTACCGACTTACCACTGATCATGTGCGCGCAGGTGTGACTCGGGCGATGCGACGGCGCCCGAGTGCGATCCCACCATAGATGCGCCTGGTAGTAGCCTTGGTGGTATGAGCGATGGTGGGACCAAGAAATTCAGTGTCACGATCCCCGAGGAACTCGCCGCCATCGTGCAGGCGCGGATCGGGAAAGGAAGTTTCTCGGCCTACGTGTCCGAGGCGTTGGCACGACAGATCGAGCGGGACAATCTGCGTGAGCTGGTCAGCGCGGCCGAGTCTCAGCACGGCCCTGTAGAGCGTTCCGCCGTCGAGGCCAAGCGCGCGCTTCTGCGGGACGATGCCCATGAGCACGTCTCCGGCAACCCGTCGGCCGCCTGATGCCGGGTTCTTTGGTCCTCGACTGCGAGGGCCTGTCCAAGGCGGTACTTCAATCGCCTGAACTGACCGAGTGGCTGGCGGCGGCGGAGGAGGAGGACGTCCGGGTCGTCGTCAGCGCGGCCACTCTCGTCGAGGTCTCCCATCCGAAGATCAATCGGGCTCGTTACGAATGGACGCTGTCTCGTCTGGTCGTCGAGCCTGTGACGAGGGAAGTCGCTCGGGACGGCGCGACGCTGCTCGCCGCGGCTGGGCTGCATGGGCACAATTACGCCATCGACGCCATGGTCTGCGCCACGGCTCTGCGACTTCCGCGTCCGGTGACGGTTCTGACCTCCGACGTCGAGGACATCATCAAGATCAGCCAGCGCCGGCTGCGGGCTGTGAAGGTCTGAGGTACGTCGTTCCCGCGGGATACCAGCGGGGAAGCCTGGACGAGTGGCGAGCCGGCCGGGGGAGGGCCCCGGCCGGCGTTCTGGCCGTATGAGGTCCGCCTCCGGGGTCAGGAGACGGGCGAGGTCGCGACCGGGCCGGCCGCCCAGTGGTTCGGGCCGGTCGGCCATGTCCGCGACGGCGTCTGCCGCCTGAGCAGGCTCTCCTCAGGCGTGCCCACGGCGCAGCGGGCGCCGGGCGGCGGCACCTTCAGCGAGATCAGGTACGCGTCGAAGATGTCGTCCTGGCACTTGTCCTTGCCGTAGATGCGGTGTCCCCAGCCCTCGTACGTGAGCAGCACCGCCTTGGGCCCGAGCTGGCGGGCCGCGTTGGCGGACCATATCCACGGGGTGGCCGGGTCGTGCACGGAGTTGCCGAGCAGCAGCGGGGCGTCGCCTGTGTACCGCAGCGCGTGCGGCGCGTTGGTGGTGGGGGAGTTCATGCAGATCGGCAGATCGTCGATCGGGTACGGGTGGTACCCCGTGTCGGGTGCGAGCAGGCTGGAGGCGCGCATGAGTGCGGCGTACTCCTCGTAGTTGCGCACCCGGAGGTTGTAGTCCTGGCAGAGAACCGCGGTCGGCAGATACGCGACGTCGCCCTCCACGGGCCCCCGGCCTTCCAGCGGGGGCACCCACTCCGGCTCCGGCCCGCCGTTCAACCAGTTGATCACCTCGCTCAGCAAGCGCCAGTCCGGCCCCTCGGTGCCCAGTGCGGCGTTGTAGATGACCTGCAGCTCGGTCATCGTCTGGCCTGTGCTCGGGTACTTCAGCTCACCGCGCCGGGCCTTCGCCCGCAGGTCCTTCCAGATCGCTCGGATGTCACGTCCATGCAGGACACAACTGGTGTCCTGCTCGCACCAGCCGACGAACTGGTCGAACGCGTCCTCGATGGCGACCGCCTCGGTGGCCAGGAAGCCCGCGACGCCGAGGCTGTGGTCCATGTTGCTGTCGAGTCCGAGGGCCCGGACGCGGCCGGGGAACAGCTCGGCGTACATCTGGCCGATCAGAGTGCCGTATGAGATGCCGTAGTAGGTGAGCTTCTCCTCACCCAGGGCGGCGCGGAGCGCGTCCAGGTCACGGGCGACGTTGACGGAGTCGACGTGGTCGTACAGCGGACCGGTACGAGCGCGGCAGTCGGCGTGCAGCTTCTTCGTGAACGCGTTCCAGGCGTCGAAGTCGGCCTGGCTTCTCATGACGGTGTGCGGCATCCGGTTGTACACCGACGCCGAGCAGATCACCGGGTTGCTGCGTCCCACGCCCCGAGGGTCGAACCCGACGATGTCGAACCGTCGCTGCAGTTCCTCGGTGTAGGAGCCGGGGGCGCCGTACACGGCTTCCACTCCGGACCCGCCCGGACCACCGGGATTGATCACCAGCGAACCGACCCGCGCGGCCGGATCGGTGGCCTTCCGCCGGGCGACGGCGATGTCCACCTTCGCCCCGCCCGGCTTCGACCAGTCGATGGGAACGCTCAGCGTGCCGCACTCGGCGGCAGGCTCCTCCTCGCAAGGCGCCCAAGCGATGGTCCGCGCCGTCAGGACCTCGGTGTCCGCACTGGCCGTCGAGACGGGTAAGACCGTCGCCACCGCCAGGAAGGCGGCGAACCAGAAAGCTCTTCTACGCACGTTGCTCCAGTCTCTCGTCGATCCTCTGTCGGAACGTGCGACCGTAGCGGATCACCACATACGTGGCAGCAGAAACAGGGAAGAATGGCGGTATTTCTCCTACGGGGCGCCTCTCGGGCGGGGTGCACTTTGTCGGATGATCTGGACAAACTGATCATCCGACTGACAATCTTGCCGTTTGTGCGAACGAAGATCCTTATAGTGACTGTTTGTGGTTCTCTGGCCGCGTTGACGGGTTCAGCGACGGCGAACGCGGCCGTCAGCGCCGCCGGCCCTGCCTTCCAGTTGCCCTTCCCCTGCGGAGAGACGTGGGTCGGCAGCAGTGGCAGCTTCGCCCACACGGGCAACGAGATCGACTTCAACGGCAGCGCGAACGACGGTGACAGGGACCGGGGCAGGACCGTCGTCGCCGCGGCGGCCGGTACGGTCGTGATCTCCGCGTACCAGACGGCCAACGGCTTCGGAAACCTGGTCAAGATCCGCCATTCGGACGGCAGCGCGACCCTCTACGCCCACCTCAGCGCCCGGACGGTGTCCCAGGGGGCGAGAGTTGCGCAGGGCCAGAAGATCGGCGCGGTGGGCAACACCTCCGCCAAGTACAAGATCGTGTCGCATCTCCACTACGAGCAGCGCTCGGCCGCGGGCAAGATCGTCCGTGCCACGTTCAACGGCGCCGCCTTCAGGTACCCGGGCCAGAGCGTGAAGTCCAGGAACTGCGGAGGCGGCGCCGCCCCGCGAAGCGCTCCCAGCGGCTCCAACCCCTACACAGCGGCGAAGGTCTGCGGCTCGGGCTTCAAGCAGGTCGACGTGGCGACGCTCGGCTCGCAGGGGCGGGTGTTCCTGATGTACTCCTCGGCCACCGGGCAGAACTGCGTCGCCACGGTGCGCAACAGCGGCAGGGGCAAGGTCGCCGCCAGTGCGTACCTGGAAGTGAAGGGTAAGGCGCGGCAGACCGACGCGGGCAGCTTCCAGTACTACGCGGGGCCGGTGCGCGCGAAGGCCGCCCGCACCTGCGTGAAGTGGGGCGGCTCGATCGGCACGGCCAAGTACGACAGCCCCTTCGAGCACTGCGGCTGACGGCGGCCACCACGCACGGACGGCGCCGCCCCCTTGGGGGGACGGCGCCGTCCGTGTCGGCGGGGGCGCATGCCTCGCCCGGCGTGGGGAGCCTGTGGCGTCTCAGGGGATGGCGTGCTCGAAGTTGTCGCCGACGGCGTAGGTGACCAAGGTGGTCAGGACGCGGGCGACGGAGTCCCTGTCGCGCACGTCGCACAGGAGGATGGGAGCCACTCCGTCCAGGCCGAGGGCGCGGCGGACCTTGACGGGATCGTGGCGGCGGGCGCCGTCGAAGCAGTTGACGGCGACCACGAACGGCAGGCCGCGCTGCTCGAAGTAGTCGACGGCCGGGAAGCAGTCCTCCAGGCGGCGGGTGTCGGCCAGGACGACGGCGCCGAGCGCGCCGAGGGCCAGTTCGTCCCACATGAACCAGAACCGGTCCTGGCCCGGGGTGCCGAACAGGTAGAGCCATAACCCGTCCCGGACGGTGATGCGGCCGAAGTCCAGTGCCACGGTCGTGGTGGTCTTGGCCTCGACACCGGAGACGTCGTCCACACCGACACTGCGCTCGCTGAGCAGTTCCTCGGTGTGCAGCGGCCGGATCTCGCTGATCGTGCCGACCATGGTCGTCTTGCCGACCCCGAAGCCGCCGGCAATGAGGATCTTGATGGCCATCGCCGGGGCGGCGCCTGGGGCGGCGGCCCGATCAGAGGCTGCGTAGCGCATGCAGCACTTCCCTGTAGATGCGTTCGTCGATCGCCTGCGCGGCAGGCTGCGGTCGGTCGATGCTCACGAGACCCTCGCGACGCAGGTCGCCGAGGATCACGCGGGTGATGTTGATCGGAAGCCTCAGCTGGGCGGCGACGTCCGCGACCGGGGTCGGCCTGCGGCACGTCCTCAGGATGGCCAGGTACTCCGGGCCGAGGTCCGGCTGCTCGAACGGGATGCTGACGGTCGTGACGATGGCCACCAAGTTGAAGGATTCGCCGGGTGGGCGCGCACGGCCGCCGGTCAGCCCGAAGAGCCTGACCAGCGGCCCGGGATCCTCTCCGGTCACTGACGGACGCCGTTCCAGGCGGGTGCCGGAGCCGCTCCTCTCGGCAGAGCGGACAGGTGCTCGCCGACGCGCTTGACCATCAGCGCCATCTCGTAGGTGACCATGCCCAGTTCGGCGTCGCCCGAGGCGAGCACGGCCAGCCGGGCCCCCTGACCCGCCGCGGTGACGAACAGGAAGCCCTCCTCCAGTTCGATGATGGTCTGCCGGACGCCGCCGAGGCCGAAGTGGCGTCCGGCGCCGAGGGCGAGGCTGTGGCTGCCGGCGGAGATGGCGGACAGGTGCTCGGCGTCCTCCCGGGTCAGGCCCCGGGAGCCGCCCATGGCAAGGCCGTCCCCGGACAGCACGATGGCGTGCCGCACGCCGGGGACGCGCTGGGTCAGGTCGTCGAGCAGCCAGCTCAGTTCAGGTCTGGGTTCGGGCATCGGAATGGCCCTCCTTTCGATTGCGCGTCATCTACTTCTGCTCGGCCTCGCCGCGGCCCTGCTGCCAGCCGCGCTGCATGGACGACATGATGCTGAAAAGTTCCTCGGGGGAGCGCACGCTGACTTCGCGCTGTTCGGCGGCCCGCGTGCGGCGGAGCTGGGGGGCCATGCTGGCCTGCCGCACCCGTATCGGCAGCCCGTCCAGGTCGTCCTCGTCGGTGCTCGGCACGGCGGCGGACGGACGGCCGGCCGGTGGAGCGGCCGGTGAGGTCGCCGGCCGGGCGGGCGGCTCGGCGGGTGGCTGGACAAGTGGCGGGGCGGATGGCGCGGTGAAGGGTTCGGTGGGCGGCGAGGCGGTCGGCGAGGCGGGAGGCCGGTCGGAGAGCGGGGTGAACAGCTCAGCGGACCGCCGGCCCGAGGGCTGGACGGGTGGCTGTGCCGGCGGCTGGGAGGCCCCTGGCGTCCGGTGGGGGAAGGACGGCGCGTCCGGTGCCGGAAGCGCCCGTTGGGCGGTGGGCGGAGGCGTGCCCAGAGCCCGGGCGGGCCGGTCCCCCCGGTCGGGACCCATCGGGGCGCCCCGTTGCGAGGGTATGTGGGAACGTTCCCACCAACTGGGGGCGGGCGCCGGGGCGGAGCGGTCCGGCATGGGTTCGATGACGGGGGCGTCGGGCGTGGCGAGCAGGGCGACGGGCAGCAGCACGATGGCCGTGGTGCCCTCGTAGGGGGAGCGCCGCAGCGAGACCTTGATGCCGTGCCGGGCCGCGAGCCTTGCCACGACGAACAGGCCGAGCCGGTCGCTGTCCACCAGGTCGAACTCCGGCGGGTCGGCGAGTTTGGCGTTCAGCTCCTCCAGGGCGGCCTCGCTCAGCCCGAGGCCGCGGTCCTCGACCTCCATCGCGAAGCCGTTGGCCGCCGCCATGCCCCGCACGTGCACGGTGGTCTCCGGCGGGGAGAAGACGGCGGCGTTCTCCACCAGCTCCGCGAGCAGGTGGATCACGTCGGCGACCGCGACGCCCAGCAGCTGCGGGGCCTGCGGCATGGGCGGCACGATGACGCGGGTGTAGTCCTCGACCTCCAGCACGGCGCTGCGCGCCACGTCGAAGATCGGCACCGGGTCGCGCCACCGGCGGGCGGGCGTGGAGTCCGACAGGATGACCAGGTTCTCCGCGTGCCGCCGCATGCGGGTGGTGAGGTGGTCCAGCCGGAACAGGTCCTCCAGCGTGTCCGGCTCCTCGATGCGGCGTTCCATCGTGTCGAGCAGGGTGAGCTGGCGGTGCAGCAGCGCCTGGTTGCGCCAGGCGAGGTTGAGGAACACCTGGCCGATGCCCTTGCGGAGCGTCGCCTGGCTGACCGCCGCCTCCACGGCGGTGCGCTGCACGGCCGAGAACGCCTGGACCACCCGCTCCACCTCGGCGGTGCGGGCGGAGTCCAGGGGCGGCGCCTCGGTCGCCGGGTCCACGTCGTCGCCCCTGCGCAGCCGTTCGACCAGCAGGGGGAGCCGTACTTCGGCCAGTTCCACGGCCGACCTCTGCAGGCGCCGCAGCTCGACGATCATGGACAGGCCGAACCGGAACGACAGCAGGATCGAGGCGATGACCGCCACCAGGCCGAGGCCGAGGATCAGCCCGATGCGCCAGTACGCCGCGGTCTTGGCCGCCTGCCGGGCCTCCTCCACCCAGAACAGCTCGTTCTGGGTGTCACGGTTGATGGTCTGCTGCAGGAGGCTGGTGTCGCTCTTCCAGTCGTCGGGATCCACGAAGGGCAGGCCGCTGGCGTTCCAGTTGAAGACCCTGTCCTCCATCTCCAGCAGCCGCTTGTAGGGCAGGCCCCGGACGAGGTTGTCGTACTGGACGCGCAGGTCGGGCCCGACGTCACGGGCGGCGTTCGCCATGATCATGCGGCGGCCGGTCATGGCGGCGACGAACGCCGAACGGTCGCTGGGAGTCATCCGCCGCTGCACGATCGTGCTGGTGAGGAGGGCGTTCTCCCTGCTCAGGTACTCGGCGCTGCTGTTGTAGGCGGCCATGCCGCGCACCGCCCGGTCGGTCGACACGTCGCTCAGCGCGCCACCGGCGTTGAGCTGCCGGCCGGCGTCGTCGATCAGCTTGTTGTAGGCGTCGATGACCCGGACGGGCGGGTAGAGGCTGCCGCTGTCGGCGGACCGGCGGAGCGTCTGGAGCGAGTCCAGGGCTCCTACCAGGGTGCGCACCTCGGCGGGGGTCTCGTCCTTGCTCTGCTGGCCGACCGACCCGATCAGCTCGCGCAGTTCCTGGGCCCGGTCGTCGGTCAGCTGCCGCTGCCTCGCCAGCGCCTGGTCGTTGCCGGTGCTCCGGGCCTGGGCGGAGGCCTGGCGTTCCCGCTGGAGCTCGTAGACCAGTTGCAGGACCGGCGCCCCGATGGCCTGCCAGCGGCTCTGCGTGCGGGAGATGTCGGAGATCTCCGTGATGCTGGAGTAGGCGATGAAGCCCCAGAAGGCGACCATGGAGACCAGAGGCAGCGCGAGGATCCTCAGGAGCCTCGTGCGAATCGGAGGGGGCGAGCTCATCTGTCGTGTCCAATTTCGTGTGCGGCGCGCCCTTTGTGGACGCGGGTTGGAGCCGTTCCCCGAGTGGCGTCCCGCGGCCACTGCGCCGATGATCTGGACAACTATGCCCACTTGGGCACAAGTGCATCAAGACAACATGGCGAAGATTGTATATCGAAGTTCGTCCAGAGTCGCATGATGTGTACGGTGCGTAATCGCTGTGAGGAGTACGCCACTCTGCGTCATCCATTTCGGACATGACCTTGTGGTCCGTCCATCGCGAGGCTCTGGATCCGCCCCCGCCGCACGGGTGAAGATGAACCCGCTACTTCCGCAGTGGTGATCTACCCGGGAATCGTGGCTGGGGGCGTGCGTGGGCTTACGGGTGGCGATCGTGGGCGGTGGTCTCGGGGGGCTGGCGGCGGCGCTGTACCTGCGCCGGGCCGGCGTGGAGGCCCAGGTGTACGAGCAGGCGCCGGTGCTGCGCGAGGTGGGCGCGGGGGTGATGCTGGCGCCGAACATGGTGCGGCTCATCGCGCGACTCGGCCTCGGGGACGCCCTGGCGCGGTGCGCGGTCTGGCTGGAGGAGGCGTGGGAGTACCGCCGGTGGGAGGACGGGCGGGTGATCTCCTCCCAGCCGATGGGAGAGGCGTGCGAGCGGCTGTACGGCGCCAACCTGCACACCGCGCACCGGGCCGACCTGCTCGCGATGTTCCAGGACGCGCTGCCCGCGAGCGTCGTCCGCCTCGACCACCGCTGCGTGGCCCTCGACCAGGACGACGCCGAGGTCGAGCTCACCTTCGCGCACCGGTCGGGAGGCACGACCAAGGTGCGCGCGGACGCGGTCATCGGGGCCGACGGCATCCACTCGACCGTCCGGCCGCGCATCGTGGCCGAGGCGGCGCCCCGGTTCTCCGGCTTCAGCGCCTTCCGCGCGCTGGTCCCCGTCGAGCGGGCGCCCGAGTACGCGCGGCGGCGGGTGCAGACCCTCTGGCTCGGCCCCGCGCGGCACGTCGTGCACTATCCGGTGTCCGGCGGGCGCCTGGTCAATCTCGTCGCCGTCGTGCCGGCCGGCGAGTGGCGCCTTGAGTCCTGGACGGCCGACGGCGAGCTCGCCGACTTCGCCCGCGAGTTCGAGGACTGGGACGTGGGCCTGCGGCGGCTCATCGACGCCGCGCCCGGCACCAAGCGCTGGGCGCTCTACGACCGCGCCCCGCTGGAGCGGTGGACCAGCGGCCGCGTCACTCTGCTCGGTGACGCCGCGCACGCGATGCTGCCGTTCTTCGCCCAAGGCGCCGGCCAGGCCATCGAGGACGCCGCCGTGCTCGCCCGGTGCCTGGGCGGCGCCGACCCTGACATGGTGCCGAAGGCCCTGCTCTCCTACGAGGCGACCCGCAGGCCGCGCGCGAGCCGCGCGCAACTGATGAGCCGGGGCCGCGCCGAGTACAACCACCTGGCGGACGGTCCCGAGCAACGCGAACGCGACGCCGGCCTGCGCGAGGGCGACGTCCTGCGGCACAACGCCTGGCTCTACGCCCACGACGTGGACGCCGAGCCCCTGGCCACCTGACGCTTCCTCGGCCGCCGCTCATCAGTGGCACCTTTTCCGGGCGTGCGTCGCAGGGTTCGCGAAGTCGGACTGGCACGGGGGCCCGGCGTGCCACGCTCGTCCGCTTTGGGCAGTCCAGTACCAGTTCGCGATCACCGTTGGACGAATGGTGATATTCGAGCGTTTGTAGGGTTCATCGTCCATTATCGCGAACTTCGTCCGGGAAACTCGGTGGCGACCTTCGCGGGCGCCGGTCCGTGGGGAAGCACGGTGGCGATGGCCCGTGACCTGCCGGGTGTACGCCTTCGGGCAGGCGCTCCTCGTAATACGACATATGAGGTTAAAGCTGGTTATTTTCGGTTGTCGGCGCCGGACGGTTGGCTTTACCTGTTTTGTTGAGTCCGGATCTGTTTCGTTCCAAGGCGTTGAGTGCAAGTATGGCCGGGCGGAGCAGAGACGGACCGTCTTCGCCGATCGCCGTGCCATGTGATCTCGCGCGCCCTCGTGCGAGATTCGACGGCTCGATCCGCCATGCCCCGGGGCACCTATCTCGCTTCATCGGATCCGAGCTGGAGGATCTCTTGCGCGAAGACGGCTCATTGCCGAGCTACGACCGGCTCTTCGGCGAACTGGACTTCGGGGAGCAGGAGGAGCCGGGGTCGGTCACCTCGCCCGCGGCCTACCTGACCGACCTGCTCCAACTCGTGGAGGACAACTTCGAGGAGCCGTCGCTGCTCGAACGGCGGCCGGGGCTGAAGCGGGTCCTCCTCGACCATGCGGGCACCTACACCGAGGTCCCGTACCTGGACATCGTCAACGAGGTGCTGGCGAGGTTCCTCACGGCGGACGCGTCCGCGGACCCGGACCCGACCTCGGCTCCGGGTACGTCCGCAGGTCCGGGTACGTCCGCGGGTACGGACATGTCCGCGGATCCGGATACGACCGTGGGCCCGGACACGTCCGGAGGGCCGGGCATGTCCGCGGACGCGGACACGGCGGGTATGGGCGCGGGCGCGGGTACGGACGCGGACGCAGGTACGGACGCGGAAGCAGGTATGGGCGCGGACGCGGGTACGGGCGCGGACGCGGAGCCCGCGACGCAGGCGGAGGTGGAGGCGGAGGCCTTCGCGCGGTTGCGTGAGCTGCGGTTTCCGTTCGACAAGCCGTTCTCGTTGCAGGACGAGCGATTCCGGGCGTACCTGCGCCGGTTCGAGATCGCCCCCGAGGAGTTCTACCGCGCGTTCGCGGCGCGGGTCAGCGCCGACGTGGTCGCCCGCGAGTACCTGGGCCTCACGCCCGAGGACGCCGCGATCGTGACGACCGTGCTCTCCGGCGAGGCCGCCGTCCAGGAGTGCTACGGCCTCGGCGACAAGCCGCTGACCGCGTTGCAGGACGTCGACCGGTTCCGCCGGGCCACCATGCTCACCGCCGCGGAGCTGCGGGACCTGCTGTTCCAGAACCTCCTCCCGCTCGCCCGCCCGCCGCACGCCGAGGCGTCCGCCTTCTTCGTCAACCAGGGCGGCACCCCCGTGAGCGTGGACGCGGAGGGACGGCGGCTGGTGTGGGGAACCGGGGAGACGCCCGTGCCCTGGGAGTGGTTCGAGAGAACGCGCCGTTTCGTGCGCCTCGCGCGCAGGACCGGCCTGTCGATCGCCGACCTGGACGTGGTGCTCAGAACCTGCTGCGGCAACCGCATCGACCCGGCCGCCCTGCGCGTGCTCGCCGCGGTGGTGTACCTGCACCGGACCCACGACCTGCCGGTGGACGTGGTCTGCGCCCTCGCCGCCCCGATGGACACCACGGGCATCCGGGACGGCGCCGACCCCCGCGACCTGTTCACCCGCACCTACAACGACGTCATGACCGGTCCGGGCGGCCAGGAGGACGGCCTGGTCTGGCCATGGCCGGACGCGCCGCCGGCGGGGCGGGCGCTGCGGTGCGCGGGTGACATTCTCGCGCCGCGCAACGCCGCCTACCGCCGCCGCCTGGCGAGCGGCCTGTCGGTCGGCGAGAGCGACCTGGTGGAGATCGTCGTCCGCTACCGCCGCAGGTACGCGGGCACGCCGCTGGAGCCCGGTCCGTTCGACCGCGAGGAGATCGGTCTGGCGGCGCTGTCGCTGCTGCACCGGGTCACCCGGCTGAGCGCGGCGCTCGGCCTTTCCACCGGCGAGTTCTTCGGCGTGCTCGCGGCCGTGGAGGCCGATCCCGCGCCGCGGCCGCAGGGCTACACGCCCTTCCGCGGGCTGCCGCTGGACGACGATCCGGGCACCCGCGACTGCCATCGCATCCTGGAGGCCGGGGACGCCGGCGCGAGCCTGTGGCTGGCCCGGACGCTCTCCGGCGTCGCCGAGTGGATGCGGGCCGACGGGTTCGGCGTCGAGGACCTGGGCGCGGTCATGGGCGGTCCGGTGGCTCTGAGCGGCGGCGATCCGCTGTCCACCGGCGATCCGCTGTCCACCGGCCTGGATGGGCGTGCGGGCGTGGACGCGGCGTCGAGGGCGGACGGGGCGTCGGCGGCGGGCGGGGACGGTACGGGCCGGGCGGGCGAGGGCGCGGTCCCCGCCGACGACGGGACCGACGCGGTCGCCGCGGACCTGGGCCGGGAGTTCCAGAGCGTGGCGTTCGGACCCGGCTCCTTCGTCTCCGACCGGTTCGGGGAGCGGGCGTCCCAGGTCATCCAGGACGTGCTGACCGCCTACGACGGCGTGGTGTCGCCGGGTGACGACCGGGTGCTCCGATTCGACCGTGCCGAGGCGGAGCCGGCGGCCTACGACGCGCTGACCGACCTCGCCGTGCTCACCGAGGAGGACTTCCTGGACCTCGGCCTCGACCAGAGGCTGACCGGGAAGATCTACGCCGATCTCGTCACCGCCGGCTACCTGCGGGCCAACGGCGAACTGGTGCCGGACAGGCTTCCGGGTGCGGGGGAGGAGCTGCGCCTGACGCGCGACTTCACCCCGCACCGCCGCGCGCTCTACGACGTGATCGCCCGCCTGTGCGGCGCACCGGCGCCCGGCACGGACGCGGGCACGGACGCGGGCACGGACGGGGACGCGGACACGGCAACGGACCCGGACGCGGGGGATGACCGGCCGGATGACGACGAAGCGGCGGGGACGGCGGCGCTGTACCCGTCCGATCTGGTCTCGCTGGGACTCGGGCCTGACGAGCGGGCCGAGCTGTACGACAACCTCGTCTTCAACGGTTACCTCGACGCCGAAGGCGAGATCCTCTGGCCCGCGCCGTTCACGAAGGAGGACCCGCAGGACTCCGACGTCGAGCTGCTCGTCGTCAACGCCGACCTCGGGGACGTCGCCCCCGCCGTGCTCGGACGGCTGCGTGAGCGGGTCGAGCGGTTCCACGGCGGACGGCTCGTCCTGGACCCCGCCGTCTTCGCGGCGCTCCCGCTGACCGAGATCCAGGTCGGCGCGCTGGTGGAGGCGCTGCGCTTCAACGAGTACCTCGACCGGGACGGCGCGTACCGCGACAAGGCGGCCCTGCTCGCCGCCGGCGCCGACGACCTGGCGCTGCCCCCCGAGTTCCACCCGCACCGCGGGGCCGTGCTGTCGGCGATGCGCGGCCAGGTCGAGGACTTCAGGGCGGAGCTGTGCACGTTCGTCGCCGAGGACTTCCAGGACATCGCCGACGAGGCGGTCGCCGGGCGGGTCCTGGCCGACCTCGACGGCGCCTTCACCGACGACGGCCTCATGCGGGTGGACGCGACGATGAGGGCACTGGCCGACTCGTCGGGCTCGGCCTTACTGGGAGCGTGGTTCACCGACGCGGAGACGGCCATGGTGGCCGGCCGCGTCTCCGCGATCCTCGCCGAGCAGCGGCCGTACCGGCTCGACCTCGTGGCGCTCGCGGCGCTGGACTTCGACGAGCGCGAGCGCGCCCGGCTGGTGGACATGCTCGTCGGGGCGGGGGACCTGAACCGGGCGCTGGCCGTCCCCCTCGAACGGCTCGGGTACTTCGGCGACGCGGGCAACGTGCTGCACTACACGGTCGCGGGCCTGGAGGACTACGCCAAGGACCTGTTCTACCTGCTGCACGCGGTGGCGATCGAGGTGTCGGCCGGGATGGCGGAGATCGTCGCGACCCTCGGCGCGCTCGCCGACCGGCAGCGGACGCTGGTGTCCTCGCTGCTGCAGGACGCCCTCGGCGTGCCCGCGGACACCGTCGCCGCCATCTGCGCGGGCGTCACCGGCGGCGCGGCGCAGACCATGGAGGTGCTGGTGGTGCCCGCGCTCGCCGCGGAGGACGCCGCCGCGGACGACGGCCTCCCGGGCGCGGCGGAGGCGGCCGGCGCGGTGGGCCCGCGCTTCCGGCGCGCCTACCGGCGGATCCGCGGGTTCGCCGTGCTCGCGGCCAAGCTCGGCCTGGACGCGGCGGAGGTGCTGGTGGCCTTCCGCGATCAGGACCTGGTGGGCGGGTACCCCGAGCCGCTGGCGCTGCCGCCCGGCGCCGGCCGTTTCGACGCCCTGCTGGAGACCGCCGACGGCGGCGTCCTGCTGTTCCTGGGCGACGCCTACTGGGCCTACTCGACGGGGACCTACGCCTTGACCGATCCCCGGCCGCGGCCGCTCACCGAGCTGTCGGACCGGTTCGCCGGCCTGCGGAGCGTGGACGCCGCCTTCACCGTCGCCGGCGCCGAGTGGATCGTCGGACGGTGGAGCGACGGCGCCTCGCGGACGTTCGTCAGGGAGCACGGCAGCGCCCGCTGGGTGGAGCGCGACCGGGTGTGGGGGAAGGTCGAGAACGCCTTCGACGACCCCGAGCGCGTGGACGCGGCGTTCGTGGACGAGGAGGGCAGGGCCTACCTGTTCCGCGGCGACCAGTACGTGCGCTACTCCGGCGCCGACTACACCGTCGTGGACGAGGGGTACCCGCGGAGCATCGGCGAATGGTGGGAGGGCGAGGACCGGCGAACCCCGCTGCCCGCGCCGTTCCGCCGGTCGATCGACGCCGGGTTCCGGCACCGGGACGGCGCGGTCCACCTGTTCAGCGGCGACCGCTTCGTCACCGTCGGCGACGCGGCCGACCGTCCCATCGCCGGCACCTGGGGCAGGGTGCGCAACACGCTCGCGGGCGCGGAGCGGGTGGACGCGGCGTACGCGGACGCCTCGGGCGCGGTGTACCTGTTCGCCGGCGACCAGGTGATGGAGTACGCCGACAGCATCGAGAACGACGGCGTCCTGGCCGTCGAGGGGTACCCGCTGCGCATCGAGACGCGTTTCCCCGGCGCTCCGGTCGCGTTCGAGGGCGGGCTGGAGGCCGCCTTCGCGACCGGGGACGGCGCGGTCCACCTGTTCAAGGACGGCAGGACCGTCGCCCTCCCGCCCACCCCCGGAACAGGGGGCGGCGCCGGCGGGGAGCAGGGCCGCTGGGGGGCCGCCGACCAGGTGGTGCCGGTGGCCGGGCGCTGGGGCGTGCTGTCCGACGTGCTGTCCAGCGGCGCCGTGGAGTCGGTGTTCGTCGGGATGGACGGCCGGACCTACCTGTTCAGCGGCGAGCGGTACCTGCGGTACTCGACCTCCGACTACTCGGTCGTCGACCAGGGATACCCGCGCCGCATCGAGCCCGACTGGGGCGGGCTGCGCAGGGTGGACGCCTCGTTCGTCCTGGACCGCAAGACCTACCTGTTCGGCCTGCCCGGGCGGCTGTTCGACCTGCCGCTCGACCCTGAGGACGCCTCGGCCGCCGAGGCCGAACTGGCCGCCGGCCGCGTCCCGCGGGCGCTGCGCCGCCGCCTCGCCGAGCACGGTCTCCCTCTCGCGGACGACGCCCGGCCCGTTCCTGCGGGCGGGGGCGGTGCCTGGAGGGTGACCACCGAGCAGGGCATCGGGGTGGAGGTCCGTCGTGAGGGCGACCGGCTGGCCGTGCACGGCGGCCCCGGCGACGAGACCTCGTTCTACGTCCGCTACTCCACCCGGGACTATTCGACGCCCGACCCCGGCCACCCCCGTCCGCTGACCGACGACTGGTGGAACCTGCCGTCGAGCCTTTCCGGCGACCCGAGGTTCACCAGGGTCGACGCCGTGTTCACCGGCCGCGACGAGCTGACGTACCTGTTCTCCGGCGACCGGTTCGTGGTGTTCGACAGCAGGCGCCGCTGGTGGTCGGAGGTGCGCACGCTGCGCGAGGACTGGGACGGTCTCCCGTTCGAGCGGGTGGACGCCGCGTTCGTCGGCAAGGACGGCAAGACTTACCTGTTCTCCGGCCGCCGGTACGTCAGGTACTCGACCGCGGACTACACCCGCGTCGACGACCGCTACCCGGCGTCGGTCACGCCGTTCTGGGGCAACGTCGTCAACGCCCTCGCGCGCACGGGCCGGGTCGACGCGACGCTGGTGGCGGACTCGACCGAGGTCGTGGACGGCGTGGAGGTCGTGCGCACCCACACCTACCTGTTCTCCGGCGACCAGTACGTCCGCTACGAGGGCGAGGACTACTCGGCGGTGCAGGACGGCTACCCGCGCCCGGTCGCCGCCCTCGCGCAGGAGCCCCGGCTGCGGAACCTGCACGTGCCGCTGGCGGGAGGCATCGACGCCGCGTTCGCCGACCGGCGCAACGTGTACCTGTTCAAGGACGGCAGCTGCCACGTCGTCTCCGACGGCCTCTACCGGCGCCACACCCACCTCGACCTGGCCGGGGTCACCTGCGCCTTCATCGAGGACGGCCGGGTGGTCGCGCAGGGACCGGACGGCTGGCGCCACCTGGGCGCGCTGGAGGGGACCGTGGCGACCTCGTCGCCCACGCGGCCGAGGACGCTGCGCGCCGTCCCGCCCGAGTACCGCACGGGCCTTTCCGCGGTGCTGCGGGGCGCCGACGGCACCACCTACCTGTTCAAGGGATCGTCCTGCTACAACGTCCGGCTGGGACGCGACCACCCCCTCGCCGAGGAGTGGGGGTGGCCGCGCGACAACATCCACCAGCGCGGCATCGTGGACGCCGCGTTCGTCGGCCGGGACGGGAACACCTACCTGTTCAGCGGCGACCAGTTCGTCACCTACCCCGCCGCCCCGGGCACCTCGGGCGCCTCCGGCGGCTCTCGCACCTCGGACGCCTCGGAGGCGGGCCGGCCGCGTCCGGTGGCCGAGCACTGGGCGGGGCTGTCGAACGTGGCGCTGGCCTACGTGCGCGACGGCAGGACCTACCTGTTCGAGCGGCCCGGCCCCGACGGGCGGACCCGCCACGTCGTCTACTCCGGCGCGGACTACCGGAGCCCCGACCCCGGGTACCCGCGCCCCGCCGACGCCGGCTTCTGGGACATCCCGCAGGCCTACCGCGCCGAGGGGTTCACCTTCCCCGACGCCGTGCTGTTCGAGGGGAGCACCATGCTCCTGCTGCGCGGCGACGAGTGCCTGCAGTACGACCAGGTGGCCGGCGTGTGGTCCTACCCCCGTCCGATCGAGCGCGTCTGGCGGGGCTACGGCCGGGACCTTCGGCCGGGCGAGGTGCTGCGGACGGCCTTCACCGCCGGCGACGGCGCCACGTACTTCTTCTTCACCGGTCGCTACACCGCCTACCGCGACGGCGCCTTCTCGCCCATGGAGCCGACCAGGGAGCGGTGGAGCGGCTCCCGCGGCCTGTTCGGCGCCGCCGGCGCGCACGGTTCCCCGGCCGGGTCGCCGGTCTCCGAGGCCCCTGCCGGGTCGGCCTCCGGCTCCTCGGGCGGGTCGGTCTCCGGCTCGCCGGACGGGGACGGCGCCGGCCAGGTGGAGGACGTGGCACGGGTGGACGCCGCGTTCGTGTACCGGGGCTCGACGACGTTCCTGTTCTCCGGCGACCGGTACGTGCGCTACACCGGCGCCGAGTACCGCTACGCCGACCCCGGCTACCCCAAGCCGATCATCGGCGAGCTGCGCAAGGAGGAGGCGTTCGCCAACCTGCCCGAGTCGTTCGACGACGTGCTGATCGACCGCCTCGCCGCCGGCCACGACCGGCTGGTCGAGGCGGTGGTCGCCAACCGGCGCACCGTTTACCTGTTCGTCGGCGGCGAATGCCACGCGGTGTCGGACGCCGTCGCCGTCACCTACGACCTGGGGTTCGCCGGCCGGGTGCGCAACGCGCTGGCCGAGCGCGGCCGGGTGGACGCGGCGCTGGTCGCCGGCGGGCGGGCCTTCCTGTTCTCCGACGACCAGTACGTGCGCTACTCCGGCACCGACCTGGCCTTCGCCGACGAGGGGTACCCGCGGACGATCGCCGCCGCGCTGCCTGCCGAGCTGGGGGTCGCGGCGCTGCCCGAGGAGTTCCACGACGGCATCGACGCGGCGTTCACCGGCGCCGACGGGCACCTCTACCTGTTCAAGGGCAAGAAGTACCTGCGCGCCGACGACCCGGCCACCGCCGACGACGGCGCCGCCACCCCGGCGACGGACGCCGCCCCCGCGGACGCCGGGGGCGGACGGGCCGAGCCGGTCGCGGGGCAGGCGCCAGGGCCGGTCGCGGGGCAGGTGTCAGGGCCGGTCGCGCGGCCGGTCGCCGGGACGTGGGGCCGGCTGCGCAACGCGTTCGCCGACGGGCCGCCCGGGGTGGACGCCGCGTTCGCCACCCCGGACGGCGAGCTGTACGCCTTCCGCGGCGACCAGTACGCCCGTTACGCCCCCGGTGACCTGGATCGGGTCGAGCAGGGACACCCCCGCGCCATCCGGAACGCCTGGGGCGACCTGCCGGCGTCCTTCGAGGCGGGCATCGACGGGGCGTTCGTCTTCGAGGGCCGCACCTACCTCGCCAAGGGCGACCAGTACGTGCGCTACTCCGGTACGGCCGCCGAGGCGAGCCGGCACGGCGCCGGCGGAGCCGGCCAGGCGACGACGAGCGGCGCGGGCGGAGCCGGCCGGGCGACGAGCGGCGCCGGTCCGGGGAGCCCGGGCGGGGCCGGACGGTACGGCGTCGTGGACCGCACCTATCCGCAGGCGTTCGCGCGACGCTGGTCCGCCGCGGCGGACTACCGGCTGGACGACGTCGCCACGATCGCCCGCTTCGCCGCCCTGGCCCGCGAGCACCCGGGCGGCGACGGCGGGCTGGCCGCCCAGCTCGGCGCGGGGCCCGTCCCCGTCCAGGACCCCTACCGGGGCCTGGCCGCGCTGTTCGGCTGGGACGCCGAGGAGCTGAGGTGGGTCAAGCGGCACCGTGACCTGCTGCCGGACGCGCCGCGGCCCGGCGACCGGCTGGAGATCGAGTTCGTCCTCCAGCTCGCCGAGCTGTTCCTGCTCACCGGACGGTTGGGCCTCGGCCCGTCCGCGGTGTACGCCGACATCTGGTCGCGGGTCTACGGCGAGCACGAGTCGGCGGCCGAGCGCGAGTCGGCGGCCAGGCGCGCGGCGGAGCTGGAGCGCGCCGCGTCCGCCCTGTACGGGCTGCTCGCGCGGGCGCACGGGCCGCAGGAGTGGGCCGAGCTGTCGCGGCAGGTGCACGACGAGCTGAACCTGCTCAAGCGGGACGCTCTGGTCTCGGCCGCGCTCGCCGCCGCCCCCGGGCGGCGGACCTCGCGCGAGCTGTTCGAACACCTGCTGATCGACGTGGACATGGGCGCCCGCGGCACGACCTCGCGGGTCAAGGAGGCCATCGCGGCCGTCCAGCTCTACCTGCACCGCTACCTGCTGGACCTGGAGCCGGTCACCGTGTATTCGGGCCTGGCCGCCGAGCAGGTCCGCGCGCGGATCAAGGCCCTGTGGGGCTGGATGCGCAACTACCGCACGTGGGAGGCCAACCGCGAGGTCTTCCTGTACCCGGAGAACTACCTGCGGCCGGAGCTGCGCGACACCAAGACCCCGGCCTTCCAGGAGCTGGAGAAGGACCTGCTCCAGGGGGAGATCACCGGCGACGGGGTGCAGCGCGCCTACAAGCGCTACCTGGACGAGTACACCGAGGTGTCGCGCCTGGCGATCGCGGGCGGCTACGTCTACGTGCCCGATGGCGCCGGGCGGGGCACGCGCGGCCTGGTGCTGTTCGGCCGTACCAGGACCGCCCCGCTGCGGTTCTACTACCGGCGCGCCGAGTTCCGCGAGGGCGTCCGGCTCTCCACGACCTGGGGGCCGTGGCTGAAGATCGACCTGCGCATCGACGCGGAGAAGGTCTATCCGATCCACGCCTTCGACCGGGTGTTCGTCTTCTGGGTGGGCGTGGAGGCGGTCGTCCCGCAGAACACCTCGAACACGGCGATCACGGCCACGCGCGTGGGCGACAAGCAGACGGTCACCGCGCCCCCCGGTCCGCAACGTGTGAAGATCTTCTACTCCTTCTGCAACCTGAACCAGGAGTGGGTCCCTCCGCAGGTCGTCGGGTCGGCGGACATCCTGTGGAGCGGCGCGCCGCCGGACCTCCCGCTGTCGGTGTGGTCGGCGCCGCTGCCCGGTCAGGATCCCGGCGACGAGCACGACGCCATCCTCGTCTCGTGCGCCCTGCCCACCGCGCCCGGCGCGGTGTCCTTCGCGCTCACCCCCGAGCTGTACGCCGTCCCGGTCACCGGGCTGACGGCGCAGACGGGCAGGCCGGGCGAGGTCGCCGACATCCTGGCGCCCGAGGAGGCCGAAGCCGTCGGGGCGGGGGCGATCGTGCGGTTCAACCGGCCGGCCTCCTCGCCCGACCGGCACTGGCTGAGCGTCGACCACAAGGGCGGCAGCTTCCTCATCAGGCCGATCATCCCGGCCCCGGCCGAAGAGACGCGCCTGACCATGCTGCGCGGCAACAAGGACAAGCTGCCCGCGTGGGACCGCGTCGACGCCGCGTTCGAGTTGGCCGACGGCACCCGATACTTCTTCGGTAACAAGAGCGGCCGCTACGTCAAGATCGCCCGTGGCCGTACGCGGGCCAAATCGGATCTGCCCATCGCCGGCGACTGGGGCAGGCCGCCGGAGAACCTCACCACGACCGGTGTCGTGGACGCCGTGCTGGTGCGCGCCCGGCACGTCTACCTGTTCTCCGGCGATGAGTACGTCCGCTGCACGGGGGATGCCCCCATCGGGCCGCCCGACCCGGGCTTCCCTCAGCACATGCGCGACAACAGCGACAACCTGCCCAAATGGTCCGCGGTGGACGCCGCGTTCACCGCGCCGGACGGCACCGAGTACTTCTTCTCCAAGGAGCGCGGCGGGTACGCCATGTCCGGCTCGCTGGAGACCGTCCGGCCGATGTGGGAGCGCTGGACCCCGCCCCGCGACCTCGCCGACGGCGGCGACGACATGGCCTTCACCGTCGACCACCTGGACGCCGCCTTCGTCCGCGACGGCCGCACCTACATGATCTACGGTGACCGCTACCTGCGGTACACGCTCGCCGGGGACGACGGCAGGCAGCGGCTCGACGAGGGCTATCCGAAGACGCTCGCCGGCAATCCCGACGGCCTGCCCACCTGGAGCCCCGTCGGCGCGGCCCTGGTCACCCCCGCCTTCTCCTGCTTCTTCGACAACACCGCGCAGACCTACGAACTGCGCGTGGGGAACGGCGAGCCGGGGACGTACGAGACCCGCGACCTCGGCAGCCGCTGGCGCACCGTCGACGCGGCCTACGTCGAGGACGGCGCGCTGTACGTGACCAGCGGCACGGAGTACGCCCGCTACACCCTCGGCCGGAACGGCGCCCCCTCGGGCGTCACCGACCAGGGGTATCCGCGTTCGATGGCCCGGCCGGTGAACGCGGTGTTCCGCCAGTCCGGCCACCGGTACGTCTTCAGCGGCGACTCCTACGCCGTCTGGGAACCCGGGCGGGACCTCGACGCGGTCACCGCGTACACGCCGATCGCCGGGAACTGGGGCGAGCTGCCCGACGGCGTGGAGACCGGCCTGACCGGGGCGCTGGACACCACGGCGGAGCTGTTCCTGTTCATGGGCGACCGGTACGTGCGCTACGCCAAGGACGCCGAGGTGGCCGTCCCCTACGAGTACGCCACGCTGCCGCAGGAGATCGTGCGCCTGACCACCAGCACCGCGTTCGTGCTGAACCGGCGGCTGCTGGCCGGCGGGGTGGCGGCGCTGCTCGCCCCCGAGTCCCAGGAGACCGACGAGCTGCCCGCCTTCGGGACCGGCGCGACCGGGCCCACGACCGTGCGGGTGCGCGCGGACAAGGTCACCCCCGAACGACTGCCCACCAGCTCCTACCTGGACTTCCAGAGCAGCAACAGCGTCTACTACTGGGAGATCTTCTTCCACGCGCCGCTGCTCATCGCGCAGGCGCTCAACGGCGCCCAGCGGTTCGAGGACGCGCGCCGCTGGTACGAGTACATCTTCGACCCCACCGACCCCTCCGCCTACTGGCGGTTCCTGCCGTTCCTCGCGATCGACCCGCGGGCGCTCGCCGACGGCTGCGCCGGCGACCTGGCCGAACTGCGGCGGCTCGGCGCCGAGGTGTCCCGGGCGGAGGCGGAGCTCGGCCCGGAACTGGACCGGCTGAGGTCGCTGGCGGCGGCGTTCCAGGAGCGGGCGTTGGAGGACGACGACGTCGACCACCTCAGGGACCTGGCCACCCGCGACTTCGACGACGCGCTGGACGAGGTCACCGGCGCCGAGACGCCCCGGGCGCGGGCGGTGCTGGCCGAACTGCGCGAGCGCGTCGCGCTGATCGGGGGCTTGCGGCGGCAGTACGACCTGGTGGGCGACAACGGGCGGCTGCTCGCCGCCTACCGGGAGGACCCGTTCGACCCGCACGCCATCGCCGCGCTGCGCCCGGTGGCCTACCGCCGCGCGGTCGTCATGGCCTACGTCGACAACCTGCTCGACTGGGGGGACATGCTGTTCCGCCAGTACACGGCCGAGAGCGTGGACGAGGCGCGGATGCTCTACATCCTGGCCCACGACCTGCTCGGAGACCGTCCCGGCCGCCTGCGCCCGGCCATCGGCACCGGGTCGGCGCGCAGCTACGCCGACCTGGAGCGCGAAGAGCGCCTGCCGGAGCTCACCGGGGGCGGCGAGATGCTCACCGGGCCCGGGGCGGTGCACGCCGGAGTGGCCGACCCGTACTTCACCATCCCCGGCAACGCCGTGTTCGCCGAATACTGGACGCGGGTCGAGGACCGGCTGCTGAAGATCAGGCAGTCGCTGGACATCATGGGCGTCAGCCGTCCCGTGCCGCTGTTCGACCCGCCGATCGACCCGGCCGCCCTGGTGAGCGCCGTCGCCGGCGGCGCCGCGCCGGACGCGGCCGCCGCCGCGCCGCCCGTCCCGGTGCCCGAGCACCGGTTCGCGGTGCTCCTGCGCAGGTCCCAGGAGCTGGTGGACAAGCTGCGCTCATTCGGCGACGCCCTGCTCGGCGTGCTGGAGCGGCGCGACTCCGAGGAGCTCACCCTGCTGCAGGCCCGGCAGGAGACCGTGATCCTCGGCCTGGCCCGCGCCGTCAAGCAGGCGCAGGTGGAGGCCGCCGAGGAGAGCAAGCGCGAGGCGGAGGCCGGGCGGACCGCCGTCAACACGCGGCTGTCGCACTACCAGCAGCTCGTGGACGACGGCATGTCGCAGGTCCAGCGGGCGCAGATCGGCCTCATGACGCTGGCCGCCGCGACCCACCTGGCCGCCGGCGGGCTCAAGCTCGGCTCCTCCATCGCGCACGGCGTCCCGCAGGTGCTGTTCGGTCCGTTCATCGTCGGCACCGAGTACGGCGGCAAGCAGATCGGCAAGGCGCTGGACAAGGCCGCGGAGGTCCCCGAGCAGTTCGGCGAGTCGTTCAGCCTCCTGGGCGAGCTGCTCGGCGTGGTCTCGGAGTACCAGCGCTCCGAGCAGGACTGGCGGTTCCAGATCGACCTGGCCCGCAACGACCTGGCGCAGGCGGAGCACCAGGTGACGAGCGCGGAGCACGCGCTGACCGCCGCGCAGCGCGATTTGGACGTCCAGACGCAGGAGATCGCCAACCAGCAGGCGGTCACCGCGTTCCTCAAGGACAAGTTCTCCGGCGCCGACCTCTACCAGTGGATGGCCGGCCGCCTGTCGGGCCTGTACTTCCAGGCCTACGGGATGGCCTACGAGATGGCGCGCGCCGCCGAACGGGCCTACCGGTTCGAGCGGGGCGTCCCCGACGGGCCCGCCTACATCAAGCCGCTGTACTGGGACAGCCGCCGCGCCGGGCTGACGGCCGGCGACGGCCTCGGCATGGACCTCGACATGCTCGCCAACGCCTACCTCGCGGCCGACACCCGCGACCTGGAGATCGTCAAGCGGATGTCGCTGCTGGCCCTGGACCCGTCGGCCATGCTGCGCCTGGCGAACACCGGCCGTTGCGAGTTCGCGCTCACCGAGGCGCTGTTCGACCGCGACTTCCCCGGGCACTACCGCCGCCAGATCAGGACGGTGGGGCTGTCGTTCGAGGACGAGGGCGGCGGCCGTCCCGACCTGAATGCGACGCTGACCCAACTCGGCCACAAGACCGTGCTGGACGCCGACGCCAAGGCCGTCAAGCACCTGCTCGACCCCAAGGGCGCGCCCCCGGCCACGGTGCGCGCCGACTGGCGGGCCGGCCGGCAGATCGCCGTCTCCCACGTCGAGGACGGCGCCGACGGCGACGGGCTGTTCGAGCTGCGCTACGACGACGACCGCTACCTGCCCTTCGAGGGCACCGGCGCGGTGTCCACCTGGAGCCTCGCGCTGTCGGGCGCCCGCCCGGCCTCCCTGCGGGACGTCGTGATCACCGTCAGGTACACCGCCAGGAACGGCGGCGAGGTCTTCGCCAACGCGGTCAAGGGCATGCTGCGGCCCTACCCGGCCGCGCGGTTCCTCGACCTCGCCCGGGACTTCCCCGACCAGTGGCAGGAGTTCACCGCCGGCGACGCCCCGTCGCTGGTGCTGCCGGTCACCACCGACCTGCTGCCGGGCCTGGCCGACCCGCGCGTCACCGGCGTGCAGGCCGTGCTCGACGTCGCCGGCGACGCGCCCGTGCGCCTGACGCTCGGCGCCGGCCGCGCGTTCCCGCTGCCCGGCGGCGCGTACGTGCCGACGCCGGGCCTGCGGGCCGCCGCCCCCGGCGGCCCCGGCTGGACGCTCACCCTCGAAGGCGACAAGGCGGCGATACGGAACATCGGGCTGGTGCTCACCTACAAGGCCGGAACGCACTAGCCGTCCCGGCGGACAGGAGATCGGGCGATGGGCAAGAAAAAGGACAAGTCGCGCAAGAAAGCCCGCAAGAGCGGCACGAGCACCGACTCCGGCTCCGACTCCTCCAAGGAGAAGGCGCCGCCGCGCAAGAACCCGTCGGACGACGAGGCCCGGGAGACCGGTTCCGCCATGGAGGAGTCGCAAGCCGAGGAAGGCGGCAGCGACGACGACAACTACGAGATCGGCTCGGACTACGATGACTTCGTCCGGCGCTCCCCCCGGCCCGCTTCGCCGTCCGTGCGCCGCTCCAGCAGCGACAACGACGACCGGCCGGTCGCCCAGACCGGCGGCACGCTGGTTCGGACCAAGCAGCAACAGGTGGTGCGCGCGCCCGCGCCCGCCCCGGCGCTGCCCGCCTCCCGCGTGCCGGACCTGGTCGCGTACCTGACGAGCCTCCCGCGCGACCTGGCCGCCCACCTCCTCTCGTTCGTGAACTTCACGGACCTGCTGAACGTGCGCGCGCTGAACCAGCAGGCGAAGAAGCTCGTGGACGGCCTGTCGCCCGGGCTGACGCCCAAGGCGCTGGGGCCCTTGGACCTGCGGCAGTTCTGGATCCGCGTTGTCCGCAGGGTCGTGCCCGGAACCTCGCCGCTGTACGTGCTGTCGGTCGCCCGCGAGATGCCCGCCCCGGCCGACCCGAAGTTGTGGCGCGACATCGGCGAGTTCCTCCGGGTGCCCTACACCGAGATGCCGGAGATCGTGGCGGAGCTGGCCTGGCAGCGCGGCGAGGCCGACGACGAGGCCATCCTCAACGAGGTCAGGGAGCTGGCCGCGGAGGCCGGTGGGGACCCCGATGAGGTGCTTGAGCGGTACGAGAACGCCATCGTGTCGCCGAACCCCCTGACCCTGCTCAAAGGAGCCCGCACCGACCCGGGCACGGCGGAGACGGGAAGGGTCCCCGGCGCCGAGGAGCGCCGGCTCAAGGCGGCGGTGCACGAGCGGTTGCGGCTCAGGCACGCGGCTCAGGCGGAGGAGGCCGCGGCGGCCGGCGGCGGCAGGGAGTACCGTGCCGAGCTGCTCAAGGGGAAGAAGAATAAGAGGGAGAAATTGACCTCCGAGCAACGGTCGCTCGACCGGCTCGCCTGGGTTCTGCAGCACCTGCAGGACAGCAGGGAGTGCGTCGCCGTGGCCAGCGCCGGGAATGAGCTGAGGCTGTGGGCCAACACCCCCGACGACGAGATGGCCCGCGATCTGAACGATCTCCTCGAGGTGGCGCGCGCGCAGACCGCCGGCGCCGAGGAGGATCTGAACGACCAGCTCCAGGGCATGTGGAACCTGCTGCGCCAGTCCGGCCTTGACGTGCGGGACGGCGAGCCCACCCTTCAGCAGTGGAAGGCGGCCGAGCGGCGCCTGCGCAAGACCATCACCTTCCTCGCCGAACTCGAGGCGACCTGGGGAAAGGTCCAGACGAGCGCGCAGACCCTCCAGTTCCTGGACGGCAAGGTGCACGCCGAGGTCCAGTTCGCCGACGACCTGCTGAGGCTGCGAGCCGAACTGAAAGCGAAGATGGCGACCCTCCCGGAGGACCAGCGGGCGGCCTACCAGGAGCGGCTGCGCCTGATCGACGAGGCGCGCGTCGCGGTCGGCATCTCCAAACTGTGCTGCCTGAAGTGCTACCTGGCGATCGGGGCGGTGATCTCGGTCGAGAAGCTCTCCATCACCATCTCCGGCACCCACTACCGCACCTACGACTGGCCCATGCCCCCGTCGCTGGCCTCCTCCGAACCCCTGCTCCGGGCCTACCTCAATCTGCCGGCCAAGCCCACGAAGGCCGCGGACAAGGAACTCGACGCCGCGCTCAAGGACCCCGCCAAGCGGGCCGTGATCGTCAAGGCGATCAACACCTACATCGTGGACGGCTACCTGACCCCCAACGGTTACATCTCCAGCGAGGACGAGGGCGGGCTGGAGCTCACCTTGCACACGCGACCATTCGAGCCTCCGGCCGACGATGAGCCTGAGGAGTCGATCGAGGCGAACCAGGACGAGCCGGTGGCGCCGGCCGATGAGGAGAGAGAGGAGTCCTCCGGCGGGGAGGAGGTCGTCCAGCCCCCGAAGAAGCGCAAACTCTGAAGAACCCGGGCCCGCCGTCCGGTGGTCAGGGGTGCGGGGCGAGGTGGACGACCTTGGTGTGGGTCATCTCGTCCAGCAGTTCGGGGCCGTAGCCGAAGCCGTGGCCGCTGCCGCGCAGAGGCTGGGCGGCGCCGCCCGGGGCGCCGCCGAACACGGCGTTGACCTTGACGGTGCCCACGGGCAGCTCGCGCCAGGCCCGCTGGGCGTTGGCCATGGACGGGGTGAGCACGGTGGCTGCCAGCCCGTACGCGCCGCCCGCCGCCAGTTCCAGCGCCGCCTCGAAGGAGTCGACGACCCGCACGGGCGCGACCGGGCCGAAGGTCTCCTCGCGCATGATCTCCATGTCGTCGGTGCAGCCGGTCAGGACGGTGGCCGGGTAGAACGCGCCGGGACCGTCGGTGACCCCGCCGCCGGTCAGCACCCGGGCGCCCGCCTCGACCGCGGACCGGACGTGCCGGTGGACGACCTCGCGCTGCGCGAGGTCGACGAGCGGGCCGAGGGTGGTCTCCTCGTCCATGCCGGAGCCCATGCGCAGTTCCTCGGCGCGCTGGATGAGCGCACCTAGGAAGGAGTCGGCCACGTCCCGGTGCACGTAGACCCGTTCGACGGAGGTGCAGATCTGCCCGGCGTTGGCGAAGCAACCGGTCGCGGCCTGCGCGGCGGCCCACTTGACGTCCACGCCCGCGTCCACGATCAACGGGTCCTTGCCGCCGTTCTCCAGCAGCGTCGCCGCCCCGGTGCCGGCCGCCGCCGCGGCGATGGCCCGCCCGGCCGCCGTGGAGCCGACATGGGCGACCAGGTCGACGCCGCGATGCGCGGCCAGCGGCTCGCCGGCCCGGCCGTCGCCCGGCACCATGGTCAGCACGCCCGGCGGCAGCTCGCCGGCGATCAGCTCGGCGAGCATCGCCCCGGTGTGCGGGGTGCGCTCGGAGGGTTTGTGCACGACGGTGTTGCCGGTCACGACGGCCGCGCCGACCAGCCCGCAGGCGATGGCGACCGGGTCGTTCCACGGGGTGATCACCGCCACGACGCCGCGCGGCTCGTACACCATGAGGTCGGTGGCGTCCCAGCCGCCCTGGAGGCTGTGGCCCCGGTGCAGCGGCCCGAGCTCGGCGTACTGCCGGAGCGTCCCGACGCCGGCCGCCACGCCGCCGCGCGCGTCCCCGATCGGCTTGCCCATCTCACGGGTCACCAGCTCGGCCAGCTCGCCGGCCCGGGCCGCGACCGCGTCCGCGGCGGCGTGCAGCCGGGCGGCGCGCTCGGCGGGGGTCGTGCGGGCCCAGCCGGCCAGAGCGCGGCGCGCCGAGGAGACGGCCCGCTCGACGTCCTGCGCGCACCCGGCGGGGGCCTCGCCGACCGGCTCGCCCGTCGCCGGGTCGGCGACCGTCCGCCATCGCGTGGCCGCGCTCGCCGACCACGCGCCGTCCACCAGCACCCAGCGGTCACTACCTCGCACGACCTGCCCCTTTCCACGTCAACGCCGCCCGGAGCCTACCCGGGAACCGTCCCCTCACTCGACGGTCACCGGGCCGGCGGCGAACCAGGACCGTCCGGCGTTGACGGCGGTGCCCGGTGAGGCCGCCGAGCCGTCAGGGGTACGTTGGGAGGAGAGATCTCCTGCGCGCCGAACGCGCCCGAGATCCGTCGCGGACGTGATCGGGGGAGGCCGGATGCTCGGGTTGCCCGACGGGGTCGGTGGGTGCCTGTTCGACATGGACGGCGTGCTCACCCGCACGGCGACGGTGCACGCCGCCGCGTGGAAGGAGACCTTCGACGCGTTCCTGCGCCGGCGGGCCGACCGGACGGGCGAGGCGTTCGTCCCGTTCGACAAGGTGTCGGACTACGACAGGTATGTCGACGGCAAGAAGCGGCTGGACGGCACCCGCTCTTTCCTCGCCTCACGGGGCATCACCCTGCCCGAGGGCACGCCGGACGACCCGCCCGACGCGCCGACCGTGCACGGGCTGAGCAACCGGAAGAACGCCCTCGTGCAGAAGATCATGGACAGGGACGGCGTGGAGGTGTTCCCGGGTTCGCTCCGCTACGTCCAGGCCGTGCTGCGGGCCGGGCTCGCCACGGCCGTGGTGTCCTCCAGCGCCAACACCGCGCGCGTGCTGGACGCGGCGGGCATCGCCGGGCTGTTCCAGGCCCGGGTCGACGGCGAGGTCGCCCAGCGGCGCGACCTGGCAGGCAAGCCGGCCCCGGACATGTTCCTGGCCGCCGCCGAGGCGCTCGGCCTGCCGCCCTCGCGGGCGGCGGTGTTCGAGGACGCGCTCGCCGGGGTGGCGGCCGGCCGCGCGGGGAGGTTCGCCGTCGTGGTCGGCGTCGACAGGGCCGGCCAGGCGGACGCCCTGCGCGAGCACGGCGCCGACATCGTCGTCACCGACCTCGCCGAGCTGCTGGAGCGATGATGATCCAGCACCCCGCGTTCGCGGTCGAGCCCTGGGCGGTGCGCGAGCACACCCTCCACCTGGACGTCCTGGCGCAGACCGAGTCGGTGTTCGCCCTGTCCAACGGGCACATCGGCCTGCGCGGCAACCTCGACGAGGGCGAGCCGCACGGCCAGCCGGGCACCTACCTCAACTCGGTCTACGAGCTGCGCCCGCTGCCGTACGCGGAGGCCGGCTACGGGTACCCCGAGTCCGGGCAGACCGTGGTCAACGTCACCAACGGCAAGCTGATCCGGCTCATGGTGGACGACGAGCCGTTCGACGTGCGGTACGGCACCCTGCACGAGCACGAGCGCGTCCTGGACCTGCGCGCCGGGACGCTGACCCGCCGCGCCCACTGGAGCTCCCCGACGGGAACCGAGGTGCGGGTCACCTCCACACGACTGGTGTCCTTCACCCACCGCGCGGTCGCCGCGATCCACTACGAGGTCGAGCCGGTCGGCCGGCCGTGCGGCGTGGTCGTCCAGTCCGAGCTGGTGGCGAACGAGACCGTGGAGTACGAGACCGGCGACCCGCGCGCGGCGGCCGTGCTGGAGTCGCCGCTCGTGCTGGAGGAGAACATGCCCGCGAAGGAAGGAGTGGCCATCATGGTCCACTCCACGCGGGTCAGCCGGCTGCGGGTCGCCGCCGCCATGTGCCACGACATCGACGGCCCCGAGGGGACGCGCGTCGACGCCGACGGCGCCCACGACG
Source organism: Sphaerisporangium sp. NPDC005289 (assembly GCF_040607455.1). Classification (NCBI taxonomy): domain Bacteria; kingdom Bacillati; phylum Actinomycetota; class Actinomycetes; order Streptosporangiales; family Streptosporangiaceae; genus Sphaerisporangium; species Sphaerisporangium sp. NPDC005289. The sequence continues at coordinate 435,231 of NZ_JBEXGS010000004.1, forward strand.
TCAGCCGGGTGACCATCGCGACACGCCTCAAGCCCGGCCAGAAGCTGCGGCTGGTGAAATTCTTCTCCTACGGCTGGTCGGCCAAGCGGTCCCGTCCCGCCATGCACGACCAGGTCGTCGCCGCGCTCGCCGCCGCACGGCTGGGCGGCTGGGAGGGCCTGCTGGCCGAGCAGCGGCGGTTCCTGGAGGAGTTCTGGGCCGGCGCCGACGTGGAGCTGGACGGCGACCCCGAGGTACAGCAGGCCGTCCGCTTCGGACTGTTCCACCTGGTGCAGGCGTCGGCACGCCTGGAGAACCGCCCCATCCCCGGCAAGGGGCTCACCGGTTCGGGGTACGACGGCCACGCCTTCTGGGACACCGAGATGTTCGTGCTGCCGGTGCTCACCTACACCTACCCCCGCGCCGCCGCGGACGCGCTCGCGTGGCGGCAGTCCATCCTGCCGAAGGCGCAGGAGCGCGCCACCCAGCTCGGCTTCTCCGGAGCCGCCTTCCCCTGGCGGACGATCAACGGCGAGGAATGCTCCGGCTACTGGCCGGCCGGCACCGCGGCCTTCCACATCAACGCCGACATCGCCGACGCGGTCGTCCGCTATGTCGATGCCACCAAGGACACGAGCTTCGAGCGCTCGACCGGCCTGCCCCTGCTGGCCGCCACGGCCCGGCTGTGGTGCGCGCTCGGCCACCACGACGCGCAGGGACGCTACCGCATCGACGGCGTCACCGGCCCGGACGAGTACAGCGCCGTCGCCGACGACAACGTCTACACCAACCTGATGGCCGAGCAGAACCTGCGCGAGGCGGCCGAGACCGCGAGCCGCCACTTCGAGCCGGCGCAGCGGCTCGGCATCACCCTCGACGAGATCGCCACCTGGCGCGACGCGGCCGCCTCCATGTACGTCCCCTACGACGAGCGGCTCGGCGTGCACTGCCAGAGCGAGGGGTTCACCCGCCACGCCACCTGGGACTTCGAGGGCACCCGCCCCGAGCAGTACCCGCTGCTGCTGCACTTCCCCTACTTCGACCTCTACCGCAAGCAGGTGGTCAAGCAGGCCGACCTGGTGCTCGCGCTGCACCTGCGCGGCGGGGCGTTCACCCCCGAGGAGAAGCTCCGCGACTTCGCCTACTACGAGGCGATCACCGTCCGCGACTCCTCCCTGTCCGCCTGCACCCAGGCGGTGATGGCCGCCGAGGTCGGCGCTCTCGACCTCGCCCACGCCTACCTGGGCGAGGCCGCCCTGATGGACCTGGCGGACCTGGAGCACAACACCATGGACGGGGTCCACATGGCCTCTCTCGCCGGGGCGTGGATCGCCCTGGTCTGCGGGTTCGGGGGCATGCGCGCCGGCGGGGGCCACATCTGCTTCGCCCCTAAACTGCCGCCGGGCATCACCCGGCTGGCCTTCCGGCTGCGGTACCGCGGACGGCTGCTGCGGGTCGGCGTCACCCCCGCCTCGACGACCTACCGGCTGCTGTCCGGCCCGCCGATGACGCTCACCCACCACGGGCACCGGTTCTCCATCGACGGCAGGCCCGTCACCCACCCCACGGTGAAGGTGTCCCCGCCGAAGGTGAGCATCCGCCAGCCGCCCGGCCGCGAGCCCGCCCCGCGCCAGATCCCCTGACATCGAACGGCCGTCCCGCGGCCGCCCGCCCATCCACCGGAGGAACCACCGATGACCACCACCCCGCTCCGTGAACGCGCCTCCTGGAAGGCGCTCAAGGAGCATCACGCCGAGATCGGCGGCCGCCACCTGCGAGAGCTGTTCGCCGAGGACCCGGGGCGTGGGGAGCGCATGAACGCCGAGGCGGCCGGGCTGTACCTGGACTACTCCAAGAACCGCGTCACCGGCGAGACGCTGGGCCTGCTCGCCGACCTCGCGCGCGAGAGCGGGGTGGAGGAGCGCCGCGACCTGATGTTCCGGGGCGAGCGCGTCAACACCTCCGAGGGACGCTCGGTGCTGCACGTCGCGCTGCGCATGCCCAAGGGCTCGTCGCTGGTCGTCGAGGGGGTGGACGTCGTCGCGGAGGTCCACGAGGTCCTCGACCGCATGGCCGACTTCGCCCGGCGGGTCCGCTCGGGAGAGTGGACCGGGCACACCGGCAAGCCGATCAAGAACATCGTCAACATCGGCATCGGCGGCTCCGACCTCGGCCCGGTGATGGCCTACGAGGCGCTGCGCCACTACAGCCGCCGCGACCTGACCTTCCGGTACGTCTCGAACGTCGACTCCACCGACATCGTCGAGGCCACCCGCGACCTGTCGGCCGAGGAGACGCTGTTCATCGTCTCCTCCAAGACCTTCGGCACCTCCGAGACCCTGGCCAACGCCCACTCGGCCCGCGACTGGCTGATCGCCCGGCTCGGCGACGAGGAGGCCATCGCCCGGCACTTCGTCGCGGTGTCCACCAACGCCGAGCGCGTCGCCGATTTCGGCATCGACACCGCCAACATGTTCGGCTTCTGGGACTGGGTCGGCGGCCGGTATTCCATGGACTCCGCCATCGGGCTGTCGACGATGGTCGCCATCGGGCCGGAGAACTTCCACGAGATGCTCGCCGGCTTCCACGAGATGGACGAGCACTTCCGCACCGCGCCGCTGGAGCGGAACCTGCCGGTGCTCATGGGCATGCTCGCCGTCTGGTACGTCGACTTCTTCGGTACGCAGAGCATCGGCGTCATGCCCTACGAGCAGTACCTCAAGCGGTTCCCCGCCTACCTGCAGCAGCTCACCATGGAGTCCAACGGCAAGCGCGTGACCCGCGACGGGCAGGTCGTCGACTACGACACCGGCCCGGTCTACTGGGGCGAGCCCGGCACCAACGGCCAGCACAGTTTCTACCAGCTCATCCACCAGGGCACCCACCTGATCCCGGTGGACCTCATCGGGTTCGGCAAGAGCCTCAACCCGCTGCGCGACCACCACGATCTGCTGATGGCCAACGTCTTCGCCCAGGCGCAGGCCCTGGCCTTCGGCAAGACCGAGCAGGAGGTGCTCGCCGACGGCACCTCCCCCGAGGTGGCCCCGCACCGCGTTATGCCCGGCAACCGTCCCACCAACGTGCTGCTCGCCGAGCGGCTCACCCCGCGCCTGCTCGGCGTCCTGGTCGCGCTCTACGAGCACAGCGTCTTCACCCAGGGCACCGTGTGGGGCATCGACTCCTTCGACCAGTGGGGCGTCGAGCTGGGCAAGGTCCTCGCCGGGCAGATCGCCCCCGAGCTGCAGAGCGACGGCGAGCCCGACCTCGCCCACGACTCCTCCACCAACACCCTGATCCGCCGCTACCGCGGCCTCAAGAACGCCTGAGCCCCGGGCGCCACACGACGGACCGCCCCCGGCCCACGACCGGGGACGGCCGCCCGCCGTCAGGGCCCGCCGCCGTCAGGGCCCGCCGCCGTCAGGGCCCGCCGCCGTCAGGGCCCTGCGTCGTCGGGGCTCTACGTCGTCCGGGCCCGCCGGTCACTTGTGCCAGACGACATAGGAGATCTTCAGCGGCGCGTCGCCCACGGGAACGGCGGTGATCCGGATCGCGAGAAGGTTGTCCTCCGCGGTGCGCGCGCAGGCCCAGTCGCCGGCCTTCATCGTGCCGACCTCCACCAGGTCGTAGTCGTGCGTGGCGAGCGCGTCCACGCAGGCGGCGCCGTCCGGGCGGCCTTCGACGGGAGTGATGGGGAGGGCTCCGCCGCCGGCCGTCCACAGCGAGCGGTAGGGGCCGACGTACCAGACGTCGCTGGCCCTGGGCTGGACCTCGCCGATCCTCCCGGTCTCGGCGTCCAGGTAGTCCTGGTCCTTCAGCGTCGCCTCGCCCTGACGGAGGACGTCACCGGGCCGGGGCGACGGCGTCGGGGTCGGCGGCGCCGCGCTGGTGGACGGCGTGGTGTCCGGAGTGGGGCCGGGACCCCGCGTCGCGGCGTCCGGGGTCCCGGAGGCCGACGGCGCCGCCACGCTCGCGGGGGGTTCGTCGAGGTACTTCTCGATCATCGCGCCGGTGACGCCCGCGCCGCTCACCGTCAGGGCGATCATGAAGATCGCCCGGAACCCGATGGGCCGCCCGAAGAGCGGGATCAGCCCCAGCAGCCCGGCCACGACCGCCAGCACGCCCGCGACGAGTATCCCCTGCCGTGGGCCGCTGGTGATCAGCTGGGCCACCGCCGCGGCGTCGGCGACGAACCCGAACCCGGCCAGAACGGACGTCACCCGGACGGCCGTGCGACCGGTGCCCGAGGGAGGGGCGGCGGTGCGTGACCGGCGCCTGGTCTCCGCCTCACCCATGATGGCCTCCCTCCTCACCGTGCGTCGCGATCACGGGCGTTCACCCGTCCTCCTGTGTCCCCTCCACGGGCCGTGCGCGGTCATGGCGCGCGGATGTAGGCGACGCCGAACGTGCTGTCGCCGCGCACCCCGGTGGGGGTGTGGCACCAGACGTAGACCGACAGCCGGGGCGGCGCGGCGTAGGAGTCGATGACGCCGAGGTGGCAGTAGCCTCCCCCTGGCCCGGTGGCCGTGACCTGGACGTCGTCGCCGGTCTTGCCCAAGGTGTTCCAGGTCAGGCGGTAGTAGCCGACGCCCAGGCGGGTGACCGAGGGCACCTCTCCATTGCTGCTGAAGGAGCGGGCCGTGTCCACCACGGGGTCGGCGGGGTCGCCGGTCACGCTGACATAGGCCGCCGGCGTGCCCGCGTCCCGGTGCAGACCGGCGCCCTCGACGTACGACAGCAGCCAGGGCGAGTCCGCCGGGGCGCCGTCCGCGATCGTGCGGCACGCCACGGTGATCTCCAGCCGGTCGGCGCCGGGCGTGGTGCCCACCGGGTTGCACCGCGCCGGGGCTCCGCCGCCGTACGGGGTGACCTGGACGTACCCGGTGCCCGCGGCGAACGTCCTGCCCTCCAGGATCACCCGGTATCGCCCGGTGCCCTCGCGCAGGACGCGGTCGACGCCGCCGCCGGAGTTGTACGTGCCCGTGTTGCTCACCGGGTCCACCGTCGCCGTGCCGCCGGCGGCGTCGTCGTACCGGACGGTCGCGTAGGGGTGGTCCCCCTTGCCGGGCGCCGCGAAGAAGATCGTGAACCACCAGTCCACCGGCGCGCCGGTCTCGTTGAAGCAGCGCACCCGCACCAGCTCGTCCGGGCCGTCGGGCGCGTACCCGACCACGCCGCAGGTGCGGCCCCGGTACACCGTCCGGTACGCGGTCACGTGCGCGACGCCGGCCGCCGAGGCGATCCCCGGAAGGCGGACCTCGTACTGGCCGGTGGCGGTGTGCACGACGGTGGCGCGCCGGTCGGCGGTGGCCGGGTCGAGGCGTCCGGTGCTCCACTGCCAGTACGGGTTGACCGGCGTGACCGCGCCGATCGGCGCCTCGGCCGTGGTGGCCCGGTCCATGTAGGCGTACCCCCAGCGCGGCGCCTGCACGGGCGCCGGACCGCTCGCCCCCACCAGCGCGTCCACGATGCGGGCCCGGTGGGCGGTGATCTCGTCGGTGGTCAGCTCGGTGGCCTCGTCGGCGACCACCGCGCCCTCGCTGTCGCCCATGCTGAACCCGGGCTGGATGTGGTTCCAGTCGTTGACGCCCAGCAGGCCCCCGTCGTAGTCGAACGCCGCCGGGTAGTCGAAGCCCACTTCTGCTCTGCCCCTGCGCCCGGGCAGCAGGGCGGTCCGGTCGCTCGGCGCCGGAACGGTCTGGCACCGCCCGTTGAGGCCGGCGTAGATCCGCTCGTACGCGCGCAGGTCATCGAACTCCTCGCTGCGGGGCCCGACCTCGGTCTCGAGGCGGTTCTCCGACGACCCCGGGCGCGGGTCGGTGCCCACGACGCACTTCTGGAACTCGCCGTTGATGTCCGCCTTGACCGCGACGGTCTCCAGCCCGTTCTTGGCGTTCCAGTCCAGCGGCAGGGAGCCGTCGCCCACGCGCAGGACGCCGTCGTTGTCCCACCAGGCCGCCATGGCGTGGGTGTCGGTCCCGATGCCGGTGAGCTCGCTGAGGGTCTGGCGGCGGAGGGTGGGAAGCCTGTCGCGGGAGTAGTCCAGCGTGCTCACCTGGTCGAGCGCCTGGAGCAGCTTGGTGCCCCCGTCGGTGGCCGGAGGAGGCGGATCGAGGCGCTGCCACGCGGCGAAGTCCGGTATCCCGGTGGCCTGGTAGCGGTAGTTCATGGCCGACAGGTGGTTCGGCTTGTAGTTGACCTCGTCGGTGCCGCCGTGCTTCAGCCCGAGCGCGTGGCCGAGTTCGTGGACGAAGGTCCCGCTCTGCACGCGTACGGGCCGGTCCCGCATGGTGCCGAGGGTGACCACGAAGTCCTTCCCGTCGCAGCACCAGCCGCTCTCGTTGGTGGTGTTGTGCCGGAAACCCCACAGGTTGTAGCGGAACAGGCCGGCCCGGCCGGGCGTGAAGTGGGCGGCACGGAACCGCTGGAAGGGTGTCTGCCCGTCGTCCTGTTCCACGTCGAGCGGCGCGAGACGCTCCTCCCTGGTGACCGGGATCTCCTCCTCGGCGTCGACGAGCAACTGGACGCCACGCTCGGGCTCGCCGCCGTACGGGCAGGCCGGCAGCGCGCGGAGCGGCGCGGCGCCGAACATGGCGACGGCCTCGTCGATCGCCGCGCCGGCCGGCTTGTCGTCGCCGCCCTGCCCGTCGTTGAGCCAGTCGAGCTCGACGGCGATGGTGAGGCGGCAGGGGTCGGCGTGGTGGTCCGGCAGCCAGGTGTCCACCGTGCCGCCGTGGGTGATGCCCTGCAGCTCGACGCGATCGCTCAGGCCATCGTTGTCGGTGTCCAGGTCGAGAGTGGTGAAGACCTGGTCGGCGTTCTTGTGGAATTCGTGGAGGATCTGGCCGGGTGCCGAGGGCCGGCTGATGAGCAGGGTGCCGGCGCTGTCGCAGTGCTCGAAGTCCGCGGTGCCGCAGTCCGTCACCGTCACCCCGGCCAGGTCCCAGTTGTCGGCCCCGATGTCGTCGGCGAAGGACACGTGCTCGAAGGTGAACCCGCGGGCCAGGTCGGCGGTGGTGGCGCAGACCGCCAGGTGGGCGTCCCAGGTGAAGGTGGCGTTCTTTCTGTCGCCGGTGCCGCCGCGATGGTAGGGCCGGGGCCGTTCGTCGGTATGTCCGTCGCCGTCCCAGTCGTCGAACAGGAACTCCTGGTCGCCGAGCCTGATGTGCTCGAAGGAGTCGTCACGGATACCCCAGAAGTCCCTGTCGCCGGTCGTGATCTCGAAGCGCACCCGGCAGATCCGGCGGGAGGGGTCGGCCGGAGGCGGGTCGGGCGGAGGGCCGACGTCGACCGGGACGGTGAAGACCTGGTCGGCGTTCTTGAGGAACCGGTGCAGGAACTGGCCGGGCGGCGCCTTGCGGTTGACGAGCACGCTGCCGGACATGTCGCAGTCCTTGAAGGCGATGTCGGCGCAGTTCAGGATCTTCACCTCGGCCAGGTCCCAGTTGTCGGCTTCGATGTCGTCGGCGAAGGAGACGTGCTCGAAGGTGAACCCGCCGGCCAGGTCGGCGGTGGTGGCGCAGACCGCCAGGTGGGCGTTCCACCTGAGGTAGATGCCGCTTTCGTCGCCGGTGCCGCCGTGATGGTAGGGCCGGGGCCGTTCGTCGGTGTGCTCGTCGCCGTTCCAGTCCTCGAACTCGAACTCCTGGCCGCCGAGCCTGATGTGCTCGAAGGAGTCGTCGCGGATGCCGGCGCCGTTCTCGTCGCCGGTCTTGATCACGAATCGCAACCGGCAGATCCCCACGGGCGCGGCCTGCGCGTCCGGAATTCCCGTGCCCGCGAAGGCGAGCGTCAGCAGCAGGGCGGCCATGGCGCGCCCGAGAGAGAGTCGCACGGCTCGACCATAGGAAGTCCCCGCCACTCAGCGGATGGCCGACGAGATATCCGTACAAGTCCGTACGCGCTGTGTAACCTTTGCCCCGGTCACGCCGACATGCTGATGTGGCCGACGCTGACGACCCGGAGCCGGAACGCATCCAGAGCCGCCGGGACTTCGCCCGCGAACTGACCCGGCTGCGCGAGCGAGCCGGGCTGACGGTCCGGCAGGTGGCGGCCAAGGCCGGCGCCCAGAGCGCGCACAGCACGATCGGCGACTGGTTCGCCGGCCGCGGACTGCCGTCCACCGCCTCCCGCGACCTGCTGGCCGAGGTCGTCCGCGTGTGCGGGGACACGCGGGCCGAGCAGTGGCTGGCGGCCTGGCGGCGGGTGCGGCAGACGCCCGGCCCGCGCCGTGCCGAGCGGGAACCGTACCGGGGCCTGGCCGCCTTCCAGCCCCGCGACGCCGACTGGTTCTTCGGCCGGGCCGACCTGACCGCCCGCCTGGTCGCCCGCGTGGCCGAGCTCCGCGAACGCGGCGGTGGGATCCTGGTCCTGGTCGGCCCGTCGGGATCGGGCAAGTCGTCCCTGCTCGGCGCGGGTCTGGTCGCCGCCTGCGGCACGGGGGTGATCCGGACGCCCGGAGCCCGGCCCATGGACGCCGTCGAGGGTCTGACCGGGCCGCTGATCGTGCTCGACCAGTTCGAGGAGCTGTTCACCCTGTGCCAGGACGAGGCGGAACGGCGGCGTTTCGTCACGGCCGTCCAGGACCTCGCGCGCGGAAACGTCGTCGTGCTGGGGCTGCGCGCCGACTTCTACACCCAGGCGCTCGGCCATCCGGAGCTGGTGGCCGCCATCGCCGACGGGCAGATCGCGGTCGGCCCGATGGACGAGGCGGGCCTGCGGGCGGCCATCGCCGAACCGGCGGGCAAGGCCGGGCTCGACCTCGAACCGGGGCTGGTCGAGCTGATCCTGCGCGACCTCGCCCCCGGCGCGGGCGTGCTGCCCCTGCTGTCGCACGCCCTGTACGCCACCTGGCGGCACAGCCAGGGCCGCACCCTGACCGTCGCCGACTACCGCGCGGCCGGCGGGATCGGCGGCGCGGTCGCGCTCAGCGCCGACACCGCCTACGCCGAGCTCACCGAGCCGCAGCGCGCGCTGGCCCGGCGGCTGCTCCTGCACCTGGTGCGCGTCGCCCAGGACACCGCCGACACCCGCCGCCGCGTCCACAGAGACCAACTCCCCGAAGACGCCGAGGACGTCCTGCGCCGATTCATCGCCCAGCGGCTCCTCACCGCCGACCACGAAACCGTCGAGATCAGCCACGAAGCCCTGCTCACCGCCTGGCCGCTGCTGCGGTCGTGGCTGAACGAGGACCGGGCCGGGCTGCTGCTCGGCCGCCGCCTCGCCGAGGACGCCGAGGCATGGCACGCCGAGAGCCGCGACCCCGCCGCCCTCTACCGGGGCGCCCGCCTGGCCGCCGCCCGGGAGTGGAGCGCGAACGCGGGGCCGCACAGCTCGCCCGGCGCGCTCGCCACCGAGTTCCTGGACGCCTCCACGGCCCTGGAGCACCGCCAGACGCTGGCCGCCCGCGCGGGCGCGCGCCGGATGCGGCGGCTGGCGGCGGCCCTGGTCGTCCTGCTCGTGCTGGCCTGCGGCAGCGGGATCGCCGCCCTCCGCGCCGCCGCGACCGCCCGCGAGCAGCGCGACATCGCCCTGTCGCGCGAGGTCGCCCAAGAAGCCGCCGCGATCAGGGACTCCGACCCGGCGCTGGCCGCCCAGCTCACCTTGGCCGCCTACACCTTCGCGCCCACCACGGAGGCTCGCGGCGGCCTGCTGAGCGCGTTCAGCGTCCCGTTCGCCGTCCGCCTGACCGGCCACACCGAGTACGTGAACGACGTCGAGTACGCCCCCGGCGGCCGCCTGCTGGCCAGCGCGGGCGACGACCGCACCGTGCGCCTGTGGGACCTGTCCGATCCGCGCCGCCCGCGCCCGAAGGCCACCCTGACCGGGCACACCGACTCGGTCAACGTCCTGGCCTTCGCCCCTGACGGGCGCACGCTGGCCAGCGCGGGCAGCGACGGCGTGATCCGCCTGTGGGACGTGGCCACGGCCCGGCCCGCGGCCGCGCTGCCCGCCCGCGACGGCCCGGTGTACGCGCTGGCCTTCACCCCCGACGGGCGGAGCGTGGTCAGCGCGGGCCCGGCGGGGGACGTCCGCCTGCGCGAGACCGCCACCGGCCGGACGCTCGCCACGCTGCGCGGGCACCATGGCGCGATCGCGTTCCTGGCCGTCCACGGCCGGCTGCTGGCCAGTGCCGGGGCCGACGGCACGGCCCGGCTCTGGGACCTGGCCGCGCGACGTCCCCTGGCGACGCTGACCGGGCACACCGGGGGAGTCCGGGCCGTCGGCTTCAGCCCGGACGGGCGGCGCCTGGTCACCGCGGGCGAGGACGGCACCCCCCGGCTGTGGGACATCTCCCACCCCGCTCACCCCCGGCCGTACGCCGAACTGTCCGGCCACGCCGGGACGGTGCTGCGGGCGGTGTACGCCCCCGACGGCCGCACGCTCGCCACCGCGGGCGCCGACAACACCGCCCGCGTCTGGAGCGCCGACGACGGCCGGCAACTGGAGCTGTTCAGCCCGCGTCTCGGCGTGGCCATCGACACCAGCACGATCTCCGACGTCGCGTTCAGCCCGGACGGGCGCACCCTCGCCACCGGCTCCTACGACCACCTGCTGCGGCTGTGGGACGTCCCCGGCTCCGCCCTGCCGGCCGCCGGACGCTCGCGGCCGATCTGGTCCGCGCCCGACGGCCGGACGATGATCACCGCGGACGGCCGTCACGTGTGGCGCTGGAACCTCGGCGACCCGCACCACCCGGTCGGCCGGGTCCTCGCGGACACCGAAGGACTGGCCATGCTGTCCGCCGACGGATCACTCATGGTCACCGCCGGGCCGCGCCGCAGCGTCCGGCTGTGGGACCTGACCGGGCCCGCCCCCCGGCGCCTGGCGGATCTGAAGGGCCTGCCGACCGCCCCGGACAGCGCGGAGTTCAGCGCGGACCGGCGGCTGCTCGCCGTCACCGCCACCCGCGACTACGTGATCCGGGTCTGGGATCTGCGCGATCCCGGACGCCCTCGCCGTACCACCCCGCTGACCGGCCACACCGGCTTCGTCAACGCCATCGCCTTCGACCCCGCCCGGCCGCTGCTCGCCTCCTTCGGCTACGACCGGACCGCCCGGCTGTGGGACCTCACCGACCCCGCCCGGCCGGTTCTGGCGGCGGTGCTGCGCGGTCACGACAACGCCGTGTTCAACGGCGCCTTCAGCCCCGACGGCAGGACCCTCGCCACCACCAGCCAGGACACCACCGTCCGGCTGTGGGACCTCACCGACCCCCGCCGCCCGGCCGCCCTGGCCACCCTGCGCGGCCACGGCAGCTTCGTCGACTCGGTCGCCTTCAGCGGCGACGGCCGCCTGCTCGCCACCGGCGGCGGTGATCCCGCCGTCCACCTGTGGGACCTCACCGACCGGCGCGCGCCAACCCGCTGGGCCGTCCTGACCGGCGGCGACGGACCCGTGGTGGGCCTGCTGTTCGCGGGCCGCCTGCTGGCCGGCGGCGGCGCCGGACGTGCGACCCTGCTGTGGAACGTCGACCCCGACGCCGCCGCCGCGTCCGTCTGCGCCCGTGCCTACCCCGCCCTCACCCCCGCCCAATGGAAAGACCACTTCCCCGGCATCGACCCCCGCCCCCAGTGCCCCCACCACCCCGCACCCTGAGGCGGCCCCACCTTCCGGCATGCACTCCTGGCCTGAATGCCACCAGCGTCCCGCGTGCCGAGAGGGAAGGGCTGCTCTCCCCCATCGCCCCCCGACCCCAGTGCTCCCAGCGTCCCGCGCGTTGAGGAGGAGGGCGACCTTTGCGGCATCGATGGCGGCCTCACCGCCACCGTTCCGCGCCCTGGGCGCGCCGCCTGCCATGGTCACCGGGGCCCCGCTGAACCTCCGGACGCGCCGGTACGTCGAAGGGGTATGTCCAACGACATGTCAGGGCGGTTGCCGAGGCGCGGGTTCCTGCTGGCGGCGCTCGCCGCCCTCGCCGCCGCGGGCTGCGGGGGAGGCGACACGCGCGTGCTCACGGCGTCAGGAGTCGGGCGCGAGACCCCCGCGGGCGACGCCCCGGTCACCGAGGTCGTCCGCGGCGTCACCGCCTTCGGGCACGCCCTGCACGCGGCCGCCGCCGACGCGGCGCGCAACACGGTGCTCTCGCCGCTGAGCATCGCCTGCGCCTTCGCCATGGCCAGGGCGGGCGCCGCCGGCCCGGCCGCGACCGCTCTGGACCGCGTGTTCGGCTTCCCTGCCACCGGGCCGCACACGGCGTTCAACGCGCTCACCCGGCAGATCGTGACCGTCCAAGGCCCGCCGCCCCCGCCCGACCGGCGGGCCGAGCGCGACGCCCGCGAGCAGAGCGCCGGCCCGGTCGCCGGCATCGCCAACGGGCTGTTCGCCCAGGAGGGCCTGCCGGTGCGGCAGGAGTTCCTGCGCGTCCTCGCCGCGCAGTACGGCGCCGGAGTGCGCACCGTGGACTTCGGCGGGGACGCCGCCGGCGCCATCAACGCGTGGGTGGACGAGCAGACGGCCGGGAGAATCACCAAGCTGTTCGACCGGCTGGATCCGGCGACCCGGGTGGTCATCGCCAACGCCGTGTACCTCAAGGCCGACTGGGAGCACCCGTTCGCCGAAAGCCCTCCCGAACAGGGCGCCGCCTTCACCCGGGCGGACGGCTCCACCGTTCGCGCCGACCTCATGCGGCTGCGCACCTCCCTGCGGTACGCGGAGGGGACGGGGTGGCAGGCCGTCGAGCTGCCGTACGTCAAGAGCGAGCTGGCCATGTGGGTGCTGGTCCCGCGGCGCGGCGGGTCGCCGGCCGATCTCCTCGCCCCCGGGACGCTCGGCCAGGTCGCGACGGGGCTGCGGCCCCGGGCCGTGGACCTCGCCCTGCCGGAGTGGGACTTCGGCACCGGCCTCGACCTGGAGGCGCCGCTGCGCCGCGTCGGGCTGGGCGCGGTCTTCGACGGCGGCGACTTCTCCGGCATCGCCGAGGGCGCCTTCCTCGGCCAGGCGATCCACCGGGCCGACATCAGCGTGGACAAATGGGGCACCGAGGCGGCCGCGGTGACCGGGCTGGCCTTCCCCACCGCGGGCCTCGCCGAACAGCCGATCGAGGTGCGCGCCGACCACCCGTTCGCCTTCGCGATCGTCCACCGCCCCACCACGGCGCCCCTGTTCATCGGCCACGTCGCCGACCCCACGGCCACCACCTGACCCCGGCCGGCCGGGCCTCCGGAGGGGTAGGCCCGGCCGGCCGCCGCCCCCGGCGCCCCAGGGGACGGCTCGGTCCAGGGGTACGGTCCGGCGGCGACCGAGGGGACGGCTCGGTCCAGCGGTATGGCCCCCTGGCGCCCCAGGGAACGGCTCAGTCCAGCGATACGGTCCGGCGGCGACTGAGGGGACGGCTGAGTCCAGTGGTACGGCTCCCTGGCGACCGAGGGGACGGCTCAGTCCAGGGGTACGGTCCGGCGGTCAGGGGGTGGTTCGGTCTGACGGCCCGGGCCGGCCGGCTCGCGGGGTGGATACTCCGGCGCGCCGGTCCGGCGGCTGGGAGAGGGTTCGGTCCGGCGGCGCAGGCAGTGGTTCGAGCCGACGGTGCGGTCCGGGCGCGGGAGAGGGGTCGGTCCGGCGGTTCAGGGGGCGGTGAACAGGTGGAGGCGGTGGGCGGTGGCGGCGGCCTCGCCCCGGGAGGAGACGCCGAGCTTGGCCAGGATGTTGGAGACGTGCACGCTCACCGTCTTGGAGGAGATGAACAGCTCGGCGGCGATCTCGCGGTTGCTGCCACCCGCGGCGACCAGGCGGAGCACCTCGTGCTCGCGGGCGGTGAGCCCCAGCCCGGCCTCTCCGGAGGCGGGCGGGGACGCGAAGGAGCCGTCCGAGGCGGTGAGGGAGAACCGGGCGCGGCGGGCGAAGGAGTCGATCTCGGCGCCGAGTGGCGTGGCGCGCAGCTGGGCGGCGAGGCGAGCCGAGCGGGACAGCCGCTCGCCCGCCTCCTCGCGCTCGCCGGCGGCGAGGGCCGCCCGGGCGGCGCCGAACAGGCAGAGCGCCTCCGCGTACGGGTGACACAGCGCGGCCCAGGCGTCCACGGCCTTGTCCCACATCGGCCGATCGGCGTGCCCGGAAAGGCGGGCCACCTCGGCGGCGAAGGTCAGGCTGTGCGCCTCCTGCAAAGCCCCCCGGACCTCCAGTCGCCCGGCCACCGCCCGCACCTCTTCCAGCAGCGGGCCCGCCGCGCGCAGGCACGTGGTGAGCACGGGCCAGGCGTACCGGGGGCTGGCCGTCAGATCTTGGTCGCGCAGGGCGTGTTCGACCAGGCGCGCCGCCTCGGCGTCACGGCCGCGCGCGAGCAGCAGCTCGACCTCCCGGCGCAGGTGCGGCAGCAGGGACTGGTCGCGGTAGGTGCCCGAGGCGATGACCTTCGCCGTGGAAAGGAACAGCGCCTCGGCCCGGTCGACGTCGCCGCGGGCCATCATGATGTCGGCCGCGAAGCCCTGCAGGCTCGCGCGGTAGGGCGCCGGCGGCCCTACCTCGACCGCTCGCTCGATGACCTCCAGCGCCTCGTCCCACCGTCCGAGCGAGAGCAGCGGCTCGGCCAGGTTGATCGCCAGGAACGCCCCGGAGGTGCGGGCCAGCCCGTACGCCTCGGCGTCGGCGATGCCCCTGCGGGCGACCTCGGCCGCCTGCTCGTGCCGGCCCGCCCCCTCCAGCGCGTCGGACTCGGAGATCGCCGCCCGCATGAGCGCGTTGTAAGTGCCCGCCCGTTCGGCGATCTCCCGGGCCCGGGCGAACGCCGCCACCTGCGGGTCGAGCTGGGAGGAGTACTGGCAGCGCGTCCAGATGAGGGTGACCAGGGCGTTGGCCTCGGTGCGGGCGTCGCCCACCTGCCGGGCGACGCGGATGGCCTCCTCGGCCAGGCTTTCCTTGTCGGCCCAGGCGCGCGGGTCGTGAAGCATGCGCGACAGGCTCTCGAGAACCTGCGCGCGCAGCGACGAGGGAGGCTCGGCGGGAACCAGCTCGGCCGCCGCCCTCAGGTCTTCGATGTGCCCGGCGCGGCCGAGGTCGTAGCGGGTGAGGCCGCGCTGCCGCAGCAACTTGGCCGCCCGGAGGGGATCGGCGGCGGGGTCGATCTCGCGCAGCGCCGCCTTGGCCAGGGAGATGCTGCGCTCGAACTCGCCGGCCAGGTGCGCCACCGTGGTGGTCTGCCGCAGCACGTCGATGAAGTCGCGGCCCACGCGCTCGGCCGCGTCGGGCACCGAGTCCCACAGTTCGATCACCCGGGTGAGCATGCGCAGCTGCTCGTCGAAGGCCGCCGACTTGCGGGCCGCGGCGGCGGCGCGCCACGCGGCGTTCAGCGCGCACGGGGCGTCGTGCGCGGAGTACCAGTGGTAGGCCAGCTCGATGGCGCCGCGCGTGCCGGGCAGCAGGGCGGGATCGTGCTCGAGCGCCTTGGCGAAGCGGGTGTGCAGGCGGGCGCGCTCGCCCGGCAGCAGCTCGTCGTGGACGGCCTCGCGGATCAGCGCGTGCCGGAAGGCGTACCCCTCGCCGTCGACCTGCAGCACGTTGCCCGCGACGGCGGGGCGCAGCGCCCCGGACAGGGCGCCGTCGTCCAGGCCGGTGACCGCGGCCAGCAGACGGTGCTCGATGCGGGCGCCGCCCGCGCTGGCCGCCCGCAGGACCTCCTGGGTCTCCTCGGGGAGGCGCTCGACGCCCGCCAGGAGGAGATCGCGCAGCGACTCGGGCATCGGCCCGTCCTCGCCGCCGCTGAGCAGCGCCTCGACGAACAGCGGGTTGCCCTCGCTGCGCGCGTAGATCACGTCCACGTCGAGGGCGGTGGGCTCGTGGGACAGGATGCTCGCGGCCTGCCGGACCACCTCGCGGCGGGTGAGCCTGCGCAGCTCCAGCCGGGTGACCCAGTCGATGCGGGTGAGCTCGGCGAGCAGGGGGCGCAACGGGTGGGTGCGGTGCAGCTCGTCGGAGCGGTAGGTGACCAGGGTCAGGATGCGGGTGTCGGGCCGCTGGTAGCGGGTGAGGAACGACAGCAGGTCGCGGGTGGAGCGGTCGGCCCAGTGGGCGTCCTCGATCACAAGGACGGTGGGGCCCTGCTCGGCCAGCCGTTCCATCAGGCCGAGGACGTGCTCGAACATGCGGGCGCGCGCCTCGGGGCCGTCGTCGTCCGGCTCGCCGAACTCGGGCAGCAACCGGGCCAGGCCACGGGTGCGGCCGCCGGGCAACAGCGCGGCGACGCCGTCATGGCCGAGATCGTGGGCGAGCCGCCGCAGGACCGCGGTGAACGGAGCGAACGGCAGGCCGTCGGTGCCGAGCTCGAGACAGCCGCCGACGAGCACACGGGCGTCGCCGGCGCGGCCGGCGAACTCGCGGATGAGCCGGCTCTTGCCGACCCCGGCCTCGCCGCCGATGAAGACGGTCGTCGCCGAACGGGCGCGCACCCGGGCCAGGGCGTCACGCAGGAAGGTCAGCTCGGCCCCGCGCCCCACGAACAGCGGACTCACCGAATGCCCGCTCACGCCGCCATCCCCGCCCCCGCGACGGCCGCACCCCGAAGCCGCGCACCCCGGCCAGGCACCCGTACGCCCCGGCTCAGCGCCCAGGCGGCCCGGCCATCCCGGCCCGTCACCCGGACGGCCCGGGGATCACGACCCGTCACCCGGGTAGCCCCGCGATCCCGGCTCCGTACCAGGGTCGCCCCGCGATCACGGCCGGACGCGACGGCACCATCGCGACCGGTCACCCCCTCCGTCTCAACCACGTGACCAGCATGTCACCTCCCACCGACATTCCCCCACCGCATTTCCCCGCCCCCCACCGGCCCCGTCCCGGCCACCGCTCTGACCTCGAACGTGCACACGTTGTCCGCCGCACAACGGCGCAAGATGTACGTGGTCGGCGCACGCGGTGCCGGTGGGCGGCCGGTCGGGGGTGGTCACAGTGGTGGGAGCCTGGACTCTCGCGATGATGGTCGTAGAGTGAGCCCATGAGCCCGAAGATCGCGACCGCGGACACCGTCACCCGTGAACAGCTCCTCGACTTCGTCCGCGACCGCCACCGCGGGCTGATCATCACGACGCGGCGCGACGGCGGTCCTCAGGCGTCCCCGGTCAGCTGTGGCGTGGACGAGCTGGGCCGCATCGTGGTCTCCACCTACCCCGAGCGCGCCAAGACCAAGAACGCCCGGCGCGACCCCCGGGTCAGCATCGTGATCCTTTCCGACGACTTCGACGGGCCGTGGGTGCAGATCGACGGGGCCTGCGAGGTGCTGGACATGCCGGATGCGCTGGAGCCGCTGGTCGAGTACTACCGGTCCATCGCCGGCGAGCACCCCGACTGGGACGACTACCGCGCCGCGATGGAGCGCCAGGGCAAGTCGCTGCTGCGCATCACCCCCTCCAAGTGGGGCCCGGTGGCCACCGGAGGCTTCCCCGCCCGCCTCGCCTGAACATCCCCGGTCGAGTGCTGGGCGATCAGGATCGGCTGTCGGAGTGCTGGGTGCGGATGCCGGCCAGGATGGTGGCGATGCCGTGCTCGAACTGGGCGTCGGTGTCGGGCGCGAGGAGGCCGCCGAGCATCTTGGCGGCCAGAGGGTACCGCTCGGCGTCCGCGAGCCGGGCGATCGTCTCGGCCTGGTAGGGATTGCCTCCCTCGCCGTACGCCTCGCCGAGCCTGGCCTGCTCTTCGATGGTGAACCCGATCGTGTAGTGGAAGATCGTGGGCACGGCGCGCGCGGCCTCCTCCAAGGTGAACCCGGCGTCCTGCAGCGTGCGCAGAACCAACTCGATCGTCCTGATGACCACCGGATGGCCGACGTGAGTGCCGGCGACGACCCGCGCCCCGTCCCGGTGCCGCAGCATCGTGCGGCGCAGCCGCATGGCCCGCTCGCCCAGCCACTGATCCCAGGTGACGCCGCGGCGAGGTGACTCCAGGCCCTCGTCCGCCTCGACCATCACCAGGGTGGCCATGGCGTCGAGCAGTTCCTGTTTGTTCTTGACGTGCCAGTAGAGGGCGGGGGCCTTGACGTCCAGCTCTTTGGCGACCAGGCGCATGGTGAGCCCGTCCAGGCCCACCTCGTCGAGCAGGCGCAGAGCGGTCCGCGCGATGAGCTCGGCGGTTATCTTCATCGGTCCTCCCGGTCGGGCACGCGCTTGACAGCTTAACAGCGTTCGAGGAATCCTTAACGGTGTTAAGGGACGAAAGGAGACCCCAATGGGTGGCATGACGGCGCAGGTGGTCATCGCGGGAGCCGGTCCGACCGGCCTGATGCTGGCCTGCGAGCTGAGGCTCGCGGGCGTGGACGTGCTGGTCCTTGAGCGGGACGCCGAACGCGCAGACGCCGAGTCCAGAGCCGGAGGGATGCACGCCCGCACCTTGGAGGTGCTCGACCAGCGCGGCATGGTGGCGCCCTTCCTGAGGGCCGGCCGCCCGCTGCCCGGCGGGCACTTCTCGGCGCTGCCGCTGGACTTCCGGAACCTGCCCACCCGCCACCCGCACCTGCTCGTGCTGTTGCAGCGCCGCATCGAGCGGCTCCTCGAAGAGCACGCGACGCGGCTCGGCGTCCGGCTGTGGCGCGGGGCGGAGGTGACGGGCCTGCGCCAGAGCGGGTCCGGTGTCGAGGTCGAGGTCGAGGTGCTGGGCGGTGGTCCGCAGGGGGACCGGCGTCACGGCGAGGCCGGGCGGCGGTGGATCGGCGCCGAGTACCTGGTGGGATGCGACGGCGGACGCAGCGCCGTACGGCGGCTCGCGGGCATCGGCTTCGCCGGCACCTCCGCGACGCTCACCGCCATGCTCGGCGACGTCGAGCTGGACGCCCCGCCGGAGCACCCGCTGTTCCAGGAGCGGCGCGAACACGGGACGATCAGCGTGCTCAGCTTCGAGCCCGGCTGGCACCGGGTCATGACCACCGAGTTCGACCAGGTGGCGGGCAGGGACGAGCCGGTCACCCTCGAGGGGCTGCGCCGGGCGTGCCTCAAGATCGCGGGCACCGACTACGGCATGCGGAGCCCTCGCTGGCTCTCCCGGTTCGGCGACGCGGCCCGGCAGGCCGTCGAGTACAGGTCGGGCCGGGTGTTGCTGGCCGGGGACGCCGCCCACGTCCACTTCCCGGCGGGCGGACAGGGGCTCAACCTCGGCGTGCAGGACGCGGTCAACCTGGGCTGGAAGCTCGCCTTGGTGGTGCACGGGCATGCCCCCGATTCGCTGCTGGACAGCTACCATGCCGAGCGGCACCCGGTCGGGGCGCGGGTGCTCGAGAACACGCGTGCGCAGACCGCCCTGTCGCGCGTCGACGGGCACACGACCGCGCTGCGCGCGACGCTCGCGGATCTGCTCTCCCTGGACGACGTCAATGCCCGCCTGTCCAGCATGATCACGGCGCTGGACGTGCACTACCCGATGGACGGCGCGCACCTGGATGACCGGGCGCACCCGAGTGACGGCGCGCACCCGGGGGATGGCGCCCGTGCGCGAGGCGGCACGCTCCTCGGGCAGCGCGGGCGCCTGATGGACGGCGGGCGCTCGGTGGACGGTGGGCATCCTCTCGTCGGATATCGGGTTCCGGACGTCGAGCTCAAGGCCGGCACCGGCGAGGTCCGCGTCTTCGAGTTGCTGCACCAGGCTCGTGGCGTCCTGCTGTGCCTGGACGGCGGCGCGCAGGAAGGGCCGGCGGCGCAACTGGCGGGGATCGCCTCGGAGTGGGCCGACCGGGTCGACCTCGTACGGGCACGGCCCTCGGCCGATGTGTGGCAGGCGCCGGTGGTGGGCGCCGTGCGGCCTCCCGTGGCCCTTCTCGTCCGGCCGGACGGTCACATCGCCTGGGCGACGGGCGCGCGACCTGACCTCGACGGCGCGCGTGCCGCCCTGACCACCTGGTTCGGGCCGGCACGCCGATGAAGCTCAGAGCCGCACATCAGGCAAGGGGAGGCGACGGGGCGGTGCCACCTTCGTGTCGCCTACTGGGAGATCTAAGGGCACAGCGGGTCTGGCGTAAGGGCTGCAGTGGGCGTGCCACCTCCGGGGGATTCGAGGAAGCAGTGGATCTGACATAGGGGACGGATGGGAACGTGCCACCTTTCTGGGGATATTGAGAAATTTGACGACTGATGTCACCTTGTGATCGGCTCTTGCCTTCCGTCTTTCTTGCTGGCCGGTGTCCGGACAACGGGAGCCATCCATGCCGCGTCTCCAACGGCACGCGCTCGCGCGGATCGTGCTGTCCGCGTCCGTCGCCGGATCCCTGGTGATCACCACCGCTCCGGCCGCGCACGCCGCCCACTCGGCGTCCTCGGCGTCTCCAAGCTCCTCGGCGTCCCCCACGTTTTCCACGTCCGCCAGCCATTCCGCGTCCGCCAGGATCTCGGCGTCCGCCGCCACGACGCGCCCCAGCGGGACGGGCGGCGGGGCCGGCATGCGCAAGATCGTTCCGGTGCCGCCGATCGCCGTTCCTCCGGCCGCGAAGGCCGAGGTCCCTATGGGGCCGTCGCTCGCGGACCGTCCCATGCCGGTCCGGGCGGTCGGCCCGGCCGCACCGGAGGTCACCATCCCCGCCGGCCCGGCGCTGGCCGGCAGGCTGGCCGACGACGCGGCCACCCACCTGCGCGCCGAGGGCGTGTTGGGCGGCGACGGCGGCCCGTCCCCCGATCCGGACCGGTTGCTTCCCACGGCCGGCGACGCCGAACCGCTGAGCGTGTCCAAGGTCCCGGCCGGCGCCGTTAAGGCCATGGCGGCCAAGGTCCAGCGGTTGTCGGGCTTCGACCTGCCAGGGCTCCACCGGGCGCTTCCGGAGGGCGTCCCGCTCGTGACCTACCGGCTGTGCGCGCAGGCCGCGTCCCTGGCGGCTTCCTGCTCGGCGCCCCAGCCGCTGGCCAAGCCGGTCGCGGCGGACGTGACCGGCGACGGCGCCCCGGACATCGTCGCGAGCCTGGTCCCCACGCTCGACCGCGCGGACCTGGTCGGCAGGGCGAACGCGCTGGCGAGCGCTCAGCGCAGGCTGAGGGAACCGGTCGGCGGCACGGCCGGCTCCCTCCTCGGCGGCACGGGCAAGAGCGGCCCGAGCAAGAGCGGCTCAGGCAAAAGCGGCTCGCCGGGCGACGAAACCGAGCGCGATCGGCGGCGGGACGACCTGGCGGTGCGCGTGGCCGACGGGCTGGGCCTGGCGACGGCGCGACTGGGCACCGGTGCGGATCGTGACAAGGCGTTGAAGGCCCAGGTGTGGGCGCGGTTCGACATCCCCGCGGCGGCGTCGGGGGCCGGTGCCACGAGGCTCTCGATCGGCTTCGACGGATTCCGGCGCGGCACGTCGCTGTCCGCCCTCGACTGGGCGGTCTACCGGTTCAGGACGGGCGGCCAGGGCGGCGAGGTTGGTCAGGGCAGCCGGGGCGGCCAGGGCAGCCCGGGCGGTCAGGGCGGCGGGGGCGGTCAGGGCGGTCGGGGAAACCGGGGCGGCCAGGGCGTGGCCGAGGTCCAGGTGGACGTGCGGAGGTCCAGGCCTGGCGCCTCGATCGCGACCGTGGCCGGCGTCGCGGCCCTCTCCCAGGGCGGACGGCCGTCCGAGCCCGTGCTGGTGAGCCTCAGGCAGTCGCCGGTCCCCGAGAAACTGACCATCAGCGCGCGGTTCGACGCCGGCGAGGGCGAGGGCACGCTGAAAGCCGCCGTGTCCCGGCCCTCCACGCTGGACGCGCTGGTGCTGGACGCCAGAGACGCGGGACGGACGGGCGGCCGGTGCACGCAGGTGGTGCTGGACAAGGTCGCCTCGCAGGTCACCGCCGATCTGACCCATAGGGCGGCGGGCGGCGCCGCCGAGATCCGCTTCACCGGGCCCTCGCCGATGAACAGGGCGGAACTGCGCGACTACACCTACCGGGACGGCCGGCTGGACAGGATGATCTCGGGGACGATGACCGGCGTGCCGGCCGACTTCCGCGCCCGCTATGAGGCCGTGGACGGCAGATCCCAGGCGCTGACCATCGGAACGCCGCGCCCCGGAACGGCGCCGGCAAGCCCGGCGAGTCGGACGCCGTCCCCGACCCGGGCCGCGTCCGGGGTGGACGCACAGGCGCGGAAGCCTGTGGTCGGGCCGGCTGCGGGGGCTCGGGCTGCGGAGGTGGTGGTGTACGACCGGAAGGCGGCCGGAACGGTCTTCCGGGCGTCGCTGACCGGCCTCCCCGCCCTGATGCGGATTTTTTATGACATAGCGGGAAACCGCATAACGCACACCTCCAGCTCGCCGATCGGTGGCGTCGAGGTCCTCCTGCAACGCGACGGAGGCGCCGTCTCGGCCCCCGCGGGCGGCCACGTCACGGTCATCAAGGACGGCGGGCGGCTCGGCGTCTCGGTCAGGCTCACGGCGCTGGCCGGGTTCGAGCTGACCTACGGCGACCGGCCGCACGCCATGCTGGAACTCGCCTCCGCCGGACGGCCGTTCCTCGCCGCGGCGAGCATCGACGGCGCGCATCTGCTGCGGATGGAGATGTCCAACACCCCGCGCCGGGTCGAGGTGGACCTGGACCCGGCCGCCAGGAAGGCGCGATACCAGGCGAGCGGCGCGATCGGCAGGCTGCGCGCTGCGTACGCGGGCCCGGGACAAGGGCCCACCATCGACAGCAGCCTGTACGGCCTGCGGTCCACCGTCGAGGGCTCGTGGCGGCTCGGCGAGCGGCCCACCATGGAGGTCACGACGACCTCGGGCCTGAAGAAGGCCGAGGTCTATTACAACCGCGCCTACGTCACCCAGGCCGGCGGTCCGGCACAGGCCTCCGGCGGCCCCGCGGGCGCTGGGCGAGCCGGTACGACCCCGAGCGTGGGCGCCGGACGGGGCGGTGCGGGTCGGAGCAGCGGTGCGAGTCAGAGCGGTACGGGTCAGAGCGGGAGTGCTGGGAGTACCGGTTCGGGTCAGAGCGGGAGTGCCGGGGGGACCGGCACGGGTGAGAGTGAGGGTGCCGGGCAGAGGCGTGGCGGTGGGCGGGGCGGCGGGGACCGAGGGGATGACGTCTGGGTCGCCGTGGCCGGGGTGCACCGGCGGGTCGCCATGCTGGCCGATCTGGCCGGCGGACGCCTGAGCTGGACGGCCGACCGTCCCACCGCCTCCGTGTCGGCCTTCGCTCGCACCCGGTTCCAGGGACGCGACTTCCGCGTCGCGGCCGAGGTGCGGGACGTTCCTGCCCGCTTCGAAGCCGGTTGGGGCGGCGGAACCTACTACTTCCAGGGCCTGTCCGGGCCCGTCGGATCGGCGACGGTCGCGGTGGCCGACCACGACGGCGCGCGGGCGCCCCGGGGCCCGCATCTGGCCGTGCACTACGACCGCTCCACCGGTGACCTGGACGGCAGCGTCCGCGTGGACGGTCTGACCGGCGCCCGGTTCGGCGGTGGCGGCGGCGGCTTCAAGGCGTCTTTCCAGAGCGGTTCCCCGGCGGTTCGAAACGGTTCCCCGGCGCCTCGGAGTGGTTCACCGGTGGTCCGGGACGGTTCTCGGACGACTTCGAGTGGTTCCCCGGCGACCTCGAGTGGTTCTCCGGTGGTTCGGAGTGGTTCTCTGGCGGCTCGGGACGGTTCTCGGGCGACTTCGAGTGGTTCCCCGGCGGCTCGGAACGGTTCTCCGGCGGCTTCGAGTGGTTCACCGGCTGCTGGGAGTGGCTCCCCGGCGGCGGGTGGGGGCGCTGGGCGGGGGGTGGCGTTGGATGCGGACGTGCGGTTGGAAGGTGATCTGCGCTTCGGGGTGCTCGGGACGCTGGGGCCGGTCCCGGGTGACGTCGAGGTGTCGGCCGTCCCGGGCGGGCCGGTCACCTACAGCGCCGCCGGGCGCCGGATGGACCTGAAAGCGCAGGTGTGGCTGGGCAAGGCGGCGGCGATCGGCGCGATCCCCGAGGTGCCGGAGGTGGCGAGCGGCCTGTCCCTGGTCGACGGCGGCTGCGTTCCCGGCGCCGCGGGCTGCGCCGCCGACCAGGGCGCCTTCTGCCTGGGCGGACCGCCGGCCGCCGGTGGCACCGTCCAGAGTCCGGCGGCGGGGCCCGCGGGCAGGCGCTGTTTCGGCGTCCGCGGGTTCGTGCGGCTCAGGGGCCTGCCCGCGAAGGCGACCGTGGACCTGGCCCGGAAGACCTTCTCCTTCTCCGGGTACCGCCCTTCGGACCGACGGCTCGCGGTCTACCTGGCGAGCAAGGTGGTCGCCCCGGTGCCTATCAGGGCGTACGCGACGCTGGACGGGCTGCCGCGGGAGGTCACCGGCATGTCGGTCGGCCCGTTCGAGACCGGGCTCGGCAAGGACGCGGACGGCCGGAACGCGAACGTGATCAGGGTGAACTACCGGGTGGAACCGGCCGCGACGCTCACCTCGTTGCGCGCGGCGGTGGAGGCCGATACCGGAACGTCGTACGGCGTCGTGCGGGCGCTGGCCGTGGTGGATCCGGTCCCGGCGGCGGTCGCGATCGACGGCGCGTACGGGCGGAAGACTCATCTCCGGGTCCAGAACTCCGCCCCCGTGAAGCGACTGGAGGCCAAGGTCACCGTCGTCCCGCCCGGGGCGCAGGCCGGAGGTGCGGTCGTCCCGTCCGGGGGGCAGGCCAGAGGTGCTGTTGTCCCGCCTGGGGTGGAAGCCAGGGGTGCCGTCGTCCCGCCCGGGGCGCAGGCCGGAGGTGTGGTCGTCCCGACAGGGGTGGGGGTGCGGCCGGTGTCGGGGGTGGTGCGGTTCACGGATGTGCCGGCCGCGTTCACCGTCGACGGCGGGGATGCGGGGGACGGCGGGCTGCGCGTGCCGGGCTTGTCCTACCGGGCGGACGGCGGGGCCAACACGCTGGACGGGCTGTTCGCCGTCGAGGGCGGGCTGGTCGGGAGGGTGTACCGGCCGGCGCAGGGGGAGGTGCTGGGCGCCTCGTTCGCGGTGCGCGATCTGGCCTCCGAGGCGACTATCCGAATAAATCCTGATCTGTCGGTCGAGCTGACGTCCAAGCCGGTGCCGACCCGGCTGCTGGAGGTCCACGCGGGCCTGTCGGTGAGCCCGGTCGCGCGGCAGCGGATCAGCGTGCGCAAGGACATCCCCTACACCAGCGGCTTCCTCGCCTTCCAGATGCGGGGCGGGTTCGGGCTGGGTCGCAGCGTGATCCGTGACGTCTCGCTGGGCGTCCACGGCGTGTCGTGGCTGAGGATCCGGCCCGGCAGGGTCCCCTTCGGGATCGACGCGCCCGCCGAGCTGGGGTACGTGTCGCCCGGCTTCGAGGGGAACTATGACCACCTGGACCTGCGGGCGCACGGGGTGGATCTGCGTCCCGACGTGCGGCTGAAGGTCCGCGTCGCCCGTGGGATCGGCAGGGACGCCTTCTCCGACACCGTCAGGCTGGGCCGGGCGACCTCGCTCTTGTTCCGCCGCTACGACCAGCGGACCCGGCCGATCAGCGCCGAACAGGCGCTCAAGGTGGGGTCGACGCCGATCGCGTGCCTGTCGATCGGCACCAGGCCCGGCCTGGCCGCCGCCCGCCGGGCGAACGCGATCACGCTGCGCGGCGCGGACGGGCCGCAGGTGGTCAGCCTGCTCGACGCGGGCGGCCAGGCGCAGGGGTACGTCCTTGACCTGCTGTCGCAGTTCATGTCCCCCTTCGACGGCGCGGGCTGGGAGGTCTCGCGCCTGACCCCCGGCCGCTGCCGCCGCTGACGTCCCAAGCGCCCAGGCCGGTGGTGGCGGGGGATGGCGTGGTCGTGGAGAGGCTGTGGGTTTGTGGGCCTTGCGGCCGGTTATGGGTCGCGACGAGAGGTTTCCACGCATCAGGGGGTGAGGGCCGTGACGACGACGTCCGAGGAGGACCTCGGCGCCGGCTCCGTGCCGGTGACCGTGGTGATCGCCACCAGGAACCGCCGGGAGGAGCTCCTGCGCACGCTGGAGCGCCTGCGCGCCCTGCCGGAACGTCCCCCGGTGATCGTGGTGGACAACGGCTCCTCCGACGGCGCCGCCGAGCGGGTCCGCGCGGCCTTCCCCGAGGCCGAGGTGATCCGGCTGCACCACAACCTCGGCGCGCCCGCCAGGAACATCGGCGTGCTGGCCGCCCGCACGCCCTACGTCGCCTTCAGCGACGACGACTCCTGGTGGGAGCCCGGCGCGCTGCGACTGGCTGCCGAGACCTTCGACGCCCACCCCCGCCTCGGCCTGATCGCGGCGAGCATGCTGGTGGGTCCGGAACGCGCGCCCGACCCGATCAACGCCATGCTGGCGGCCACGCCGTTGCGCGGCGGCCCGGACCAGCCGGGGCCGCCGGCGCTGGGCTTCCTCGCCTGCGGGTCGGTCGTGCGCCGCCAGGCGTTCCTGCAGGCCGGGGGGTTCAGCCCCGTGCTGTTCTTCCCCGGTGAGGAGCAACTGCTCGCCTACGACCTGGCGGCGCTCGGCTGGGACCGGTGCCACGTGCCGGACGTCGTCGCCGTCCACGAGCCGTCGCCTCTGCGCGAGCCGGCGGCGGGCCGGCGCCGGGTGCAGGCGCGCAACGCCCTGCTGACCGTCTGGCTGCGTCGTCCGGCGGGAGTCGTGCTGCGCGAGACCGCGCGCCTGGCCGCGCGTGCGCCGCGCGACCCGGCCTGCGGACAGGCCCTGCTGTCCGCCCTGCTCCGGTTGCCCCTCGTGATCGCCGGGCGGCGGCGCCTGCCCGCCCACGTCGAGGCCGCCGCACGGCTGCTGGAGTCCGGCGCCCGCCCCGCCGAGCGGCAGGCCGGGCACACCGCCGCGCCCGGAGGGAGGGATGTCCCGGGCGTCGGGGTCCCTTCATGACCCCCGGGGACGGGCGGGTCACGGTCGTGGTGATCACCATGGACCGTCGGGAGGAGTTGGTGCGCACGCTGGGGCACATGACGGCGCTGCCCGAGCGTCCTGGCGTGATCGTCGTGGACAACGGCTCGCGTGACGGGAGCGCGGACGCGGTCGCGCGGGACTTCCCAGGGGTGCGGCTGATCCGCAGCCCGCACAACCTCGGGGCCGTCGCCCGTAACGTGGCGGTGCAGGAGGTCATGACGCCATACGTGGCCTTCTGCGATGACGACACCTGGTGGGAGCCGGGCGCACTGCCCAGGGCCGCCGACCTGCTGGACGCCCATCCTCGGCTGGCGTCGGTCACCGGCCGCATCCTGGTGGAGCCGTCGCTGCGGGAAGACCCGATCACGCCTGAACTGCGCTACTCGCCGGTCCCCGGTCCGCCGTGGCTGCCCGGCCCGGCGCTGCTGAGCATCCTCGCCGGGGCGTCCATGCTGCGGGTGACCGCGTTCCGCGAGGCCGGGGGGTTCTCGCCGAGGCTGTGGCTGGGCGGGGAGGAGGAACTGCTCAGCCTCGACCTGGCGGCCCGCGGGTGGTGGCTGTGCTGGGCGGAGGACGTCGTCGTGCACCACGCCGCCTCCACCGTCCGCGACCGCAGGCAGCGGCGCAGGCTCGGCATCCGCAACACCCTGTGGACCGCCTGGCTGCGGCGCCCCGCGTTCGACGCGCTGCGCCGCACGGTGGCCGTCCTGCGGTCGATCCCCAAGGACCGGGCGAGCGTCTCGGCCGTGGGCGCGGCGCTGGCCGGGCTGCCGTGGGTGCTGAGGGAACGGCGGGTCGTGCCGATGGACGTGGAGCGGGGGCTGCGCCTGCTGGAGGAGCCGCAGCGCACCTCGGTCGCCCGCCGCTACGTCGACTGACGGAGATCATCGGGGTGCCCGCGGGCCGGGCCGGGGGAGCTCGGGTGCTCATGGCACCCCGGTGGAGGGCTCGTTCGGGCGCGGAGGAACATACAGATATGGACGTATCACTCGATCCGTGCGCTTACTGCGACATTCTCGCGGGACGGGCCGAGGCGAGCCTGGTCTTCCAGGACGAGACCGCGATCGTCGTCATGGACGGCAACCCGGTGAACCCGGGACATGCCCTGGTGGTGTCGCGCGTCCACGCCGGCGGGCTGGAGGACCTCGACGAGGAGATCGGCGCGCACATGTGGCGCCTGGCCCAGCGGGTGGCGCGGGGTCTGCGCCGCTCCGGGCTGCGATGCGAGGGCGTCAACATCTTCGTGGCCGACGGCGAGGTCGCGCTGCAAGATGTGTTCCACGCCCACATCCACGTGTTCCCGCGCTTCGAGGGCGACAACGTCGTGGTGGACGCCGACTGCGAGCCGCGAGACCGCCGGCTGCTGCTCAAGGAGGCCTGGGCGCTCCAGGAGGCGATGAAGCCCCTCGTCGCGGCGCCCTCGGCGGAGATGTTCCCGCACCACGCGCCGACACTGTGAGACGGCGGAACCTCGGATCGTTTGACGGTGGATCTTCCCACTGGGCCGATGACCGTGGAACTCATGAGGGATTCCGCATACACGCCGGTGCCGTGACCCACGCCCGCGAGCCGTGAGCCACCCCCTCCCGCCGGGCCCGCCGGAAGGCGCCCGCGACAATGGAGGCGAGGGGGGATCGCGCATGCGCGTGGCCGTGCTGGGGATGGGCAACATGGGCAGGGCCGTGGCCGCGAGGCTGCTGGCCCAGGGTTACCACGTCACCGTCTGGAACCGGACGCCGGGGCGCGCGGCCGAGGTGGTCGAGTCCGGAGCGGTCGAGGCGTCCTCCCCCCGGCAGGCCGCGAGGGACGCCGAGGCCGTGCTGATGTCGCTCACCGACGAGCGGGCCGCCCTGGAGGTGATGTCCGCCCTGACCGGCCCCGGCGACGGGCCCCCGGCGCAGGACACCCGCGACCCCGGTTCCCCTCGTTCCAGCGGTTCTGACGGTTCCCGTGCGTCCGGCGGTGCAAGCGGCTCTGACGGGTCGGACGGGTCCAGGGTCGTGGTCGACATGAGCACCGTCTCGCCGGAGGCCTCGCGCCGCCTGCGTGAGCTGGCGCCCGGACGGCGCTTCCTCGCCGCGCCGATCCTCGGGGCGCCGCAGGCGGTGCTGAGCGGGTCGGCCGCCGGGCTGGTCGGCGGCGACCGCGCGCTCGCCGAGCGCCTGGAGCCCATCTGGTCACGGCTGTTCTCCGCGCACTGGTACTGCGGCGCCGACCCTGGGGAGGCCTCGGCGTTCAAGCTGCTCAACAACTACCTGCTGATGGCCGGGATCGCGGTGCTCGGCGAGGTGGTCGCGACGGCCGAGGCCGCCGGCCTGGACAGGACGCTGCTGCGCGAGGTCCTGCGCAGCTGGCCCACCGTGGCGCCGGGGCTGCACAACCGGCTCGACGACCTCATCGCCGGGCGCCACGAGGGATGGTTCGCCACCTCGCTCGGCGCCAAGGACGTGCGGCTGCTCACCGAGGTCGCCGAGTCCAACGGCGTCTCGCCGCCGATCGCCCGGCTGGTGCAACGGCGGTACGAGGAGGCGGCGTCCGAGGGGTGGCGGGACGCCGACATCACCGCCGTCGTCGAACTGCTCCGCCGCCGCCCCTCACCCCCCTGACGCCAGGAACGTCCCCCCGCCGCCGCCCCGCACCCCGCCAGGAACCTCCGTCCGCCGGGACGGCGTGGGCCTCAGCCGGGCAGGCGCAGGACGGCGGCGCCGGTGACGCGGTCGGCAGCGAGGTCGGCGAGAGCCTGGTCGGCGCGGTCGAAGTCGTAGGGGACCGTGGTGACGCGCAGCGGATGGCGGGTGGCCAGCTTGAGGAACGCGCGGCCGTCCTCGCGGGTGTTGGCGGTCACGCTGCGCAGCGTCCGCTCGTAGAACAGGTGCTCCTCGTAGGTGAGCGAGGGGATGTCGGTGAGGTGGATGCCGGCCACGGCGAGCGTGCCGCCCATGTCGAGCGCCTTCAGGGCCACCGGGACCAGGTCTCCGACCGGCGCGAACAGGATCGCGGCGTCCAGCGGCTCGGGCGGGGCGTCGTACGCCCCGCCCGCCGAGGCCGCGCCGAGCTCCAGCGCGAGTTCCTGGGCGCGCCGCGAGCGGGTCAGCACGTGCACCGCCGCGCCCTGCGCGATCGCCACCTGCGCGACCAGGTGCGCCGAGGCGCCGAAGCCGTAGACGCCGAGACGCCCGCCCGGCGGGAGATCGGCGCGGGCCAGGGCGCGGTAGCCGATGATGCCGGCGCAGAGCAGTGGGGCGAGCCGCTCGGCGGGCAGGTCCTCGGGCAGCTCGTAGACGTAGTCCTCCAGTGCGGTGACGTACTGGGCGTACCCGCCGTTGACGTCCCAGCCGGTGTAGCTCGCGTTCGGGCACAGGTTCTCCGAGCCGCGCAGGCAGTAGCGGCACTCGCCGCAGGTGGAGTGCAGCCAGGCGACTCCGACCCGGGTGCCGGTCGCCGGCCGCCGCACGCCGGCGCCCTGGGCGACGACCCGGCCCACGACCTCGTGCCCGGGCACGGTGTCCGGGCGTTTCGGCGGCAGGTCGCCCTCGGCGAGGTGCAGGTCGGTACGGCAGACGGCGCAGACCTCGACCTCCACCAGCACCTCGCCCGGGGCCGGGGCGGGGATGGGCAGCCGCACGCGTTCCAGCGGCCCGCTGGACATGGGCCCGGGTCGGCGCACCACCCAGGCGTTCATCGTCTCGGCCATGCCTCCATGGTCACACGCCGGAGGCGGGAAGGACCGCCACGACTGGTGAAGGCGCGATGACGCTTGGTGTCGGTGCGATCTCCTGCCTGCGGGTTTAAATCTCTCTCAGGAGGAAGCGAGGTAACCAGGACCACACGAGTCAGAGGGGAAGACCGTCGATGGACGCCATCGTGCTGTTGAAGGACGACCACAAGACCGTCGAGAAGCTGTTCAAGGAGTTCGAGAAGGCGGGCGAGAAGGCCTACAAGGAGAAGCAGCGGATCGTCGAGCAGGTCATCCGCGAGCTCACGACGCACGCCTACATCGAGGAGGAGATCTTCTACCCGACGGCCCGTCAGGACGTCCCCGACACCGCCGAGCACGTGCTGGAGAGCGTCGAGGAGCACCACGTCGTGGTCTGGATGCTGTCGGAGCTGCGCGACCTCGACCCGCAGGACGAACGGTACGACGCCAAGATGACGGTCCTGATGGAGAACGTCCGCCACCACGTGGAGGAAGAGGAGCAGGAGTGGTTCCCGCAGGTGCGGGAGGCCATGGGCCGCAACAAGCTCCAGGAGCTCGGCGAGCGGATGGAGAAGGCCAAGGCCGACGCCCCGGACAACCCCCTCGCGCTGATCAGCGCCCGCAAGTAGGCCGATCGCCGGCCGCCGGGGCCGGGCCGTGGAGCCCGGCGCCCGGCGGGGCCGGCGAGGTGCTCGGGGTGTCCGGCCGGGCCGGAGGCGGCCTCAGCGCCGGAACGGGGTGATGCCCCAGTGGTGGGCGACGCTCTCGCCGGGGGCGAGGCGGATGAGGTCCTCGCCGGTGCGGAAGGCGTTGGGCGGGCAGCTCATCGGCTCCACGGCCAGGCCGCCGCGCCGATGCTCCCCGGACAGGGAGTCGCCGGTGAAGAGCTGGAGCCATTCGACCCCCTCGCCGCCCCACAGCTCCACGCCGCGCGTGCCGTCGGCGGTGGCGAGCCGCGCCCGGACGCGCCCGTCGGCGTCGCGGGTCAGGCTGGTGAACGGGGTGTCCAGGGACAGCTCGCCGATCGGGCGGGCGGCGCGGAAGTCGTACGGGGTGCCCTCCACCGGGCGCCTGCCGACCGGGATCTTGCGTTCGTCCACGGCGACCCACTCGGCGGCGGGGAGCGTGAGCACGGCCCCGTCGAGCGGCTCGCCGACCGTCAGGTAGGGGTGGGCGCCGAAGCCGTACGGCGCGGGGGCGTCCCCGAGGTTGACCGCCCCGATCTCGACCGCCAGGCCCGAGCCGTCCAGGGTGTAGGCGACCGAAAGGTCGAGGATGTGCGGATAGCCGGTCTGCGGGAACAGCCGCAGGCCCAGCGTGATGGACGCCTCGTCGCGCGTGAGCACCCGCCAGGGCAGCGTGCGGGTGAAGCCGTGCGCCGCGTTGCCCAACTTCGGCTCGGTCAACGCGAGCTGTCGTTCCTGGCCGTCGAAGGTGTAGCGCCCGTCCTCGACACGGTTCGGCCAGGGCAGCAGGGGCACCCCCGCCGACCCGGGCGGGGTCCGGTGCTCGGAGTAGCCCATGACGAGCGGCCGGCCGTCGTGCGTGAGGGAGCGCAGGCCCGCTCCGACCTCGGTGACGACGGCGCGCAGGCCGCCGGCCTCGATGGTGTGCTGCTCTCCGGTGGGCGCGATCGTCGTCACCCGCCAATTCAACACCATGGTGCTCAGGGGTGACGGGCGGACCCGCGGCCGATAGGCGCCACCTGGACTTCTATCGCGGCCGGCCATGGTGCTATCGCGGCGGGGCCCGGCCGTAGGGGGACGCGGCGGCGACAGTGTGGGGCGCCGGTGGGGTCTCCGGGCGCGGAGGGCGGTGTTTGTCTTAAATAAGGCATTTCGGTGGGGCGAAGGCCTTCCAGCGCAGTACGGAGCCGACGCCCACCGGCCGTCCCGGCACTGCGGGGTGTGTGGAAGGACGTACATGGACGCGATCACCATTCGGGAGGCGACCGGCGGCACGACCTCCGAGGCCCGCGACGAGCGGGCCAAGCTGCTGCGGTTGCACGAGTCACTGACCGCCCTCGGCGTGGACGCCGAACTGCGCGAGCAGATGCCCGCGCTGCTGGTCCACCGCCCCGACGTGGGGCTGCCCCTGTGGGTCTTCGTCGGGTACGGGGGCGCGTACTACTCCTGGCAGTCGGCAGAGAAGCGCCACCCCGTCCGCGACGTCGCCGGCGCCGCGCTCGCCTTGACCGACTACATCACCGGCAGGACCTTCTGACCCCGCTCCCGCGCCGCCGGGCGCGGGAGCGGAGCCCCCGGCGAGGGCGGGAGCGCCCTTGCCGGGGTGGAGATCAGAACAGGTCGCGCGAGGGCCGGGGCAGCACGACGTCCTTGGGCCCGCGCCACTGTCCCTCGGCAGGAGCCGGGGCGAATTCCATGGTCGTCGCCGGGGCGGAGTCCTGGCCCGCCGGGGGCGCGGCCAGCGGCAGCCGGATCCGGCTGCCGGACAGGTCGACGGTCACCGTCGCCGGGGCCGGGTCCGCCGGGTCCGTCATGGTCTCGCTCGCGTCGCTCCCGGCAAGGACGACCGCGAGGCGGTGGCCCGCCTTGACGACGGAGTCGGCCGGCAGCGTGTCCCAGGTCAGCCGGTACTCCTTGCCGGGCGTCAGATCCTGCGAGGTCGTGAGAGAGCGGCGGTTGCGGGCGTCGAGCCAGCCGCGGGCCACGATCTCCAGCGGCAGGCGCGTGGTGACGGTCTCGGTCCGCCGGTAGCAGGCGTCGTCGTCGGCCGTGCTCTCGCCGTGACAGCTCTCGTCTGCCAGCGTCCTGACGCCGCCGCCGGAGTTGTAGAAGTCCAGCCGCTCGTCCTCGCCGTAGTCGACCACCAGGGCGGTCAGGTTCACCCCCGGGCGGTCCACCTTGGCGCGGATGTCCATCTGCGGGGTGCCGGAGATCCGTACGGCCCGCTTCAGCGGCGGGGTGAGGAACACCAGCCGGTTCGGGGAGGCGGCCGTCGGGTCGGAGACCATCTGGTCCTCGGTCTGCCACGGGTCGTCGGTGAAGCTCGCGGTCGTGCCCCCGCGCGCGGGCAGCGGTCCGAGGCTTCCCTGCGCGTCCTGGCCGGGGCGCGGCCACAGCGGCAGGTCCAGCGAGCGGGCCGGCCAGTCGGCCTGCCTCACCCACTGCGCGGGCGCCACCTGCACGTCCGCCCTGGGCTGTCGCAGGACGCCGGTGTCGATGCCGTGGAGCCACTGGTCGAACCAGGCGTGCAGCGTGTCGACCCACTCTTCGCGCCGGTAGTCGAACGGGTCGACGTGCCCGTACTGCGACAGCCACAGCTTGCGCGGCACGCCGCGCCGGGCGAGGGCCTCCCAGTAGGTGCTGAAGTTGTCGGTCTTGACGTTGGTGTCGCCGAGCCCGTGCACGGCGAACACGCTGGCCCGCACCTTGCTCACGTCGGCCAGGCTGCCCTTGAGGTAGTCGCGCTCGGCCCAGAAGGCGTTGTAGTTCCCCGTCGCGTCCTCCTGGCCCTCGTGCAGGCGTTGCCGCATGGCGGCGCACTTGGCCGGCGGGTCGGAGTCGATGGTCTCCGCGAGCCACGGCATGTAGTCCTCGGTGTAGAGCACCCCGTTCATGCGGGTGTAGCGGTACCAGCTGCTGATCGCCGAGATGGGGACGATGGTCGAGAGCCCCTGGACGCCGGTGCCCGCCACCGCGATGGGCAGCGTCCCGTCGTAGGACTTGCCGACCATGCCCACCTTGCCGGTGGCCCAGCTCGCCGTGGCCGGGCTGCCGTCGGGGTTGTAGCCCTTGGCCCGGCCGTTCAGCCAGTCGATGACGGCCTTGCCCGCCGCGATGTCGGCGGCGGCGCCCACGTCCGGGCAGCCGTCGGACCTGGTGGTGCCGAGCATGTCCACCAGCAGGACGGCGTACCCGCGCGGCACGAAGTAGTTGTCGTAGAACAGCGGGAACTTGACCGGCAGGCCGGAGGCGTCGTACCCCTTGTGCTCGGCCTCGTTGCCGCGTCCCACGGTGTCGTAGTACGGGCTCTCGTCCATGATGACCGGGACCTTCAGGCCCTGCTCGGTCTCCCTGGGCCGGACGAGGTCCACGGCGGCCAGGTCGTTCCTGCCGTCCCCGTCGCTGTCGACCGGGGTCTCCACCCTGATGTGCTCGCGGACGGCGTCGGCGTAGGAGAAGACGGGCTGGGTGCGGCCGTCGACGACGCTGATGCGGGGCACGGCGTGGGCGGCGGCGACGCCGCCGGTCGTGGCGGTCAGCGCCAGGGAGATGCCGATGGCGCCGAGCAATCTGGACGATCGCCGCAAGGTGTACCTCCGGGGGGATGCGCGCCGATCATGCGCAGATCACTGTTACCTCAGTTGACAAAAGATGTAAATACCGTCCTATATCTGGATCAGCGGCCGTTATAGGGAAACCGGCCCCCACCGGCCGGGCGCTCCTCCGAAGAAACAGGCCGGGGTCGGGGCGTCCACGCACGGCGAACTCGGCGGTCGCCCAAGGAGCTCGGGCGCGAGCGGTCGTCCACAGGCAGAGCATGGTCCTGGACGGTCGTCCACAAGGAGGGCCGTTCGCCTTCGGGGGGTGTGGGCGGCTCATAGAATGACGCGATGACCTCCCTCGACGATGGCCTCCAGGCGTCGGACGCCTTGCGGGTGCTCGGCCGCGTGTTCGGCTACGCGTCGTTCCGCGAGGGTCAGCAAGAGATCATCGACCACGTCGTCGCCGGTCACGACGCGCTGGTGCTCATGCCCACCGGTGGCGGCAAGTCGCTGTGCTACCAGATCCCCGCGCTGGTGCGCGAGGGCACGGGCATCGTCGTCTCGCCGCTGATCGCCCTCATGCAAGATCAGGTCCACGCCCTGACGGCGCTCGGCGTGCGGGCGGGCTTCCTCAACTCCACGCAGGACATCGACGAGCGCCGCCAGGTCGAGACCGCCTTCCTCGCCGGCGAGCTCGACCTGCTCTACCTCGCCCCCGAGCGGCTGCGGGTGGACGCCACGCTGCGGCTGCTCGACCGCGGCGCCATCTCCCTGTTCGCCATCGACGAGGCCCACTGCGTCGCCCAGTGGGGGCACGACTTCCGGCCCGACTACCTCGCGCTGTCCATGCTGCACGAACGCTGGCCCGACGTGCCGCGCATCGCCCTCACCGCGACCGCCACCCCGGCCACCCACGCCGAGATCGCCGCGCGGCTCAACCTGCGCGACGCCCGCCACTTCGTCGCGAGCTTCGACCGGCCGAACATCCAGTACCGCATCGTCCCCAAGAGCGACCCCAAGCGGCAGCTCCTCTCGTTCCTGCGCACCGAGCACGCCGGCGACGCCGGCATCGTCTACTGCCTGTCGCGGGCCTCGGTCGACAAGACCGCCGAGTTCCTGGTCGCCAACGGCATCGCCGCCCTGCCCTACCACGCGGGCCTCGACGCGCGCACCCGCGCCGTCAACCAGTCGCGGTTCCTGCGCGAGGACGGCCTGGTCATGGTCGCCACCATCGCCTTCGGCATGGGCATCGACAAGCCGGACGTCCGCTTCGTCGCCCACCTCGACCTGCCCAAGTCCGTCGAGGGCTACTACCAGGAGACCGGCCGCGCCGGGCGCGACGGCCTGCCCTCCACCGCCTGGCTCGCCTACGGGCTCCAGGACGTCGTCCAGCAGCGCAAGATGATCGACACCTCAGAGGGGGACGACGCCCACCGCCGCCGCCTCGCCGCCCACCTCGACGCCATGCTGGCCCTGTGCGAGACGGTCGAGTGCCGCCGCGCCCGCCTGCTCGAGTACTTCGGCCAGCAGGGCGTCCCCTGCGGCAACTGCGACACCTGCCTGACCCCGCCGCAGTCCTGGGACGGCACCATCGCCGCGCAGAAGCTCCTGTCCACCGTCGTGCGCCTGGCGCGCGAGCGGCGGCAGAAGTTCGGCGCCGGCCAGATCATCGACATCCTCCTCGGGCGGACGACCCCCAAGGTCGTCCAGCACGGGCACGATTCGCTGAGCGTGTTCGGGGTCGGCACCGAGCTCGGCGAGTCCGAGTGGCGGGCCGTGGTGCGTCAGCTGCTGGCCCAGGGGCTCCTCGCGGTCGAGGGCGACTACGGCACCCTGGTGCTGACCGAGGCGAGCGGCGAGGTGCTGGGCCGCCGTCGCGAGGTGCCGATGCGCCGTGACCCCGAGCGCCCCGCCCGCGCCGCGGCGAAGGCCGCCAAGACCGCCAAGGGCGCCCCCTCCGACCTCCCCGAGGAGGCCGTGCCGGTCTTCGAGCGGCTGCGCGCCTGGCGCGCGGCCACCGCCAAGGAGCAGGGCGTGCCCGCCTACGTCATCTTCCACGACGCCACCCTGCGCGAGATCGCCACCATGATGCCCACCTCGCTGGACGAGCTGGGCAAGGTGAGCGGCGTCGGCGAGAACAAACTCGCCAAGTACGGCCAAGGCGTCCTGGACACTCTCGCCGCCTAGCGTCAGCCGCCGGTGACTCATCCGATGCCGTACCGCTGTACGGGTTCACCCGGGCCAGCCGAAGCCCCCGCCGCGTCGCGCGACGGGGGCTCGGCGTGGGGGCCGGGGCGGTCAGACGATCTTCGTCCAGCTGCGGCCGATGAGGTCGTCTCTGGTCAGCTCTTCGACGTGGTCGCGGACGCTGCCGCCGCCGAGGCTCACCGGGGCCCAGTAGTGGTTGGCCCTGAACTTGCCGCCGTACCTGGTGGAGATCCAGACGTTGAACGACATGGTGATCCTGCTGTGGTTGAGCGAGCGCACCAGGCAGTAGATCTCGTAGTTCCCGGCCGAATTCCGTTTGCGGGTTCCGCAGGAGGCGCCGCCCGGTTTTGTCACAAAACGCACCTTTGACACGACGCCGTGCGGCAGGTCGGTGCGCAGGACGAGCGCGTCGTTGTTTATTTGGTTCGGATTGGTGACTTTGAAGGTATAGCGAGCGGGCCAGCCCCGCCGTATCGCCTTGGGGTAGGAGACGGTGACCCGGGACCTGAGCTGCGAGACCGTCTCCGTGGCCGACGACGCGGAGGTGGCGCTGGTGGCGGCCTGGGCGCTTTGCGGCGCCAGCAGGAATACACCGGCGGCGAACGCGACGGGCAGGAGAAGTTTGCGCATGAATGCTACTCCAAGGGGGGACGTCGAAACGCTGTGCACCGTGTACAACGAGCATGAGTTGCCGAGGTTCCCCGGGCGCGGCACTTTTTTCCGGTGATTTCGCCGGGCCTGGTCGCACGGCCGCAGGACCGCCCGCGAGGCCCGTTACGACCGCCCGCGAGACCCGTTACGACCGCTCGCGAGGCCCGTTACGACCGCTCGCGAGGCCCGTTACGACCGCTCGCGAGGCCCGTTACAGGTCGGCCGGCGGCCGGCCGGTCTCGGCCGGCGTGGCGGCGCCACGCGCCCAGGGCAGCGCGGGCAGCCCGTGCCGGGTGCGCAGGAACATCCAGAACACCGGCGCGGCGACCAGCACGCCGACGAGCACCCAGACGGTCGCCGTGGTCGAGACGTCGAACATCTTCAGCGCCGAGGCGAGCAGCACGAACGCCAGCGCGCGGCGGATCAGCCCGCCCGGCGCCCGCGAGGAGATGCGCGAGCCGATGTACACGCCCGGGATCGAGCCGGCCAGCAGCGCGACGGTGACCGAGAGCTGGAAGTCGCCGAAGATCAGGTGCCCGATCGCCGCCGACATGACCAGGGGGACGGCCTGCACCAGGTCGGTGCCGACGAGTTGGTTGGCCTTGAGCGCCGGGTATACGGCGAGCAGTGCCACGATGATCAGCGAGCCGGAGCCGACCGAGGTCATGCCGACCACGAGCCCGCCGATGACGCCGATCACGACGGTCGGCAGGGGACGCACCGGGACGGCGGCGGGCGGGGCGGTGGCGGCCGGCTCGCCCGGCTCGGCGGTGCGCCGTCCGGTGGCCGCGGTCCTGCGCTCGGCGTTGTCGCGCATGGCCAGGTAGCCCCGCACGGCCAGGCCGGTGGCGGCGATCAGCAGCGCGACGCCCAGCGCCTTCTGGATCACCTTCTGCACGTCCTCGCCGTCGCCGAGCGCCCGGGCGATCAGCACGCCGCAGAACGCGGCCGGGACCGAGCCTGCGCACAGCCAGCCCACCATCCTGAGATGGACGGTGCCCCTGCGGAGGTGGACCAGGCTGCCGACGGGCTTCATCACCGCCGCGGCGACCAGGTCGCTGGAGACGGCGGCCAGCGGGGGGACGCCGAAGAAGGTGACGAGCATGGGTGTCATGAGTGCGCCGCCGCCCATGCCGGTCAGGCCGACGACGATGGCGACGAGGAACGAGCCGATCGCCATGGTGAAGTCGAAATCCACCCGCATACCCTACCAAAACCATCGGAATATGGCCTTATGTAAAACGGCGATGTGCCCGGCGCCGTAAGGGGCCGGGCACATCCAGGGGATCAGCGGACGCAGCCGGCCAGTTCCGCCCGGTCCGGCGTGGTGGCGGTGGCGCCGAAGAACAGCTTGGCGCAGTCGGTCAGGAAGGGCGCGTTCTCCTCGGGGATGTAGTGCCCGGCATCGGGGACCACCACCGGCCGCACGTCGTCGGCGACCTGGGAGAAGGAGGCGCCGACGCCGGGGCCGAATGAGAACTCCCCGCCCATCGCCAGCACCGGCATGGGCAGCCGCGTGCTCGCGTTCGCCTTGTTGTTCTCGGCGTCCGCCGGGAACGCCCGGTAGTACTCGTACCCGGCGCTGCGCCGCGCCGGGTCGGCGTAGGCGGCGTAGTAGGTCTCGCGGTCGATCAGCTCAGGGTGCTTGCTGAACTGGAACATCATGCCGAGGTAGGTCGGGACGTCGTCGTTGTCCATGATCGTCTCGGGAATGGGCTTCGGCGACATGTTGAAGCGGAAGTGCCAGCTGATCCCGTAGAGGTCCTCCAGGCCGAAGCCCGCCAGGGGCGTCTCCAGCACGGCCAGGCGGGTCACCTCGCCGGGGAAGTCGCGAGCGTACGGGTAGGCGATCAGCGCGCCGAAGTCGTGCCCGACGAGCTGCACCTGGGTGAAGCCGAGCCGGTTGACGGCCTGCCGCACCCGCCGCGCGGCGGCGGCCTTGTCGAAGCCGCCGGTGGGGATGGAGGAGGCTCCGAGGCCCGGCAGGTCGATGGCGATCACCGTGTGGTCGCGCGCGAGCTCGGGCATGACCTTGCGCCACATCCACCAGGTCTCCGGCCAGCCGTGGATGAACACCAGGGCCGGGCCGGACCCGCCCCGCACGTAGTGGACGAAGCCTCCGTCGACGGCCACCCGGCCGTGGACGAAGCCGGGGGCGAAGCGGGCCGGCCCCTCGGTCGGCTCGGTCGCGGCGCGGTCGGCGCCGGCGGCCGTGGTGAACAGCCCCATGACCAGGACGAGGAGCGCGCCGACCGCGCCCGCCCGTAACCTTCCGCGACCCCGGCGCCGTGCCGGCGTATGCGCGGTGTTCTCCTGCGACGACATGTGTTGCCCTTCTATCGGGGAGCCGCGGACCGTTCCAGAGCCCGAGAAGGCGGCACGGTCGCGGCGGTCGGATCATCGATCAGCGTATGGCGGCCCATGTCTCGGTGTCCGTGGCCGCGCGGCGCCGGATGAAGCTTTCACGATCCCGGGCCCCGCCGTCTTCTTCCAACGTGCTCAACCCGCTGGTGGTCGCGCCGGAAAGCCCCCCTGTGAAACCGGCCGACGGCGCGCGGCCCCGCGCCCGGCCCGGCGCCGCCCGCTCGTGGTCCCTCGGTTTCCGGGCGTCACCGCCCGCTCGTGGTGCCTCGTGTCCGGGCGTCGCCGCCCGCTCATCGGCCCCCGCGGGCGGGCTCAGGCGCCGACGGTGCCGTCGACGCCCTCGCGGATGAGGTCGGCGTGCCCGTTGTGCCTGCCGTACTCCAGCAGCACGTGGAGCATGACCAGGCGCAGCGACACGTCCTGCTCCCACCGGGCGGCGTGGGCGGTGACCTCCAGGGACGGAGCCCTCAGCTCGATGCGGCGCGCGTGCTCGACCTCCGCCTGCCAGGCCGCGAACGCCTGCGACCGGGTGGCCCCGCTCGCGTCGTAGGCGACCTGGTAGTCGCCCTCGTCCGACCAGACCAGCGGGACGTCCTCGCCGCCCATCACCCGGCGGAACCACGCGCGCTCGACCTCGGCCATGTGCCGCACCAGCCCGAGCAGCGACAGCGTGGAGGGCGGCATGGAGCGACGGCGCAGCTCCTCGTCGGACAGGCCGTCGCACTTCATGGCGAGCGTCGCGCGCTGGTAGTCGAGGAAGCCGCGCAACATCGCGCGCTCGTCCCCGATCACGGGCGGGGGGATCCGTTCGGTGGTCATTGGCGCCATGTCCCTTTCTGTGTCGGATCGCGAGGATCGCGAGGATACTGCGCGACACGAGGGATCCGGCGGGGGGAGCGGACGTCGCGCGTCACTCGCCGCGGCGGGCGCGGGCGCGGCGCTTGCCCTCGTGCATGGCCTGGACCCGGGCCACCGGGATGGTGTGCCCCTGCTCGACCAGGTCGTCCGGCAGCCGCTGGGGCGGGGGCATCAGCTCGGCCCAGGGGTCGCCGTCGCCGAGCAGTCGCGCCGCGGTGTGGACGGTGAAGTCGGCCGGCGACACGCGGGGCAGGTCCTCCCACGCCACGGGGAAGGAGACCGGCGCGCCCGGCCGCACGCGCGGGCTGTAGGCGGCCACCACCGTCGCCCCGCCGGCCCGCGTGGAGTCGAGGAACACCTTGCCCTCGCGGTCCTCGCGGATGAACGCCGTCGTGGCGAGCGCGGGGTCGACGCGCTCGGCCCGCGCGGCCAGCGCCCGGGTCGCTGCGGCGAGGTCCTCCATCGCGACGCCCTCGGCCACCGGGACGAAGATGTGCAGCCCCTTGGCCCCGCTGGTCTTGACCGCGCCCGCCAGCCCGGCCTCGTCCAGCGCCTGCCGGACGAGCCGGGCGGCCTGAACGGCGAGCGGGAAGGCGTTGTCCTCCGGAGGGTCCAGGTCGAGCACCAGGTGGGTGGCGTGGTCGCCGCGCACCAGCGCCGGGTGGTACTCCACCGCCCGCTGGTTGGCGAACCACAGCAGCGTCCGCCGGTCGTCGCACAGCGCGTAGGACACCTGCCGGTGGGAGCTCTCCGCCCACACCGACACCGTGCGCACCCAGGACGGGGTGTACTTCGGGACGTTCTTCTGCATGAACGGCGCCTGCCCGGGCCGCACGCGGAGCACCGACAGCGGGCGGTCGCGCAGCACGGGCAGTATGCGGTCGCGGACCGCGTCGAGATAGTCGACCAGATCGCGCTTGGTCGCGTTCGCCCCGTCGAACAGCGGCCCGCCGAGATTGGTCAGCGGCACCCCGTCCCGCGTCTCATCGCTGGTCATCCGCCCTACGATGCCCCGCCCCCGGCCGCCGGGTCAACCATCGCCGGCGGGCGGGCCGTCCTGCGGATCGGCCGGGGGCTCGCCGGCGAACCAGGCGACCCAGCGCCGCTGCCAGGGCGTCTCGACCGCCCTCGGGTGGTGGTGCTCGCGGACCCACGCGACCGCCTCGTCGGGCCCGAGCCCCGCGAGCGTGGCCAGGCAGGCGATGACCGTGCCGGTGCGGCCGACGCCTCCGCCGCAGGCGACCTCCACCGGCGAGCCCGAACGGGCGTGGGCGTGCAGGCGGATGACGGCACGCGCGGCGGCGTGCCGGTCCACCGGCAGCAGGAAGTCGGGCCAGCGGATCCATTCGTGCGGCCAGGCCAGGGCGTCCTGGTGGCGGCGCTGGAGACGCGCCGAGCCCAGGTAGAGCCCGTAGCCGGGCACCGGCCCGTCGGGCAGGGGCCGCCGCAGGCCGCGACCGCGGACCCGGACGCCGTCGGGCAACTCGATCGCACCGGAGAGCGTTTCCGCCATACGAAGATTGTCGCGCACCGCCTGACCTGTCCGTCCCGCCCGTCCCGTGACGGGCGGGCGACACGCCCTTCCGGTCCGCCGCCCGCCCGCGTCCCCCCAGCCCGGTTCGTCGCCTGGCGTGCCGGGCATCGAGCCCCCCGGCCGACCCGGCGGGCCTAGGCGGTCACGGCCCTGGAGGGGATCGGGCCGGCGTAGACCAGGCCGGCGGCGGCGACCTCGCCGTCCTGCTCGACGGAGACCCGGACGGGCACCTCGCCGCCGCTCGCCTCCCCCTCCACGCGGGCGCGGACGACGGCGGCGCCCCACAGCTCCACGTACCGGGTGAAGGTGGCGTACATCTTGACGGGGGCGAGCGGCAGCGGGTGGGTGAGGGCGAGCGTCGCCTGCCGCATGGCCTCCATGAGGGCCATGCCGGGGATGTGGTCGAGGCTGTGGTCGAACAGCACCGGATGCGCGGGGTCCACCCGCAGCGGCCAGGCTCCCTCCTCGGGCGTGCGGTCGAGGGGCACGCCGAGGACGACGTCGAAGGGCCGGTCGCGGCCGACCAGGCGCGGGTCGACCGGGTCGGCGAGCGGCCGGTCGCGCGCGGGCCGCCCGGCCAGGCTCGGTGCGCGGAGCCGGTCGTGGGCCGCCCGGGACACGCAGTCGAAGCTGCCCTCGCCCATGCCGACCAGCCGCCCGTCCCGGTAGAAGTCGACGTGCCCGCGCAGCCCGGCGAGGGTGCGTCCCCGGTGGCGCACCTGGCTGCGGGTGAAGCGGAGCGTCAGGTCGGTGGGGCCGGTGCCGACGGCCAGGCCGGCGAGGTTGACCTCGTAGGACAGGTCCCACATGAGGAAGCGGCGGTCGAGCGGGCAGTCCAGTTGCGCGTGGCTCACCACGAGCCCCGCCTGGCGGATGGTCTCGGCGGCCAGCAGCGGGTCGTGGCATCCCCCGGCCGGTCCGTAGAAGCCGTGGGCCCTGGGCCACTGGGCCGCGACCACGGAGGTCTTCTCGTCGAGGGCCCGCCAACCGGTGATCATCACCTCGGACACCGCGCTCCGATGGACCAACTGCCGAGGGACGGTCTGCTCAAAAAGTGCTGGATCGGCGGATAAATCCAGCACATCGGGTGTAGCCATGGGGTACCACCTCTCTAGAGCTGCTGCCCTCGAGGGGGTCGAGGGCGTAGAATACCGACCGACCGGTTTTTTTTAGGAGGAAGCACTTCCGCGATGGCGAAACAGGCACGGGCGCGGGCCACCAGACAGCGCATCCTCGAAGGCGCGGCCGAGGTGTTCGAGGAGTGCGGCTACGCGGCGACGACGATGGCCGAGATCCTCCAGCGCTGCGGAGTCACCAAAGGCGCGCTCTACTTCCATTTCGCCTCCAAGGAGGAACTGGCCAGGGCGATCCTGGCCGCCGACGAGACCCTCCTTTCCACGCTGGTGTCCGGCGAGTCGGCGGCCCTGCAGGTGCTCATCGACGCCTGTCACGGCTTCGCCCGCGACCTGCTGGACAACGTCATCTCACGGGCGAGCGTGCGCCTGGCCATCGAGCACGGCACGTTCTCCGGAGGTGACTTCACCACCCACGTCATGTGGCAGGACGGCGCGCGCGACCTGCTGCTGAAGGCCCGTGAAGAGGGCGACCTGCGGCCGGAGGTCGACGTGGACGCCGCCGCCGCCACCGTGGTCGCCGCCTTCACCGGCGCCCAGATCGTCTCGCAGGCCGTGACGCGCCGCCGCGACCTGCACGAGCGGCTCACCGACTTCTGGCGCCTGATGCTGCCGGGCATCGTGCCGCCCGACCGGCTCTCCCGGTTCGATCCCGCAGGGGCCGCCTCCACCGGCCCCGTGCCGGACTACACCAGGGTGTAACCGCCGTCCACCGGCAGCGTCGCGCCCGTCACGAAGGACGCGCGGTCGCTGGCGAGCCAGGCGGCCGCCTCGGCCACCTCCTCGGGTTCGGCGGTCCTGCCCTGCGGGGTCGCCGCCCGCAGCAGCTCCTCCATCTCCGGCCGCAGGGCGAACCAGGCGTCGATCATCTCCGACCTGGTCGTCCCCGGCGCGATCGCGTTGACCCTGATGCGCTGCCCCGCGTACTCGGCGGCGGCGGCCTTGGTGAGCCCGATGACCGCGTGCTTGGCGGTGACGTACGGCGCCCCCACCGGCGTGGCGACCAGGCCCCCGACGCTGCTGGTGTTGACGATGGAGCCGCCGCCGTTGACCAGCATCTGGCTGATCTGCCGGCGCATGCAGTGCCAGACCCCGCGGAGGTTGACGTCGATGACGGCGTC
Organism: Sphaerisporangium sp. NPDC005289; assembly: GCF_040607455.1. Classification (NCBI taxonomy): domain Bacteria; kingdom Bacillati; phylum Actinomycetota; class Actinomycetes; order Streptosporangiales; family Streptosporangiaceae; genus Sphaerisporangium; species Sphaerisporangium sp. NPDC005289. The sequence continues at coordinate 479,699 of NZ_JBEXGS010000004.1, forward strand.
GAACACCGCGTCGTCGAGCAGGTGCATCGGGGAACGCTCCACGCCGAGCCCCGCGTTGTTGAAGCCGATGTCGAGCCGTCCGTACTCGCGGACGGCCGTGGAGACGGCCCGGTCGACGTCCTCGGGGCGGGTCACGTCGGCCACCGCGTAGACGGCCTCGAAACCCTTTCCCCGTAATTCGTCCACCAGGTCGCCCAATTCGCGTTCTCGCCGTGCGACGAGAACGACGGCGGCGCCTTCGCGGGTGAATACCCGCGCGGCCGCCGCGCCGATTCCACTGCTGGCCCCGGTTATCAGAGCCACCTTGCCCGATAAAATATCCGACATGTACACATTGTCGCTGTGATCTCTGTCGGCTGACAATATGTTCCGCGTTTAAAGTATGTGAATTCTAAAGATCGACCGGCTGATTGTGATATGGCTTTTGGGGAATCAGGTGCCGGAGCGATAGCGGTGCATCAGGGCGACCGCCATCGCGCCCTCGCCGACGCCCGAGGCGACCCGCTTGACCGAACGGGCGCGCACGTCGCCGGCCGCGAAGACGCCCGGCACGCTGGTCTCCAGCGGGTACGGCTCGCGTTCCAGGCTCCACGCGCCCGCGGGCATGTCCGAGCCGGTCGGCAGGAAGCCGTGGTCGTCGCGCTCCACCACGCCGTCGAGCCACCCGGTGCGCGGACGGGCGCCGATGAAGGTGAAGACGAAGCGCGCCTCCTGCTCGGTCGTCTCGCCGGTGGCGACGTCGGCCAGCGTGATGCGCTCCAGGTGCTCCTCACCGGCCAGTTCCACCACCCGCGTGCCCAGCCGGACCTCGATCGCGGGCGTCCTGCGGATCTCGTCCACCAAATATTGCGACATGCCCGCTTCCAGGGAGGCGGCCCGGATCAGCATGGTGACCTGGCGCGCGTACTTCGCGAAGTGCAGCGCCGCCTGCCCCGCCGAGTTGGCGCCCCCGATGACGTGGACGTGCTCCGACGTGCACGACTGGCTCTCGGTGGTGGCCGCGCCGTAGTACAGGCCCGCCCCGGCGAAGCGGTCGGCGCCGGGGATGTCCAGCCGGTTGTAGGACACGCCCATGGACAGCAGCACGGTCTCGGCGCTGATCTCGGTGCCGTCGGCCAGCGTGATCACCCGCGCCGGGTCGGCGCGGCGCAGCGCCGTCACCTCCACCGGGTACAGCAGCTCGGCGCCGAACCTGCGCGCCTGCGAGACCGCTCTGCGGGCCAGGTCGCTGCCGGCCAGCCCGGTGGGGAAGCCCAGGTAGTTCTCGATCAGGCTGGAGGTGCCCGCCTGCCCGCCCGGCACGTCGGAGTCCACCATGAGCGTCGACAGCCCCTCCGAGGCCGCGTACACCCCGGCCGCCAGCCCGGCGGGGCCGGCCCCGATGATGACCGTCTCGTAGTGCGGGCGCGCCGCCGCCGTGGGCAGCCCCAGCCGCTCGGCGAGCCGGGCGGCGCTCGGCGCGGCCAGGTGGTCGCCCTCGGCGAAGAAGACCAGCGGCAGCGCCTCCCGCCGGCCCTCCGCCAGCAGCCGCGCCTCGGGGTCGGCGTCGACGTCCAGGAAGCGGAAGGGCTGCTCGTTGCGCGTCAGGAAGTCCCGCACGGCGTGGGTCGCCGGCGAGACCGGGATGCCGACCACCTTGATGCCCCGGTAGGCGGGCCGGTGCGCGGCCAGCCAGTCCGACAGCAGGTCGTCCAGCACGGGGAACAGCCGCTCCTGCGGCGGGTCCCACGGTTTCATCAGGTAGTGGTGCAGCCGGACCCGGTTGATCGCGGTGATGGCCGCGTCGGTGTCGGCGTAGGCGGTGAGCAGCACCCGCCGCGCCTCGGGGTAGCGCGCCCCCGCCTCCAGCAGGAACTCCACCCCGGCCATCTCGGGCATCCGCTGGTCCACCAGGAACAGCGCCGGATCGTCGCCGCGCTCGTCCAGCGCGTCGAGGATGCCGAGGCCCTCCTTGCCGGAGGCGGCGCCGAGGATGCGGTAGCTGCCGGAATAGGTGGCGCGCAGGTCCCGCCGTACGGCCCTGAGCACCTGCGGATCGTCGTCCACGGCCAAGATGACCGGCTTGCCCGTCTCGTCGCTCACGTCTGTCCGTCCTCCTCGTCCACGGGGGAACACCAGGCCATGGCGGCCTCCAGAATCGGGACGTGCTCCAATCGAGACCTTCAGCGTAGGTACGCCCCCCGGGCGGGCCATCGCGGACCTGATTTAGTCCCGCGAATCGGGTCCCCGCCTCCTCGCGCGGGCGCGCGTACCCGACAAAGTGCGCCCGGATCCTTTGACCGCCCGCCGACGCCGGTGCGAGGCTCCGACACACCTGGCCTGGGAGCCGCAGGGCCGAAGGCCGCACCTGCCCCGAGAGGAGCCCGCCCATGGGCGCAGCAGATCTCCTTCCGGACGAACTCCGCGCGCATCCCCTGTTCGACGGGCTGACCGGGGAGCAGTACCGATGGCTGGCCGACAGCGGCCGCTCACACGAGCTCGGCGACGGCGAGGTGCTGTTCGCCGAGGGCGCCCCGGCGCGCTTCTTCGTGGTCCTGCTCGACGGCGAGCTGCTCATCTCCAAGGTGGTCGACGACCGGGACGAGGTGCTCGCCCGCCACTCCACCCGGGACGGCGCGGAGGAGCGGGCCATGCTCGCCCACACCTTCACCGGCGAGCTGTGCGTCCTGGCCGGCGACGCCTACCTGGCCACCGCCACCTCGGTCGGCCACAGCCGCGTCGCCCTCTACGACCGGGACACCTTCCTGCAGATGCTGGTGCGCGCGCCGCGCGTGTCGGAGATGGTGGTGCCCGTCCTGGCGCTGCGCGCGCAGGACATGATCGTGAGCGGTGGCCGCCGCTCGACGCTCGCCTCGCTCGGCACCCTGGCCGCGGGCATCGCCCACGAGCTGAACAACCCCGCCTCCGCCGTGATCCGCGCGATCGGCGAGCTGGACGACGCCGTGGAGGAGCTGGAGGCGGCGGCGGAGACCTGGGGCCAGACGGCGGAGCAGGCGGAACGCGCGGCCCTCGCGGCCGCTCGGCGCGACTGGCTCGCCCGCCCGCGCGGCAGCGGTCCCGGCGACGCGCTCGGCGTGAGCCTGCTGGAGGAGGAACTGCAGGACTGGCTGGAGGACCACGGGCTCGGCGACGGGTCCTCCCTCGCGCCCCTGCTGGCCGAGCGCGGCCTGGACACCGGCTGGCTCGACGACCTCGGGGCGCGGGTGTTCGACGCGCGTCTCCCCGCCGCGCTGCGCTACCTGTCGGAGAGCCTGCGCATCCGCTCGTGCGTCATGGACGTGCGCGAGGCCGGCACGCGGGTCTCGGCGATCGTCAGGAACACCAAGGAGTACACCAACCTGGACCGCGCGCCGGAGTCCGACGTGGACGTGCGCGAGGGCCTTGAGTCCACGCTGGCGATGCTGCGTCCGAAGCTCGCGGGCATCACGGTCGTGCGCGACTACGCCCCCCCGCTGCCTCGCGTCCCCGGCTACCCGATGGAGCTGAACCAGGTGTGGACGAACCTGGTGGACAACGCCGCGGGCGCGATGGGAGGGCGGGGCGAACTGCGCGTCAGCGTGCGCGGAGAGGGCGGGTGCGTCCTGGTCGAGGTGGCCGACACCGGTCCCGGCATCGACCCCGCCGTGCTGCCGCGCGTCTTCGAGCCGTTCTTCACCACCAAGGACATCGGCGCGGGCACCGGGCTCGGCCTGCACCTGTCGCACCGCATCGTCACCAAGCGGCACCGGGGGTCCATCACCGTGCGCTCGCGCCCCGGTGACACGCGGTTCCAGGTGCGGCTGCCCGGGCCGCCGGCCTCCCCGGGGGCGGCAGCGGCGGCGGCGGAGGACGGCGCGGCGCCTACGTCGTGCCGGGCGCTTCCCGCCGATGCCTGACCTCGGCCCAGGTGAGCAGCACCAGCAGGCCGGCCAGCGCCGCCGTCTCGGCCAGCGGTGAGAACGCGGTGGACGAGAGGCCCAGCAGCAGGGCGCCGAGCGCGGCGGCGACGCGGACGGCGACCAGCCTGCGGGCCAGCGGCCGGCGGATCACCAGGTGCGCCGCGGTCGTGGCCAGCAGGAACGCCGCGGCGCCGCCGGTGAGCGCGAGGCCGGCGCCGGCCGGCATGTGCGCCTCGGCGGCGTGCTCGATGAGGGCCTCCGACCCGACGGCCGTGGCCGCCAGCCCGGCGAAGATCAGCAGGTGGCCGTACCCGTAGGCGAACCCGCGCACCAGCGAGGAGCGCCCGCTGGTCAGCGCGTTGATGATGACGCGGTGGTCGACGTGCTCGAAGTACACCCACCACAGGCACGCGGCGATCACGAACGTGAAGAACGCGACGGGCAGCGCGCTCGGCGTCGAGGGGGCGCCCCGGGCGCCCCAGGCCACGGCGAGCACCGACTCGCCGAGCACGATCAGCGTGAACAGGCCGAGCCGCTCGGGCAGGTGGGAGGCGTGCGCCGGCGGCGAGGCCACCGTCAGGTACGCCACGAACGGGGTGGCGATCTCCACCAGCAGCGCGAGCGCCCACAGCGCCAGGTGCCAGGGCGCCGACACGGCCACCGAGGCCAGCCACAGGGCGCCGCCGCAGCCGAACCCCGCGACGTAGATGCCGCACAGCTGGCGCAGCGCGGCGTTCTGCGGGGGGCTCTGCGGGGCGTCCCGGCCGGCGCCGGGCGCGTCCGGGGCGGTCCCCGGCGCGCGGGCGGCGCGGCGCGCGTACCCGTACAGGCCCACGAGGATGGCCTGGAGGGCGGCGTTGGCCAGCGCGAACCCGTGCGCCCCGTCCAGCGTGCGGCCGTCGGGGGAGATGGCGACGCCGATCGTGCTGGCCAGCACCAGCGAGCCGAACATCCCCGCGAGCAGGGCGATGCGGAAGTGCGTCGCGTCCGTTTTGAACAGGTCGGCGTAGTAGGCGAAGCTCATCCACACCCACCACACCGGGACGAACAGCGCGCAGAACACCAGGAGCCCATGGAAGGTCAGGTCGCCGTGCAGCAGGCGTGCCAGCTCGGACACGGCGGCCACGAAGACCAGGTCGAAGAACAGCTCCAGCCACGAGGCGTGCGTCGCCTCGGTGGAGCCGGCCAGATAGCGCAACGTGGGAGAGCGTCCGGTGCTCACGAACCTCCTCGGTGGAGCGCCGCCGGGCGGGGCGCCACGAGCCTACGACGGTCCTCCCGCCCGGACCCGGCACCACGCCAGACGGGGCGAGCACGGCACCCGGCGGGGACGACCGGGTGCCGTGCTCGGGGAGGGGGCGGAAAGGGGGACAGGGGAGCTCAGGACAGGACGAGCTCGGCGGGGACCTGGCCGGCGGGGATGTCGAGCAGGCGGATGACGGCGCCGGCGATGTCCTCGGGGCGGAGCATCGACGCGCGCGACGCCCACGAGCGCGCCCAGTCGGCCATCGGCGTGTCGACCAGCCCCGGGCAGATCGCGCACGCGCCGACGCCCTCGCCGGCCAGCTCCTGGTGCAGGGCGGCGGTGAAGCCGACCACGCCGAACTTGGCCGCGCAGTACAGCGAGAAGCCGGGGTCGGCGCGCTTGCCGGAGATGGAGGCGATGTTCACGATGAGCGGGCGCCCCTCGCGCGCGACCTTGCGCAGGTAGGGCAGCGCCGCCTGGCAGAACAGGATGGTGGCCCGCAGGTCCACCTCCAGCACCTCGGTGATGGTGGTCGTGCTGTAGGACTCGAAGGGCCCGGCGGCGAGCAGGCCCGCGCTGTTCACCAGCACGTCGAGCCGCCCCCAGCGCCCGATGTGCGCGGCGACCGCGGCGTGCGCGGCGGCCGGCTGGGCGACGTCGGCGACCACGGTGTGCACGGCCCCGTCCCCGAGGCCGGCCTCGGCGCCGAGCCGGTCGGCGGCGTGGCGCAGCCTGCCCTCGTCCCTGCCGAGAATGGTCACCGCGTGCCCGCGGGCGACCAGCGCGCCGGCCACGGCCAGGCCGATGCCGCTCGAACCGCCGGTCACCAGCGCCGCGTGCTTGGGGCTGCTCATCGGTGTCTATTCCTCCACGATGTCGGGGATGATGGCGGCGAGCGCCCGTTCGGCGAGCGCTCCGATGGTCAGGGCGGGGTTGGTGCACGCGGCGCTGCCGCCCGGCAGGAGCGCCCCGTCCACGACGTACAGGCCCGGGTAGCCGTTCACCCGGCCGTACTCGTCGGTGGCCAGGCCCAGGGGGACCCCGCCGCAGGGGTGGCCGGTGAGGCCGGCGTCGATGGCCTCGATCTTGCCGGTGCCGAGCCGCTCGAACGCCGCGCGCGCGCCGTCGGCGATGACGGTCGCCTCGGGGTCGTCCTTGGGCCAGGTCAGGCCGACGGTGTCGGTGTGCCCGTCGTAGGAGAAGGTGCCCTTCGCCGGGCCGAGGCCCATGCCGATGAGGCCCATGAAGCCCTCGGGCATCTTGGCCTGGGGGATGGGCATGGCCGCCATGGCGATGGGCGCGACCGGGTTGTCCAGGTCTTCGAGCACCGCGCCCGCCGGGCCGCCCTCGCTCGGCCCGGTGGGCGGCAGGCCGCTCCTGATGATGACCAGGTCGCCGTTGGCGCCCCAGCGCGTCCCGACGGAGTCGGCCAGCTTGGGCAGCGCGCCGGTGTCGCGGGCGCGGACGAGCAGCTTGGTCGTCGCGACCGACCCGGCGGCCAGGAACAGGTGCTTGGTGTGGATGTCCCTGCGGGCGACGACGCGGCCGTTGTCGTCGAGCTCGTCCACCGTGACCAGGTAACCGGAGCCGTTCTCGCGCACGTCGGTGACCTGGTGCAACGGCAGCACCTCGACCTTGCCGGTGGCCTCGGCCCTGGGCAGGTGGGTGCGGTCCAGGCTGCGCTTGGCGCCGCTGTTGGCGCCGTACCAGACCTGGCCGGCGATCTGCGAAGGGGGAATGGCGCCGGCCAGCTCGGCGCGGATGACATCCCAGTCGAGGCCCAGCTCGAACAGGCGCGCGGTCATCCCTGCGGCGGCGGCCTCCTCCAGCAGCACCCGCTGGCCGCGGTAGCGCTCGTGGGCGAGCACGTCGGCGGGCATGGTGGACACCCCGACGGCCTCGCGGACCTTGGGGTACCACACCTCGTCCATCTCGTCGTAGCTCAGCCAGGAGGGGAACACCCGGCCGAACAGGTCGCGCCGGGGCTGGTAGAGGACGGTGTTGTAGACCAGCGAGCCGCCGCCGACGCCCGCGCCCACCAGGACGTCGATGCCCTCGCCCCTGACCCGTTCGAGCACGCCGGTGTAGACGTCGATGGGCAGGCCCTCCTGGGCCGGGGCGACGGTCACCGGGCTGAGCCAGGCGGCCCGGCCGTCGGGGCTGTCGTAGGTGGCGAAGGTGTCGTGCGCGTCGGTGATGGGCCAGCGGCGCCCGCGTTCGAGCACGAGCGTCTGGACGCCCGCCTCCGCCAGGCGCAGCGCGGCGATGGCGCCGCCGAACCCGCTGCCGACGACCAGGGCCTCAGTGTCGCGCATTGCCGCCTCCCGCTATGAGAACGGTGACCTCGTGATCGTCCCCGAGGACCTCGCGCGCGAGGTCGAGCGGGGTCTTGCCGTCGTGGCCGGTCAGGCCGAGCGGCGCGCCGGCCTGGACCAGGATGCGGGCGCAGTCGGCGTAGCCGTGCCACAGCGCGTCGTGCAGGGGGCTGTAGCCGTTGGTCGCGCCCTGGAAGGCCAGGTCGGCCTCCGGGTGGGCGACCAGCAGGCTGGTGATGTCGGCGTGCCCGTTGTAGACGGCCTTGTGCAGCGGGACGGCGCCGAACGTCGGCTCGACGGCGTTGACGTCGGCCCCGGCGGCCAGCAGCTCGGCGACGATCTCGGTGTGCCCGTCGCGGCAGGCCACCAGCAGCGCGGTGTGGTCGTCGTTGAAGCCGTTGACCATCGGCCAGCGGGTGTCGACGGGGAACCCCTTGGCGAGCAGTTCGCGGACCTTGGCCAGGTCGCCGCCGGTGACGGCGTTCATCAGGGCGTGCCCGGCCGCCGCCGCGTCGTCGGCCTCCTGCCGGGCGCGCAGCAGCTTGTCGGACTCGATGAGGCGTTCCTTGCCGAAGGTGTTGACGTTCAGCTCGTACGCGAAGTGCTCCTTCATCGAGAAGCCGTAGTGGGTGGACAGGTTGAGCCCGGCGCCGTGGTCCAGGAGCACCTCGACGATGTCCGGCCACTTGAACCACAGGGCGTCCATGAGGGGGGTGTGGCCGGTGGTCGCGGCGACGGCGTCGACGAAGGCGCCGGCGCCGAGCAGGTCGCGCACGACCTGCGCGCTGCCGCCCTGGCAGGCCTTGTGCAGGGCGGTCGCCCCGGCCTTGGCGTCGGTGGTGAAGACGTCGGCCCCCGCGTCGAGCAGCGCCCGCACGGCGGGGGCGTCCGCGCGGCCGGAAGCGATCATGAGCACGTTGAGCCCGGTGTCGGTGTCGCGCTCGTCGGGATCGGCGCCGGCGCTCAGCAGGTCGCGGATCTCTCCGACGGCGCCGCGGCGCACCGCCGCGGTCAGCTCGCCTTTCATGTGCCACCTTTCGGTAAGGCATCCGTTGAGCTGGACAGTAGGCCCGGCCGCCCGCGGTGGCCATAATCGCCGCGCTTTCGCCGGGCACTTTGTCAGTTGGCCGTCCTGCGGCGAAGACCGACCGAGGATAAGCCGATATTTCCCGATTGCCAGGTGACTTGACTTTAACGGCGGATTCAATGCGCTATGTCGAGAAGTAATGGTTTCTGCTTTGACGGTGGCCGAACGGCGCTGCGATCGTCCCAGTGAAGATCCCTGGCGAAAAGGAGATCGCATGATCCACCAGTTCATCCTGGCCGCCCCGAAGCCAGGCATGACCGCACAGGAGTTCCAGGACTACTGGGTCAACGTCCACGCGGTGAAGTTCGCGGCCAAGATCCCGCAGATCCGGCGCTACCTGATCGACTCGCGCGTCCCGTCCACGGCGGACCGTGGGCGCCCGGCGCTGCCCCACCAGGGCATGGCGGAGATCTGGCTGGCCAACGAGCAGGAGCAGCTCGCCTCGCTGCAGACCGAGGAGTTCCTGCACGGGGCGCGGCTCGACGAGCCGAACTGGGCGGCGTTCTGGCTCACCATCGTGCTGGACACCGACGCCCACGAGATCGTCCCCGGCCCGCCGCTCACCGAGGCCGCCCCGTCCTGGGTCAAGGTCACCACGCTGATCAAGCGCAGGCCCGGCCAGGACCTCGCCGACCACCGCGAGCGGACGCTCTCGGAGTACGCCCCGGTCGTCAGCGGGCTGCCCGGGGTGCGCCGCCACCTGCACGCCCACACCAGGGACGGCTTCTACACCTTCGGAGAGGCGTCCTTCGACAGCGTCGAGCAGATCTGGTTCGACGACGTCGCGGCGGCCGAGGCCGCGCTGGCCTCCCCGTACTTCACCGAGAAGGTCGCCCCGGCGCTCGACGCCGTCGCCGACCCCGCGCACGTGTTCTCCCTCACCACCCGGGAGAACTGGATCATCGGCCCGCAGGAGGAGCGATGAGCAGGAAGGTCCTGGTGCTGCTGTCCGAGCACGGCTACTGGGGGGAGGAGCTGCTCGGCCCGCTCACCCACTTCGACCAGCGCGGATACGAGGTCGTCTTCGCCACGCCCACCGGCGGGCGCCCGCACGCGCTGCCGCCGAGCATGGACCCCGACTACCTCGACCCGCCGCTCGGCCGCTCGGTCACCACGCCCGAGGTCGCCAAGCTGGTGCGCGAGCTGGACGACTCCGACCGGCTGGACCACCCCCTCGACATCTCCGCCGTGGTGCCCGAGCGCCCCTACGTCAGCGACGACGACTACCTGCACGCCCTTGAGGCCTACAACAGGACGCTGGACAGGCTGGCGGAGCACATCGACGGCTTCGACACCATGCTGATCGTCGGCGGCAGCGGCCCCATCGTCGACCTGGCCAACAACGGCCGCGTCCACGCGCTGATCCTCGGCTTCCTCAAGGCCGGCAAGCCGGTGGCCGCCGAGTGCTACGGCGTCGCGTGCCTGGCCTTCGCCCGCGACTGGGAGGACCGCAAGAGCATCATCTGGGGCAAGCACGTCACCGGCCACTGCAAGGAGTACGACTACAAGGACGGCACCGGCTTCCTCGGCACCGACTTCAACATGGGTCCGCCGCCGTACCCGCTGGAGTACATCCTGCGCGACGCCACCGGCCCCGAGGGCCGCTACCACGGCAACTTCGGCAAGGAGACCTCGGTCATCGTCGACTACCCGTTCATCACCGGCCGCTCGACGCCCGACTCCTTCCTCACCGGGCAGAAGATCGTCGAGACGCTGGAAGACGGTCTGCGCCGGTTCGGCTGGTGAGCCCGATGAGCCCCACGGACGCCAGGACCGGCAACGAGGCGATCATCGAGCAGTTCCTCGCCGACGGCATGCGGTACATGTTCGGCAACCCCGGCACGGTCGAGCAGGGCTTCCTCGACGCGCTGGAGAAGTACGACGACTTCCACTACGTCCTGACGCTGCAGGAGACCGTGGCGGTGGGCATCGCCGACGGCTACGCCCGCGCCACCGGCGGCCCCGCCCTGGTGCAGCTGCACAGCGGCGTCGGCCTCGGCAACGGCATCGGCATGATGTACCAGGCCAAGCGCGGCCACACCCCGCTCGTCGTGGTCGCCGGTGAGTCCGGCGTCCAATACGAGGCGATGGACGCGCAGATGGCCGCCGACCTGGTCGCCATGGCCAGGCCCGTCACCAAGTACGCGACCCGGGTGACCGACTCCTCCTCGGTGCTGCGGACGCTCCGGCGCGCCGTCAAGATCGCCATGACCCCGCCGCGGGGCCCGGTGTTCGTCTCGCTGCCCCTGGACGTGCTCGACCGGCCCAACGACGAGCCGGTCGTGCCCTCGGTGGTCCCCTACACCGCGACGGCCCCCGACGCCGCGACGATCCGCAGGGCGGCGGCGCTGCTGTCGGACGCCACGGCGCCGCTGGTGCTGTTCGGCGACGGCGTGGCCGCCTCCGGCGCGCAGGCGGAGCTGACCCGCGTGGCCGAGCTGCTCGGCGCGGACGCGTGGGGGGTGGAGATGTCGGAGGTCTCCATCGACGGCCGCCACCCGCTGTACCGCGGCCAGACCGGGCACATGTTCGGCGAGGTCAGCCGGGGCATAGTCGCCGGCGCCGACGCCGTGCTCGTCGTGGGCACCTACCTGTTCCCCGAGGTCTTCCCCGACCTGGCCTCGCCGTTCCGGCCCGACGCGCGCATCGTGCACGTCGACCTGAACTCCTACGAGATCGCCAAGAACCACCCGGTGACGCTCGGCCTGGTCGCCGACCCCAGGGCCACCCTGGCCGCGCTCGCCGCGGAGCTTTCGTCGTCGATGTCGCCGGCCGCCCGCGAGGCCGCCGCCGGGCGGCTGCGCCGCGCCGCCGAGCGGCCCGCGGCCCCGGCCGACGAGGACTCGCTGCTCGGCGCGTTCGCCCGGCGGCTGGCCGAACGCGCGCCCGAGGACCTCATGGTCTTCGACGAGGCCCTGACCGCCTCCGGCGTGCTCGGCGCCCACCTGCCGCCGCGGCTGCCGGGCCACTGGTTCCAGACCCGCGGCGGCTCGCTCGGCGTGGGCATCCCCGGCGCGATCGGGATGAAGATCGCCAACCCCGGCAAGACCGTCGTCGGCTTCACCGGCGACGGCGGGAGCATGTACACCATCCAGGCGCTGGCCACCGCGGTCCGCGAGGGCGCCGGCGCCAAGTTCGTCGTCTGCAACAACCGCGGGTACCGGCTGCTCGACCTCAACATCGAGCAGTACTGGCGCGAGCGGGACATCGCCGCGCACGCCTTCCCGCGCTCCTTCGACCTGGCCCACCCCGAGCTCGGCTTCACCGACATCGCCCGCGGCATGGGCGTGGAGGCGATGCGGGTGGAGAAGCGCTCCCAGGTGGAGGAGGCCGTCGAGCGGATGCTGCTCGACGACCGGCCGTTCCTCATCGACCTCATCACGGAGTGACCGTGGCCGACACCCGCGTCGCCGTCCTGATGGAAAGCGACTACTACGAACCCGAGATCTTCTACTACCAGCGCAGGTTCGCCGAGGAGGGCATCCCGGTCGACTTCATCACCCGCCTGTGGGGCCAGGAGTCGATGACCTTCACCGGGCACGAGTACCGCGCGCCCTTCACGGTCTCCAAGAGCCTGGAGGAGGTCGACCCCTCGGACTACGCGGCGCTGGTCGTGCCCTCGGGCATGGTGTCCGACCGGCTGCGCTACACCGACGACGTGGACCGGCTCGCGCCGGCCACCGAGCTGCTGCGCCGCGCCTTCGAGGACTCCCGCGTCATCAAGGGGATCATCTGCCACGGCATGTGGCTGGCCGCCTCCATCCCCTACGTCGTGCGCGGACGCAAGATCGTCTGCCACAACAACCTGGTCGGCGACGTGCGCAACATGGGCGCGGAGTACGTCGACAAGGACGTGGTGATCGACGGCGACCTCGTCACCGGACGCTCGGGACAGCAGTGCCACCTGTTCGCGAGGACCCTCGTCGACCTGCTCACCCAGAAGGACGAAATCCTATGAACTTCACCTTCTCCGACACGATCGCCGGCCAGGTCAGCGCCTACGACGCGGCCTCCCGCACCGCCACGGTGGTCACCGCCGACGGCCGCGACTTCGCGGTCTCGATGGACGGCGGCCCGAGCGCCGAGCTGCTGCACAACCTCGGCGAGCCCTACACCGACGCCTCCGGCCAGCTCGACGCGATGCTCGTGCCCGGGCGCTACCTGTTCGCCTACGGCGTGTTCTACCCGCACGCCGAGGGTGAGATCTTCGACGCCAAGCGCGTCATCTTCCTCGGCCGCCGCCCCGGCGAGTTCCGCTTCGAGGAGCAGAACTGGTGGGTCCACCAGATCCAGGAGATCGCCGCCTTCTACCGCAAGGCGCAGTTCGGCGACGGGCCGGTGGACTTCTCCGACTACCGCACGATGATCAGGCTCGGCGGCGAGAAGACCGACAGCCACGTGCAGGAGACCGACACGATCTCGCGCCTGGTCTACGGCATGGCCTCGGCCTACATGCTCACCGGCGACGACGCCTACCTGGAGGTCGCCGAGCGCGGCACCGAGTACCTGCGGGCGAACCTGCGCTTCGTCGACGCCGACGAGGACATCGTCTACTGGTACCACGGGCTGAAGATCGAGGGCGACGTGCAGCGCAAGCTGTTCACCTCGGAGTTCTCCGACGACTACGACGCCATCCCGATGTACGAGCAGATCTACGCGCTCGCCGGCCCCGTCCAGACCTACCGGATCACCGGCGACCCGCGCATCAAGAGCGACGCCGAGGCGACGCTGCGGCTGTTCGACCGGTTCTACCTGGACCGGGAGAAGGGCGGCTACTTCTCCCACATCGACCCCATCCTGCTGAGCCCCGACCACGAGTCGCTCGGCGAGAACCGCGCCAGGAAGAACTGGAACTCGGTCGGCGACCACGCCCCCGCCTACCTCATCAACCTGTACCTGGCCACCGGCGACCCCAAGTACGCCGCGTTCCTGGAGTACACCTTCGACACCATCGTCGAGCACTTCCCCGACGACAAGAACAGCCCGTTCGTCCAGGAGCGCTTCCACCGCGACTGGTCGCACGACACCGCGCACGGCTGGCAGCTCAACCGCGCCGTCGTCGGCCACAACCTGAAGATCGCCTGGAACCTCATGCGAATGAACTCGCTGAAGCCCAAGGCGGAGTACGCCGAGCTCGCCACGCACATCGGCGACATCATGCCGCCCATCGGCGCCGACCGGCAGCGCGGTGGCTGGTACGACGTCGTGGAGCGCCTGCGCCGCGAGGGCGAGGACCGCTTCCGGTTCGTCTGGCACGACCGCAAGGCGTGGTGGCAGCAGGAGCAGGCCGTGCTGGCCTACCTCATCCTGTTCGGCGTCACCGGCCAGGACCGCTTCCGCGACGAGGCCCGCGGCGCCGAGTCGTTCTACAACGCCTTCTTCCTCGACCACGACGAGGGCGCGGTCTACTTCAACGTGCTCGCCAGCGGCCTGCCGTACCTGCTCGGCACCGAGCGGCTCAAGGGCAGCCACTCGATGAGCATGTACCACTCCTCCGAGCTGTGCTACCTGGCCGCCGTCTACAACAACCTGCTCATCAGCGGCAAGCCGATGGACCTGTACTTCAAGCCCGACCCCGACGGCTTCGACGACCGCATCCTGCGCGTCTCGCCCGACCTGCTGCCGCCCGGCTCCATCAGGATCGGCGCGGTCGAGATCGACGGCGAGCCCTACGACGACTACGACGCCGGCGCGCTCACCGTGAACCTCCCCGAGGCCACCGGGCGCGTCAAGGTGAAGGTCACCGTGGAGGCCGTCCGATGACGGCCGGCGTCACCCTCAGCACGGCGGGCGGCCTCACCGTCGCCCGCGTCGAGGGCGAGATCACCAGCGCCACGGCCCCGGCCGTCCAGGAGCGCCTGCTGCCCCTGGTTGCCCCCTCCGGCACGCTGCTCGTCGACTTCTCCGCCGTGACCTACGTCTCCAGCGCCGGACTGCGCATGCTGCTGATCCTGTACCGGCGGGCCCAGCAGGCCGAGGCGCGCGTCGTCATCGGCGGGCTGTCGCCGGAGGTGCGGTTCGTCATGTCGGCCACCGGGTTCCTCGGCTTCTTCGAGGTCGCCGACGACGTCGAGGGCGAGATGGGCCGCCTCGCGGCCGAGATGGGACGCGTGGGACCGTGACCGCCGAGCGCATCGACCTCCCGCGGATCGACGACTTCCCGACCCGGCGGATCGGCGCGTACCGCGTGCGGCAGGGCCGGCCCTTCCCGCACGGCGCCACCCTGGTGCCGGGCGGGGTGAACTTCTCGGTCTTCTCCGACGGCGCCACCGCCATGACGCTGGTGCTGTACCGGCGCGGCGACGCCGAGCCGCTGGAGGAGCTGCCGTTCCCGCCCGAGTACCGCATCGGGAGCGTGTTCACCATGACCGTCTTCGGCCTGGACCTGGAGAGCCTCGAATACGGCTACCGCGCGGAGGGCCCGTTCGACCCGGCGCGCGGCGACCGGTTCGACCCGGGCGCCATCCTGGCCGACCCGCACGCGCTGCTGCTGTCCGGGCGGGACGTGTGGGGCGTCCCGCCCGACTGGAGCAAGCCCTACCAGTACCGGTCCATGATCGCCCAGGAGGACTTCGACTGGGAGGACGACGTGCCGCTGCGCACGCCCAGCGAGGACCTGGTCATCTACGAGACCCACGTCCGCGGCTTCACCCGCCACCCCTCCTCGGGGGTGGCGGCCCCGGGCACCTACGCCGGGCTGCGGGAGAAGATCCCCTACCTGCGCGACCTCGGCGTCAACTGCGTCGAGCTGATGCCGATCTTCGAGTTCGACGAGTTCGACAACGGGCGCGTCAACCCCGCGACCGGCGAGCGGCTGCACAACTACTGGGGCTACAACACCATCGGCTTCTTCGCCCCCAAGGCCGGGTACGCCGCGACCGGCGCGTTCGGCATGCAGGCCGACGAGTTCAAGGCGCTGGTGAAGGACCTGCACAGGGCCGGCATCGAGGTGATGCTCGACGTGGTGTTCAACCACACCGCCGAGGGCAACGAGCAGGGCCCGACGATCTCGTTCAAGGGCTTGGACAACGCCACCTACTACATGCTCACCCCCGAGGGGTACTACTACAACTTCAGCGGCACAGGGAACACCGTCAACTGCAACCACCCCGTGGTGCGCGACTTCGTGCTCACCTGCCTTCGCCACTGGGTGTCGGAGTACCACGTCGACGGGTTCCGCTTCGACCTGGCCGCGATCCTGGACCGCGGCCCGGACGGCGCCCCGCTGCCCAACCCGCCGCTGCTGGAGCAGCTCGCCTACGACCCGATCCTGCGCCACACCAAGCTCATCGCCGAGGCGTGGGACGCCGGAGGGCTCTACCAGGTCGGGCACTTCCCCAACTACGGCCGCTGGTCGGAGTGGAACGGCAAGTACCGCGACGTCCTGCGCAGGTTCCTCAAGGGCGACGAGGGCACCACCGGAGAGCTGGCGGCGCGCGTCGCCGGCTCGCCCGACCTGTACGGCGGGCGCGGACCGGCCGCCTCGGTCAACTTCGTCACCGCGCACGACGGCTTCACCCTCAACGACCTGGTCTCCTACAACGACAAGCACAACGAGGCCAACGGCGAGGGCAACGCCGACGGCGCCAACGACAACAACAGCTGGAACCACGGCGCCGAGGGCCCGACGGAGGACCCGGAAATCAACGCGCTGCGCACCCGCCAGATGAAGAACGCGCTGGCGATATTGCTGGTCAGCCAGGGCATCCCCATGCTGCTGGCCGGCGACGAGGTGGGCCGCACCCAGCTCGGCAACAACAACACCTACTGCCAGGACAACGAGCTTTCGTGGTTCGACTGGACGCTGGCCGACGCCAACGCCGAGCTGCTCAGGTTCGCCCGGCGGATGATCGCCTTCCGGCACGCCCACCCCGTCCTGCGCGAGGGCAGGCACCCGCTCGGCGTCGACACCACCGGGGTCGGCCTGCCGGACGTGAGCTGGCATGGGGTGGACGCCTGGCGGCCCGACTGGTCGCCCGGCAGCAGGCTGCTGGCCGTGATGCGCGCCGGGCGCGACGCGGACGGGGCGATGGACCAGCTCTACGTGGTGATGAACTCCCACTGGGAGGGCCACGACGTCGAGCTGCCCGACCCCGCGGGCGGCGTCTGGCGCCTGTTCGCCGACACCGGCGCCTCCGCGCCGAACGACGTCCACGACCCCGGCGCCGAGCCGGCGACCGCCTACCCCGGGCGCCTGTACGTCGCACCCCGCTCAGTGGTGATCCTGACCCGCTCCGACGACTAGGAGAACTGACGTGGCATTCATCGCAACCCTCAGCACCGGCGCGGGCACCGCGACCATCCGCCTGGCCGGCGAGCTCGACGCCGCCACCGCGCCGGAGTTCCACGACGCCATCGACGACGCCGTGGCCACCGGGGCCGCCCGGCTGGTGATCGACGCCTCCGAGCTGACCTACATCGCCAGCGCCGGCCTGCGCGCCCTGGTGTTCGCCCGGCAGAAGGTCGCCGAGGACGTCACGATCTCCCTGGTCGGCGTCACCGAGCCCGTCCTGAAGGTCATCAAGATGGCCGGGCTCGACCACGGCTTCGACATCACCGGCTCGTGAGCCCGTCGTGCCGCGCATCCCGGCGTCCCTGTCGTCCCTCGACCAGGTGGCGGCCTACGTGCTCTCTCTAGCCGAGCGCGCGGGCCTGCCTCCCGGCCTCTCCGACCGGCTGCGCCTGGCGGCCGACGAGCTGGCGACCAACATCGTGGTCCACGGCTACGGGGAGACCGGAGGCGAGTTCGCCGTCGAGGGCGGGATGGACGGAGAGTCGGTCTGGCTCAGGTTCGAGGACGACGCCCGGCCGTTCGACCCCAGGTCCGGATACCGGCGGCCGGACTACGGGCTGCCGTTCGCGCAACGCCGCATCGGCGGTCTCGGGGTGTACCTCGCCCTGACCGCCGTTGACGGCTTCACCTACCGGCGAGTCGCGGGGCGCAACATCAGCACGCTGCGGATCCTCAGGGATGGAGCACATCAAAATGACCAGCGTTCTCGTGCTGGATGACGATTCGCCGCCCCCCGCCCTGCGGCGGGCCCTCGCCGAGGCGGGGGTCCGCGTGCGGGTGCACACACCGGCCGACGTGCTCGCGGCCGAACGCATGCCCGAAGTGGACGTCCTGCTGGCCTCCGCCGCCGTGCCGCCCAACATCGTGCGGGCCGTCGCCCGGCGGATGGACGAGGAGGGATGGCGGCCCACGCTGCTCGCCTACACCGAGCACGACTTCGGCGCGCTGGAAGGGCACGTCCATGGCGGGGCCGACTACCTGATGCCGCCGTTCCTGACCTCGCTCGTCCGCGCGCGGCTCGGCACCTGTCACGAGCAGGCCGAGCTGAGCCGCGCGCTGCTGCTGGCGGGAGGCGAGGCCGATCTGCACCGGTACGAGCGCGAGCTGGAGATCGGCAGGGAGATCCAGCTCGGCTTCCTGCCCGACTCGCTGCCCACGCCCGCCGGGTGGGACATCGACGTGCGCTACCGCCCGGCGAGGACCGTCGCCGGTGACTTCTACGACGTGTTCGAGCTGGTCAACCGCCGCAGGCTCGGGCTGGTCGTCGCCGATGTGTGCGACAAGGGGGTGGGGGCCGCGCTGTTCATGGCGCTCATCCGCAGCCTGCTGCGCCACACCGCCGAGCACGGCGGCGTCCATGGCCTCAAGAGCGTCGACCTGCCGGGCGACGCGCGATCCATGCCCGTGGCCGGCGCCGCCACCCTGCTCAACGCCGTCGAGGCGACCAACGAGTACCTCACCCGCAACCACGTCCACCAGGGCTACTTCGCGACCATGTTCTTCGCGGTGCTCGACCCGGTCACCGGAGGGCTGGTCTACATCAACGGGGGCCACAACCCGCCCGTGCTGATCCGCGGCGACGGCGGGGCCCCGCTCGTGCTGGATCCGACCGGGCCGGCCGTGGGCGTGCTGCGCGACTCGACCTTCACGCTCGGCCACGCCCACCTGGACCCCGGCGACCTGCTGTTCATCTACACCGACGGGGTGACCGAGGCGCGCGACCCCCACCGGGCGTTCTTCGGGGAGGACAGGATGCTGGACGTGCTGCGCGAGGGCGCCGGCTCCGGAGACGACCTGCTGCGGCGCGTCGACGGCGCGCTCACCGGGTTCGTCGGCACGGCCGAGCAGTCCGACGACATCACCATGCTGGCCCTGCACAGGACCGGCCTCTGATGGCCCGCGTCGTCACCATGCACTCCTACCGGGGAGGCACCGGCAAGTCGAGCACGGCGGCCAACATGGCGCTGCTGTTCGCCGCGGGCGGCCTGCGGGTGGGCGTCCTGGACACCGACATCCAGTCACCGGCCGTGGACGCCATCTTCGGCCTCGAACCCGACCCCTCGATGTGCACCTTCGCCGACTACCTGGTCGGCCGCTGCGAGATCGAGGACGCCGCCCGGCCCGTGGACGGCATGGACCTGTTCGTGGTCCCGAGCCGGGCCGGGCTCACCGCCATCAACGAGATCATGACCAGCGGCTACGACCTCGGGCTGCTGAACGAGGCCGTCCTGCGGCTCACCGCCTCGCTGGCGTTGGACGTGCTGATCATGGACACGCACACGGGCATCAACACCGAGACCGTCACCGCCGTGGCCGGCTCGGACGCGATGGTCATCGTCACCCGCGCCCACCGGCTGGACCTGGCGGGCGCGGCCGAGAGCGTCGCCCTGGCCGACCGGCTCGGCTGCCGGCAGCGCATCGTCGTGGTCAACATGGTTCCCGAGGGGATCGAGGACGGCGACCTGGTGCCGCGGGTCGAGCAGGCCTACGGCCTGCCGGTCGCCGCGGTGCTGCCGTACGTCCCTGCGATGGCCGGACCGGACGGCGCCCACGTCTTCGTCACCGCCGACCCCTGGCACGCCTCCGCCGCCGGATATCACGACATCAACGCCTTGGTGATGTCCGACACCGTCTGCCGGCTGCCCTCCTGACGGGCACGGCGCGACGGCGCCCCTCGCGCGGCGCGGCCGGCGCGGGGGGCGGCCGGTCAGGGGTGTGCCCGGCCTTCGCTTGACAAGCGGACTTGACACAGTAGCCGCGCATACATGTCGGTTCTCGGCGTCGGCGGGTACCGTTACGTGCAGTGAACGCGCAATCGCTCCCTTGGCTGAAGGCGGGAGGCGACACCGTGAGCTTCATTGTCAGGCGTGACGGTTCCCCGCTCGGCGGCATTCACGTTCCATCCCGGCTGCTGGGCGAGTTCGACCTGCGACGCATCCGCCAGGGCCGTCACCAGCGCCTCTGGCAGGTGTTCGGCGCGCACACCACCGGTTCGGGCACGACCTTCTCGGTGTGGGCGCCGAGCGCCCACGAGGTCCGGGTGGCCGGCGACCTCGACGGCAGGGAGGGCGGGTCCTCGCACCGCATGCTCCCGATCGGCTCCTCGGGCATCTGGGAGCTCTACCTGCCCGGCGTCGGCGACGGCTACCGGTACATGTACGACGTCCTGGGCGCCGACGGGCAGTGGCGGCGCAAGGCCGACCCGTTCGCCTCGGCCGCCGACCGCCCTCCGGGCATCGCGTCGGTCGTGTTCACCTCCGGGCACCGCTGGCGCGACGCCGCCTGGCTGGAGCGCCGGGCTCGGGCGGTGGCGCAGGAGGAGCCGATGAGCGTCTACGAGGTGCATCTCGGCTCCTGGCGGCCCGGCCTGACCTACCGCGAGCTGGCCGAGGCGCTGCCGCCGTACGTCGCGGGGCTCGGTTTCACGCACGTGGAGCTCATGCCGGTGGCCGAGCACACCTCCGACGAGCGGCTGCCCACCGCCCTGTACGCGCCGACCGCGAGATACGGCGACCCCGACGACTTCCGGCGCCTGGTGGACCGGCTCCACCAGGCGGGCGTCGGCGTCATCCTCGACTGGACGCCGCTGTGCTTCGCCGCCGACGAGGAGGGGCTCGCCCGCTTCGACGGCACGCCCCTGTATGAGGCGGTGGACGCCGGCGACGGCAAGCCGAGCGTCTTCGGCGGCGCCCGCGAGGCTCCCGCCGCGCACGCCTTCGACCACCGGAGCCCGTGGGTGCGCAACTTCCTGACGGCCAACGCGCTGCACTGGTGCTCGCAGTTCCACATCGACGGCCTACGCACCTCCGGGTACCCGGGCGACCGCGACCCCGAGGCCGTCGCGCCGTTCTTCCGCGAGGTCAACTCCACGCTGCACTGGCTCAGCCCGGGGACGGTGGCGGTCGCCGAGGCGGCGGGCGCGGCCGAGGAGACCGCGCCGCTCACCGGGGTCGCCGGGCCGGGCTTCGACCTGCGGTGGAACACCGGCTGGACGCAGGACTGCCTCGGCTACCTGGCGAGAGACCCCGGTGACCGCAGGTACCACCACGGGGAGATCACCTTTCCCATGGTGTACGCCTACTCCGAGCGCCACATCCTGCCGGTCTCGCACGCGGCGGGGTCGCTGTCGTCCGCGCTGCCCGGCGACGCGCGGCGGCGGCGGGCGGGCCTGCGGGGCTTCCTGGCCTTCATGTGGGCCCATCCGGGCAAGAAGCTGCTGTTCATGGGCCAGGAGTTCGCGCACGAGGGGGAGTGGGACGAGCCTCTCGGCCTGGGCTGGGAGGAGGCCGACGAGGGCGTGCGCACCCTGGTGCGCGACCTGAACGCCGCCTACCGCCGGCTGCCGGCGCTGTGGCGGCTGGACGCCTCTCCCGACGGGTTCGGCTGGATCGTCCCGGACGCGGCGAGCGACAACGTGCTGGCCTTCCTGCGCTATGACGACGACGGCACGCCGCTGGCGTGCGTGTGCAACTTCTCCGCGGTCGCCCGCGAGGACTACCGGGTCGGGCTGCCGTTCACGGGCCGGTGGGCCGAGGTGATCAACACCGACGCCGCGCCGTACGGGGGGAGCGGGCTGGGCAACCTCGGGGCCGTGGAGGCGACGGCCTCCCCGTGGCACCGCTGCGAGGCGAGCGCCTCCATGGTCCTCCCGCCGCTGTCCACCGTGTGGCTGCGTCCGGACCCTCGTCCGGTTTCTGACAAAGTCAGCGCCCCCTAGCGCAAAAAAACCGCACGGCCGGTATTGTTTTCTTCGGCACCTCTTACGGGTGTTCGCCTTTGAACTCTGTGGGCGCGGGCCGCGGACATAGGGGGTCGCCCGTGAGCGTCAGTTCCTTCACCTCTGAACAGGAGAACGCGGCGTCGGAGTTCTTCGCACGGTTCTGCGGCATCGTGTTCTCCTCCCTCAAGCGTCGCGACCAGCGCAGATGGGCACGGCTGTACATCCGGGGGCTGCTGTCCATCGAGGGACGCAAGACCATGCGCGGCATCGCCTCCCTGGAGGCCGAGCCCGCCGTCGAGCAGAGCCTGCAGCAGTTCATCAGCCAGTCCCCGTGGGGCTGGATCTCCGTGCGGCGCGCCCTGGCCGGCTACCTCGAACAGGCCATCCGCCCGATCGCGCTGGTCGCCGAGCCGCTGGTGATCCCCAAGTCGGGGGACCACTCGGTCGGCGTCGAGCGCCGGTTCGTCCAGAAGCTCGGCCGCCTGGCGAACTGCCAGCAGGTCGTCGGGGTGTGGCTGGCCTCCGACCAGGCGGCCTTCCCCATCGACTGGCGTCTCATCCTGCCCGAGAGCTGGACCGACGACCCGGGCCGCCGGCGACGGGCGGGCATCCCCGACGAGGAGGTCAGCCTCACCGTCGAGGAGTGCGCCGCCGAGGTGGTCACGAGCATCGTCCACGGGTGGGGCCTCAAGCCGCGCCCGGTCGTGATGGACGCCAGGGAGATCGACCTCGGACGGCTGATCTACGAGCTGTCCGCGCGGCACGTCCCGTTCGTGCTGCGGGTGAACGACTCGGTGCCGGTCAGCCCCTCGGACCCGCGCATCCCGATGGGCATGGGCCGCCGCATCGAGGCCGGCCGGCTGGTCGACGCGCTGCGCGACGTCAACCGCATCGTGGAGTCCCGCAGGCCCCCGTCCACGGGCGCCACCCCGGCGCCGCAGTCGGTGGTCGTGGCCGCGCGGGTGCACACCCCGTTCCACTCGGCGACGGCCCAGGACGAGCCGCCGGCCCTCACCCTGCTCGGCGCCTGCCTCGGCCCCGAGCGGCGCTCGGTCGCGGTGTGGTTGTCCAACATCACCACGCTGCCGCCCACGACGCTGCTGCGCCTGGCCGAGACGGCCGAGCGGGTGGCCTGGGACCGGGCGGGGGTGACCCACCGCCTCGGCCTGCGCGACTTCGAGGGCAGGTCGTTCCGCGGCTGGCACCACCACGTGACGCTGGTGTCGGCCGCGCACGCCTTCTGGATGCTCCTGTCGGGCTCCCGCGACCACCGCCTGTTCCCCCCCGGCCCAACCCCCGCCGTCCCCACCGCCCAAACCCCCCGCACCGCCTGACCCCAGGCGGCGCGCACTAGTAGCTGGGCGGTGTGAGCAGGGTGTCGAAGACGACGGTGAAGAACGAGGCGAAGGCGTCGGGCGAGCGGGTGGCGCGGGCGTCGATGAGGGTGCCTTCCCAGGCGTTGACGATGAGCCGGGCCGTCGCCGCGGGGTCGAGGCCGGTGCGGAGCGCGCCGGCGTGCGCGGCCTCGGCGAGGACGCCCGCGACCAGGTCCGTCCAGACGCGCAGGCTCTCGCCGACGCTCGCGCGGATGGTCTCGCTGTGGTCGGTGATCTCGGTGCCGAAGTTGCCGAACATGCAGCCGCGCTTGTAGCCCCAGCCGACGACGTCGTCGCGCAGGAACTCGAAGTGCTTCCTGAGCCGGGTCAGCGGCTCGACGGAGGTGTCGGCGAGGTCGCGCATGCGCCGGCTCTCGCCGTAGCGCTCCAGGGCGATGACGGCCAGCGCCTCCTTGCTGGCGAAGTGGTTGTAGAAGGATCCCTTGGGCACGCCGGCGCCATCGGTGATGTCCTTCACTCCCGCCGCGTTGTACCCGCGGGCGTGGAACCGGTCGAGCGCGGCCTCGACGATCTCTTCGCGCATGCTCTGCCGTGCCACGGCCATCCCCGCCTTCGTCCACCAATATGGTCGGTCGTCTTATAGTAGTCGGACGGGACCGGTCGTTCGCCTCGGATGCGAGCGACCGATCTAAGACGACCGGTCATATTGTGATCGGCACCCTCGTCGGAAGGAATCACGACATGTCCACCTACCGTGCGGTCCAAGTGTCCGGAGCAGGGACGGGCGACTGGGCCCTGGTCGAGCGCGAGCTGACCGATCCACTGCCGGGGCAGGTGCGCCTGCGGGTCGAGGCCTGCGGCATCTGCCACACCGACGCCCTCGCCGTCGGCGGCGTCATGCGGCCCGACCCCTCCGTCCCGATCGTGCCGGGCCACGAGGTCGTCGGCGTCATCGACGCCGTCGGCGCCGGGGTGACCAGGTGGCACGTCGGCGACCGGGTCGGCGTGGGCTTCCTGAACGGCCACTGTGGCGAGTGCGACTTCTGCCGCCGCGGCGACTTCGTCAACTGCGCCGACCAGCCCGTGACCGGGACCTCCGTGGACGGCGGGTACGCCGAGGTCGCCTACGCCAGGGCGAGCGGGCTCGTGCGCATCCCCGACGGGATGGCCCCCGCCGACGCCGCGCCGCTCCTGTGCGCCGGCCTCACCGTCTACCAGGGCCTGCGACAGGCCGGCGCCGGCCCCGGCGCGCTGGTGGCGGTCTTCGGCATCGGTGGCCTCGGGCACCTGGGCCTCCAGTACGCCGACAAGCTCGGTTACCGCACCGTCGCCATCGCCCGAGGCACCGACAGGGCCGAACTGGCGGCGCGGCTGGGCGCCCGGCACTACATCGACGCCACCGCCGAGGACCCCGCCGAGGCGCTGCGCGGGCTGGGCGGCGCGGCGGCCATCATCGCGACCGTGCCCGACGGCCGTGCGATGTCGCCGCTGGTCACCGGGCTGGCGCCGCACGGGCGGCTGGTCGTCCTCGGCGCCGGGATGGAGGCGATGTCCGTGCTGCCCGGCGACCTGCTCTTCGGCCAGCGGTCGATCGTCGGAAGCCTCGTCGGCACCCCGATCGAGAACGAGGACAACCTGGCCTTCGTCCGGGAGCACGGCATCGCTTCCATGAACGAGGTCATGCCGCTGTCGGAGGCGCCCAAGGCCTTCGAGCGCATGATGTCGGGAAAGGCGCGCTTCCGCGTCGTGCTGGACGCGCGGGCGTAGGCACGCCCTGGACGCGCGGGCGTAGGCACGCCGGCTCAGGCACGCCGGTGCGCGGCCTGCGCATCGCCGGCGGGGTCGCCCGCGAGCCCCTCCGAATATGCGATGCGGCCGTGGTGAGGCGTCGGGTAGCGTCGGCGGGCGTGACTCCTCCCCGCGTTCGCCCTCCGTTCGTCGCCGACGAGCGCACGCAGCTCGTCGGCTGGCTCGACCTGCAGCGTGCCATCGTCCACTACAAGTGCGAAGGGCTGTCCGAGGCCGACGCCCACCGCCCGGTCCTGCCGTCCTCGCCGCTGATGACGGTGGCGGGCCTGGTGTCCCACCTGCGGTGGACCGAGCACGGCTGGTTCGAGGTGCTGTTCCTCGGCGGTCCCGCCGAGGGGCCGCAGATGGCCGGCGAGCAGGAGGACGCCGACATGATGGTCGAGGGGGTGCCCCTCGCGCGGCTGCTGGACGACTACGCCCGCCAGTGCGCGCGGTCGAACGAGATCATCGCCGCGCACTCCCTGGACGAGCCCGGCCGGCACCCCGACTTCACCTCGGCCGCCGCGAGCCTGCGCTGGATGGTCATCCACATGGTCGAGGAGACCGCCCGGCACGCCGGCCATCTGGACACCATCCGGGAGATCCTCGACGGCGAGACCGGCTACTACTGACCTTCGTCCGCTCGTCCCGCCAGGCGTCCCGTTGACCCTGACACGGTGTGAGGCCATAGACCGGAGGGGTCATGTACACCATCGGAGACTTCGCCCGTCTCGGCCGGGTGTCGGTACGGATGCTTCGGCACTATGACGTGCTCGGACTGCTCCGGCCGGCGCGGGTCGACCAGGTCACCGGCTACCGCTACTACGAGGCGGGGCAGCTGTCGCGGCTCAACCGGCTGATCGCGCTCAAGGATCTCGGCCTCACCCTGCACGAGGTGGGGCGGATCCTGGCGGAGAAGGTCGGCACCGACGAACTGCACGGCATGCTGCGGCTGCGCCGCGCGCAGTTGGAGGCCCAGGTGGCCGACGACATGGCGCGGCTGGTCAGGGTCGAGGCGAGGCTCCGGATGATCGAAACGGAGGGCATCATGCCCGCAGACATCGTGATCAAGAGCGTGCCCGCGGTCCGCGTCGCCGAGCTGAGCGCCACGGCCGACGGCTTCGAGTCCGACAAGATCGGCTCGGTGGTCCAGCCGCTGTACCGCGACCTGTGCGACCGGGTGGAGGCGGCCGGGCTGGTCTTCACCGGTCCGGCGATCGCCTACTACGAGCCGGTGCCCGAGGGGGTGCGCGTGCACGCCGGAGTCCAGGTGAACCTCCAGCCGGGCGGGACCTACGACTTCGACGTCGTCGACCTGCCGGCGCTCGAGCGGGCGGCCACCCTGATCCACGAGGGCGGCATGGAGAGCGTCGACGTCTCCTACCAGCAGCTCGCCCGGTGGATCGTGGACAGCGGCCACAGCGGCTCCGGCGTCGCCCGTGAGGTGTACCTCAACTACGGCGAGGGCGACCCGGCCGGCTGGGTGACCGAGCTCCAGGAGGCCGTGACCCGCGCCGAGTAGCCACCGCCCCCTCGCGGCGTCCCCTTCGGACGCCGCGAGGAGATACGGCGGCGGGCGGTGGCCTCGGCATGGCGACCCGTGAGGCCGGGGCCGTCGCAGGTCCTCACGCGGCGGGCTGCCCGACCTTGGAGGACCTGCCGTAGCGCTGGTTGAAGCGCTCGACGCGGCCGGCGGTGTCCAGGATGCGGCCGCGGCCGGTGTAGAAGGGGTGGCTGGCGGAGGAGACGTCGACGTCGACCACCGGGTAGGTGGCGCCGTCCTCCCACGTGACGGTCTTGTCGCTCGCCGCGGTGGACCGGGTGAGGAACGAGTAGTTCGCGCTCGCGTCGCGGAACACGACGGGGCGGTAAACGGGGTGGATGCCCTTCTTCACGGGGTCATCGCTCCTCTCGGCGCAGGTCGTGCTCGCGCACGACCGGCTCGTACTTGGTCGGGGTGAGGGGTCTTCGCCCTCACGGATATGAAAACCATTGCCAATACCCCGATATTCCCGCCCCTCCGACCAGACCGATCACCCGCGCGCGGTTCGAGTCCGAGGCCGACGAGGGCTCGCTGTACGTCGGATCGCCCGACACGGTGGCGGCGAAGATCGCCGGCACCGTGCGCACGCTGGGCGTCGACCGCTTCGAGCTCAAGTACAGCTCCGGGACGCTCCCGCACGAGAAGCTGATGACCACGATTCGCCTCTACGGCGAGGAGGTCGTGCCCCGGGTGCGCGCGCTCCTGTCCGACACCCCCGCCGCCACGCCCGCCGGGTGAGGTCGGCTCCGCCGCGAACTTTGACAACCAGAAGGTTGTGAAACTTTCTGGTTGTGAGTAGGGTCGGGGCATGACAGTGGTCGAAGACGAGATGAGCCTGGTGTTCGCGGCCCTGGCCGATCCCACCAGGCGTGCCATCCTGGAGCGCCTGGCCCATGGTGAGGCGGCCGTGAACCAGCTGGCCGAGCCGTTCGCGATGTCGCAGCAGGCGATCTCCAAGCATCTGAAGGTGCTCGAACGCGCGCGCCTGATCTCGCGCACCCGCAGCGCGCAGTCGCGGCCGTGCGTCCTTCGGACCGAGCACCTGGACGCGGCGGCCGGCTGGATCGCGCGTCACCGGCAGATCTGGGCCGACCGCCACGACCGCCTCGGCGACCATCTCGCCGCCCTGCGGGACGCACGCCGCGATGGCGAGGAGACCGCGCGGGCCGTCCCGCCGGCCGCGCGGAGCGACGGCGAGGGGACGGCGCGGTGAGCGAGACCGGTGAGCTGACCTACCGGCGCGTGCACCACGCGACGCCGGAGCTGCTGTTCGACTGCATGACCACGCCCGAGCACCTCACCCACTTCTGGGGTCCGGCCGGGACGACGACCCCCATCGACGGCATCGTCGCCGACCCGCGCCCCGGTGGGATCTTCCAGACCACCATGGTCAACGACGCCGACGGCGGCACGTACACGATGCGCGCCGTCTACGTCGAAGTCCGCCGCCCCGACCTGCTGGAGTGGGTGGAACCCGGAGTCGAGGGCGGCATGCGCACCACCATCACCTTCGTCGACCTGCACGACGGGCGCACCGAGGTGATCACCCACCAGACCAACGTGCCGGCCGCCTACCTCGACGCCGCGGCGCGGGCCGGGTTCGCCACCAGCCTCGACCGGTTCGACGCCTACCTGTCCGGGCTCGGAAGGAGCACGGAATGCCGGTAGTCACCTCCGCCGACGGGACCGAGATCGTCTACGAGCGCGCCGGCGAGGGGCCGGCGCTGGTCCTGGTCGACGGCGCCATGTGCCACCGCGCCGCCGGGCCGATGCGGCCGCTCGCCGCGCTGCTGCGCGACCGCTTCACCGTCCACGCCTACGACCGCCGTGGCCGTGGCGAGAGCTCCGACACCCCGCCCTACGCCGTCGCCCGCGAGGTCGAGGACCTCCAGGCCGTCATCGCGCGGGCCGGCGGCCGGGCGTTCGTCTACGGCATCTCCTCCGGCGCGGCCCTCGCCCTGGCCGCCGCCGCGGCCGGCTCCGGCATCGCCAGGCTGGCGCTGTACGAGCCGCCGTTCATGGCCGAGGTCGAGACGGGCCCCCACTCCAAGGAGTACACCGAACGGCTGCGCGAACTGCTCGTCGCGGGCCGCCGGGGCGACGCCGTCGCGCTGTTCATGACGCGGGTCGGCGTGCCCGCCGCCGTCGTCGCGGGCATGCGGGAGCAGTCGTCCTGGGCCGCGTTCGAGGCGATCGCCCCGACGCTGGCCTACGACGACGCGGTGCTCACCGGCGGCGTCGTTCCCCGCGACCTGGCCCGGGCGATCGCCGTTCCGTCCCTGGTGCTCGCCGGGGACGCCGGCCCCGCGCCGCTGCGGCAGGCGGCGCGGGCCACGGCGGAGGCGCTGCCGAACGCGGAGTACCGCACCCTCCCCGGTCAGACCCACGATGTCGCGCCAGAGGCGCTCACGCCGGTGCTGACGGCGTTCTTCGGCGAGTGATCCCACGCGGTCGGCACTTGGCGGCACCGGGCGGCGCGGCGCTGTTCAGCGCCGGGCGGCGGCCACGGCCTCGCGCAGGGTGGCCGCGGTGACCCTCACGCCCGGACCGCTGAAGTCGTGGCTCTCCCCGGCGTAGGGCACGCCGTAGGCGGGGGTGCCGGGCTGCAGGCGCCAGCTCTCGGCCAGCGTCCCCGCGTCCAGGGTGTCGTACCCGATGCGGTCGAGGAACGCGGCGACCTCGTCCTTGGCCGCCTGGTCGTCGCCCGCGATCGCCAGGGCGCTGCGGTCGGCCGCGCCGGCGGGCCGGGCGAGCTCGCCCAGGTGCCGGAAGCTGATGTTGTTGAACGTCTTGACCACCCGTGACGCGGGCAGATGCCGCTGCAGCAGCTCGCTGGAGGTGGCCGACGCGTCGTCCAGCTCGGGGATGTTCCCGTCCCGCTGGGGATAGTAGTTGTCGGTGTCCATGACGGTCTTGCCGGCGAGCGGCTCGACCGGGACGTCCAGATAGGCCCGCAGCGGGACGCTGACGACCACCAGGTCGCCGGCCGCCGCCGCCTCGGCGGGGGTCGCCGCCCTGGCCTTCGGGCCCAGTTCGGCGACCAGGTCCTTCAACGTCTCCGGCCCCCGCGAGTTGCTCAGCACCACGTCGTAGCCGGCCGCCACCGAGAGCCGGGCGACCGTGCCGCCGATGTATCCGCTGCCGATGAATCCGATAGTCGTCATGTGCGACTGCAACCCCCGCTCCCCACCGGGCATTCCTCGTCGCCACGGCGCCGCTTCGCCGCCATGCCGTGACTCGGAGGAGTCCTGGGGCCGCTCGCGTCAGTGGCGTGAGCCGAGCTCATATCGGGTGCTGCGCGGAGTCCGGTGTATGGGACAGTTGGCCGCAATGATCCTCACGCGGATTCTGGAGCGTAGCCATGGCGGCGGAGTTCGAGCTCGGCGATCACATCCTGGTGCTGGACGGCCGCGTCCTGGAGATCTTCCGCAGGGACGCGTCCGAGAGCATGCGCTACCACGTGGCGTTCGTCGGCGTGGACGCCCAGCCGAAGGGCGAGGGGTTCAAGGTCCGGCTCGGCGCCCGGCGGCATGACGACACGATTCTCGGCGGACTGAGCCTGAAGATGGACCGGGAGCAGTTCCAGCGTTTCAGCGCCTTCATGGCCTTGGCCATCGCGGCCCGCGACCAGGTGGACGCCCCCTGAGCGATCCGGCGCGGCCGCGTCGCGGCACGCCGGGTGTCCCCGGACGCGACAGGGAGTGCTGACCGGACCGAGGCGGACGGCGCCCCTGACGTCGGGCGCATGAACAGCACGGGAAAGGCCGGCAGCGGGTGCTGCCGGCCTTTCCGGGCTCGTTCCGCGCTGATCGCGCGTCACCCGGGAGGGTCAGGCGCGGGTCCACTTCTGGTTGGAGGCGCCGGTGCAGTCCCACAGCTGGAGCAGTGCGCCGTTGGCGGTGTTGCGGTCGACGACGTCCACGCATCTGCCGGAGGCCGGGTTGACCAGGTCGCCGGCCGAGTTGAGCGTGAAGCGCTGGGCGGCGGTGCCGTTGCAGGTGTAGAGCTGAATGCGGGTGCCGTTGGCGGTCCCGGCCGCCGCCGCGTCCATGCACTTGCCCATCGCGCGCATCGTGCCGTCGCCGTTGGCCGACCACTGCTGGGCGGCGGTGCCGTTGCAGTCGTAGGTCTGCAGCGCGGCGGCGTCGACCGGGTTGGCGCCGGGGATGTCGATGCATCGGCCGCTCAGGGCGGACTTCAGCGCGGTGCCGGTCCCGGGGTTGTCGTTGGTCCACGCGGAGACGCGGACGTAGTCGACCAGCATCGTCTGCGGGAAGCTGCTGCTGCCGTCGGGGTTGCCCGGCCAGTAGCCGCCCACCGCCACGTTGAGGATCATGAAGAAGGGGTGGTCGTAGACCCACCGGTTGCCGTTGAGATTGGCCGGGGTGACGCGGAAGTACTCCGAGCCGTCCAGGTACCAGACGATCAGGTTGGGCGACCAGTCGACGCGGTAGTTGTGGAAGGCGTCGCCGAGCGGGGCGCCGATCGTGCGGCCGCCTCCGATGCCGCCGCTGCCGGAGTAGCCGGGGCCGTGCACGGTGCCGTGGACGGTGTTCGGCTCCTTGCCGATGTTCTCCATGATGTCGATCTCGCCGGTGTTCGGCCAGTCGCCGCCGCCGAGCATCCAGAACGCCGGCCAGATGCCCTGGCCCTTGGGAATCTTGATGCTGGCCTCGAAGCGGCCGTACGCCTGACTGAACTTGTCGGCGGTCAGGATGCGGCCCGAGGTGTACTGGCAGGTGCCGTAATGGCACTGCAGGTTGGACGGGTTCTCCTTGCGGGCGGTGATGGCGAGGTGGCCCTGCCCGTCCTGGTACACGTTGCGGGTGGAGTTGGTGTAGTACTCCAGCTCGTTGTTGCCCCAGCCGCCGCCGCCGGTGTCGAACTTCCACTTGGAGCCGTCGATGGACGACCCCGAGGCGCCGTTGAACTCGTCGGACCAGGTGACAGGGCCGATGGCGGCTTCTGCCCTCCCGCTGCCCGTGACGGTGACCAGGCCGCTGGTCAGGGTGACCAGCACGGCTGCGGCCATGAGGAGAAGCCGGGGTTTGCGCATGGAGACCTCCGGTCGTGTGGTCCTTGCCAGGCACGGACTTCCGGTCGCGCGGGGACACGGCGCGGGGGAGCGCGATGGGGCTCCCCGGTCTTGCCGGAAGTTCTTTTAGACCTTGAATCAAGAGGATGTAACACCGCTGTCACAACCCTTGTCAATAGGAAAGTTTATTTCTGGTTTATGATCGCGCCGCCGCCCGACCCGCCGCCGGACGGCTCCCCGCGCACTGCCTGAACCGCCGCGTACCGCCTCAGCCGTGCGCCACACCGACAAATTAGACTTCCTTGACAAGAATATTTGTCGCGCGTAGCGTGCGGGCCATGTGGGACAGCACCGTGAACGGGAGATCGGCCGCAGCCGAGGTCGGCCGCGATCCCGTCATGGTCCGGCCGGCGGCCGGGGGAGAAGAGCCCGGCGCGGCGGCCATGCCGCCCGCCGCGGCCGGCCCGTCCCGGCACGAGACCGACCACCACCTCGGCACCGTACCCATGAAGGAGCGAGTCCCATGCGCATCGTGATCATCGAGTTCATGAGCCTGGACGGCGTTGTACAGGCGCCGGGCGGCCCCGAGGAGGACACCGACGGCGGTTTCGCCCACGGTGGCTGGTCGCACCCGTTCTTCGACAACGACGTCGCGGGCGGCGCCTTCGACGAATCCCTGGGCAAGGCCGAGGCGCTGCTGTACGGGCGGCGGACGTGGCAGTCGATGGCCGCCGCCTGGCCCGAGCGGGCCGGTGACCCCTTCGCCGACCGGATGAACGCCATCCCCAAGTACGTTGTGTCGGAGACGCTGGGCGACGACAAGCTGACCTGGGACAACACCACGCGCATCCCCGGCGGCGAGGCCGTCGCCCGCATCCGCGAGCTGCGCGGCACCGACGGCGGCGACCTGCTGGTCATGGGGAGCCCCACGCTCGCGCGCACTCTCATGCACGAGGGCCTGGTCGACGAGCTCCGCCTGGTGATCATGCCGGTGCTCCTCGGCGGCGGCAAGACGATCTTCCCGGACGACGGTGGCAAGCGCACGCTGGAGCTGGTCACGACGACCACCAGCCGCACCGGCGTCCAGGTGTGCACCTACCGCGCGCTCGCCGAGGCCTAGCCCCGCGCCCGCCCCCCGGCCGACGACACGAAGGGCCCATCCCGCGGCCGGTGTGCCGCGGGCAGGCGGGGCGGAAAAGCAGTGGCATCGTGACACGGGCGGGGAGTTCACTTGGGGCCACTGTTCCCAGAAGGAGTCCCATGATCGCCGTTTCGGCCGCCTCCGGTGCGCTCGGCCGCCTCGTCATCGACCATCTGCGGCCTCGGTCGGAGGTGACGGCGGTGGTGCGCGACCCTGGCAGGGCTCCCGAAGGCGTCCCGGTGCGGCGCGGCGACTACGACGACCCGGCGAGCCTGCGCGAGGCGTTCAAGGGAGTCACGCGCCTGCTCCTGATCTCCTCCCCGGAACTGGACCCCGTCCGCAGGATCAGGCAGCACCTGGCCGCCGTGGCCGCCGCCGAGGAGGCGGGCGTCGACGCCGTCGCCTTCACCAGCTTCCTCGGGGCGGGCACCGTCGCCACCGGCATGACCGAGGCCTACCATGCCACCGAGCAGGCCATACGCGCGAGCGGGCTGGCGTACACGATCTTGCGACACCCCTTCTACAGCGACGCCTTCGTCCCGCGCGTCACCAACGGGGAGATCACCGGCAGCACCGGTGGGCGCGGCCTGAACACGGCCTTCCGGTCCGACCTCGCGGAGGCGGCGGCGAACGTCCTGACCGGCGAGGGACATCTGGGCCGGGCCTACGACTTCACCGGTCCTTTGTGGAGTCATCCCGAGGTGGCCGAGGCGGCCGGAGTGCCCTACCGCGAGGTGCCCGACGCCGGCCCGGGCCCGATGAGCTGGATCAACGCCCAGGTGCGGGCGGGCGCGCTGGAACTGCAGACCGCCGACCTCGAACGGGTGCTCGGGCGGCCCGCCGAGACGGTGCTGTCCCGCGTCCTGTCCTGACGGTGACCGCGCGGTTCGGCCTGCCGCGGCCCGCCGTCTCCAGGAGACCGGCCGCAGGACCGCGAGCAGGACGATGGCGCTATGAGCGCATCGGCAGATGAGCACATGAGCGCATGAGTAGATGCGCAGCACTGTGGGCATGACGGCGGGCATCGTGCCGACGGCATGCTGACGCCTGCTCGCGGCCCCGTGCCGCTACGACCGGGGCCGAGGAAGGCAGGACCGGGCCGGGACCGCCGGCGTGGACGCATCCGAATCGTGATGCTTCCCCGCCTGTGGCGGCCTCAGGACTCAGGGCTCAGAGTTTGTACAGCTTGTTGAAGGGTGTGGTGATTCGTTCCTGCCGCGATCCGAAATCGACGATCACGGCGACCTCGTCTTCCACACCGATGACGACGCCAAGACCATAGCGATCATGGGTCACCCGGTCGTTCACGCTGAACCGCTCGACCGGTGGCGTGGGAGGCGGGGGCTTGAAGGGACTGGTGGGCAGGTGGCGACGGGGCACGCCGCTAGCTTGGTTCATCTCCTCCAGTATGTGCCGCCTGGGGGAACGCTCGCGACCGAAGAGCCACAAGTACCTCAAACGATCAAGATGCGGACGGCGGCCAGGGGCCCGGTTCGCGGGCCGGAACGACAGCGCCACGATCGTCGCCGACCGAGGTGGCGTCCGTGATCACGATCTGACATCGGCCGGTCCGCGCCCCACCGGCGCGGCATCGCGCCGCTTCCGAAGGGCGTCCCGCGGTCCGCTCGCGTCTCCGCCCGCGGGTCGCCAAAATAGTTGACACGACATACATGTCGTGTAATGTAACTTTCGTGAGAAGCGAGACGAAGGACAGGGTCAGCCCCGTCAGGCAGGTTTCCGTGGTCTCCACCGGAACGGTGTCCATCCACCCCGAGCATGTCGGGCCCACCCGCAAGCCGCTGTACTGGTGGCTGTTCACCTCGCGCCGGTGGACCGCCCCCCGGCCGATCAACGTCTATGTGATCGAGCACGAGAACGGGCTGGTGCTGTTCGACACCGGTCAGGACCGGGCGTCGGTGACCGACCCGGGCTACTTCCCCGGCGGCGTCACCGGAGCGGTGTTCGACAAGCTGGCCCGCTTCGAGATCGGCCTCGAGGAGACCCTTACGGCGCGGCTGGCCGCCATCGGCTACGACATCGCCGACGTGCGCGTCGCCGTGCTCTCCCATCTGCATCAGGACCACATCGGAGGGTTGCCCGAACTGGCGGGCGCCGAGATCGTGATCAGCCGCGAGGAATGGCGCAGCCTCGGCCGGCCCCTGCCGGGACCGCGCGGGCTGCTCCGCTCCCACATCGATCTTCCCGGGTTGCGCTGGCGCCAGGTCGATCTCGGTCCCATCGACGATCCGGAGACCGCGCCCTTCACGACCGGCCACGACCTGTTCGGCGACGGCGGCCTGGTCGTGCTGCCCACCCCGGGTCACACCCCCGGCTCGCTGTCGCTGCTGGTCCGGGTCCCCGGGCAGCCGCCGCTGCTCATGGTCGGCGATCTCACCTACGACGATCACCTCCTGCACGAAGGGCAGGTGCCGGGCGTGGGAAGCAGGCGGCATTTGAACGAGAGCACCAGGGCGATCAACCTGCTGCGTGAACGGCACCCGGACCTGGTTGTCCTTCCCGCCCACGATCCGGGGGCGGCGGCGCGGCTGGCCCCGGTGACCAGGGCTCTGGCGGACCGGCGGGGGAGCGCCGAGTGAGACCCGCGGAAGAGCTCCGCTATCTCATCCTGGCCGCCCAGCGAGAGGGCAACCGGCTGCTCAGCCAGGCCCTGCGGCCGCTCGGCGTCACCCCCTCCCAGGCCGAGGTGATCCGCATTCTGCAGGACCGCCGGCAGCTCACCCTCAACGGCCTCGGCGAACTGCTGGTCTGCGAGAGCGGCAACAGCCCCAGCCGTCTGGTCGACCGGCTCATCTCCGCGGGCCTCGTCCACCGTCAGGTGTCGGCGCAGGACCGCCGCCACATCGAGTTGTCGCTCACCGAGGACGGGCTGCGCCTCGCCCGCCAGATCATCGAGATCGAACAGGCTCTCTACCGGTCCATCGACGCCGCGGCCGAAGGCCACGACCTCGGCCAGCTCACTCATTTCCTGCGGGCCTTCGTCGCCGGCCGGCCCTCCGGCCAGGCTCTGGCCCGTCGCATCGACACTCAATGAAGGGGGCCCGGCGATGACCGTCCAAGAGGAGACCCGGCTCGTGCGCGCGCCGCTGTCCCGTGTCCGCGAAATACTGCTCGACCCGCGAGCCCTGCCCGACTGGAATCCGGCCTTCCTCACCCTCGGCGGGCCCGGCCACGCCGCCGTCGGGGTGTCCTATCCCATAACCGTGCGCGGCGGTCTCAGCGGGAACTGGGAGTACACGGCCATCGAGGACGAGCGCATCGACACCGCCTGGCACCTGCCCGGATTCCACGAGAACGGCACGTGGCTGCTGCGGCCGCGAGCAGAGGGCGGCACCGTGGTGACCCACGGGTTCCAGCACCAGGGGCCCCTCGCGCGCGCTCTGAGCAGGGCGTATCGCGGTGTCGCCGAGCTACGGCTCGACCGCCTCTCCCAGCGGGCCGAAGACCCGGGCCGCTGACGACCTCGGTGCCGGGGCCACGCGGACCTCCGGCCGGGGGAGACGGCATGTCTCCACCCGGCCGGAGATTCTCCTGGTGATGGGCGTCCACCTCGGCGCGTGGCCGGCCTGGTGATCGGCTACCTGCCTCCAGGCGGCACGGCGAGGTGTCCGGGGGTCACTTGATCTCGTAGGCCCGCACGACGGTCTCGCTGAAGGCGTTGCCGCCGGTGTCGGCGGCCTTGACCCGCAGGGAGGCGAACCCGCCCCGCGCTCCGGAGGGAGTCCAGGTCTCGGCCGACCAGCCGTCCTTGCCCGAGGGGTGCACCAGCGTCGGCAGCCAGGTGCGGCCGTCGTCGTAGGAGACCTCCACGGTCAGGGTGCTCACCTTCAGGTCGGCCGAGCCGGCCTGGCGCTGTACTTGCAGCGGGATGCGCGTGTGCCCCACGGCCGCGCGGTTGCGCTCGTCCAGCTCGGGGTTGATCTTGACGGCCAGCAGCGGCAGCAGATCCCGTTCGCCCGCCTCGGGCGTCTTGGACCTGAACCGCCACTCGGCGCTGACCCGCGTGGACACCTTGGTCATGGCCGGGTCGCGGTCGGCGGTCATCGTGAGGCGGTAGTCGGCCTTCTTCCCGTCGGCGGGCAGCTCGACGTTCCCGGGCAGGTAGTCGGAGGCGAAGATCTCCTTGCCGTCGCGGTAGAGCTTGGCCCGCGGGGCGATGTAGCTGCCGTAGGAGTGGCGTTCGGGCACGCCGTCCTCGAACAGCGCGGCGGAGACCTGCAGCAGGTCGCCCTCGCGCCAGGAGTAGTCCCCGTCGGGGTTCAGGGAGGCCCCGAAGACGCCGGTGTTCCAGCGGTCGGTGGTCTTCTGGCCGGCGCGGTAGACGGTGGTCCGGCCGAAGAAGAACTGGTCGAGGTTGTCCCAGCCGTCGTCGGCCGGCTTGTACTGGACGAAGGAGGGGTACCAGCCGGTGTCGCCGGGCGTGTAGTACTCGGTCCGGCGGAACGGGAGCGGGAACCGGGAGACCTCGCCGTACGGCATCCAGGCCAGCGTGGTCCCGTACACCGCGGGCAGGGCGAAGTGCTCGCCGAACTTGCCGTCCCGCTGGGCGGCGTAGGTGGAGGTGACCTCCGCGAGGTCGCGGCGGCGCGGGCGGTAGCCGGGATCGGCGGGGATGCGCGGCTCGGCCTTCATCAGGTGGTAGAAGTACGGGCTGTCGTCGTAGCTCCCGTCGCCCTTCGGCCTGGCCCACTGGGTCCAGCGGTAGTAGGCGAACTTCTTGCTCGCCGTGCGCGTGGTGGGGATGGCCTTGACGCCTTCGACGTGGTCGGCTCCCCACAGGCCGCCGAGGTCGACGTCCACGCCGAAGGGCTGCAGGCCGTCGACGAGCTGGAGCATGCCGAGCATGCCGATCGCGAGCCGTGCCGTCGGCTCGTCGGTGCGCACGTCCACCGGCTTGGATTTGCGGGCGTCGGAGGCGAACGTGCGGTCGCCGTCGAGGGTGAACTCCGGGTCCGCGGCCATCACCACGGCGCCGTCCTGGTCGGCCATGAGGGTGACGACCGTGTACCGGTGCCCCTTCTCCAGCCGCAGGTCCAGCGCGCCGGTGGAGACGTCGTAGTTGCGCTGCTCCTTGGCGTCGATGTCGATGACGCCGGCCAGGGCGATGCCGGCGGGCTCGCCGTCGGAGCCGGTGAAGGTGAGCTTGAGCCCGCGCTTCTCCGGTTCGACCTGCATGCCGATGCCGGTGCGCACCGAGGTCCCGGCGCCGGTGGCGATGACCGTGCCGCTGAACATGCCGGTCGCGCCCGGTTCGGCGGTCACCTGGACCTGCGTGGTGCCGTGCGCGGGGACGTTCACCGTGGTGGCGCCGAGCTCGAACGGCGTGACCGCCTTGCCGTGGCCGTCCTTGGCCGTCACGGCGAGGTCGAGCCGGACGTCGGCGTCGCCGTCGTTGCGGTAGGTGAGCGTGCGCCGGACGGGGCCGGCGTGGGGCAGCTCGATCAGGCCCATGCTCAGCGAGGCGGGCTCGGTGGTGATCCGCTGGTCCACGGCGCGGGCGACGTCCACCCGGCCGGAGCCCTGGACGTAGGCGCCGAGCTCGTCGCCGGGAGCGGTGGAGGCCATCAGCGCGGCCTTGATCTGGTCGGCCTTCCAGTCCGGGTGCATGCCGGCGACGATCGCCGCCGCTCCCGTGACGTGCGGGGTGGCCATGGACGTGCCGCTCATCTCGGCGTACGACTCGTTGTCGACCGGGGCGCCGGTGTAGGTGTCCGCGGCCCGGGCGGCGACGATGCCGACGCCGGGCGCGATCAGGTCGGGCTTGACGGCGGCGTCGCCGGGCCGGGGGCCGGTGCTGCTGAACTGCGCGACGGTGTCGTCGTCGCGGAAGGAGGCGCCGACCGACAGCGCGCGGTCGGCGCTGCTGGGCGAGCCGAGCGTCTGGGGGCCGTCGTTGCCGGCCGCGATGACGAACAGCGTGCCGTACTTCTCCGACAGCGCGTTGACGGCCTGCTCCGTCGGGTCCAGCCCGGGAGCGTCGGGTTCGCCCAGGCTGAGGTTGACGACGCGGGCGCCCTTCTCGGCCGCCCAGGTCATGCCCTCGATGATGCCCGAGTCCGGGCAGTTGCCGGTCTGGTCGCAGACCTTGCCGATCAGCAGCTTCGCGTCCGGGGCGACGCCCTTGTACCTGCCGCCCGAGGCGGCGCCGGAACCGGCGATCGTGGAGGCGACGTGGGTGCCGTGGCCGTGCAGGTCGCGGACGTCGGGCTCGGCGGTGAAGTTCTCGGTCCCGGCGACCAGGCCCGAGAGGTCGGCGTGGCCGGGGTCGTAGCCGGTGTCCAGCACCGCGACGGTGACGTCCTTGCCGGTGTGGCCGGCCGCCCACGCCTGGGGTGCGCCGATGTGCGGGACGCTGACGTCCAGGGACACCTTGGCCTTGCCGTCCAGCCAGATCTTCTCCGGCGCCGCCGCCGTCCTGGCCTGGGCGGTCAGGGACTTCCACAACGCGCCGGCGGCGGCGTGCGGTTCGCTCTGCGCCATGCCGTTGATGGCCGGGAGCGGGCGCCCGCCCGCGACGCGCAGCGCGGCAGCGTCACCGGCGTAGGTCACGATGAGCGGCAGGGCCTGGCTGGCGGCGTCGTCGTAGCCGAACTCGGCGAGCCGGGTGACGTTGAACAGCCGGGGGTCCAGCCGGCCGGCGGCCAGCAGGGGCATCGCGTCCATGGGGACGACGCTGAGCCCGTCCTGGCTCCGGCGCCGGGTGAAGGTGATCTTCTCCCTGCCGGGGCCCGGCTTGACGCTGAGCTGCTCCTGCTTGTCGGGCAGGGTGCGCAGCGTGATCTTGTCGCCGGTGAGGAGGGTGATCGTCTTGGGCGGGCCGGCCTTGGCGGCGGCCCGCGTCTTGGGGGAGGCGGCGGGGGCGGGCGTCGGGGTGGGGGCGGCCTGGGCCGGCGATGCGGCCGTCACCAGGGCCGTTATCACAACGCCGAGAAAGGCGGTTCTTTGAAGCACGACCCGATTTCTAACTGTTTGAGAATTTTGGTGACAAGGTGATCCTCTGGCCTATTGCGGCAACCGCCGGAACTGGCCAAGATCGGACGCGTGCTCGATGACGGCCCGGCGCTGGAGGTTGTGGGGATCAGCGCGTTCGATGAGCGGATCTACCACGGCGTGCTCGCCTCGCCCGGCATCACGGTGCAGGAGCTGGTCATGCGCAGCGGCGAGAGCTCCAGCCGCATCCAGTCCTCGCTGCGAAGGCTGCGCGCCAAGGGCATGGTCAGCCGCCTGTGGGGGCGCTCGCCCCGCTGGACGGCGACCAATCCCGGGACGGCGATCCGCTCGCTGGTGCGCGGCCTCCAGAGCGAGCTGGACCGGCTCACCGACACGGCCGACACGCTGGAGGCCGCCTTCCGCACCGTCGGCCAGGACCCGGCCGAAGGCGGCCAGTTCGAGGTCCTCGCCGGTCCCGAGGAGACCGCCCGGTGGTACGTCCGGCTGCAGCAGGAGGCCAAGCAGGAGGTGCTGACCTTCGACCGGCCGCCCTACGTGCTGGACTACCGCAACACCCTGGAGGGCGAGCGCCTGCGCGCCGGCGTCCGCTACCGGGCCGTCTACGCGCGGGAGGCGTTCCTGCACGCCGGAGCGCTCGACGAGCTGGACGAGCAGCTCAGGGCGGGCGAGGATGCGCGCATTCTGCCCGAGCTGCCGTTCAAGATGGTGCTCGTCGACCGCCGGGCGGCGATCATGCCGTTGCACCTGGACCCGCCGCTGAGCCGCAGCGTGCTGATCAGGGGGTCCACCATGGTCGTGGCCCTGGTCGAGCTGTTCGAGCGCGTGTGGCGGGAGGCGGTCCCGGTGTACCCGCGGCCCGCGGCCCGCGACCGCGCCGCCGAGTCGCCCGGCGGCCCCGAGTCGCCCGGCGGCCCCGAATCGACCGGCGCTCGCGAGTCGGCCCGCGCCACCGGCCCGGAAGAGGAGCTGGAGGGGGAGGAGCTCGGCCTCGCGGACCGCCGGCTGCTGGCGCTGCTGTCGGCCGGGCTCAAGGACGACGCCATCGCCCGCCAGCTCGGCACCAGCCCGCGCAGCCTCCGCCGCCGTCTGCGCCACCTGTTCGACGAGCTGGACGCCGAGACCCGCTTCCAGGCCGGCGCCCAGGCCGGCCGCCGCGGCCTGGTCTGACCTCCCCGGCGACGGCGTCCCTCGGGGACGCCGGCCGCGGGGCACCGGAGCCGCGGACGATGGGCCCGGCGGTCGTCAGGCGGGGGGCCAGTTCCTGAGGACGGCGTCGAGGGCGTCGAGCGTCCTTGCCCACGAGGCGTCCGCCGCGCGCGGACTGTGGCGGAACCCGCCCGCGGTCTCCAGGCTCACGTACCCGTGGAAGGTGCTGTGCAGCATGCGCACCGCGTCCGTCTGGTCGGGTTCCGGCAGGTCGTACCCGCGCAGGATCGCCCGGGTCATGTCCGAGTGCCGGCCCGCGGCGCTGGTGACCGCGGTCTCCCAGTCGAGCTCGATCTGGGCGGCGGCGTACCGTCCGGGATGCTCTTTGGCGTAGCTCCGGTAGGCGTTGGCGAAGGCCACCAGCGCCTCCTTGCCCGCGCGGCCGGCCAGCGCGCGTGCGGCCCTTTCCGCGAGCTCGCCGAGGGCCAGCAACGCCACCCTGACCCGCAGGTCCTGGGCGTCCTTGACGTGC
Source organism: Sphaerisporangium sp. NPDC005289 (assembly GCF_040607455.1). Taxonomy (NCBI): domain Bacteria; kingdom Bacillati; phylum Actinomycetota; class Actinomycetes; order Streptosporangiales; family Streptosporangiaceae; genus Sphaerisporangium; species Sphaerisporangium sp. NPDC005289. Next base: position 520,729 of record NZ_JBEXGS010000004.1, read on the forward strand.
GCGTACAGGGCCGCGGGCTTGACGCCGAACCCGCGCGCGAGCGCCGAGACGGTCACGTTCTGGAAGCCGATCTCGTCGGCCAGGTCCGCCGCCGCGCGTGTCAGGCGTTCCGCGGTCACTCCCGCGCGTGCCATGCGCCACCCTTCTCGCTTACTTACAACCTTTAAGCATTTGCCTACCTCTACAAGGAAAGCTAGCCTCACCTCTCATGAGACCGGTAACCGAAGACGACATCCGCGCGTCGTTCGTCAACTGCTCCAAGGGAGAGGCCAAGCGCGCCAACCTTCCCAAGGATCTCGCGGACCTGCCCTGGGAAGACCTCGACTTCCTGGGATGGCGAGATCCGGGCGCGCCCGAACGCGCCTACGTGGTCGCCGAACGCAACGGCGGACTCGTGGGCATCGCGCTGCGGGTGACCTCCGGCGGGCTCCGCAACTTCACCCAGCGCAGCATGTGCTCGCTGTGCCTCACCACGCAGACCGGCGGCGGCGTCGGGCTGATGACCGCGCGCCGGACCGGCGAGGCGGGGCGCCAGGGCAACTCGGTGGGGCAGTACCTGTGCGGCGACCTGGCCTGCTCCCTCTACACGCGGGGCAAGAAGCAGACCGCGGGGAGCGGGGTCATCGAGGAGTCCCTGACCGTGGAGGAGAAGGTCGCCCGCACGCGGGCCAACCTGCACTCCTTCCTGGACAAGGTGGTCGCGTGACGGCGGCCGGAGACTCGTCCGCACGGCCCGCCGAAGCTCACACCCGGTAGCCCTTCTTCACGTCCTCGACGAAGCCGAGGTAGTCCCGCAGGGGCCAGACCTGCTCATACTCGAGGTACTCCCGCATCGGGAGCCGCCCGAGGGCGGTCCGGTCCAGCTCCTCGGCGTCGGGAGAGTCGACGATCGCGATCAGCCGTTTCTGCGCGGCGACCTTCCAAATGCCCACGCAGAACCCGGACTCGATCGACTTCAGAACGTGTTCGGCCTCGTCGACCTCGATGTCCCACAGTTCGTCGAGGTGGATCCTGCCTTCGTGGTTCCACTTCATCTGGACGTAGAAGAGCATGGAGTCTCCTGTCACTCGGGAGCACGACGGTGGCCCCGGTGCCGGGCCGGTCGGCCGCGCGGCGGGACGCTCGCGCCGGGACCTCCCGCCGCGAGCGATTCGGCGAGGTCGGTCATGCCCGAAGGCCGGTAGGGCGCCGGCGCCGGGCGAGGACTCCGGCGACGTGCTCATGGCCATGCCACAGTGCGTCGTACGGTGGGCGATCGTTGGTGAGCCCGCAGGGTGCCGAGCCGTGGAACCTTCCTGCCGCCAGTCTTGCCGCGGCCCCGGCCAGGGCACAAAGCTTCGCCCCACATCAGTCCCGATTACGTTATGTCCGGATATGTCTCACTGTGCGACGCGTCCACCGGTTACCACGCCACCAGACCTCCGGTCGGGCCCTCCACGACCGGAAGAAGCCGTTCGCCGTGCCACGACCCGCTCGAGCGATGCCCGTGGACCAGGCCGGCGGGCACCTTCCCGTCGGCCGGCCACCAAGCCCTCTGGGTGGGCGTCGTCGGACGAACCGGCGTGACCCCGGGCCCGCCGTTCAGCGGTGATCAGGTCGTTCGAACGTCTCGAACTGCAGATCCGCCCGCTGCGTGAACTCCAGGTACCGCTTGGCCTTGTCCACGCAGTCAGGGCAGATCGGTTCCGTGACCGACCTGGCCGTCGCCTCCGGCGTCGGCTCGCGAAAGCTGCCCAGAACCGTCATACCGGGAGGAAGCCCGGTATCAGGGTCGATCATCATCGTCATGACCCTCGCGGGGTGAAAACCGAAGGTGCGCTTGCACGCGTAACACCTGCCGATCGTTGAGAGCCCCTCGTCCGCCATATGCCCTCCCTTCCCAGCACCGTACATGCCTGAGATGCCGGTCTTCCTGTGGATCAGCACACCCGCTGGACGGCCCTGGACCCAGGTGAGCAAACGCATGCTTGACGATCAGCGTGATCCGCGATCTCTTAGGTGGAGCGGCCGGGGCTGACGGAGATCTTGACGCCGTCGGCACGGCATGTTGTGATGCGAATGCCCGTCATTTCATGCTGGTTTAATGGGAAATGGGGAGTTGTGAGGGTTCTCCGGCGTGTGGCAGCCATGGCCGCGCTCCTGATCGGCACGGTCGGCATCCAGGTGATCAATGGCGGAACGGCGCAGGCGGCTCTGCCCACCGCCGCCGTCGCGCTCGGCGACAGCTTCATCAGCGGGGAGGGCGCGGGGAACTACCAGCCCGTCGCGGACGCCTCCGGGACGGCGCAGGGCTTCCCCGGCTGGTCGGCCGCCAACAGCAACGCCTACTTCTGTCACCGGTCGGCGAACGCCTCGCTGTTCAAGGCGTCACTCTCCGGCATCCAGGACCGCTTCAACCTCGCGTGCTCCGGGGGACAGCCCGCCGACATCGCCAACCCCGGAAGCGCCCGCGCCAAGGGCCGTTCCGTCGCCTCGCAACTCGACCAGTTGCGCGCCGTCGCCCAGACCCACGACATCGACGTCGTCCTCATCGGCCTCGGCTCCAACAACAGCCAGTTCACCTTCGGCGACGTCGCGGAGCTGTGCGCCAACCGCTTCATCGCCGACGCCTGGACGGGCTGGTGGGAGTTCTGGGCCTACCTGAACGGCGACGTGCCGCAGGAGCCCTGCACCGTCTCGGACCTGGCCACCGACGCCGAGGTCGCGGCCGCGACCACCGAGACCACCGCCGCCCTGCGCCAGGTCCTCGACACCCTCGACCAGGTCGACGCCGACGGCGTCCACCAGGTGGTCCTGCAGACCTACACCAACCCGCTGCCGCTCGACGTGGCCTCGCAGTACTGGGACGAGGACGACCGCACCGACACCCGCGACAAGTTCCGCGCCCTCGGCGCCGAGCGGTACGCCGCCGGCTGCCCGATCCACCGCGCGAGCCTCGCCCCCGGGCACGTGTTCTCCCAGAACCTCGCCTCCCTGGTCAAGAACGCCTACACCACGCTGGCCGCCGAGCGTCCGACGGCCGACCTGCGCGTGCTGGACGTCCAGAAGGCCTTCGACGGGGCCCGGCTCTGCGAGAACCCCGGCAGCCCCACCGGCGCGCTCGCCACGCCGCTCCGCGTGCAGGACGGGCCGTCCGGCACGCCCGTCACCAGCCTGTCCGGCTGGGACAAGATCGGCATCCAGCGGCTGGCGAACACCTGCGTCACCTACTTCCAGACCTGCCAGGAGTCGTGGCATCCCAACGCCGCGGGCCACGTGGTCCTCGGCCAGTGCCTGACCGGCGCCCTCACCGCCGCCCCCCGCACGGTCGTCACCTGCGCCCGCAACTCCAACGGCACGCTCACCATCTCCTGACGTCTCCTCGGCCTCCTGACGTCCCCTCGACGGCGCGCGTCCCCTCTGCGGGGGCGCGCGCCGTCCTGCGCGCGGCCTGTCACGGAGGCCGGCGCACGGCCGGCGGAAGGCTGTGCAGGGCCGCGGCGAGGCGGTCGAGGTGGCCCGGGGTGGTGAACAGGGCGGGAGTGACGCGCACGCAGGCGCCCGCCGTCACGCCGCCGCGCTGCACGGTGAAGATCCGGTGCCTGCTCATGAGGTGGTCGGCGATGGCCGTGTTGTCGCCGGCGCGGGTACGTCCGGCGAGGCGGAAGGCGGTGATCGCGCCGTACATGCCGGGTTCGTCGGGGGTGAGGATCTGCATGTCCGGAATGTCGCGCACCTGGCGCACCCAGCGGTCGCGCAGGTACCTCAACCGGGCCTGCTTGTTGGCCCCGCCCAGGGCGTCGTGGAAGTCCAGGGCGGCGCCGACGGTGAGGATCGGCGCGACGTCCATGGTGCCGGAGTGGACGCGCGAGCGGATGTCGCCGGCGGGGTAGGTCTCGTCGGCGAAGGCGAGGTCGATGTCGGCAAGGCGGTGCTCGCGGACGTACATGAAGCCCGACCCGAGAGGGGCGCCCATCCATTTGTGCAGCGAGAACACCGCGAAGTCGGCGTCGAGGTCGTCGACGGTGAACTCGAGCTGGCCGAAGGAGTGGGCGGCGTCGACGATCACGTCGATGCCGCGCCGGCGGGCCATGCCACAGATCTCGCGCACCGGCACGACCAGGCCGGTGCGGTTGTTCATGTGGCTGAGCAGCAGCAGCCTCACCTTGGGACGCTCACTGAGCGCCCGCTCGTAGGCGTCCAGCACCGCCTGGCGGGTCGCCGGTTCGGGGATGACGATGCGCTCGACGCGCACGCCGCGCCGGTCGGCCAGCCAGTTCATGGCGTACTGGGCGCTGTGGTAGTCGAGGTCGGCGTACATGACGGCGTCTCCCGGCCGCAGCCGGTTGTACCCCGCGATGAGGTTCTGCAGGGCCTCGGTGCCCCCGCGGGTCAGGGCGATCTCTTCGGGCGCGGCGCCCACGGCCTGGGCGACGCGCTGCCGGACCTGGTCGGCCTGTGCCTTGTAGGCGGTGCGCAGCAGGTGGGAGTTGCGCTCGTTGAGCAGATCGACATTGCGGTGGTAGGCCAGCCGTACCGGCTCGGGCATGATCCCGTAGTAGCCGTTCTCCAGGTTGACGAACTCGGTGCTCACCCGGAACTGGGCCGCGACGCCTCCCCAGAACGCCTCATCGGTGGCCAACTCGTCGGGGGTCACTCCGGCGGGCACGGCCGGGAGCCCGGCAGCGGCCGGCCGGTCCATGCGAGTCGCGCGGTGGACCGGCGGGGTGGCGGCCAGGGCGCCGAGTCCCGCGACCATCTCACGCCGGGAAAGGATCATCGACTTCTCCACGCGCGTCAGCGGCCGGCGGCCGTCCGGCGAATCCCGCCGCGGGTGCGGATAGGCCTTTTCAGTCTGCGCGAGGCCGTTCACCGAGGGCGGCATTCGACACCGCGTCGGCGTGGCGAGTCCATATGAGCCGTGCCGCCACAAACAGCCGAGAGTGATGTGAGGGTAACAGGCGCTGCGGCGGAAAATCCGTTTTGCGAAAGGCGGTGAATCGTCTGGGCGCGGCCTGCCCCGCAGGCGGGCATCATCGGCGGTGATGTTCGCGATACCAGTGAGGCGTGGTGACAGACCGGCCGCGGCGGGAGCCGGCCGGCTGGTGATGAGCGCGGCGCTCATGCTCGTCATGATCACCTCCCTGGTGTTCGCCCATGGCGGGGCCTGCGCGGCCGTGATCATGTCGGAGTCCGACGGGCACGTCCTGCACGAGACCGTCACGGTGCTGGAGATGTCCCCGGACGCCGACTGCCGGCATCACGACCTGCCACCCGGACATCGCCACGGCACCGAGCAAGAATGCTCGGCCACGGATCCTCCCAGCGTGCAGGTGCCCTCCGCCGCCCAGGCGGTGCTCGCGATCGCCGCCCATCGCCGCGGCCGGCGCGTGAACCTGACGCGGTGCGCCACCGCACCGCTTCCGACCCCCGATCGGGTGAATATCCGCGTGATGCGCATATAGACGGCGCACCTGCCTCACCGCCGTCGGTTCAGCCGGGTGTGGCGGAATGCCGCCATGCCCCCGAAGTCGCATCGATTCACATCGGGGATTCACATGTCATCGCAGACGACCATCGCACGTCGAAACAGCGCGCCGTCCTCGGCGTATTCGTCACTCGGTCTGGCCGTGGGGAACACCCCGCTGACCTTCGTTCCGAACCCCTCCGACCCCGGCACGGGGTTCTGGGCCAAGCTGGAGGGCTTCAACCCTGGCGGGATCAAGGACCGGCCGGCGCTGCACATGATCCGTCGCGCGCGGGCTCGGGGCGAGCTGCGGCCGGGCGCGACGATCGTGGAGTCGACCAGCGGAACACTCGGCCTGGGCCTGGCCCTGGCCGGCATCGTCTACTCCCACCCGGTCGTCCTGGTGGGCGACCCGGGCATGGAGCCGCTCATGCGGCGCCTGCTGGCCTCCTACGGCGTCCGGCTGGAGATCGTGGCCGAGCCGCATCCCACCGGCGGCTGGCAGCAGGCGCGCCGCGACCACGTCACCCGCCTGCTGGAACGAATCCCGCACGCCTGGTGTCCCGACCAGTACGGCAACCCGGACAACGTCGACGCCTACGGGGGCCTGGCGCACGAACTGCTCGCCCAACTGCCCCACATCGACGCGCTGGTGTGCTCGGTGGGCACCGGCGGTCACAGCGCCGGGATCTCCAAGGTGCTGCGCCGGCACTTCCCCGAACTCGACCTGGTCGGCGTCGACACGGTCGGCTCGACCATCTTCGGCCAGCCCGCCCGTCCGCGCCTGATGCGGGGCCTGGGGTCGAGCATCCACCCGCGCAACGTCGCCTACGACTCCTTCAGCGAGGTGCACTGGGTGAACGCCGCCGAAGCGGTGTGGAGCTGCCGCGCGCTGGCCGCCGGCCACTACGTCTCGGGCGGGTGGAGCACCGGCGCGGTCGCGCTGGTGGCGCGCTGGCTGGCGGCCATCCGGCCCGCCGACACCGTAGTGGCGATCTTCCCGGACGGGCCGTGGCGCTACTGGGACACCGTCTTCGACGACGGCTTCTGCGCCGCCCGGGGCCTGCTGGACGCCCCGCCGGCCGACCGGCCCGACCGGATCGCGCTGCCCGCCGAGCGGGAGGTCGCGCGCTGGACCCGCTGCACCACCGTCACCGATCCGCTCGGCACGGCAGGACACGGGCGATGACCTCGACCTGGCGCCGGTTCCGTTCCTTCCCCCGTCCGATCCGGTTGCTGCAGCTCAACCAGGCCGGTATCAACCTGGGCTTCTTCATGCTCATGCCCTACCTGGCCCAGCACCTGACCGGCCGGGCACACCTGGCCGTGTGGACCGTCGGGCTGATCCTGGGGCTGCGCAACGCCAGTCAGCAGGGCCTGTTCCTGGTCGGCGGCACCCTGGCCGACCGGCTCGGGTACAAGCCCATGATCATGGCGGGCTGCGTCCTGCGCACCGTCGGATTCGCGCTGTTCGGCCTGTCCACCTCGCTGGCGGTCCTGCTCGTCGCCGCGGTGCTGAGCGGGCTGGCCGGCGCGCTGTTCAACCCGGCCGCCCGCGCCTACCTCGCCCACGAGGCCGGTGATCGCAAGGTCGAGGCCTTCGCGGTGTTCAACGTGTTCTACCAGGCCGGCATCCTCGCCGGGCCGCTGCTCGGCCTCGCGCTCCTCGGCGCGGGATTCCGCACGGTATGCCTGTCGGCGGCGGCCATCTTCGCGGTCCTGGCCGTCCTGCAGTGGAGGTGCCTTCCCGCCCGCGCGGGCGCCGAGGCGGACGCCGACCGGCCGGTCCTGCACGACTGGCGGGAGGCGTTCACCAACCGGCCCTTCCTCGCCTTCGCCACCGCCATGATCGCCTCGTACGCGCTGTCCTACCAGATGTATCTGGGGCTGCCGCTGGAAGTGCAGCGGGTCGGCGGCGGCGCGGGAGGCGTGATGGCGCTGTACGCGATCTCCGCGCTGCTGGGGATCGCCGCCCAGGTGCCGGTGACCGCGTGGTGCACGGCACGGTGGAGACCCGGGCAGACCATCACCCGAGGGCTGACGCTGATGACACTGGCCTTCGCGCCGCTGGCGGTCACGGCGCGGTTCCACCCGCCGCCGCACCTGGCCCTGGTCCCGGTCATCGCCTGCACGCTCCTGCTCACCGCGGGCACGCTGATGGCCTTCCCCTTCGAGATGGCGACGATCGCCGACATCGGTGGCGGCCGCCTGGTCGGCACGTACTACGGCCTGTACAACCTGCTGTCCGGCGCCGGCATCCTGGCCGGCAACCTGGCCGGCGGCGCCGCGATCGACCTGGCCGCGCATTGGAACCTGCCCGGCCTGCCGTGGCTGCTGCTGATCTGCGCCGGCCTCGCCTCCACCCTCGCCCTCGCCCACCTCGACCGCACCGGCCGCCTGGCGCCCCCCGGGCCGTCCCGCCCCGCCGTCCTGACCGGATGACGCGGCGTGCCGGGGCTCTAGTCCGAGGTCCTCGTCCAGACCTGGTAGGAGCCGTCGCCGAAGGTCGTGGAGAACGGCAGCTCCGCGGAGAGGCGGTACCTGCCGCTGCTCGGCAGGGCCTTCGCGATGGCCGGGTCGAACTTCGAGACTCCGGGTCTCTGCAGCACCACCAGGTCGTAGCGGCCGTCGCCGATGGCCGCCGTGTAGGCGTCCGCACCGGTGTGCTCGACGCCCTCGGCGTCGGTGTAGCCGAGGTGGTAGGTGCCCGTCCACTGGCTCCAGTCGGTGACGTCCTGGAAGTAGTAGGTGGGCACCTGCGCGATGTCCGCCAGGTACCGGCCCTCGCCGTTCACCTGCGAACGGAGCAGGTCGACGAGCCGCGTCGAGTCCGGCCAGGTCGCATAGCGCCACTGGGACTGCGCCACGCCTGAGGAGAAGGCGAACCCGATGATGCCCAGGCCGATCGCGGCGCGGACGACGAGGAGGCCGATCGGTGTGCGGCGGAACGGCGGGCCGACGATCGTGGACAGACCCAGTCCGGCCAGCGGCGCGAAGAAGAACAGGCCGAACCCGACGTGCTTGTGCAGGGACACGGAGGTCGACAGGTGGATCTGGTAGGCCGGGGCCAGCAGCCCCGTCCCGCAGAGCAGCAGGCCCAGCGTCGCGCGCCACACCCTGCCCGGCACCTCGCCAGCGGCCTTGCGGCCCGCGGAGGCGACCTCGCCGATCCGGCCGCGCCACACGTACGCCAGCGCCCCCAGGCACGCCAGGACGAAGGCCAACCCCATCCACTCGACGGACACATCGACCAGCGAGCTCGCGGAGTTGGTGCCGTGAGGCCGGGAGGTGGTGGTGAACCGGATGCCCGCCAGGATGGAGCTGCCGTACAGCACGGCACCACCGACGGCTCCCACGGCGCCCGACAGCAGCACCCCGCGCCAGAGCGCGCGGACGCCCTGATGGGGCCAGGCGACGATGACGGCCAGTCCGACCACCGTGGGGATGAACAGTCCGGCGGCGTACTTGGTGCAGAAGGCGAGGACCAGGACCGGCGCGGCGAACAGGACCGCGAACGGGCCGGCCCGGGCGGTGCGCACCACGAGCCACGCGGCGAAAGCCAGCAGGAACAGGGCCGCGGAGTCGAAGGTCGCGAACCAGCCCAGCACGATCGTCGACTGGGAGGCCGCGAAGACGACGGCCGCGAACAGGCCCACGCGCTCGCTGAACAGACGACGGGTCAGCGAATAGAGCAGGCCCGTGCAGCCGAGCATGAACACAAGGCTCAGGGCGCGTGCCCCGGTCAGCCCGCCCACGACGTCCATGGCCCCCGCGAGCAGGGGATACAGCATGGGGGAACCAGAGAATGTGCTGCTGTACGAGGGGTTCACCGCGGCCCCGTGGAGGAGGTAAGCGAACTCCATGCGGCCGGCGTGGATGTACAGCGCCTCGTCCATGAAGGCGGAGTTGTGCAGCCGCGTCGACAGCAGTGCCTGCACGACCATGACCAGGGCGAGGACGGCCCGGTGCGGCCACGCGCGCCCGCGACCACCCCGAGCGGACGCCTCTGCCGGGGCGGCCTCGGGCACACCGCCGGCGGGCGTGCCGCCGAGCGGCGCCCTCACGCCTTCCGGCACGCGCGAGGCCTCTCGGACCGGCGAACGGGTCACAGGAAGTTCCTCCCTGGACCGCCGCGGGGGAGTCCCTCCGGCGCCGAAGGCCGGGCCGGTGATCTCAGGCTCCATCAGGGTGCCCTGTCTTCATCAACGGGTGCTCCATGGTGAGTCCGGCGAGCGTGCGTGACCGCGGAACGGAAGCCCGACCGCCTGCCGAGGGCGATCTCCCGGTCAGGTCCGGTCCTTCATTCCTGCCCTCGAAAGGTAGCCGAACCGGACGAAGCCGACGACATCGCGCCGCGCCACGCCGGTCAGGATGCGGCCGGTACATGGAGGGCTTGCCGGCCCGCACACCTAGCTCGGCGTCGACAGGCTCATCACGGTGTCGCCGGCCGGGCTTTCACTCACCGAGCCGGAGGGTTTCGTACGGGTCAGCGCACCGAGCGCGAGCAACAGCAACCCTGCCGAGGCCCACGCGGCCCAGTCCCCCAGGGCGGTGTAGAGGGTGGCCGAGCCCTGCCGGGGCAGGGCGGCCGTGACCGTGGTCATGCCCGTCATGCCCGTCTTGGCGCTGTGGCCTTCGGCCAGAATCCGGCCGCGGTCGTCGCTGACCGTCAGCAGTCCCTCGCGCGCGGCGCGGGCCACCGCCAGGCCGTTCTCCACGCCGCGCACCACCGCCATGCGGCTGTGCAGCCACGCGTCCTGGTCGAAGTCCCAGGCCGGCGCGAGCAGGGCGGCGGCGCCGGCCTGGCCGTACTGCCTGACCAGGCCGGGGAAGTCCAGGTCCTTGCAGATGATGAGGCCGAGCCGATGACCGCCGAGGAAGGCCAGGCCGGTGCCGGGCCGGAACCTGCCCTCCACTCCCGGGATCATGTGGTGCTTGTCGTAGCGCACGCCGGAGGGGTAGCTCACCGCGCTGTTGGTCTCCATGGCGATCCCCGCGACCACCTCCACGCCCGGGCGGGCGAACGGCAGGTCGGTGGTCCTGAAGACCTTCTCGGGCAGCACCACGACCTCCGCGCCGTGGGCCGCCGCGTCGTCCACCGCCTCGCCGTACCGGTGGAGGACATCCTTGGAATCGTCCGTCGCGACCAGTGCGACCTTCCGTCCTGCGGTGTCGGCGGGCGTCGCGAGTCGTAGGAGACCGTGGCCGAGCGTGAGCGTGACCAGCACACCCGAGACCACCGCCGCGCGTGGCCGCAGGACCGCGATGGAGGCGGGCACGAACAGCAGGAGGAAGGTGATGCCCCAGACCCCGGTGACCGAGGCGGTCTGCAGCACGGGCAGGAGGTCGGCCTGCGTGTACGCCAGGCTCCACCAGGCCCCGTGCGGTCCGGCGAGGTTCATGACGTACTCGGTGGTGACCCAGACGGCCGGTAGGGCCGACGCCGCCAGCAGCCCCCGGCCGCGCACGAGCAGGGTGCGGAAGAGCAGCACGCCCGCGCCGTAGCAGAGCGCGGGGCCGGCGATGAGGGCGGCGGCCAGCGCGGGCGGCATTTCCAGGGATCCGGTGAAGTACGGCCACATCTGCACCTGACCGGCGAGCCAGACGAGCGTCCCGGCGGCGAAAGCCGTGCCCCTCCCCGCATGGCGAGCCAGGAACAGGACAGGGAGCGGCGCCGAAGTGCGTGAGGACCGCGGAGGCGAGGGTGAGGAGGATGCGTCGCATGCCGACGATCGTGCTTTCCCCCACCCCGCGGGCGCGTCACTCGCGGGTGTGATCTCCGTCGTCACTCCTGCCGGGGACCACCAGCCCGGACTCGTAGGCGAGCACCACGGCCTGGACCCGGTCCCGCAGGTCGAGCTTGGTGAGCATGCGGCTGACGTGCGTCTTGACCGTGTGCTCGGTGACCACGAGCGCGGCGGCGATCTCCGCGTTCGACAGGCCCTGCGCGACCAGCTTCAGCGTCTCGCGCTCGCGCTCGGTCAGTGCGCCGAGCCTGGCCGTCAGCCGGGGGGCGACGCCGTGGGCGGGCCGGCGCACCAGGTCCTCCAGCAGCCTCCTGGTCGCCGCCGGGGCCAGCAGGGCCTCACCCGAGGCGACGGTGCGCACGGCGTGAGCCAGTTCGTCGCGCCGGATGTCCTTCAGCAGGAAGCCGCTCGCTCCCGCCCGGACCGCGTCGTAGACGTACTCGTCGAGGTCGAACATGGTCAACACCAGCACCTTGGCGACGGTGGTGGCGCAGATCCGCCGGGTCGCCTCGATGCCGTTCATTCCCGGCATGCGCACGTCCATCAGGACCACGTCCGGCCGGAGCCGCCTGGCCGCGGCGACCGCCTCCGCACCGTCGGCGGCCTCACCGACCACCTCCATGTCCGGCTGCGCCCCGAGGATCAGCCCGAACCCCGCGCGGAAGAGATCCTGATCGTCGGCGATGAGCACCCGTAACATGCCGGCTATCCAAGCGGAAATTCGGCCGTCACCACGAATCCCCCGTTACGCCCCGCCTCGGCCCTGAGCGTCCCGCCGCATGCCGCCGCCCGTTCTCGCATCCCGGCCAGCCCGTACCCGCCGCGCTCACCCGGCCCTCGCCCGTCGTCGGCGATCTCCACCGTCAGGCGCTCTCCCCAGGTCAGAGCCAGGCGGACGGCACGCGTACCGGCGTGTTTACGCACGTTGGTGAGCGCCTCCTGAACGATGCGGTACACGGCGGCCTCAACGCTCTCCGCCACGGGGCGCGGGGTGCCGGCGGACGTGCTCACCACGTCCAGGCCGCTGCGGTCGAGCAGCGCGGGAAGGTTGGCCAGACGTGGCTGGAACAGGGACTCGCCCGGCCGCTCGTCGGCGTGGCCGCACACCGGTCCGCCGCCCTCGCCCGGGGTCCGCAGCGCGGTGAGCACCCCCCGGAGCTCGGCCAGCGCACCCCTTCCCATGTCGGCGATCGCATCGAACACCGCCTCGGCCTTGTCCGGAGCGCTGCGCATCACCACCGGACCGGTTTCGGCCTGGACCACCATCAGCCCCACGGAATGGGTGATGATGTCATGCATGTCGCGCGCGATCCGGGTGCGTTCCTCGGCCGCCGCCGCGATGTGCTCCTGCTCCTGCCGCCGGGCCCGTTCGGTCAGCTCGGCGGCCCGCGAGCGGCTCGCCCTGACGCTGGTGCCCAGCGCGTAGGCGGCCACGAAGGCGGTCCCCACCAGCCGGTAGGTCTCGTCGTTCTCCCCGGGCAGCACCAACGAGGCGCCCACCGCCACCACGATCAGCGGAATCGCCGCCAGCCTCTTCCACCTGGGGCTCAGGTCGGCGATCGTGTAGACGGCCAGCAGCGGCCCGAAGGGCAGCAACGGCTTCTCCCATGTCACCAGCACCGACATCGCCGCGCCGACCACCACCGCGACCGCCATCGGCGCCCGCCTGCGCCACCCCACCGGCGCCGACGCCAGCAGCCCCAGCCCGATGATCCACCAGGGATTGGGAGCGGGCAGCAGAAGCGGGATCACCGTGGCCAGGACCACGCCCACCGCGAGCGCCCCGTCAACGGCCCCCTCGGCCCGGCCCGCTGCGAACATCCGCCCATTATCTGGATTCCTCCGCCCGCTGCCCTCACTCTCAGGAGTGATATGCGGCAGCGAAGCCGTCACCGATCGCCGAAGTTGCCGACCTCGGGGCCGGCGGCTTCGATGGACCCCGTGTCCCGTCCGTTCTCCATGCCCGCGCGCCGATATCGACCGGTCGTCCGCACGACTCTCACGGCACTGCTGATCATGATCGCTCCGCTCGCGCTGTCCGGCTGCACCGCGCCGGACGAGCCGCCGTCGCTGCCGCCCGCCGGCGTCTACGAGCACGACGCGGCGGGTGAGGACTCGCGGGCCGAGCCGATTTCGGCCGACGGCACGGCAGGGGCTCTCACTCGGCCGTTGAGGCAGGCCGGCTGGTTCTGTGCGCAGGTCCGAGCCAATGCCGACGGCCGTGCCCTGTGGTGCCGCATCGGGCTCCGCGACGAGGCGGACACGGTCTATCCGCAGGTGGCGCAGTTCCTGCTCGACCGCGACGACCGGCTCGCCTGGGCGTGGTTCCCCTCCCCGCAGGGGAACCACGAGGACGACCAGGTCGCCGAGGCCGCGGCACCGGCGCTGACCGCGATCTGGCCCGAAGCCGGTGACCGCGTGCGGCAGGAGATCGACGACTTCGATCGCGATCTCCATACCCACGGGACGCGGCCGAGCGAGGGCGTCCCCCGGACGGGGTGGTCGGACACGCACGCGGACTACGGCTACGACCGGCACAACGGACTGGTCGTCACCGCCCGGGACGCCTCCGTGCGACGCTGGCCGTTCGGCTCAGCGCACTACGCGACCTCGATGAGCTCCGCTGTCGATGATCTCCTGGCCGGTGGTTACGACTGCTTCTACCCACCCCAGCAGAGCTGCGACCGCACCCGGTCGAACGGCTACTTCCGTGTCGCCCTCCGCGATGACCAGATCGTCTCGGCCTGGTTCGGCATCGGCAGCGTGATCGAGTTGGGGCGGCAACGGCACCTGCTCGGCGAGGAGTTCCCGCATGGCCTCACGTTCCTCGCCGAGGAGGTCCGCCCCCAGGTCACCGAGCGGATCGAACGGTCCCGCCGATCCGGCACCGGCTTCGCCGGCATCGTGGCCGGAACGGTCGTGATCATCGATGCGCGCCGGGGCGCCGTCGACGGAGACGATCTGGTGGCGTACCTCGACATCCAGATCGGCGCACCGCTGGCCGCGACCCTGCCCACCTGATCAGCCTCAACCGACGCGGGACCGAACCAGGCGCACCCGGAGCAGGCCGGTGACCGAGGGGCCGCCCGAGAAGCACCACACGGCGATCACCGGATCGCAGATCGCGCATCCCAGGGAAGAGTGGTCCGCGAACGGGATGATCGGGTTGCCGTGCAGGTGGTGCAGCAGATCCCAGCCGGTGTGCAGCAGCCACCCGATGCCGACGAACGTCCACGACTCCAGGCCGCGGTAGGCGCAGTAGGTCATGACGGCCGTGAAGGCGAACTCCCACGGGCCGAAACCGCCGCCGCTGAGGTAGGCGGCCCCGGCTCCGGCCACCATGATCGCGTTGAACCGGCGCCGGTGCGGTTCGCGGATCAGGGACATCAGGCACACGTACCCCACGCCGATCATGATCGGGACGACGACGCTCATCGTCGGGGGGTTTCCCGCCGGCGGCCGCCCGGCGCGGCGGAGGCACCCGCGCCGCCGTCCGCACGGCGGGACTCAGAAGCCGTGCCGGCATCGAATCGGACGATCATGAAGGTGTCCGTTCCGTTGAGAGGTGTGGTGGACGTGGTCGAGGCTAACCGGCGACGTCCCGGGCTCCTAGTGGCAGGAATGACAATGTCCAACGGAATATCGCCAACGGCTGGCCGCGCGTGGGGAGCTGATGAAGGCAGTAAGAAGCCATTGGCGAGAACCCGGTGCAGGCATATGTTGTCGCCATGCACACCGTCGTCGTCCTCGCGCTGGATCAGGTGATCCCCTTCGACCTGTCCACACCCATCGAGGTGTTCACCCGCACCCGACTGCCCGACGGCCGCCCCGCCTACCGGGTGCGGGTCTGCGCCGAGCGGCCCGACGTGGACGCCGGCCTGTTCACCCTGCGCGCCCGGTGGGGACTGGACGCACTCGCGGACGCGGACACGGTCATCGTTCCCGGCACCGCCGACCCCGCCGGACCTCTGCCGCCGGCCGTCCATGACGCGCTCTCCAGGGCCGCCGCCGACGGCACCCGGATCGCCTCCATCTGCTCGGGCACCTTCATCCTCGCCGCCGCCGGACTGCTCGGCGGGCTGCGCGTCACCACCCACTGGCTGGCCGCCGCCCAACTCGCCGCCGCCTACCCGGACATCGACGTCGACCCTGACGTGCTCTACGTCGACAACGGGCGGATCCTCACCTCGGCCGGTGCCGCGGCGGGACTGGACCTGTGCCTGCACATGATCCGCCGGGACTATGGCTCCGCCGTCGCCGCTGACGCCGCACGACTGTCGGTCATGCCGCTGGAACGCGAGGGCGGCCAGGCCCAGTTCATCGTGCGGCAGTACCCGCCCACCCCTCGCGGCTCGGCCATCGAACCCCTCCTGCGCTGGATCGAGGACAATCTCGCCCGAGATCTCACCCTCGCCGGCATCGCCGTTCACGCAGGCATGAGCACCCGCACCCTGATACGGCGCTTCCGCGAGCAAACCGGCACCACACCATTGCAGTGGCTCCACCGGGCCCGTGTCCGTCAAGCCCAGCACCTGCTGGAGACCACCCGGCACTCGATGGAACGCATCGCGGCCCAGGCGGGCTTCGGCTCGCCCACCGCCTTCCGCGACCGCTTCAAACGCGTCGTCGGCGTCACCCCCCACGCCTACCGGAGCAGCTTCAGCTGAAGCCCCGCCACCACACCAACGAGAGCTCCGACTAGTCATCGACAATGACACAAGGGTTACGCCGGCCCGTCCGGAGCCCGAACCGTGTCCTCACCTCCACAGACAGGTTGGCAATGCATCTTCATGCAGGCGAGACCGAGGCCGTTGGCTGGCGAGTGGTGACCCTGCTCGACGCCGTCCGGCAGCTGCGCGACGCGTCACCCGACGTCACCGGACGTCCGCGGGTGATCGCGATCGACGGCCGGGGCGGCGCGGGCAAGACGACCCTGGCCGAGCGGCTCCGCAGGACGGTGCCCAACTCCGCCATCGTGCACACCGACGACATCGCCTGGAACCACGCCTACTTCGACTGGGGCGCCGTGCTCGCCGAGAACATATTGCGGCCCCTGCACCGGGGTGAGGCGGTGGACTTCCGCCCTGATGCCTGGACCCTCCACGACCGGCCCGGATCGATCACCGTCCCCGCCGGTGCCGACTTCGTCTGGGTCGAGGGCACCGGCATCATCCGCGAGGAGCTCGCCCTGTGGCTGGACGCCTCGGTGTGGATGCAGGGTGACCTCGATGAGCAAGAGCGCCTGTTGGTCGCTCGCGACGGTGACTCTCCCGAGCAACGGGAGCACGTGGCGAACTGGCTGCTGGAGGAACTGCCGTTCTTGGTGCGAGAGCGGCCATGGGCCCGAGCCACCATGATCGTCGCGGGCCCTCCGCAGATCCAGCATGACCCGGACACCGAACTGGTCGTCGCCCCGCCGGCCAACCCTCAGATCAGCGGGTGACCGGTTCGAGATCAGGAAGGCCAGGGCGGCGCGTCGGGGGCAACGCCCCATGCTGACAGGGACCCTATAGAGGACTACCAACGGGGGCGTTGGGCCTGCCAGTCGAAGCTCTCGAGCCGGTGGCGATGCACGGCGCCCACCTCGGGCCGGCGGAAAACTCGGTGGTGCGGCCGGCCACTGGGAGATAGCCTCGATTGTGTCCGGCTGATCAAGGAGGTCGACATGACGTGCATGGTCCTCAGCGAGGTAGCCGCCGCCGCTGCGACGCGTGAGTTCGCCGCGATCTGACCTTCGCCCCTTTTAAGGGCTGTAGCTCGGTCAGACCACGAATTCTTCGCTGCGTGGCGGCCACCGTCGGCTGCGGATTCCGTCCGCGCCGCCGGCTGTAGCGCCCTCATCGGCGCTGTCACCGCTTACCGCGCTACACGAGGAGAATTCGTGGATTCCGCATCATCCTTCGAGCCGCTGACGGCGGCCGAAGGCGGACCCAGTCACGTCATCCGTTCAGGCCACACCGTCAAGCGTGCTGCCCGCCCCTGGACCGGAACCGTCCATGCGCTGCTGCGCCACCTGGCCGACGCCGGGTTCACCGGCTGTCCGCAGGTGGTCGGCGATGGCTTCGACGCCGACGGCAACGAGGTTCTGACCTACATCGAAGGCACCATCGTCCACCCACAGGGCTGGTCGGATGAGGCCATCTGGCAGGTCGGCAGGCTGCTGCGCGACCTGCACAACGCCACCGCCGGCTTCCGGCCGCCACCGGACGCCGCCTGGCAGCCATGGTGGATGCACCGCACCGGCCCTGACTCGGTGATCGGACACTGCGACGCCGGACCGTGGCACACCGTGGTGCGCGACGGTCAACCCGTGGCGTTCATCGACTGGACGCTGGCCGGGCCGGTCGACCGTCTCGACGAGGTCGTCGCCGCCGCCTGGTGGCACGCCCGGCTGCACGACGACGACGTCGCCGAACTCAACAACCTGCCGGATGCGGCCACCCGCGCCCGGCAGCTCCGGCTGTTCCTCGACGGTTACGAACTACCCGCCGCCGAGCGAAACGGCCTGGTCGTCCGGATGATCGAGTTCGCGATCCGGGATTGCGCCGCCGAAGCGGCCCAAGCCCAGATCACTCCGGACTCGACGAACCCGGCACCGCTGTGGGCCCTGGCCTGGCGGGCTCGCGCCGCCGGCTGGATGATCCACCACCGGACCCTGCTGGAAGGCGCCGTACAGGCGTAGGGGCAGGACTCCGGCGGCCGGGGGCGCCGACCATCACATCGATGCCCCCGGCCAACCGGTAGCAATGAAGGCCCGGGCCGGAAATCGCCTTCTGACCTGGGCCTTCGTGTGTGGAGCGGTGTGGCGGCAATCGAACCCGCGCTGCCGGCTCGGGAAGCGCATCCAGTACAGCCGGTACGGGCGTTGACCTCGATGTAGGCCGTCCGCCGTTCGTGCTCTTGGCCGCGGCTGTGGCTGTACAGCCGAGCTTTCCGGACCGCGTCGACAGACCCACCTTGGCATGCACGGTCGGCCGGCGTCAGCCCGCGGGGGTTGACCACTCCACCAGCGGCGGGCGCACCGACGCGCACAACGGCTGACGCTTGGCGTCCGTCAACCCCAGCCGTGCCACCAGGGCGCCACCGGCCACGGCCCTCTCCAGCACGTCCGCGGGAATGGCCTCCAGCCACAGCTTCGCCCGCCGGAACATCGAGAACGCTCCGGCCTCATCGACCGTCCCCCACGACAGGTAGACGAACCGGCCGCCCGGCCGTCCTTGCACGAACGGGCCGCGCAGATCCCAGCCGGACTCCGTGCGGGTCGCGGTCACCTCCAGCTCCCACACCGCCGAGGAGACGTCCGCAGCGGTCACGCCGAGCAGTTCACCGGTACGCTCCCGCCGCTGCACGCCCACATGAATGTTGGAGTAGCCAGGAAACCCCGGTGCAGGTCCACACTTCCGGCCCGGCAGCTCGGATGCTTCGATACAGATCAGCACCCCATCATCATGCACGCCCTCGCGATGGCCCGACCAGATCGAAACGGCCCGCGGTATGCGGAGTGAAAGATCCGGTTCGAGTCGTTCCAGATCGTTCCGGACGGTGCTGAGTGGCCCTGGTATCGCGGTGGCCGTGCGGGCAGTCCTGCCCCGGCAAGGACGGCCCGCACGTCAAGCCCGGCTGAGTGCCGAGTGTGGTCAGAACCTGCCGGCCGCGATATCGGCCAGCGTCACCCGGGAGACCTCGAAGACGCTCACGGACGATGGCTTGCGTCCCGGCGCGCCGACCTCGGAGCGGATCGGCATCCCGGTCTTGGCGTCGATCGTCAGCACCTGTACGTCGCTGCCTCCGAACAGTGCCGGTCCCGCCGTGAGGGTCAGCGTAGGCCGGCCGCCGGTCGTCGAATCCTTGACGGTGACCTCAGGAATGGTGGAAATCAGCTTGAGCACGCCCGCCCGGATCTCCGGGTTGGCCGCCCCCCGGGCCAGCGCGTCGACGCTGCTGGTCCACAGGTGGTTGTCGATGAGGTTCTGCAGAGCCTTGCCGGTGGGCCGCTTCGGCGGAGCGATCCCCTTCTGCTGGTAGATGCTTCGATCCTTGGCCATGGCCCTCTCCCATGCCTTCTCCTGCTCGGCAGGGCTGAGGCCCAGCCCGAACGCGTTGGGCGTGGCGTTGACCATCTGCTTGCGGGCGGTGTCGAGGTCGCCGGTCGCCGCGTAGCGCGCCGCCTGCACCTCGCGGGCGTTCACGTCCTCGGCGAGGTTGTCATGACCGGAGATCGCCGCTGGGAGGGCGCTCTCGGTGTCTGTCACGTAGTAATCGCCGTTGTCGGTGTACAGGTTGTACGTGACGTCCGGCGGTCGGCTGTCAATGGTCTGGGTTCGGACGACCAGCGACGCGTCTCCCTGCAGGGAGTCGTCGCTCGCCTTGATCTCGGTCACCAGGGACACCAGCTTGATATCGGCCGCGGGTGCCTGGGCCGCGGGTGCCTGAGAGGTCGCCCAAGCCGGCGCCGCGGGCCGGGGCGCCGACGGGGCGACGACCACGATCGCCGCCGTCGCCGCGACCGCGCCGATGCCGGCGCCGATGGCGACTTTGCCCAGAATGCCCAAGCGGCGGTCGCGCGCCCATGAAGACCTCTCTGTCCGCATCGGAGCCGCCTCAGGCACCGGAGCGATCTCTGACGCTCGGGCGGCCTCGGACTCGGCCATCGCCCCCCGCAGCGTCCTCCGCGCTCGCTCGTACGCCTCGGATCGCAGGGGTGCGGCGTTCTTCAGCTGACCGACAAGGTCCATCTCGTCCATGATCACTGGCTTTCCTTCACGCTGTTGAGATCGGTCAATAGCACGACCACTTCAGGGGCGTTCCGCAGCGCCGTCCGGGCCTGGTGCAGCAGGCGGCGTGCCGTCCCGGCGGGCATGCGCAGCGCCCGCGCGGCATCGGCGACGGTCAGGTCCTCCCAGGCGACCAGGGTCAGCACTTCTCGTTCCTCCGGCCTGAGTTTGTCCAGGGCCAGCCGGAGCGCCGCCTGGGTATCGACGCGCGCGTCCACCGCCGGCCAGGGATCCCACCCGTTCGCCATGCCCGTCAGATCGGGTACGAGATCCTCGGCGGGCCGGGACCGCCAGTAGTGCCGCAGCTTGTTCAGGGCCACCCCGTACAGCCACGGCAGCGCTTCGGGGAACGACCGGTCATAGTTCCTACGGGACTCGAAGGCCGCCACCCACACATCGCCGAGGAGGTCCTCGGCCGCCTCGCGCCCCACTCGCCGCACGAGGTAGGCCCCGACAGCACCCTCGTGGCGGCAGATCACCTCCATGAAGGCTTCGGTGTCTCCGGCCAGCGATCTGCCGATCAGTTCTGCGTCTGTCGTCATGACCTTCCTCGACTCTGCTCGCCTTCCACCCTGTACTTGTCGACTCGCCTCCCAAAGCGTTCAGAACCGAGAAGAGCGAGCCGCGGGCGGGGCCAGTCGGGCGGCTGCCGAAAGCAGGGAAACCCGCGCCTCCGGTTGCTCGACCAGCCCAACCCGCACCCCGCCCGTCCATGGCGCTGCAAGGACGAGCGCCAACGGCCCACGTAGCCGTGTATCCGCAGCCGGCAAGCATTTCCGCAGGTGGTGGCGGGTGTAGAGCTCGACCCAACGTAGCGCCGGAACGGGTACGGCGCGGACCTCGATGCAGGGCTTCTCCCGAGCGAAGATCACGGCGCAGGGGCACGTACGGGCACGGAAGATCGAATACCTTCGCAGAAACGATCAAAGTCAGATCGGGAAACGATCCTCGAACTGGCTTCTCGTCATGAGAGCGGGTGACGGGAATCGAACCCGCGCTGTCAGTTCGGAAAGTCTTCTAGATCCCGGGTGTGAGCTGGGAAAACGCTGACCTGGACGTATGGCGGTCGAGTCACCGTGAGTCCCCGCTGCCAGCCGAACGGGCACGGTCTGCCCTTTCGGCCGTGGCCGTGGTTGTGGCCGTACAGCCGATCCAGCGGATATCTAGATGGACGCGCTAGTCCGAAGTGGCCCAGAATTCAGCGGATGAGTTCATGCCCCTTCTGTCCCATCGGTGCCGGTGACGTAGACAGTGAGCTCGTCGCTTATCGCACCGCCAACGTCTTCGTTCTGCCCATCCCCTGGCAGCGAGCAAAGAACCTTGGCCACTGTCTCGTACTTCCGACTGCGCACGTGACGAGTCTCGATGCTGTCCCTGGCGATCTTTTGGCCGAGCTGTTCGATGTGGTCGCCCAAATAACCGCTGCCGTTCGGGAGGCTTTTGGAGCACCCGGGAGCATGGTTCTCCAAAACGATAACATCCCAGGCCAGACGCTGTTTCATCTGCACGTCCATGTGATCCCCCGTTCTCCCGACGATGGATTCATTCTCGCGGACCCCGACAAGCTCGAGATTCCCTTCGAAGTTCGAGCGCAGCAGGCTGTACAACTCCGCAAGGCGCTCACCAGGCGATAGCCCGGGATATCCGAAGAGCTGACGTCTCCGACTCGGTGGAGTTCGATGGGCCGGGGCTGAGGAACGAAATCCCGGACCGTCGGTCGCCCCCAGCCCTGTAAGGAGATCAGCCGCCGCCAGGCGATCGTCAGGGTAGTAGTTCAGCGGGGCTAGTACTCCAGTGACCGTTCGTGATCTCGCTGGTTGTGGGGACATGGGTACGGCCACCGCGTGATCATCGGTGTTTGTGATGACATCCGAAGAT